>JACTMO010000083.1 GCA_014584605.1 Bacteroidota bacterium | reverse complement strand
GAAAATGCAAACTTTGTTTTGATTGGAACAGAAAGTCCAAGTCCTGTTGAAACACCAGTGTCAAACCGTTTGTCAAGCGATGTATTGTCACTTGTTGTGGTTGGAATATTGTCGCCTTTACTTACAAAAGTTTGTTTGATTAAATAGCCAAAGTAAGGTCCAGCATTTACAAAGAACTGAACCTTCTTACCAAATGTCGCACGAACTAAAATTGGTAAAGTCAAGTAATCAAAATTAGTGTTTATAGTAATTTCTCCAAATGGATTTCCGTTGATGTCGGTTGCCTGGGCAGTCAATACAGAACCTTTTCTTTCATATGCAATGTTTGTCCGTAGCGAAACAATCTTCTTAAAATTATACTGGAAAAAAAGTCCACCCGTAAACCCAATTGTCGGTTTATGGTTGTTGTCAATAAAGTCATTTCCACGCAAGAAAATTAAACTCGGACCCGCTTCAACACCGATGTCAAACTTATTTACCTGCCCGTAAGTTGTTCTACAAATTGTTAGAAGAAGAAGTCCGAAAAGAATTGATTTAAACTTTGTCATAATTGTATGTTTTGTGTTTGTCTGTTCGTGTTTGTACTGTCGCCCTAAAATGGCAGGTAACATTGGGTTGACGCATTGCGTCAATTTCCGGACTTGGATGAGAGGTGCAGTTTCGTAAAGCCTACCGATCTGGCGTGGAAAGCGAAATGACTCTCATCCAAGGTCCAACACATCGAGAGGGCTGTAGATCTGGCCATGGCTTTGGCGCTTTCGTAGGTGTGGATCTCTGTCGTCCTGCTGCTGGAGTGGACCGGCTGGGCGTGAATATAGCATAAGTCCGTTCCCTTTTCCAACTGGTGTGCGGCGAAGCCATGCCGCAGGGTATGCACGATCGCCGACTTCGTTATGCCTGCGGCAGCCTTGGCTTTGTGAAAGGCGAGGTGCACACCGTGTGAGGAGCAGGGGGCGCCATCGACAGCCTCGAACCAATGTACCCGGGGTAGGTTTGGGGCAAGGCAGGTTTCCAGCGCGGCCTTGGCCTTGGGGCGACCAGGGTGATGCGGTCATTGTTGCCCTTGCCCCCGTGTATGATCAATTGTGGGCGGTCGGTGGCCAGATCGCCCAGGCGCAGGTGGATCGGTTCGCACAGGCACGGGCCGGCGGAGCAGATCGGGCATAGGCGTTCTTCCACGAAGCTGCGGTCCACAGGGGTGCTGCGGAGGGTCGGGCGATGGCCTGCGGGCCTATACACCACGGGCCAGGTTCCTGCGGAAGAAGACCAAGGCCAACAGGTTCAGTACCGTGCCGATGAGCACCAATGCCCCCACGTGTGTGAGAAAGCCGGGGTCGGAGTGGGGCAGGGTGCGCCAGAGCACGTCGAAGAAGCCCTGGATGGCCCAGTAGTTCACCGAGAGCACGGCGATCTTCTGCATGAACGCGGGCATGAAGAACAGGGGCATCATGCTGCCCCCGATGGCGCTCATCACCAGGATGAGCAGGGTGGACAGCCCCTGCACCTGCTGGCGGCTCCTGGACACGGCCGCCAGGAAGACCCCGAAGGCCGAGCAGGCGTAGGCCGATGCGAGGATGACCAGGGCCAGTCCGGCCAGGTGCGGTCCGATCTGCAGGCCGAACACCAGAGCGGTGAAGACGAGCATGACCACCAGTTGGGCGATGGAGACCACGTTGGCCGAGATCATCTTGCCCAATAGGACGTGCGCCCGGGGGATCGGGCTCACCAGCAGCCGCTTCAAGGTGCCTTCCTGCCTTTCGTCCAGCAGGCCCATGCCGATGCCGACCACCGAGAACAGCAGCATCATGATGGCCGTGCCCGCCACGGCCTGGACCAGGACCACGCGGTTGCCCGATGCGGGCTTCACCAGGCTGGTCATCTTCACCTCGGCCCCCATGCCGAAGGTACCGGAGGTTTCATTGTTGCTGCCGCGCTCAATGGTGCTGAACAGGGAATCGAACTGCATCTGCGCCCGGTGCCGTTCCTGTGCAGGCCCCCGGTCCATCATCCGGTCGATCCTGCTGCCCACGGCCGATCGCGCATGGCCGGTGCTGAAGGGGAAGTTGATCAGGGTGGGCACCAGGGACTGCTGCAGCATGCTCACCTGCGTGGCCTGGGCCTCGTCGTACTCCAGCTCCACCGGCAGTTCTCCGCCCGTGCGCACCGAATCGGCGAAGCCCGGATGCACAAGGAGCACGCAATCCCGCTTGCCTTTGCGCACGGCCTCCCGGGCCTGTTCCAGTCCCATGGGCGCCACAGCGAGCGCTTCCAGCGTGTCCAGCTGCTGCACGAAGGCCCTGGAGAGCGGCGTGCCGTCCAGGTCGCTCACCGGCAGGGCGTACGGCCTGCGCTCACCACCGCTGGCCATGCCGCCGTAGGCGAAGGCGAAGAGGGTGATCAAGGCCAGCGGCATGGCGAAGGTGATCAGCAGCGAACGCCGGTCCTGGAGGAACAGGCGCAGGTCCTTCAACGCCAGGTGCAGCATCAGTCCCGCAATTGTTTGCCGGTGAGGTGCAGGAAGATGGTCTCCAGGTCCACTTCGCGCACCGCCACCGCACGGATGTCCAGCCCCCGTTCCTTGGAGCCCTGGATGATGCGCGCCAGGTCGCCCTGCCCGCCGGGGGTGAGGAAGTGGGTGGTCCCGTCCTCCTGGTACACCTCCGGCCAGAACGCGGCGGCCTGCTCCAGCACGCGGGCCGGCTCGTCGGCAAAGGTCACGGCCACCGTCTCCTTCAGTGTGCTGGCAGCCTTGAGCTCGGCCAGGGTGCCCTGCGCGATGATCCGGCCCGCATCGATGATCCCAATGCGGTCGCACAGGCGCTGGGCCTCTTCCATGTAGTGCGTGGTGTAGATGATGGTGAGCCCTTCGGCGTGCAACTGCTCCACCACCTCGAAGATCAGGTTGCGGCTTTGCGGGTCGATGCCCACGGTGGGTTCGTCCATCAACAGCACCTGCGGCCGGTGGAGCAGGGCCGCCGCGATGTTGATCCGCCGCTTCATGCCCCCGGAATAGGTGCCCACCAGGTCGTCCTGACGGTCGGCCAGGCCGAACAGCCGCAGCAGTTCCGCGGCGCGTTCGCGCAGCGTGGCGGAGGGCACGCCGTACAGCCGGCCCCAGAACAGCAGGTTGGCCCGGGCGGAAAGCTCGTTGTACACCGCGAGCTCCTGCGGCACCACGCCGATCGCCTGTTTGCACGCCATCGGCTCTGTGGCCAGGTCGTGCCCCGCCACCGCCACCTGGCCGCTGTCCGGCGGCAGGAGGGAGCTGAGGATGGAGGTGGTGGTGGACTTGCCCGCGCCGTTGGGTCCCAGCAGGCCGTAGCATTCGCCCTGGGGCACGCGGAACCCCACACCCTGGAGGGCGACCTGATCGCCGAAACGTTTGTGCAGGTCGGAGACCGCGATCATGGTCCGCGCACCGGGCCGGAGGACCGATGCGGTCAAATGTAGTTCCGGGGGCGCCGGGAGGGAGCCCGGCCGGAGGCGGCTGCGCTCATTCGCGTTCCGCACGTCCGCCTTGCATGAAGGCCCGCATCCGCTCCACATCGCCCACCAGCCAGAGCAGGTCGTCCTGTTGCAGCTGCATGGTGCTGTCCGGGTTCCCGAAGCGCTGTTCCCCGCGTTCCAGCCCGGTCACCAGCGCAGCGCCCTCCTCGCGGATGCCGCTGGCCCGGATGGTGGTGCCGATCAGCGGGGACCGGGGCAGCACCCGGTATTTCACCAGGCGCATCTCACAGCGCTCCGGCGTCGGGGCACCGCTGAGCGGTGGGCTCTGGCTGAGCGCGGCGCTTGCTGCGGCCAGCTGTTCGTCGGTGCCGATCAGCACCAGATGGTCGCCGGGCAGCAGCCGCTCCTCCCGTTTGGGCACCTGGATGGTCCGTTCCCCGCGCTCGATCAGGGCGATGTTCACGCCGTGGGCCTCGCGCAGGGCCAGCTCCTGCAGGGTGCGGCCCACGGCCAGCGAGGTCGCCGGCACCACCACCTCGGCCAGGTGAAGGTCCCAGGGGGCCAGCTCGGGGCGTTCGCGCCTTCGCTCGCGCTGGTGGTAGTTGATCAGGAAGTGCTTCTCCATGCGGTGGTAGAAAGCATGCATGCCCCGCCGGAAGAGCAGCACCGCAGCGCCCACCGAAAGCACCGCGGCGAGCAGCCCGGGGCCGGCCCCGAAGAAGCGGTTCACCAGCAGGGTGAGCAGCACCACGGCGGCCCCGATGCGCAAGGCCTCGATCATCACCAGCGGACCGCGCAGGGCGCGCCGGTTCAGCCAGAGGTGCCGGTAGGCGGCGCGTTGCACCCGGCGGAAGGCCATGGCCCACACCACCGGCAGCAGCGCCACCAGCGTGAGCAGGCCCGCCACCATGGCGCCCGGCCGCACGCCGAAGCGTTCGCTGGCCCAGGGCAGCAGCTGGCGCTCGCCCAGCAGGATCACCGAGATGCCCAGCAGCGAAAGGATGCCCACGTTCAACCCGTAGGCCCGCAGCAGCTTGTGCCAGTCGTTGCGCACCCGCACCTGCTCGGTCTGTCGGCTGTACCGGTCGAGGGCCGCCAGCCAGCCCTTCGGCAGCGCGCGCTCGATGCGGGCGGCCATGCCCTCCGATCCGCGGATCATGTACGGGGTGATGAAGGTGGTGAGCACCGACACGGCCACGGCGATGGGGTAGAGCCGCGGGCTGGTGACCCCCAGGGTGAGGCCCAGGGTGGCGATGATGAAGGAGAATTCGCCTATCTGCGAAAGGCTCATGCCGGCCTGGACCGCCCGTTTCAGCGGCTGCCCGGCCAGCAGGGCCCCGGCGCAGCTGCTCAACGGCTGCCCGACGATCACCACCGCACCGATCATCAGCACCGGCGCCCATTCGGTGCGCAGCACCTGGGGGTCGATCAGCATGCCCACCGACACGAAGAAGATGGCGCCGAAGAGGTCCTTCACCGGCCGGGTGAGGTGCTCGATGCGCTCGGCCAGCAGGGTCTCCGCCAGCACCGAACCCATGATGAAGGCGCCCAGGGCGGCGCTGAAGCCCGCCAGCACCGCCAGCCCGGCCATCGCCAGGCACAGCGCCAGCGCCACCACCAGCAGCGTCTCGTCGTTCATCAGGTGGCGCGTGCGCTTGAACAGCGTGGGCAACAGGAAGATGCCGCCGCCGAACCACAAGGCCAGGAACAGCCCCAGCTTGCCCATCTCCAGCAACAACGCCGTACCCTCGAACTGGCGCCCCACGGCCAGGGTGCTCAACAGCACCAGCAGCAGGATGGCCACCAGGTCCTCGATCACCAGGGCGCCCACCACCAGCCGGGCAAAGCCCCGCGTCTTCAGCCCCAGCTCGTCGAACGCCCGCACGATGATGGTCGTGGAGCTGATCGACAGGATGCCGCCCAGGAACATGCTGTCCATGCCGCCCCATCCCAGCAGCTGCCCCGTGGCGTATCCCGCAGCGAGCATGCACAGCACCGTGGTGATCGCCGTCACCGCCGCCGCACCGCCCACCTGCGCCAGCTTCTTGAAACTGAACTCCAGCCCCAGGCCGAAGAGCAGGAAGATGACCCCGATCTCGGACCAGGTGCCGATGCTGGCCTCGTCCATCACTGTGGGCACGTATTTCACGTGGGGGCTCACCAGCAGGCCGGCCAGGATGTAGCCCAGCACCACGGGCTGCTTGATCTTCTTGAAGACCAGCGTGGTCACGGCCGCCACCGAGAGGATCAGCCCGAGGTCGTGGATGAGCGGTGGCAGGTGGGTCACGGGGCTCAAGATATCCCGTGCCGCGCGTTGCGCCGATGCCGCATCTTCGCAGCCCATGCACACCATCCTGCTCCTCCACGGCGCGCTGGGCACCCGGCGCCAGCTCGCCTTCCTGGCCGACGGCCTGGACCACGCCCGCTGCCTCGGCATCACCTTCTCCGGCCACGGGGAGGGAGAGCTGCCGCCGGAAGGCCTGTCCTTCGATCGCTTCCTGGCCGATATCGACGCGGCGCTGGAGAAGGAGAACGGTCCGGTGCACCTGTTCGGCTACAGCATGGGCGGCTATGCGGCGCTGTTGTGGGCCGCCCGCCATCCCGGTCGCGCCGCCTCGGTGGCCACCCTGGGCACCAAGCTGGTGTGGACCGAGGAGGACCTGCGGAAGGAGCTCGCCCGGCTGGACCCGGCGGCCATGGAGGAGAAGGTGCCGGAGTTCGCCATGGGGCTGGCCGCCGCGCACGGACCGGAGCGGTGGAAGGACCTGGTGGCCCGAACGGCCGATCTGATGCGCCGCACCGCCGCGCAACCGCCGCTCACCGACGAGGTGCTGGCCGCCATCACCTGCCCGGTGCTCCTGTGCGTGGGCGACCGCGACGGCACCGCCGCTCCCGGGGATACCCTGCACACCGCCCACAAGCTCAAGGACGCCGGCGTGCTCGTGCTTCCCCGCACGCGCCATCCCTTCGAGGACGCCGACCTCGACCTGCTGATCACCCAGCTCTCCCGGTTCTGGGAGGGCGTCATGCCCGAGGAGTAAGCGAGCCGACCCCGCGCCGTCGGATCCGCTGAAAGCGGCACCTTCGCGCCACCGACCCCGACCGATGGCCAGGAAGAAGATCAAGAAGCTCCTCGTCGCCAACCGCGGCGAGATCGCCCTCCGTGTGATGCGCAGCGCCCGCGAGATGGGCATCCGCACCGTGGCCGTGTTCTCCGAGGCCGACCGCAACGCCCCGTTCGTCCGCTTCGCCGACGAGGCCGTGTGCATCGGGCCCGCACCCAGCAAGGAGAGCTACCTGGTGATCGACAGGCTGGTGCAGGTGTGCCGCGACCAGGACGTGGACGCCGTGCACCCCGGCTACGGCTTCCTGAGCGAGAACGGCGAGTTCGCACGGGCCCTGGAGAAGGCCGGGATCATCTTCATCGGCCCGTCGCCCGAGGCCATGAAGGTGATGGGCGACAAGCTCGCCGCCAAGGAGGCCGTACGCAAGTTCGATGTGCCGCTGGTGCCCGGCACCGAAGGCGCCGTGAACGGCGTGGACGAGGCCATGAAGGTGGCCCGGACCATCAAGTTCCCGATCCTCATCAAGGCCGCTGCCGGCGGCGGTGGCAAGGGCATGCGCGTGGTGGAGCGCGAAGCCGACCTGAAGGAAGGCTTGGAACGCGCCATCAGCGAGGCGAAGAACGCCTTCGGCGACGGGAGCGTCTTCATCGAGAAGTACGTGGCCGGTCCGCGCCATATCGAGGTCCAGGTGATGGCCGATACCCATGGCCATACCTGTTACCTGTTCGAGCGTGAGTGCAGTGTGCAGCGCCGCCACCAGAAGGTGGTGGAGGAGGCCCCCAGCGCCGTGCTGACCCCGGAGATGCGCAAGCGCATGGGCGAGGCCGCCGTGAACGTGGCCAAGAGCGTGAAGTACGTGGGCGCCGGCACCGTGGAGTTCCTGCTCGACGAGAACGGCGACTTCTATTTCATGGAGATGAACACCCGCCTGCAGGTGGAACATCCCGTGACCGAGATGATCACCGGGTTCGACCTGGTGAAGCTCCAGGTGCGGGTGGCCGAGGGGGAGAAGCTGCCCTTCAAGCAGGAGGACCTGACCATCAACGGCCACGCCATCGAGGTGCGGGTGTATGCCGAGGACCCCTCGAACAACTTCCTGCCCGACATCGGCACCCTCACCACCTACCGGCCGCCGCAAGGCCCCGGGGTGCGCGTGGACGATGGCTTCGAGGAGGGGATGACCATCCCCATCCACTACGACCCCATGATCGCCAAGCTGATCACCCACGGGGCCACGCGCGAGGAGGCCATCGCACGCATGGAACGCGCCATCGACGACTATGCCATCGGCGGGGTGGAGACCACCCTGCCGTTCTGCCGCTTCACCATGGGCCATGCGGCCTTCCGCAAGGGGGCCTACGACACCCATTTCGTCCGCGACCACTTCCGCCCCGAGGCCCTGGAGGGATCGGACCCTGCGGAGGCCCGGGCCGCTGCGGCCATCACCGCCAGCCTGCTGGAAAGCCGCACCGCGTCGGTGGACCGGAGCCCCCAGGTCGGCGCCGCGCCGTCGCTGTGGAAACTTCGGCGGCGCTGATCGGGTACAAGGGGATAAGAACGGCCCCAACTTTGCGTTGTCCCATCGACCCCAACCGGGGTGCCATGGTCCGGATCGTCGCGCTCGCCCTGCTCCTGCTGGCCGGCCTGCCAAGGCTTGCCGCCCAGGAGGGCACGCCCTACCCGTTCATCGCCCTGCGCATCGAGGACGGCGACACGCTGCCCACCATCCTGCTCCCGGAGAAACGGGTGGAGGGCTACACCAGCGCCAAGGCCCGCCGGGAGGCACGCCGTTACGACCGATTGGTGCGCAACGTGGTGAAGGTCTATCCCTACGCCCGGGTGAGCGCCGAGCTGCTCGAGCAGTACGCCCACGAGATGGCCGCACTGCGGAACGAACATCAGCGCGACCTGTACACCAAGCTTGCCGAGGCGGAACTGCGGGCCGAGTTCGAGGCGGAGGTCGCCGACCTCACCATCACCCAGGGCGGCATCCTCATCAAGCTCATCGACCGCGAGACCGGCAGCACCAGCTACGAACTGGTGCGGCGGCTGCGCGGCAGCTTCCAGGCCTTCATCTGGCAGGGCGTGGCCCGGCTCTTCGGCAACGACCTCAAGGACACTTACGACCCGTTGGGCGAGGATGCCGCCATCGAGCAGGTGGTGCGCCGGATCCAGGACGGGCAGCTGGCCGTGACGGCCCGCCCGGCACGCACCCCGAAGGCCTCCGCGCGGCTGGCGAAGCGGAGGGCCCGATTGCTCAAGCGCTACGGGCTCACGGCCTCGGACCTGCCCCAGTGAGGGACCGGCCCCTTCAGCTCTGGCGGTCGCGGGTGCTCACCAGGGGCGGAACCGCCGCACCATCACATGATCGTCCATCACGAAGCCACCGCCGATGTCAAGCACCTCGTCGCGCTCTACGGTGAAGCCGTGGCGCTCGTAGAACGCCTTGGCCGGGTTCCGTTTGTTCACGTTCAGTTCCAAGGCTGCATCCCCGGCCTTCATGCAGGCCATCAGTACGGCTTCGAGCAGGGCATGCCCCACGCCTGTTCCCTTCACCCCGGGCAGCACGTACAGCTTGTGCAGGCGGGAGCGCTCCGGCTTGTACGCGTGCTCGACCGCGGCGAACCCGACGGTCCTGTCGCCCTGTATTGCGAGCGTGAAACGATGGCCCTCCGCGAACCGGGCCTGCAGCGCCGCCGTGCTGTACATGAGGTCCAGCATGTAGGCGATCTGCGCGGTGGTGATGATGCCCGCATAGGCCAGGGGCCAGGTGTCCCGGGCGATGCCCTGGATCAACGGAATGTCCGCCGGAACGGCCTCGGAGAGGGTCACTTCGCGAAGGCGGGAGCCACCACCAGGTCCTTGCTGCCCGCGCTGTACGTGTAGAAGCCCTCGCCGGTCTTCACGCCGAGCTTGCCGGCGGTCACCATCTGCACCAGCAGCGGGCAGGGCGCGTACTTGGGATCGCCGAAGCCCTCGTGCAGTACGCGGAGGATCGCCAGGCAGGTGTCCAGCCCGATGAAGTCGGCCAGCTGCAGCGGGCCCATGGGATGGGCCATGCCCAGTTTCATCACCGTGTCGATCTCGGCCACCCCGCCGATGCCCTGGAAGAGCGTCTCGATGGCCTCGTTGATCATCGGCATCAGGATGCGGTTGGACACGAAACCGGGCTGGTCGTTCACCTCCACGGGCACCTTGCCGATGGACCGGCTCAGGTCCATGATCCGCTGCGTCACCTGATCGGTGGTGCTGTACCCGCGGATCACCTCCACGAGCTTCATCACGGGCACGGGGTTCATGAAGTGCATGCCGATCACTTCGCCGGGGCGGCGCGTGGCGGCGGCGATGCGGGTGATGCTGATGCTGCTGGTGTTGGTGGCCAGCACGCAGCCCTGCGGGGCGCTGGCGTCCATGCCCTGGAAGATCTTCAGCTTGAGGTCCACGTTCTCGGTGGCGGCCTCCACCACCAGTTCGGCGGCCTTGACGCCGGAGGCCAGGTCGGTGCTCGTCGCGATGTTCGCCAGCGCCGCCTGCTTCCCTTCCTCGGTGAGGCCGCCCTTGGCCACCTGGCGGTCCAGGTTCCTGGCGATGGTGGCCAGCGCCTTGTCCAGCCGGTCCTGCGCGATGTCGATCAGGGTGACCGCATGGCCGCCTTGGGCGAACACGTGGGCGATGCCGTTGCCCATCTGGCCGGCACCGATGACGGAGATGTTCATGCTCTTTCGGGGATGGTCGGCGAATGTACTTCCTGCCGTCCTGCGTTGGTGGACCGGGGGCGGGGGCTCACTTGCCGTCGCCCTTCAGCATGATGATCACCGTGTAGGCCAGGATCTTGAGGTCCACCGCCAGGCTCATGTTCTCGATGTACAGGATGTCGTACTTGAGCCGGCGCACCATCTGGTCCACGTTCTCGGCGTAGCCGAACTTCACCTGCCCCCAGCTGGTGATGCCGGGCCGCACCTTGTGCAGATGCCGGTAGTGGGGGGCCACCTCCATGATGCGGTCGATGAAGTAGCGGCGTTCGGGGCGCGGCCCCACCAGGCTCATGTCGCCCTTCAGCACGTTCCAGAACTGGGGCAGCTCGTCCAGCCGCGCCCGGCGCAGGATGCGGCCGATGGGGGTGATGCGCGGGTCGGTGGAGCTGCTGAGCTGCGGGCCGGCCTGCTCGGCATCGGCTTGCATGCTGCGGAACTTGATGATCCGGAACGGTTTGCCGAACCGGCCGATGCGTTCCTGCCGGAAGAACACCGGCCCCGTGCTGGAGCTGCGCACCAGCACGGCCAGCACCACGAACAGCGGGGCCAGCAGCACCAGGGCCAGTGTGCTGAACACGACGTCGAACAGCCGTTTGATCGCGAACTGCCACGCCGGCATGATCTGCGGGTTCACCTCGATCAACGGCGCACCGAAGATGCTGGTCATCTTCACGCTCCCGGCCATGATGTCGTACATGTCCGGGATCACCTTGATGCGCACGTTGGTGCCTTCCAGTTCATTGATGATGCGGCTGATGTGCGCGTGCTCGCTGCTCTCCACGGCGATGATGGCCTCCTCCACGCCGTGGGCCTCGATCACGCGCCGCAGGTCCGTCCACCGCCCCAGGCAGGGCAGCCCTGCGCCACCCAGCTGCTGGTCGCCCCCGTTGACGCTCAGGAAACCCACGAAGCGGTTGCCCGGGCTCTTGCGCATGCCTTCGATCTCCAGATGGATGGCCACCGCCCGTTCGTTGCCGCCCACCAGCAGGGTGTTGAACCCGATGCGCCGGTCGTGCACCATGCGCACCGTGCGGCTGGTGAGCAGAAAGCGCGGCAGCAGGGTGAGCCCGAAATGCAGCCCGAACAGCACGGCGAACGAGCGCGCCAGGTAGGTGGCGTCCGGCACCTGGTCGTCCAGCAGCAGCACGAAGAAGATCACCACCACCCCGATCAGGCTGATCAGCAGCGTCTGCCCCAGTTCCTTGGTCCGGTGCCTGCGGAAGATGTCCGAGTAGCCGCCGATCATGGTGTACAGGCCCAGCCAGAACAAGGGCACTGCGATCAGGCCGATCGCGTAGTTGCGGTCCAGCTCCACGGGCACGGCGTAGCCGAAGGTCAGCGGCTCCAGGACCTTCTTGCGGTACAGATAGAAGAGGGTCCACGCCGTAGCCGCCGACAGGAGGTCGGAGATCACATAGAGGGTCACCTGCGCGCGTCGCTCCATGCCCTCAGTTCATCGGTACACCAGCTTGATGTCGTCCAGGTAGATGGACCCGGAGGTGGCACCGTCGACCAGCTGCACTTCGATGTAGAAACGTTTGTTGAGGGTGCCCGACGCGTGGAAGAGCGTGCTGAGGTCCACGTAGATCTTGGACCAGGGCATGCCTCCGTCGCTGCGCAAGGTGGGGGCCACGTACAGGTACGGAACGTCGATCGTGCTGCCCCCACCGGAGGGGTCCATCAGCCCCCCGAGCAGGAAGCGATGGTCGCTGCGCCGGTCGATCTCCAGGTAGATGGCCCCCTGCGGCTCGAAGGCATCGCTGCTCACCATCCGCACGAAGGGCCGGTCCTGGTCCACATGGATGTACCCCGATCCGTTACCTGTGAGCACCAGGCCCGCGTCGTTCACCAGCATCATCGTGGTGTCGCTGTCCGCACTGCGGTCGAACTTGAACCCGGGGTCCTCGAAGCCTTCGATCCAATAGCTGTTGCCGTCGTAGTAGGTGAACTGCGGCGCCACCTGGGCCGTGGTGCCCTTGCGCAGGTCCACCGCGCCGGACCATGTGGCGTAGAACGGATACTGCACCCGGTCGTCCTGTATGCCGTTGCGGGGGATGCCTGCGATGAGCTGGATGTTCACCGGTCCTTCCCGAAGCACGGGCAGGCGTGCACCGGTTTCCCATACGCCCAGCGCCTCACCCTCGGCGAACACCCACAGGTCGGTGATGCGGTGTGACCCCGTGCCCTCGGTGAGCGGGTCGGTCAGCACGGTGACCGCGCCCAGTTGCAGGTACGCGGCCTCTTTGTCGCCCTTGGTGCAGGAGCCCAGGAGCAGCAGCGCAGCGGGGGCGAGAAGGGCCGTGTAGCGCATGGGTCAATGGATCATAACGCTCCGGTCGGCGGGAGTGGTATGTGCAGGCCGGGTTCGACCCGCCGCAGGTTCTCCTCCATGCGTTCCAGGATCCTGTGGGCCAGATCCAGGGCGTTCAGCCCGTCCTGGATGCTCACCCTGGGCGTGTGTCCGTTGCGCACTGCGGCGGCGAAGGACCGCAGTTCCTCCCGGATGGCGTTGGTGGCGGGCACTTCGGGCTTCTCGAACTGGATGGCCCGCCGGCCCCTGCCCCCGCCCAGGTCCAGGGTGATGGCGAAGGGGTCGGGTTCGCCCTCCACGGCCTCCATGCGCACGATCTCGGTCTCCTTGGCCAGCATGTCCACCGAGATGTACGCGTCGCGTTGGAAGAAGCGCATCTTGCGCATGTTCTTCAGGCTGATGCGGCTGGCGGTGAGGTTGGCCACGCATCCGTTGGCGAACTCGATGCGGGCGTTGGCGATGTCGGGTGAATCGCTGACCACGGCCACGCCGCTGGCATGGACGGCCGTCACCGGTGCCCGCACCGTGCCCAGCACCAGGTCGAGGTCATGCACCATCAGGTCCAGGATCACCGGTACATCGGTGCCCCGCGGGTTGAACTGGGCCAGGCGATGGCCCTCGATGAAGAGCGGGTCGCGCAGGCTCGGCACGGCGGCCTGGAAGGCGGGGTTGAAGCGTTCCACATGCCCCACTTGCACGCACAGGCCGGTGGAACCGGCCATGCGCACCAGCTCCCGGCCTTCCTCCAGAGTGTTGGCCAGGGGCTTCTCGATGAACACATGGCGGCCGCGGGCCATGGCCGCCAGCGCGCAGGCGTGGTGGCTCAAGGTCGGCGTCACCACGTCCACGGCTTCCGCGGCCTCGATCACGGCCTCCATGGAACCCAGGGCCGGGATGCCGAGCTCGGCCTGCACCACCGCGCACCGCTCGCGGTCCGGGTCGTGGAAGCCCACCACCTCCAGGCTGTCCACCTCCAGGGCCTGTTGCAGGTGGATCCGGCCCAGATGTCCGGCCCCCAGGATCCCGATGCGCAAACGGTTTTCCGACATGGGTGCTGTTGAAAGCGGGGCGAAAATAGGCCCCGGCCCCGAGGAGGCCCCGCTACTTTTGCTGCGATGACCTTCCGGGGTGACGATTACCGGTCCCAAGGGGCGCGGCGCAAGTTGGTGCAGGAGCTGAGGACCAAGGGGATCATCGACCCCGCCGTGCTCGATGCGATGGGGCAGGTGCCCCGGCACCTGTTCTTCGAGGACAGTGCCCTGCGCCTGCACGCGTATGAGGACAAGGCCTTCCCGATCGGTTGTGGGCAGACCATCTCCCAGCCTTATACCGTGGCCTTCCAGACCCAGCTGCTGGAGCTGCAGCGCGGACACCGGGTGCTGGAAGTGGGCACCGGCAGCGGTTACCAGACCGCCGTGCTGACGGCCATGGGCGCCAAGGTGTGGAGCATCGAACGGCACCGCCCGCTCTTTTTGGCCACCAGGAGCCGCTTGGAGACCTTGGGGCATCGGGCGGCCCTCTACCACGGCGACGGCTTTGCGGGCCTGCCCATCTACGCACCCTACGACCGCATCCTGGTGACCTGCGGCGCCCCCTTTGTTCCCGACGCGCTGCTGGCCCAGCTCCGCGTGGGCGGCACCCTGGTGATCCCGGTGGGGGAGGGGGCGGTGCAACGCATGGTGCGCATCCGCCGGGAGCCGGATGGGTCAATGACCCGTGAGGAACATGGCGATTTCCGCTTCGTGCCCATGCTCGCCCATCGCCAGTGACCGCGCTGGGCGACCACCCTGCGACCTTTCCGGAACTTTGGCACACACTTGGCCGTTTCGTTCCCGCAGCTATCTTCGCCCCCGAAATTCTCCGGCCGACCCCACGATGAGGCAGACCAAAAGCAGGTTGCGATCGACGGATCAACAAAAAATTGTTGATATCCGCACCGTTTGTTCATAGCTTTGCCGCGCCTTGGACCTACCTTTGACCGGGAAGATCCCTGAGAACCAACAAAGAAGCACTCGTAAAACCAAAACGTTCGTCATGAGAAAGACTGTACTGTTCGCTGCAGCGCTCTCCGTCGCTACGGCAGTGACCGCCCAAACGGGCGAGATCACCAGCAACCGCGGTGAGAACTGGCTGTCCCAAGATGGGGATTGGGGCGTGACCATCGACGCCACCCCTTTCATCGGCTATGCCGGTAACCTGTTCAACGGCACCTCGGGCAACTCGGTGCCGACCTGGATCTCGGCCAGCACCTGGGACCCCTACAACTGGGCCGGTGGTGGCGATCAGGGCGCTTTCGGTAGCGTGACCCGCGCCGTGATCGGTGTGAAGAAGCTGAAGGATGCCAACACGGCCTTCCGCGGCCGCCTGCGCCTGGGCTTCTACAGCCACAAGGAGACCGTGCTGGTCCCTGAGATCGGTGCCACCGATCCGAACGCCACTGTGGAGAACGTGACCAAGTGGGGCGGCAACACCATCCAGATCGGTGTGGGCCTCGAGAAGCGCGTGGGCAGCACGCGTGTGGTGGGCGTGTACGGCGGCGACTTCAACTTCGGCATCGCCGGTCAGAAGAAGAGCTTCGAGTACGGCAACAGCCTGGATAACACCGGCTCGCGCATCACCGAAGAGAAGCAGGGCGGCGCCATGATGGTGGGCCTGAACGCCTTCGTGGGTGTGGAGTGGTTCGTTGCTCCGAAAGTGTCCCTGGGCGCTGAGTACGGCTGGGGCCTGATCCTCGCCAGCAAAGGCTTCGATACCACCAGCTGGGATCGCGCCACCGGCGACAACGGCCCGGGCGAGATCGAAGGCGGCACGAAAGTGAACGACTTCGGCATCGACACCAACAACAACGGTGTGTCGATCAACATGAACTTCTACTTCCAGTAAGGGATCGACCCTTCGGAAAAGGAAGCCCCTGCCGTTCGGCAGGGGCTTCTTCATTTCAGATACCTTGCTGCCATGCTGCCGGTCCTCTCCGCCGATCAGGTACGGATGGTCGATGCAAGGACCGTTCAGCGGGAGCCCATCCGCAGCCTGGACCTCATGGAGCGCGCCGCGCTGGCGTTCGTGCGGGCCTTCGTGGTCCGCTTCGGCGATGCGCCCCGCCCGGTGCTGGTGCTGTGCGGACCGGGGAACAACGGTGGCGACGGTCTGGTCATGGCCAGGGCGCTGACCCTGCGGGGATGGCGCGTCAGGGTCCTGCTGGCCTATGCGCCCGACCGGGCAACGGCCGACAACCGGCACAACCTGGAACGGCTCCGGGAGCTTCCTGTGGAGCTGTTGGAAGGGCCAGCCGGACAGCTCCCCGCGCTCCGCCCGGGCGAATGGGTGATCGATGCCCTCTTCGGCACGGGGCTCGACCGACCGCTTCAAGGCTCTATGCTGCAACTTGTCAAAGACCTGAATGCGCGGCGGGCCTTTGTCGTGGCCGTGGACCTGCCCTCAGGGGCCTTCGCCGATGGCGGGCCGGACGACCCGACCGCCGTGGTCCACGCCCGGGCCACCTTCACGTTCCAGGTGCCCAAGCCATTCCTGCTGCTCCCGGAGCATGCCGACCAGGTGGGCGAACGCCATGTCGTGGACATCGGCCTGGACCGCGAGGCCATCGCCTCCTGCGCCGCTCCCCACGCCCTGCTGGAGGTCGGGGATGTACGGCCGTTGCTCCCGGTCCGTCCACGGGCCGGCCACAAGGGAAGCTTCGGCCATGCGTTGCTGGTGGCCGGGGGAACGGGGCAACTGGGGGCCGCCGTGATGGCTGTCGCCGCAGCCTTGCGCAGCGGTGTTGGGCTGGTGACGGCCGCAGTGCCACGCGGTTCCGCCCCGGTGCTGCATGCCCAGGCGCCCGAGGCGATGGTGGCGGAGGTCGGGACCGGTGACCGGCCCGAAGGTCCGGTTCCTGCGGGGCGATGGACCGCCATAGGGATGGGGCCCGGGATCGGCACGGGCCCGGCCCCAACAGGCCGGCTCCACGATGTGCTCCGCAGCACCATCCCCCTGGTCCTGGACGCCGATGCGCTGAACATCCTGGCCCGGGACCACGCCTTGCTCGCGACCCTGCGGCCTGGCACGGTGCTCACGCCCCACCCCGGCGAGGCGGACCGCTTGTTCGGCCCTTCGGACCACACGCGCGCGCGGATCGCCAAGGCCAGTGCCTTCGCCCGGGAACGGCAGGTGGTGGTCGTGCTTAAAGGTGCCCCTGCTGCCGTCTGCCTTCCCGACGGCGGGGTCCGGTTCAACGGAACGGGCAACGCCGGCATGGCGAAGGGCGGGTCGGGGGATGTGCTCACCGGCCTCCTCACCGGCTTGCTCGCCCAAGGCATGGCCCCCGGGGATGCGGCGATGCTCGGGACCTGGGTACATGGTGCGGCCGGGGACATCGCCGCCGCGACCATCGGCCAGGATGGAATGACCGCGATGGACCTGGTGCGGGCCTTGCCCAAGGGCTTCCGTCGATTGCGTGTTGAAGCCGGGCGGAGCTGACCTATTTGCGGGAGGGCGGGCGGCCCGGGGTCCGGCATGTGGACCGGAACGCACGGGATGAAGGTGAGCGGCGGATCACCGGTCCCATCCGGCCTTTCGCGCAGCTGTCAGAACAGGCCCTCGACGCTCCCCTTGCCCTGGCGCACCACCACGGGGGCGCTGCCGCTGAGGTCGATCACCGTGCTGCCCACCAGACCGCCCATGCCGGCGTCGATCACCAGGTCCACCTGGCCGCCCAGGTGCTCGGCGATCCGCTCCGGGTCGGTGGTGTAGTCCACCACCTGGTCCGGGTCGTGTACGGAGGCGGCGACCACGGGGTGCCCGAGCTCCGCCACGATGGCTGCGGTGACCGGATGGTCCGGCACACGGATGCCGATGGTCCTCCGGTTGGTCTGGAACAGCTTGGGTGCTTCGCCGCCGGCTGGCAGGATGAAGGTGTAGGGGCCGGGGAGGGCGCGCTTCAGCAGCCGGAACACCGCCGTGTCGATCGGTCGCAGGTAGTGGGTGGCCTGGGAGAGGTCGCGGCACACCAGGGAGAGCTCGGCCCGCTGGGGCTTCACGCCCTTGAGCCTTGCCACCCGTTCCATGGCCGCTGCGTTCCTGGGGCTGCACACGAACGCATGCACCGTATCGGTGGGGCACACCACCACGGCGCCCTCGCGCAGTTTCTCGGCGATGAGCCGCACCTTGCGCGGCTCCGGGTCGCGCGGATGGATCTGGACCAGCATGGTCAGCGCACTTGCTGGGCCTTGCGATGGTCGGCCAGGAACTTCTCCAGCCCGATGCTCGTCAGCGGATGGTCGAACAAGGCCAGGATCGCGCTCAGGGGGCAGGTCGCCACGTCGGCGCCGACCTCGGCGCACTGGATGATGTGCATGGGATGCCGGATGCTGGCGGCCAGCACCTGCGTGCCAAGCCCGTAGTTGTCGTAGATGGTGCGGATCTGCGCGATCAGGCGGACGCCGTCGGTGCTCACGTCATCGAGCCGCCCGATGAACGGGGAGACGTAGGTGGCTCCCGCCTTGGCCGCCAGCAGGGCCTGGCCCGCGCTGAACACCAGGGTGCAGTTGGTCTTGATGCCCTTGCCGGCGAAATGCTTGATGGCCTTCACCCCGTCCCGGGTCATGGGCACCTTGACGGCGATGTTGGGGTGCAGGGCCGCCAGTCGTTCGCCCTCCGCCACCATGCCGTCCAGGTCGGTGCTGATCACCTCGGCGCTGACGTCGCCCTCCACGATGGCGCAGATGGCCATGTAGTGCTTGAGCACTTGCTCCTCGCCACTGATGCCTTCCTTGGCCATCAGGCTGGGGTTGGTCGTCACTCCGTCCAGTACGCCCAGGGCGTGGGCCTCCCGGATCTGGGCCAGGCTGGCCGTATCGATGAAGAATTTCATGGTCCGAAGGTAGCCGGGCGCGCCACAGCCCAAGGCATGGTTTGTTCACGATCCGCGATCCGCTGCGGCCGTATCGGCACGAACGGGCGCTCAGCGGTAATGCCGCATCATCAGCCGCTCGAACAGCCGCGTGGGCAGGCATTTTTTCAACAGCACCGAAAGCCGCTGCAGCCCATGGGCCGAATAGTGAACGCCGTAGGGCGCCTCCTGCCGGATGAGCTGCGAGACCTTCACCGCCACCTCGTCGGGGTCCCGGCTGTAGTGCAGGCTGGTCCCGAGCACCGCCATCACCCGCTCGTACGCATGCGCATAGGCGGTGCCGATCGAGCCGGGGCGCAGGCGGCCCGTGGCGATGCGGGTCCGGTACTCCCCCGGTTGAAGTGTCACCACATGCACGCCGAAGGGGGAAAGTTCCATGCGCTGCGCTTCGGCATACCGCTCCAGCGCGGCCTTGCTGGCGCTGTAGAATCCGCGGAAGGGCAGCCCGTAGTTGGCCGCCAGGCTGGTGATGTGGACCAGCAGGCCCCGCTTGCGTTCGCGCATGCCCGGCAGCACGGCACGGCAGACCCGGTGGGCCCCCAGCACGTTGGTGTCCAGCACCTGCATGGCCAGTTCCGGGGTGATGTCCTCCGCAGGGCCTTGGATCCCGAGGCCGGCGTTGTTCACCACCACATCGATCCGGCCCGCCTCGGCCAGGACCTGTTCCACCCCGCGCTGCACCGAACCCTGGTCGGTGATGTCCATCGCCACCATGCGGTAGCCGGTGGGCTGCGCCTCGACCTTGCGGCCGGTGCCGAACACCCGGTGGCCTTCGGCCGAGAGCCGCTTGCAGATCGCCTCACCGATGCCGCTGCTGCCCCCGGTGACGAGCACCACCTTCACGAAACCCTGGTCGGTCATCTGCTGTTCGTGCCCGGGGCCGGTCCGTTCACCGGCCCGGGCACGTCAATGGGTGGGGCAAGCGACTTCCATCGCACCGCTACGACCGCCTGCCCTTGCTGCCTTCCGACCCTGGGGGATCCAGCGGGAGCTGGTCGTGAAAGACTTGCCCCGCGCCAAAGGTAGCGCTCTGCAGCGCACCGGACCGTTTGCGCACCTTTGTGGGCCCCATGGACCTTTCCATCGTCGTCCCGCTGCTCAACGAGCATGAATCGCTGCCCCCCCTGGTGGAACGCCTGCACGCGGTGCTGGGCGCCATGGGCGTGGTTTACGAGGTGATCCTGGTGGACGACGGCAGCACCGACGGCTCGTGGAAGGTGATCCGCGAACTGTCGCAGGCGGACCGCCGCGTCAAGGGCATCCGGCTGGGACGCAACTACGGCAAGAGCCCCGCCCTCAACGAGGGCTTCAAGGCCGCCCGTGGACGCGTGGTCATCACCATGGACGCCGATCTGCAGGACGACCCCGATGAGCTGCCGGCCCTGTATGCCATGATCGAGCAGCAGGGCTTCGACCTGGTGAGTGGCTGGAAGAAAGTACGGCACGACCCCCTCAGTAAAACGGTGCCCACCAAGCTCTTCAACTGGGCCACGCGCCGGGTGAGCGGTGTGCACCTGCACGATTTCAACTGCGGGCTCAAGGCCTATCGTGCACCGGTGGTGAAAGCCATCGAGGTCCATGGCGAGATGCACCGCTACATCCCCTTCATCGCCCATCGCGAAGGCTTTCCGCGCATCGGCGAAAAGGTGGTGAAACACCATCCGCGACGCTACGGGCGTACCAAGTTCGGCCTGGACCGCTTCATCAATGGCTTCCTGGACCTGATGACCATCTGGTTCGTGTTCCGGTTCGGACGCAAGCCGATGCACTTCTTCGGCGCCCTGGGCACCTTGATGTTCGTGCTCGGCTTCGGCGCCACCGCCTGGCTGGTGGGGGACAAGCTGTGGCATGTGTGGAACGCGGTGCCCGCCCGCCTGGTGTCCGACAATGCCCTGTTCTACATCGCCCTGGTGGCCATGGTCATCGGGGTGCAGCTGTTCACCGTGGGCTTCGTGGCCGAGCTGATCGCCCGCAACGCACCCGAGCGCGGCCAGTACCGGGTGGACGAGCGCGTGGGGTGGTGAGGGCAGCACCGATGCCGCTCCGGTCCGCGCGTCCCGTCATCGGCGCACTGCTGCTGTTGCTCGTCCTTCGATACGTACTGCTGGCCGCAGCCTGTGCACCCTACGGCGACGATTGGGGCTATGCGGCCATGGGCATGCGCAGCGAACCGTGGGCGCGCCTGCTGCACGAGTACCACACCTGGAACGGCCGCTACTTCAGCAACGCCCTGGTGCTCTACGGACCGCTCACCCTGGGCATCGCCGCCGGGCTGCCGCTTTACCGTGCGATGCCCGTGCTCCTGCTGTTGCTGGGCACGGCGGCCGGCGCCTGGCTGCTCGCGGCCCCATCCGCGTTCCGGATCCGGCGTTGCGACCGCTGGATGCTGGCGCTGGGCGCCACCCTGTTGCACCTCCACTTCATGCCGCACCTGGGCGAAGGGCTCTACTGGTACACCGGTGCGGCCACCTACCACGGGGCGTGGGTGCTGCTGCTGGTCCATGCCGGGGCCATGCTCCGTACGGATGGTGTAAGGGGCGGACGGCGCTGGGCCGCGGTGGCGGTGATGAGCCTGCTGGCGGCCGCCGGCAGCAACGAAACGGCCATGGTGCTGCTGGTGACGGGCCATGCGGCATGGCTGCTGAACGATCTGCGGCACGGCCGACGCATCGCGCCGCTGCGTGTGGCCATGCTCTCCCTGGCCGTGGGGGCCGGGCTTGTGGTGGCCCTGGCACCGGGCAATGCGGTGCGCAGCATGCACTTCCCCGGGCGTCACGACCTGCTGCTGACCCTGGGCATGGGTGCGGCGCAGGCCCTGCGTTTCACGATTTCATGGCTCGCGGACCCGGTGCTGCCGGCCGTTCTCCTGCTGGCCTTCCTTGCCGGACGCGCCGGCATGCAACGGCACTCCCCGTTCCTGGCCGCGTACGGCCCATGGTCCTGGACGGTCGCGGCGGTGCTCACGCTCCTGTTGGGCACCCTGCTGCCCTACTGGTCCATGGGTATGCTCGCACAGCACCGCACACTGAACTTCGTCCTCGCTCCATTCCTGCTTTGCGCCGTGGCGGCGGCCATGGCCTGGGGAGGGCGCTTGCACCATCGGCCGCTACCGGCCCTCCTGTCCACACCGGCCATGCGGTACGTGGCCGTGGGCTTGGTCTGTGCCGGGCTTTCAGGCTGGGGCAACGACCTCCAGGTGTCGCGCGATCTGCTGAGCGGCGAGGCCTGGCGCTTCCGTCGGCATACGGCGCGGCTGCACAGCGGCCTGGTCCGCGAGGTGCGCGCCAGCAGGACCCTGGTGGAAGTGCCCGTGTTCACCGGGCCCCTTCGCAGCCTGCGCATTCCCGAGCCGACACCCGATCCCGAGGCGTACTGGAACCGCACGCTGGCCGGCTACTTCGGGGGCGAGGGCCTCCGCGTGGTGGCGGCACCGGGACCTAAGGGGCGGTCCCCGAGATCGGAGCGGTGATCCCCGTGGCCGATGTCCGTTCGTCGAAGAGCTCCCGCGCAAGCTTCGCATCATGGCCGTACAGGTCGTCGCGGAAGTTGAGCCGACCTTCCCGATCCACCCAGGCGGTGAAATAGCCGATGAACACCGGCAACCGGGGCCGTACCGGTACGGCGAGCTCGGTCTTGCGGCCCATGGCCGAATCGATCCGGGCGGTGGTCCACGTCGTATCCGCGCGCAGCAGGTAGGCCGCCAACTTCCGAGGGTCGCCCAGGCGTACGCATCCATGGCTCAAGGCCCGGTTCTCACGGCTGAACCCTCCCTTGCTCGGGGTGTCGTGCAGGTAGATGCTGTACGTGTTCGGAAAGAGGAACTTCACCCGCCCGAGGGCGTTGCCGGCGCCGGGGTCCTGCACGATCCGCGGCAGGGCGTCGGTGCCGCCCACCCGCCTCATGCCCTTGCGGGTCAGGTAGCCCGGGTCGCGCCGCATCGCCGGCAGGATCTCCTTGCGCACGATGCTCGACGGCACCGACCAGGTGGGGCTGAACACGATGCGCGACAGGGAGTCGGCGAAGACCACCGTGCTGGTGGCCTCCGCACCCACCACCACGTCCATGCTCCAGATGTTCCGCCCCGCCTCGTAAACGTGCAGGCGGAACTCGGGGATGTTCACCAGCAGCATGTCGGGCGCGTTCCGCTCGGGCACCCAGCGCAGCCGCTCCATGTTCACCAGCACCGTGCGGATGCGGTCGCCGACCGGTGTGTTGAGCTGCCTGATGAAACCGGTACCGATCACGCCGTCGGGGAGCAGGCCATGTCTTTCCTGGAACCGCTGCACCGCCACCTTCAACGTGCTGTCGTACCGCTCCGGATCCGTGCAGAGGCTCAGGTCGTACCAGCTGAGGTCGCCCATTGCGGCCAGCCGTTCGCGCACGGGCACCACGGCGGCAGCCCGATCGCCCAGCTCCAGTTTGCGCCTATGGCCGAGGTCCACCCGGGGCAGGGCGTCCATCCATCGCAGCGCGTCCAGGGCGGGCAGTTGCGCCTTCAGGGCCCCGTACTGCGGATGCAGGGGTTCGATGGGTGAAAGGTCCATGCGACCCGCCACCAGCGAGTCCAGCAGCTGGGCCAGGTCCTTCTTGCGCCGGGGGATGAACCAGTCGAGCTCGCGCAGGTCGCGCTGCACCAGGCCGCTGTACTTCCGGTCGGCGAAGCGCAGGAACTGGGCGGTGAGGGAGAGCTCGACATGGCGCATGAAGGTGGGCGTCAAGGGCACGCTGTCCCGCCGGTCGCTGAGCCGCTCCACCAGTTCGTGCAGGGCGTCGTGGGGAAAGGCGTGCCGCAGGATGCTGTCGTTGGCCACCACCAGGTTCAGGAAGTTGCCGGCGGCGGAGGACAAGGTGTCGTGGATGAACCAGCCGTATTGCCCTTCACGACGCTGGTAGAAGGCATGGATGGCCGCGGAATCCGCCAGGTATTCGGGGTGCATCCGCAGGAAGCTGTCCACCTCGGCGGGTTGGAGCGTTCGCGCGCTGAACGGCGTTGGCGATTCGAACACGGCGTTGACCGCACGGGCCTGCTCGGCAGGAGTAATGCCGGGCTCCTGTTCCGGACGACAACCCGCGCACAGCAGCACCACGGCCAGGGCGGCCGCAGGTCCCCAGGGGAAGTTCCTCATCGGACCTGGGCCAACGCGATCTGCGCGGACGGATGATGAACGTAGAACAGCCCACCGTCCGCCAGGAGCTGCACCAGGTGTGCCATGGCCTCCTGCGGCACCGCTGGACAGCCCCAACTGCGGCCCAGGCGACCATGCTCGGCGATGAAGGCTTCGCTGACGTAGTCCGCGCCGTGCATGATGATCTCCCGTTCCAGTGCGCGATCGTTCACGCCCCGGTCCATTCCATGCAGCAGCAGCGCCTGCCCATGCTTGGGGCTGACGATCTCGGATCCCACACGATAGAGGCCCAGGCTGGTGCGGTGCGAGCCTTCCTGGTTCCCGAACTGCTCGGCCATCAACTCTCCGGTGCCCTGTCCGTGCGCCACGTAGGTGTGCAGCAACAGGTCCTGCGACACCAGGTCCACGACCACCAGGCGCTTCTCGGTGGATGGACGCGACATGTCGGCCACGGCGAGCACCCTGGCGTCCGGGGAGCGTTCACAGGCACGTTCATAGGCGGCACGCAAGGCGTCGAGGGCGAGCACGCCACCCAAGCCGGCCTGCTCGTGCAGTTCCGCCACCTCGTCCACCACCACAGCCGTGGCGGGTATGGGCGAGCGGGTTCCGTCCATCGGTCCCGATGGCGGGAAAAGCAATGCCATGATGGCCGGTAGCAGTACCATCCTATCCTCTTGCGGCGGTGAAAATAGGGGCCGAGACCCTCCGGGCCGTTCAACGGTCGATGGAGGCCTTGGTTCCACCGACGGGTAATGCCTTGCCGGGGACCGGGCGCGTGCGGATCCGGGCCACCAGCCTTTCCAGGGCCTCGGCAAAGGCTTCCCAGGCGTACTTGCGCCGTTCCCTGCGGATCGCCTCGCGCATGTCCTGCGGGCCGTCGAGGTAGCGCTTCATGCCCTCCACCAGCGCGGCGCCTCCCCCGGCCGGCACCACATAGCCCGTTGCTCCGTCCTGGACCACCTCGCCGAGCCCGCCCACATCGGTCACGATGCAGGGGCGTTCGAAGTGGTAGGCGATCTGCACGATGCCGGACTGGGTGGCCGTGCGGTAGGGCAGGACCAGCACATCCGCAGCGCTGAAATGGGTGGCGACGGCCTCGTTGGGGATGTAGTCGCCGAAGTAGTGGATGCGGTCGGACACCGGGCTGGCCTTCACCAGGTCGCGGTACCGCCGTTCGTCCTCGTAGCACTCACCGGCGATAACCAGGTGGAGCTTCGGGTGCAGGGCGGCCATCGCGGGGAAGGCGTCGAGGAGCAGGTCGAGCCCCTTGTACGGACGGATGTAGCCGAAGAACAACGCGATCACGGCATCTTCCGGGAGGTTCAGCTTGCGCCGCGCCGCACTGCGGTCCTGCAGGGCGCCGAAGTTGTCGTACACCGGGTGGGGCGACCGTTCGATGGCCAGGTGCGGATGTGCCCGCCGGATGTCCTTTTCCACGGCCTCGCTCATCACCAGGCAGCCGTCCACGCAGCGGAAGGCCAGCCAGCGCAGCAGGCCTTCGCCCAGGCGTTGCTCGTGGGGAATGAAGTTGTCCACCACGTACACGGTGCGGGTGCGCCGGTTGCTGCGGACCAGCCGGGAGATGGCCCAGAAGCAGGGTGCGAAGAAGCTGATCCAATACTTGAAGAGGAGCACATCGGGTGCGTCGCGCCCGATGGCGCGGCCGGTGCGCCACCAGCTCAGGGGGCCGATGCTGTCCACCCGGACCTCCGCCCGGAACGGTGCGTCACCGACGGATGCTCCCGTCTCCTCCTGGCTCTTGCCGGGAAAGAGCAGGGCGGGATATTGCCGACTGAAGGTGATGGCCCGCACCGCATGGCCGCGGCGGACCAGTTCGCCGGCGAACCGCTCGTTGAAATGCGCGATGCCGCCGCGCAGGGGGAAGAAGGTGCTGAGGTAGGTGAGGCGCATGGACCGGTCAGGCCACGGGATCCCGGTGCAGCACACAGGCCCGCACCGAGGCGTGTACCTGCTCGGGGCTGATGTCGTCCATGCAGGCGTGGCCGCCCTTTTCCGGACGCTTGCACCGCGGGGCGTAGAAGCACTCGCAGCCGCTGGTGGGCTCCACGATGCTGCCCCGGCCGTACAGCTCGAATTCGTGCCGGTTGAAGATGTTGTTCATCAACACCAGGTTCTTGTGCCGCCCCAACGCCAGGTGCATGGCCATGGTCACCTGGGTCACCACCGTGTCGCATTGGTCCAGCAGATCGATGAAGAGCTGCAGGTCGAAGTGCCCGAAATAGGTGGCTCCACTGGCCGCCGCGATGCGCAGGTTGCGCTCGTGCTCGGGCGCACCGCCCAGCAGGACCACCTCGTAGCCATCGCGTTTCAACAGCCCGGCCAGCGCGGTCCATCGTTCCTCGCTCCACAGCCGGCTCGTCCAGCGGCCGCCGCAGCCCGTGTTCAGGCCCACCACGTGCCGCGCCCGGTCGATGTCCCACGCCCGGCGGTCGGCGGCATGGTTGTCCAGCACGTACTCCTCGCCCTGGAAGGTGGTGCCCGCCATGGCGAAGATCTCCTGTAGGTAGCTCAAGGTGTTCGCGCGGCTGAGGTCGTCGAAGATGCCGGTGCTGAACTTGTGCATCGCCAGTTCATCCACCGGTGCACAGCGTCCGTCCTTCCAGATGAACCCGTGCTTCTCGGCGGCCTTCACGCGGGCCATCAGGGCGCAGGCCTCGCGGTCCTTGTCCAGGTTGATGGCGTAGTCGTAGGTCGTTTCCTCGATCACCAGCAGGGAGGCCAGGTCGAAGGGCAGCTTCACGTCCACCGAGGCCGGGAGGATCTCGGGGCTGAGGGTCAGCCAGTGCACTTCGGCCTGTGGGAACCGCTTGCGCAGCGGCGTCAACAGGGGGGTGGTGCGCACCACGTCGCCCAGGGCGCCCAGCTTGATGATGAGCACCCGTTGGCGAATGGGATCGTAGTGGCTGCAGTCGGCACAGTGCACGCCGTGCAGCTTGTGGGGTCGGCAGGGCACATCGCCCCGAAAGTGGCGGCAGTCCGGTCTGAAGAAGGTCATACGCGGTCGAAAGATAGCGGGCTCCGGTTCCGCAGGGCGCCGCCCGGGCCGGTCCGGCATGGCCGGTGGGTATCTTTGCAGCATGCGCATCCTTGCCCTGGGCGCCCTGCTGCCCATGTTGCTGCACATGCCCGGCATCGCCCAGCCCCCTACGCCCAACCTCACCGATGCGCAGGGGCGCAAGCAGGGAAGCTGGTCCCGCACCTGGGCCGACAGTCCGCAGCTGCGCTATACGGGCCAGTTCAAGGACGACCGCCCGGTGGGCAGTTTCACCTACTTCTCCACGGACGGCAAGGTGGAGAGCATCGTGGACCACTACCCCGACGGTTCGGGGGGCCATGCGCGGCACTACCACCCCAACGGCCGCCTGATGGCCGAGGGCCGCTATGTGGGTCAGGCGAAGGACAGCATCTGGACCTACTTCACACCGGACGGAAGCCGGCGTTCCGTGGAGAGCTGGGCCAAAGGACGCCAGCACGGGGAGCAGCTCACCTGGTTCGCGGACGGCGGGCTGGCCGAGCGCATCACCTATGCGAACGGCGAACAGGACGGCGTGCACGAGCAGTTCTTCCCGGGCGGCCAGGTGAAGTACCGGGGGACCTTTGTGCGCGGGCTGGGCGACGGCACCTTCACCTGGTACCATCCCAATGGCGTCAAGGAGATCGAAGGTCGCATGGTGAACGGCGACCGCGACGGCATCTGGTATCATTTCCTGGAGAACGGCAAGGTGCAGGTGCAGATGGTGTACCGACAGGGGCGCTTCGTCCGCGAGAAGAGGGAGAACGGCCTGTTCCGCGAGTACTGCGACGACGACCAGGTGCGCAGCGAGGTCACCTACGTGCAGGGGCGCCTCGAAGGTCCCTTCACCGAGTATCACTGCAACGGCACCTGGGTGGAGGAGCCCCTGCCGGCGGACCCCGCGTTGGGCGGGGGGAGCGAGATGCAGCGTGTGCTCAAGGGCCAGACCAGGAAGCGCGAGGGCACCTATCGCAACGGGCTGCTCCAGGGTGCGGTCACCGAGTACGATGGATCGGGCCGCGTCATCAGCCGGGTGGAGTACGTGGACGGTGTCCCCCAACCCGCCTCGCCATGAGCCGCCACGGCCGGGTGCTGGTGGCCATGAGCGGCGGGGTGGACAGCTCCGTGGCCGCGCTGCTGC
Source organism: Bacteroidota bacterium (assembly GCA_014584605.1). Lineage (GTDB taxonomy): Bacteria > Bacteroidota > Bacteroidia > Flavobacteriales_F > PHOS-HE28 > PHOS-HE28. The sequence goes on along the minus strand of JACTMO010000083.1, from coordinate 85,559 downwards.
TGCACGAACAGGGCTACGAGGTGGTGGGCGTCACCATGAAAACGTGGGACTACGCCAGCAGCGGCGGCGGCAAGCGGCTCACCGGCTGCTGCGACCTGGACAGCATCAACGACGCGCGCGACCTGGCCGTGAGCCGGGGCTTCCACCACATCATCCTGGACATCCGCGAGGAGTTCGGGGAGGCCATCATCGGCAACTTCGTCCAGGAGTATCTCGGTGGGCGCACGCCCAATCCCTGCGTGCTGTGCAACACCTTCATCAAGTGGGAGGCGCTGCTGAAGCGCGCCGACATGCTGGACTGCCCGCTGATCGCCACGGGGCACTACGCCCGCCTCACGCCCGTCACCGATCCGCCGCATGCCGGGCGCCACACGGTGAGCAAGGGCCTCGATGAAGGCAAGGACCAGAGCTACGTGCTCTGGGGCCTGCGGCAGGAAAGCCTGGCGCGTACGCTTTTCCCGGTAGGCGGCTTCCGCAAGAGCGAGATCCGCCGCATGGCGCAGGAAGCCGGCTTTCCGCAACTGGCGCACAAGAGCGAGAGCTACGAGATCTGCTTCATCCCCGACAACGATTACCGCAGCTTCCTCAAACGCAAGGAGCCCGAGGTGACCGCCCGCCTGGCCCATGGCAAGCTGGTGGGCACCAACGGCGAGGTGCTGGGCGAGCACGACGGCTATCCCTTCTTCACCATCGGGCAGCGCAAGGGCCTGGGCATCGCCGTGGGTGAACCGCTCTACGTCACCGACATCCGGCCGGAGACCAACACCGTGGTGCTGGGCCGGAAGGACGAGCTGCGCCGCCAGACCATGTGGGTGCGGCAACCGAACTTCCTGAAAGTGGATGCCCTGCGCGGGGAGGTGGAGGCCGTCACCAAGGTGCGCTACAAGGACCGGGGCACGCCCAGCACGCTCCGCATGGAGGACGGCCGGGTGCGCGTCGAGTTCCATGCGCCGGTGACAGGCATCGCTCCGGGGCAGAGCGCCGTCTTCTACGATGGGGACGATGTGCTCGGAGGAGGCTTCATCGACCGCACACCATGAGCAGGACCTTCACCATCCGCCGTTGCCTGGCCGCCGCCGGCCTTGTCGCGCTGCTCTTTCCCGGCTGCCGCAGGGACGAGGCCGTGCCCATCGATCCGGGCCACACTTACTTCCCCGTGGAACGCGGCCTGTGGGCCGAATACCAGGTGGATTCCTCCTGGTCCTTCGAGGGCCTTGGCATCAGCGGCGCGGTGCGCTACCGCCTGCGCGAGGTGATCGATTCGGTGTACACCGACCCGGAGGGCCGCACGGCCCAACGCATCGAGCGCTTCGTGTGGGACACGCTGACGAACGGATGGCGCATCAAGGATGTGTGGACCCAGACCCGCCAGCCCGCCTACGCCGAGCGCACCGAGGAGAACGTGCGCCTGTTGAAGCTCACCTTCCCGACCAGGGTCGGCGAACGTTGGAACCTCAACGCCCTGAACGACCGCCCGGACATGGAGGTGAGCCATGAGGCCGTGGACCAGCCCTGGCAGCACGGCAACCTCAGCTTCGACAGCACGCTCCTGGTGCGGAACCATTATCCCAACAACCTGGTGGACACGCTCATCTACCGCGAGCGGTATGCCCGGCACGTGGGGCTGGTGGAGCGGGTGCGGGACAGCTCCAACACACAGACCGACGGGACCAACGGCTGGTACTTCCGCCAAGTGATCACGGCCTATGGGCATTGATGGCCTGCGGCGGTGCATGGTGGCTGCGGCGGTGGCCGTGCGGATGACGCTTCCTTCCGCGGCACAGACCGCACCGGCCACCTATCTGGTGGAGTTCACCCACAAGGGCGGAACGCCGCACCAGCTCAGTGCCCCGGGCACCTTCCTGAGCACGCGTGCCATCGAGCGCCGCGACCGGCAGGGCATCCCGCTGGATTCGCTGGACCTCCCCGTGGACCCGGCCTTCGTGCAGGCCCTGCAACAGGCGGCTGACCTCGTGGTGCTCGGCACCAGCCGCTGGCAGAACAGCGCCACCATCCGCAGCACCGACACGCTGGGCCTCGACACCCTGGACCAGCTGCCCTTCGTCCGCACAGTGCGCTGCATGCACGACGGCCGGCCGCATGCCGTTCGCGGCATCCCCAAGTTCCCCGACGTGCTGCGGAACAGCGTGGATGCTGCCGATGAGGCCACCTACGGACAGGGGTACCGCCAGCTGGCCATGTTGAACGGGCATCTGCTCCACCGCGCGGGTGCCACGGGCCGCGGGATGTTGCTGGGTTTGCTGGACAGCGGCTTCGAGGGTGCCGATTCCCTGCCCGCCTTCGCCAGCCTGCGTGCGCGCAACGGCATCGTGTTCACCGCCGACATGGTGCAGGCCGATGGCGATGTGTACAGCGACCACTGGCACGGCCGGAGCGTCCTGTCGGTGATCGCGGGCGACCTGCCCGGCCGCTTCCTGGGCGCGGCGCCGGACGTGGATGTGGCCCTGGTGCGCACCGAGGATGCGGACAGCGAGTTCATCGTGGAGGAGGACCACTGGGTGCGCGGGGCCGAACTGCTCGACAGCCTGGGCTGCGATGTGCTGAGCACTTCGCTGGGCTACACGCAGTTCGACGACAGCACGCAGGACCACAGCGTGGCCGACCTGGACGGGCACACCACCCGCATCAGCATCGCCGCCGGCATCGCCGCCCGCAAGGGCATGGTGGTGGTGAACAGCGCGGGCAATAGCGGGCAGAGCGCCTGGTACCGGATCAGCGCGCCCGCCGACGCCGAAGGCATCCTGGCCGTCGGTGCCGTGGGCCTGGAGCGGCAGAGCGCCCCCTTCAGCGGTCATGGCCCTTCGGCCGATGGACGGGTGAAGCCCGATGTGTGCGCCGTGGGCTGGAAGGCCACCGGCCTGGACGTGGGGGGCCACGCGCTCGCACCGATCAACGGCACCTCCTTCAGCGCACCGCTGATGGCCGGTGTGGCCTGCTGCCTGTGGCAGTTGCACACCGACCGCAGTGCGGTGGAGGTCACCGAGGCCATACGCCGGAGCGCATCCCACGCCCTGCGCCCGGACAGCGATGTCGGGTACGGCATCCCCGACCTGTGGCGCGCGCACCTGCTGCTGAACGGCGAGGACCTCACCGGCCTGCGGCATGAAGCCGTCCTGCAGGTCTTCCCGATGCCCTTCAGCGACGGGTTCACCATGGCGCTGTTCACCGGGGAGGCGCACATGCTGCGGATGGAACTCTTCGATGCGCTGGGCCGACCGGTGTGGCGTCTGGAGGAAGCCGTGGAGCCGGGGACCTTCCGGCACATCGCCCTGGCCGACCCGATGCTCGCCGGATCGCCGGCAGGGCTCTACCACCTGCGCGTCGACCTGGGCGGGCCGCTGGTGGAGCGCACGGTGATCAAAGTGCGGCCATGAGCCGCGCCCCTGCCGTGCCGGTGATCCCGGTGCAGGTGCTGATGACCGCCTACGCCGAAGGACGCTTCCCCATGGCGCATGCCGATGGTGAGCTGTACTGGCACGACCCCGATCCGCGGGCGGTGTTCCCGCTGGAACGGCTGCGGCCCGATGCCCGCCTGGCCCGGCGGATGCGCAACGGAGGCTTCACCATCACGCGGGACGAGGCTTTCGATCCGGTGGTGCAGGGTTGCGCGCAACGCGAAGAGACCTGGATCGACGCACGGATCCGCGCCACCTACGGGGCCTTGCACCGGGCCGGTCACGCGCACAGCGTGGAAGTGTGGGCCCGCACCGACGATGCGGAGCGCGCCCTGGTGGGCGGCATCTACGGCGTGGCGTTGGGCGGCGCCTTCTTCGGCGAGAGCATGTTCCACCGCAGGTCCGATGCGGGCAAGGTGGCCTTCTACGCCCTGGCCGAACACCTGCGCGCACGGGGCTTTGCGCTTTTCGATTCCCAGTACCTGAACCCCGTCACCGCGCGGTTGGGCGCCGAGGAGGTGCCCCGGGCAAGGTTCTTGCGTATGCTTGCCACCGCCAGAGCGATGCCCGTATGCTTCTGATCCGGTCCTTCCGGCCCCTCGTTGTCACTGCGGCCTGCGCCACCATGCTGCAGGTCGCCGCGCAGGGCACCCTCGCCGTGGAGCTGTCCCTGCCCCGGCACGGCGACGGGCCGGTGATGGTCGCCGTGTGCCCGGATGCGGCCTCGTTCACCACGGACCAGGGCTGCATCCAGCGCATGGAGAAGGCGGTACGGCCTGTGACGACCGTGCGTTTCCCAGGACTTCCGGCGGGGCGTTATGCCGTGAAGGCCTTCCTGGACCTCAACGGCAACGCGACCCTGGACCACGGCGACCTCGGCTTGCCGGTGGAGCCTGTGGGGTTCAGCAACGATGTGCTCGGCAAGCCGTCGGCGGTGCTGTTCGGGAAGGCCGCCGTGGAGGTACCCGCGGAAGGCGCGGTGCTGCGGTTGCGGCTCCGCGGCAGGCCGCCGACCACGCCGGCACGTTGATCAGCGTGCGTGCCGCACCACCTCCGGCACCACCGCCTGCCTCTCGGCCAGGTAACGCTGGTAGGTCCCGGTGTATCCGGTCCGGTGTGCCAGCACGTCGCGGCCCACGCCCAGCAGGGCGATCACCGCATCGGTGGCCTCGCGCAGCCCGTTGGCACCACCGCTGTTCGCCGTCACAAGATCCACTTCACCGCGTGCAATGGCCTGCTCCACGAGCCACGTTGTCACGGGACCGCCGATCATCACACGCAGTCCGCAGCAGGCGGCCACGGGCAGGTCCAGCACATCGTCGAAGAAGAAGGCCACCTCGTCGGCCTGTAGATCGTGCTGCTTCAGGAAGGCATCGAAGGCCTCGGGCTTGTTGGTGAAGCCCATGAACACGCCGTGCAGTTTCTCCCGCTGGGCGAAGCGTTCCGCGTACGGGTTGTGCTGGCCGGTGATGATCGCCGCCTTGGGCAATTCGCCATTCCTGAGCCACAGTGCGAACCGCAACAGGTTCACGCCCATGCTGCCCACCTCGCTGAAGGGACTGCCGCCCTCCGCGTCCTTGAAGCCATCGTTGAACACACCGTCCCAATCGAAGAGCACGGCTTTGATGCGGGCCAGCCGGCGCAGGAGCTCGGGTTCCGGGGCGGTGGTGCGGAGGCCGTGGCTGGTGAAGGGTAGGAGGAGGGACATGGTGATCAAGGAACTGTATCAGCCAGTTCTAGGGTTGGGGTGATCTGGAATCCTGTAAGTCCGGCTTCATGGATGGCCGCAGCCAATGTGGACGTGATGAAAGGGTCGACTCCGGCACACCGTATCGAGAAGATGTCCGGCAGACCGGCATCAGCAATGAAATGCCCATAGGTCAATCGCACGAAGTCGAACTCTTCCGTACCGGGTAGTAATCCTTTCTTCACCTGCTCCCTTCTTACGCGAAGATCTTCGAGGTCGGTTATCGGAATGCGGAATCGTGGCTTACCCATCATGTCCGTGATATGGAACCTGGATCGAGAGCAATCCAAAAGCCCTTCCATATCGTTGATGATATGAAGGACATGGTACTCATTGGTGCTTTCCTTGTGGTTGACAGTCGCCGGATATATGGCATGCTTACCAAGGTCAAAACGCTTGAACACGTTCAGTGCCTTGGTGCTCAAGATGAAGGCGTGTGCACTGATCGCGGCAGTGCTCAAGCAATCGGTGAGTTTCGCGGATCGGTACAATTCGATGCGGTCGAAGCGTATCGGGAACCATGGGAATTCATGGAACTTGATCTCGTGTGCGATGAATGTATTGATATAGCTTACCTGAGGCCAGCGGCCGACCACTTTCCGATCTGTGCTAGTCGCTAGGACGCGATATTGCGTGGACATAGGATTTCCGCTGAACGTTCTTCAGTCTGCCACTGTCGGGCAGCCTCCTCGAATACGTTCCGCTTCTTGGCCAATTGCTGCTGCGTGTTGGCGCGTTACGTGTTGTGGGTACCGGTAGGCGAACCCGCAAGGTGGAATCCGCCAACACGCAACGGGCATGGGGCCTTGATGCTTGCACGAACGCTGCTCTGTTTCATGGTTCGATGACTTTCCAATGGCCGGTTTTGTCGCTGCCGACGCGCTCGACCACGCCCTTCTCCTTGAGGTCTTTGATCATCCGCCTCACCGTGCGCAGGCTGAGATCCAGCCGTTCGCTGATCTCCACCGCTGTGATGTGTTTGTTCTGCTTCATCAACAAGGATACAGTGTCATTTACAGTGCCACGGGCTTCGGTTACAGTGCCGATCCGGACTTTTACAGTGCCATTTACAGTGCCATGGGCTTCGTTCACAGGGGCAACGTACTGCACGTGCATCTCCCGGTTCTTCAGCGGGTGCTCCTCCTTCAGAAGCAGGTTGGATAGAAAGCGGACAAGGTACTTGTCGGTCTTGTGGATGCCCTTGGACAGGTCCTCGTAGTTGGCCCGCACCAGCGCATTGCGGAAGTACCATGAATGCTCCGCGAAGAGGTCCTTATCCACTCCCTTGAAACCCAACTTGCGGATGTACTTCATCAGAAAGACCGCCGTCGTGCGCGTGTTGCCTTCGCCGAATGCGTGGACCTGCCACAGGTTCGAGGTGAAATGGGCGAGGTGCTCAATGACCTCCTGCCGGTCCAGCCCTTTGTAGTTGAACTTCTTCTCCTGATAGAGGTCGTGTTCCAGCGCGGCCTTCAAACTGTCGGCACTTGCGTACAGGACCGTTTCGCCGTTCAGCACCCATTCCTGCTTGGTGATGTTGTAGTCCCGGATCCGGCCCGCGAACTTGTATAGACCTTGGAACAACCGGCGGTGGATGGCGATGTATCCGGCGGGGGAGAAGGTGAACGTTTGTTCGGCCAAGATCTCGGTGATGCGCGCCGATACCTTGTCGGCTTCCACGGTACGGTCCTCGTCCGTTGGGGCCGGGTGTTGCTGGTAGTAGCTGTCTATCCGCTGTTTCGCCTCCTCGATGGTGATGTCACCCTCGATGTGCTGCTTGGCGGTCTCGATCAGGTAGGCCGACGGCTTCAGCCCGTCCACCTGCTGCAAGCCGATGGCCATGCGCCAAGCCTGCGCCTTCTCCGCCCGGTCCGGCTCCCCTTGCCTCAGGTATCCCTCAAGATCGTCCATGGAGTGTTGCTGGTTCCTTGTGCTCGGGTTGTTGCTACAAGATACTGGATCGAGGGCCATCGGAGGCATGCCGGATCGCGTGCGTTGAGCTATGAAATTGCTGTGGCGCGGGACTGATCAGGAGCCGAGCCGAGGGGTGAGTCAACTACTTTGTGGAACGAACCCATCCTTGATGTCCTCGGCCAGAAATTCTTCCAAATACCTACGGCACTCCTCTTCGCGGTCGATGCCGTTCAGGTCCGTACACACCACATGGAGGTTGTCGTAGTCCGTGGATCCGGGTAACGCTGTGGCATAGAAACACTGCCAGAACGCATCCTTCAACGTCTCGTCATTATGCCAAGTAGTGCATATGTGATCGTCCTTCGGCCCTTCTTTAATGGAGATGTCCACCATCTCCCAATCGAACATGTCGTGAAGAAGTTCACCACCTTCTCCATGGCCTTTGAATTCCAGCAGACCATGACGAGATGCCGAATCGGCCCAAACAGAAAATGCGTCCCGATCGAATGAGCGATCACTTGTAGCAAGGCATACCCAATTGCCCTTGGGTACATATCCACTCAGCAATTCAGCCCACGGCACCCATTCCACCTTTCGGCCCATGTATGTACCCAAGGCCTCCATGTAGCGCCCCCTACGCCGACACCGCCTTGATCAGGTCCTGGATGTCGAGCATGCCGAGCTGCTTGCCGTTCTCGCTCACGCTGAGGGTGTCCACCTTGTGTTCCTTGAAGGCTTTCTGGGCCTCGTCCAGCAGGGCTTCCGGCGAAATGGTGAAGGGTGCGTTGAACTTCAAGGTGCTCAACTTCTTCGTGAGGAACCTGTTGCCCTCCTTCTCCAGTCCGCGGCGCAGGCCACCGTCGGTGAACACGCCCAGGTTCCTGCCCTTGGCATCCACCACCATCACGGCGCCGAAGCCGTGCTTGGTCATCTCCACCAAGGCTTCGCTCACGGTCTTGCTGTCCTTCACCACGGGGTTGTTGTGGGGCAGGATGTCCTTCACCTTCATGGTGATCAGGCGCGTGTCCACGTAGAACTGCTTGGTGCCGATGGCCGTGAAGTGGTTGTCGGTGAGCTGCTTCATCAGCTTCCAAGGCACGGTGATGGTGTGTACCCCGAGCTCCACCGCATTGCGCACATGCTCCACGGTGCGCACGCTGCTGAACATGATCTTGGTGTCGTAGCCGTAGTAGTTCACGGCGCGCACGCACTGCTCCACCAGGGCGAGGGCGTCGTGGCCCTGGTCCTGCAGGCGGCCGACGAGCGGGCACACGTAGGTGGCACCGGCCTGCATGGCCATGTAGGCCTGCTGGATGGTGTACACCAGGTGCACGTTCACCATGATGCCTTCGTTGCGCAGCATCTTGCAGGCGCGCAGGCCCTCGAGGCTCACGGGGATCTTGAAGACAGTGGTCTCCTTCTTCAGGCCCATCTTCAGTTGGCGCTTGGCCTCCTTCACCACTTCCTCGGCGGTCTCGCCCAGGGCCTCCACCTGCAGGATGGGGACCTTCCTGGCGAGGTCGAGGATCATCTTGTCGATGTTCGTGACCCCGCCCCGGTGCATGAACGTCGGCGTGGTGGTAAGGCCGGTGAGGAAGCCGAGCTTGAAGGCTTCGTCGATCTCCTTGATGTCGGCGCTGTCGAGGTAGAGCTCCATGGTACTGGGAATGGGCTTTTTCTGGGTAGGCTGTTAATGGGGCAGCTGTTGCGTCGACCCAAGGGGGCGACTGTACAGGGCTGAGATCAGATCTTTTCGGAAGCGTATTGGCGATGCTTCACCTCCACGGCGTGGATCTCCAGCAAGGGCTTGATGAATTCCTCCAGGTCGTACACGCAGAGCTGGCTGGCGGCGTCGCACAGGGCGTTGCTCGGGTCGGGATGGGTCTCGATGAACACCCCGTCCACGCCAGCGGCCACGCCGGCACGGGCGATGGTGGGCATCACGTCGCGGTTGCCGCCGCGCGGGTCGGCGCTGGGGATGCCGTACTTGCGGATGCTGTGCGTGATGTCGAATACCAGTGGGTAGCCGGTACGGCGCATGTTGTAGAAGGCACGCGGGTCCACCACCAGGTCGTTGTACCCGAAGGTGTAGCCGCGCTCGGTGAGGATCACCTTGCCGTTGCCGACGCTCTCGCACTTCTTCGCCGGGTTGATCATGTTCTCCGGTGCGAGGAACTGCGCGTGCTTCAGGTTGATGACGGCGCCGGTCTTCGCGGCCTCGGTCACCAGCGTGGTCTGCATCACCAGGTAGGCCGGGATCTGCAGCACGTCCACCACCTCCGCAGCGGGTTTGGCCTGGCTGGGGTAGTGGATGTCGGTGAGGATCGGGAAGCCGAACTCCTTCTTGATGCGCGCCAGCACCTTCAGTCCTTCCTCCAGGCCGGGCCCTTGGTAGAAATCGGCACTGCTGCGGTTGTCCTTGGTGAAGCTGCTCTTGTAGATCACGGGCAGCTTCAGGCGCTCGCTCACCTCCTTGAGCTTCTCGGCGGTGCGCAGCATCACCTCCTCGGTCTCGATCACGCAGGGACCGGAGATGAGGAAGAGGTCATCGCTTCCGCAGGCGATGGGGCCGACTTGGACGACTCTGGTCATGGACAAGCCCGGTGGATCGTTCCGGGGTGGCAAAGGTAGCCCGGCGGCACGAGCCGGACCGCCTCATTCCACGGTGAGCCGCAGCATGCGCTTGCCGTCCAGGATGCCCTCCAGCGTATCGCCCGCCGCAATGGGCCCCACCCCGGCCGGGGTGCCGGTGAAGAGCAGGTCGCCGGGTTCGATGGTGATGTAGCGCGACACGTGGGCGATCAGTTCGTGCACCGGGAAGATCATGTCCCTGGTGCGGCCGCGTTGCACCAAGGTGCCGTTGCGCAGCAGCTCGATCCGGAAACCCTGCAGGTCGGTGGCGCTGGTCATGGGCAGGTGCACATCGCCGATCACGGCGCTGTCGTCGAAGGCCTTGGCCTTCTCCCAGGGGAGCCCCTTGGCCTTCAGATCGTTCTGGATGTCGCGGGCGGTGAGGTCCAGCCCCAGGGTGTACGCGCTGATCAAGCCCGGTGCCATGGTCGCTGGGATGTCCTTGGCGTAGCCGTCGAGCACACATACCAGCTCCAGTTCATGGTGGATGGTGCCGAGGTGGGTGGGGAGCTTCAGCGGGCGCCCCGGGTGCGCGATGGCCGTGAAGGGCTTCAGGAAGAAGATCGGTTCGTCGGGCGTGGCGTTGCCGAGCTCCCGGGCGTGCTCACCGTAGTTGCGGCCGATGCAGATGCACTTCATGGGCGTGGTGGTTCAGGCCTCCGGCCGGCTGAGCGCCCTGCGCATCACATCCCGTGTGCTGCCGGGCAGTTCGGCCTTGGTCATCAGCCATTGAAGGTAGCCGGGGTCGTTGCGCCCGATGGTGTCCAGCGGCCAGCCCCGGTACTTGCCGAAGGTGAGGCAGATCTGACCGTTCTGGTCGAAGGCGAGCTTGCCGGCGGCATCGGGGCTGCGCTGGCGGTCCCCGCTGAACTCGCCCAGCTGGTCCACGTCGCCGGGCAGTTCGGCGTACCGTTCCAGCTGGGCCAGCAGCACATCGGCGGTGGCCTCCACATCGGCCAGGGCGTCGTGCGCGTCGCCGTGCTCTCGGCCGCAGTAAAAGCGCAGGGCCGCGCTCAGGTCGCGAGGCTCCATGCGGTGGAAGATCCGCTGCACATCCACCACGCGCAGGACCGAGCTGTCCCAAGTGCGGCCCACCCGGTGCAGCTCCTCGGCCAGGAAGGGCAGGTCGAAGCGAATGACGTTGAACCCGGACAGGTCGCAGCCTTCCAGCACGCCGAGGATCTCATCGGCCACATCCTCCAGGGTCGGGGCGTTGGCCACCATGGCGTCGGTGATGCCGTGGATGGCGGTGGCCTCCGGCGGGATGGGCATCCCCGGGTTCACCAGGCGCTGCCAGGGCTGCCGGCTTCCATCGGGGGAAAGGCGCACGATGCCCACCTGCACGATGCGGTCCTGCCCGATCCGGGTACCGGTGGTCTCCAGGTCGAAGAAGGCCAGGGACCGTTGAAGCTGTAGCCGCATGTCCGCAAGTTGGTCAGGAAAAAGCCCCCCGGGGTTCCGGAGGGCTTTCGAAGTTGTCCACAACGGCCCTGGTCAGCGCGTCTTCAGCTTGACGTACTGGAACTTGCCGTATTTCTCGGTGTTGATGTAATCGCCTTTGTAAGCCGGGCCCTGCACCAGGGAGTTGACGGCCTCCAGGAAGATGACATCGGGGTTCTTGCCCCGGGCACGGACGGCTTCGATCAGGCGGGTGCGGGCATCCTCCATGCGTTGCCGGCTCAGGTTCTCGTTGGTGCCGAAGGTCTTGGTGGGCACCTTGGAGGCGCTGGCCTCGATGACGATGTTGGCCTTGCCGTTCTTGTCGATCAGGCCCACGACCGTGTCGATGAAGCCCTTCCAGTCGGTCTCAGCCTGGTCGATGTCCTTCTTGTTGTACTCGTAGTACTTGGCGTATTCGGCCGCATAGCGGGCATCGGGCATGGTGTGGGTCTTGCCCTTCTCCTTGAGCTGTGCATCGGTCAGGTACTCGCCAACACCGGTCGTTCCGCCGGGCTTGGACGGATCGCCCGCCGGGGCCGGTTCGCCCTTCTCCTTACTGCCTGGCGGCGAACCCTTCGGCAGGTCCACGATGCTGGCCGGACCCGTGATGCTCACCGGGTTCAGGTAGATCTCCTTGTTGATCTCCTGGTAGGCCGTTTCGCACTCCACATAGATGTCCTCGGTGTGGATCGTCTTGTCGTCCACCCGGTAATCCAGGTTGTACTCCTTGCAGGGCGGCAGGATCACCACGTACACCCCGTCGCGCTGACGCGGTTTGTAGGTCTTCACCTCGCCCGTGGCCTTGTCGGTGACGTACAGGATGGTGCTGGGGGGCAGGCTGGTGCCGGGCGGCGGGATGATGAAGCCCTTGAGCACCGTCAGGCCCTCGGCCTCCATCTCCTCGGGCAGGTCCACGAAGTAGATGTCCTTCTCCCCATAGCCACCGATCTTGTCGGAGCTGAAGTAGCCGCGTCGTCCGTCGGCGGTGGTGACAAAGAAGACATCGTCGTCCACGGTGTTCAGCGGGGCGCCGATGTTCACCGGTGCGCTCCAGCTGCCGTCTTCCTGCATCTCGGTGGTGAAGATGTCGAAGCCGCCCATGCTGTTGTGGCCCTTGGAGGCGAAGAACATGGTGCGGCCGTTGGGGTGGATGAAGACGGCGTCCTCATCGTACGGGGTGTTCACCACGTTCCCGATGGTCTGCGCCTTGCTCCATTCGCCGGTGGGCAGCTTCACCACGCGGTAGATGTCACGACCACCGATGCCGCCCTTGCGGTCGCTCACGAAATAGAGCGTGTTGCCGTCGGCGGTGATGGCGGCGTGCGTCTCCCAGCTCTTGGTGTTCACGTCGCTGCCGAGGAGCACCGGGTCGCTCCACAATTCACCCACCAGTCGGCTCTCGTACAGGTTGCCGTCGCCGCCGTCGTCGCGGTAGATGAAGAGCGTCTGCCCGTCGGCCGATACGTTGACACTGGCCAGGTGCCCGCCTTCAGCGGGGTTGATGTTGAGCAGTTCGGGCGTCTGCCAGTTGCCTTCGCGGTCCTTGTAGCTCACATAGATGTTCTCGAAAGGGAGCCCCGCCAGCGGATCGATCACTCCGCTGTTGGAGCTGTCCGGCCGGATGCGGCGGCTGGTGAAGAACAGCGCGTTGCCGTCCACGCTCAGCACCGGGCTGAAGTCGGGATGGTCCTGGTTCACCACCTTGCCCACGTTGCTGATCTGGTAGGGCTTGGGGTCGGCGAGGATCTTGCGTGCGTTGGCGGTTTGCTCTTTGCCCCGGGAGGCCACGCCGTAGAGGGCGTGCGCCTTGCCGGCCTCGTCCATGAACTTCTGATAGGACGCATCGGCCTTGTCGAAGTCGCCGTTCAGGTGGTAGGCGCGACCCAGGTAGTAGTCCACCTCTGCCGGGGCGTTCCGCTCCTTGGTGTCGAACGGGTCGTAGCCCGCGGTGTTGAAACCGCCGTAGCCCGAGCTCCGTAGTGCTGCGGCCTTTTCCAGATAAGGAAGGGCCTTGTGCTTCTGGTTGTAGGAGTTGAAATAGCAGTACCCCAGCTTGTAGTTGAGGTTCGAGTTATCGGGCTGCTCCTTCACCAGCTGGTCCCAGATCTCGGCGGACTGGTTGTAGAGCTTCTCCTCCATCAATTTGTTGCCTTCCTCGAACTTCCACGAGAAGGTGGTGTTATCGCCCTGTGCGACCACATGTTCGAGGGGGGCCAGCAGTGCGGCGGAGAGGAGGATCGCGTAACCGTGCTTCATTGCATTACAGATGATTCGGCCCCCGGTGCGAGGCCGCGAAATGTAGCCATTTTCGTTCGCTGAGGTCGCCTCATGCGTCATGCTCCAGCGACCAGGCCTCCAGGATGTCGGCCACGCGCCGCACGAACCGCCCGCCGAGCGCACCGTCCACCACGCGGTGGTCGTAACTGTGGCTCAGGAACATCATATGCCGAACGGCGATGACATCGCCTGTGGGGGTCTCCAGCACCGCCGGCTTCTTGCGGATGGCCCCCGTGGCCATGATGGCCACCTGCGGCTGGTTGATCACCGGGGTCCCCAGCACGTTGCCGAAGGTGCCCACGTTGGTGATGGTGTAGGTGCCGCCGCTGATCTCGTCGGGTTGCAGCTTGTTCTCGCGCGCACGCCGGGCGAGGTCGTTCACCTTGCGGGCGAGGCCCACCAGGTTCAGCTGGTCGGCGTTCTTGATCACCGGCACGATGAGGTTGCCGGTGGGAAGGGCAGCGGCCATGCCGATGTTGATGTCGCGCTTGCGGATGATGGTGTGCCCGTCCACCTGCACGTTGATCAGGGGCATCTCTTTGATCGCCTGGGCGATGGCCATGATGAAGATGGGCGTGAAGGTGAGCTTCTCGCCTTCGCGCTTCTCGAAGGCGTTCTTCACCTTTTCGCGCCAGAGCACCAGGTTGGTGACATCCGCTTCCACGAAGCTGGTGACGTGCGGGCTGGTGCGCTTGCTCATCACCATGTGGTCGGCGATCAGCTTGCGCATGCGGTCCATCTCGATCAGCTCGTCGCCGGGGCCGGGCTGCAACTTCGGCGGAGTCGGCTCGGCCTTGGCGGCCGGGGCGGGTGCCGTCGGTGCGGTCGCAACGGGTGCAGGGGGTGCTGCGGGTGCAGGTGCGGGCGCGCCTCGCTTGGGCAGGTAGTCCAGGATGTCCTTCTTGGTCACCCGCCCTCCTTCGCCTGTGCCGGCGATGGTTTCAAGCTCGGCCATGCTCACGCCCTCCTGCTGGGCGATGTTGCGCACCAAGGGACTATAGAACCTGCCGTCGGCGCTGGTGTGGGCAACGGCCTGGCCGATGGAGGGTGCGGCCGACACCGGGGCGGGCTGTCCGTTGGAGGCGGGGACCGGGGTGGGCGCCGCTGCGGGTGGTGCTGCCGCGGGGGCTTCGGTACCGGCGCTGATGGCGGCGATGGGCTGGCCCACCTTCACCACATCGCCCTCGCCCACAAGCTGCTTCACCAGCACGCCGTCGTGGGGCGCGGGCACCTCGCTGTCCACCTTGTCCGTGGCGATCTCCACGATGGGCTCATCGGCGGCCACGCGGTCGCCTTCGTTCTTGAGCCATTTGATGATCGTGGCCTCGGCCACGCTTTCACCCATCTTGGGCAGGAGGATCTCTTGGTCGGCCATGGGAACGGGCCAAAAGTAACCACCGGACAACGACGGCCACCGGTTCAGGAGCCCAGTCGCGCAAAGCCGCGGCGGATGTACGCCAGATCGTCCCAGGCCCTGTAGTTCTTGGCGTACATCAGGTTGAGGCGGTCCACCACCAGGGCCTCCGGGGGTACGCCCAGGGCGACCACGGGGTCCAGCACGCCCCGCCGCAGCCCGGGCAGCCTGCCGGTCCGTGCCGAGCTCCGGTTGTAGCCCACCCAGGTGCGGCGGCCCAGCAGGACATCGCGAATGTTGCCCAGCAGGCCCCAGGGCCGGTCGATGAGCCAGAGGTTCAGCGGTAGTGTGGCCGCCAGCAAGGCCGACACCGCCACATCCACGATGCGCTTGGTGCGCCGTGCCGCCGGACTGTGAACGGCGTGGGCCTCCAGCACCAGCAGGTCGTGCAGGCCCTCGATGCTGTTCAGTCCGATGATCGCCTGCCCGTCCGGCTGGGCGATCTTGACGGCCGCACCGCTCGGGTGCAGCCGTTCGAGCGCGTCGATGATGGTGTCCCAGGACAGGTCCCCCGCACAGAGCACGACCTCGTCGTAGCGCTGGTCGCGCAGCTGGCGGCAGAGCTCGGTCCTGCGTCCGGCCTCTTGCAGGTCCCGGGGCGTTCCGGTCCTCTGGCGGCCCAGCCCGAAGTGGGTCTGCCACAGCAGGTCCAGGGCCTGGCGCGTCCGTTGTTCCGAACCGATGGCCGCGATGCGCAGGCGGTGGCCGGGACGCAGGGCGTAGCCCTTGATGCGCAACAGATGCAGAAGGCCGCGGACCGTGAAGGCCGTGCCGGTCATCAGGCCCAGGCAGGTGAGCACCGCCGTGGTGCCGGGCCAGGCATGCATGCGCCAGCCCCACCAGGCCGCCAAGAGCAGGGTGGCGGCCGCAGCACCCTTGGCGGCGTTCCCCAGGCGCACCGGGCGGTCGTACGCCCCGAAAAGGGCCAGGCATGTCAGGGCCGCGGAAAGGAAGGGGAGGAGGTGCCTGGGCGCGCCGTCGGCCCACTGCACCACGCCCACGTGCGGACCGGCAAGGGTCAGCAGGGCGGTCAGTGCCACGGCGTCGAGCAAGGGCAGCAGCGCGCGGTGCAGAAAGCGGCTGAAGAGGGCCCCGGCGGCGCTCAGGTAGATGGCCCCGCGGATCAGCGCGCTGAACAGGTCCGGGCCTTTCCGCGTAAAGTGCTTGCGGGCGAAGATGGCCATCGCGTTGTAGAACACGAAGACGTAGTTCACGCTGCTCTTCTTGGTGCTCTCGCCCTTGTAGTGCAGGATCCGGGCCTCCGGGAAGTAGTGGTTCTCATAGCCCCCCAAGGTGATGCGGTAGCTGAGGTCGATGTCCTCCCCGTACATGAAGAAGCTCTCGTCCAGCAGCCCCACCTGGTCCAGGGTGCGCTTGCGCAGGAACATGCAGGCCCCCGAGAGGATCTCGATCCGTGCCGTCCGGTCCTCGGGCAGATGCCCCAGATGGTAGCGACCGAACACCCGGCTGCGCGGAAAGAGCCGGGCCAGGCCGATGATCTTGTAGAAAGCCACCGCCGGCGTGGGCAGGCCGCGCTTGCTCTCGGGCAGGAAGCGACCCGTGCCGTCGATCATCCGCACCCCCACGCCGCCCACCTTGGGGTTGGCGTCCATGTACGCCACCACCTTGGCGAAGACATCCTCGCCCACGATGGTGTCCGGGTTCAACAGCAGCACGTGGTCGCCCTTCGCCTCGCGGATGGCCTGGTTGTTCGCCCGGCTGAAGCCCACGTTCTCGGTGTTGGCCAGCAGCCGGACCTGCGGGAAACGCTCGCGCACCAGCTCCACGCTGCCGTCGGTGCTCTGGTTGTCCACCACGAACACCTCGCCGTCCAGACCCTCCAGGGCCGCGAACACCGCGCGAAGGCACTGCTCCAGGTAGGCCCGCACGTTGTAGTTGACGATGATGACCGAGAGCTTCATCCCTTGGGACGGATGTCGTGGGCTGGCGCGTGGCACGTTCTGTACGGGTCGATGCGCATGAACGCCATGGACGGTCCGTGGGTGTTCATGATCATCGGGTGGCCGGACCGGTCGCTCATCGCTTCACGCCCTGCTCGTAAGGTTTCCGGTCGGCGATGCTGCGGCCCAGCGTCAGTTCGTCCACATGTTCCAGCTCGCCACCGATGCTGATGCCGCGGGCGATCTGGCTGATGGCGACGCCATGCTCCCGGAGGCGACGGTGCAGGTAGAAGCAGGTGGTATCGCCCTCCAGGGTGGCGCCGAGGGCCAGCACCACTTCGCGCACCCCACCGCTGCTCACCCGTTCCAGCAAACGCGTGATGTGCAGGTCCTCGGGCCCCACGCCGTCCATGGGGCTGATCACTCCGCCCAGCACATGGTACAGGCCCTTGTACTGGTGCGTGTTCTCGATGGCCACCACGTCGCGCACGTCCTCCACCACGCACACCAGGCCGTGGTCGCGCGCGGGGGAGGCGCAGATGGCGCACCGCTCCTGGTCGCTGATGTTGCAGCATTCCCCGCAGTAGCGCACTTCCTCCCGCAGGCGGCGCACCGCATCGCTGAAGCGCTGCACGGCGGTGAGGTCCCTGCGCAGCAGGTCGAGGGCCATGCGCATGGCCGTGCGCCGACCGATGCCGGGCAGGGTGGCCAGCTGTTCCACGGCGTTCTCCAGCAGGGCGGAGGAGGTGCTCACGCCCCCAAAGGTAACCGGGCCGTGCCTGGCACCCGGGCGTCAGCGCAGCAGCACCCGGCGGTGCAGCACCTGGTACGGCGTGCGCAGTTCCAGCACGTGCGCCCCGCTCAGCCCGCCGGTGCCGATGGTCCAGGTATCTGCGCCGGACCTGCTGCCGGCGCGCACCTCCCGGCCTCCGAGGTCCAACAGGCGCCAGGTCTGCGGGCCGGGGCCCGTGCTGCGCACCTGGAGCTGCCCTTCGGCCGGGTTGGGCCAGGTCCACAGACCTGCCGCATGAAGTTCGTCGATGGACGTACTGACCCCGGAGGGGAGACAGGCGCTCACTTCCATGTCGTCCAGGTACCATCCGGCCTTGTTCACCACCGTGGTGGCGTACAGGTGGAAACCGATCTGCACCGTGCTCAGGCCCAGGAAGGGCGTGAGGTCAATGGTCTGTTGCACCCAGCCCGTGCTGAGCTGCTGGCTGTTGTTGAGGTAGACCTGCTGCCCGTTCACCCGGATGAAGGTGAAATCGAAGTTGGTGAACACCTCCCACCAATGCCAGAACTTCAGCTCGGCGCCGGTATAGGCCGGATCGCTCAGGTCCACCGTCAGGCTCACCACGCTGGTGTCGCCGCTGTTGTGGTAGCAATCGCGGAGCACCGTGCCCCAGCCCTGGGAACCGCTGTGCGCGCCGACGGTGTTGGTGAAGGTGGAGGTGCAGATGATGTCCAGCAACTGGGTGCCGATGGGGCCGTGCTCCCAGTCCGGATAGCCGCTCGCCACCAGGCCGCCATCGCCGGTCTCGAAATCGGAACTGAAGACGATGGCCGTGCTGTCCGGGCATTGTGCGGCGGCGCCCACGCTCAGGCAGGCCGCCAGCAGAAGGGTCGTGTTCCGGTGCATGTGTGCGGGTATTGTTGCCGGTAAGGTACGCCTTCGCCCGGCTTGTTGCGCCCGCAACCCTGCGCGCCTGCCAACAGGAGGGCGGGGACAACTGGAGGCGGCCTTCCGGCGGACCCGGGGCCGCAGGCCCTTGCTTCGCGGCATGAGCGCGGCATGGCTTCTTTCCCTGGTGATGGCCTACTTCCTGGTGCTGCTGGGCATCGCCTGGTGGACCGGCCGGGGGGCCGGTGAGCATGCGTTCTACACCGGCGAGCGCCGCAGCCTGTGGTACGTGGTGGCCTTCGGCATGATCGGCACCAGCCTCAGCGGCGTCACCTTCATCAGTGTGCCCGGCTGGGTGCAGGCCAAGGCCTGGACCTATCTCCAGCTGGTGCTGGGCTTCGCCATCGGTTACTGGGTGGTGGCCGGTGTGCTGCTGCCGCTGTACTACCGCATGGGGCTCACCAGCATCTACGGTTACCTGCGCGAGCGCTTCGGGATGCACAGTTACCGCAGCGGGGCCTCGTTCTTCATCCTGAGCCGCCTGGCCGGTGCCACCATCCGGATCTTCGTGGTGCTCAACGTGATCCACCTTTTCGTGCTGGATGCCATGGGCATCAGCTTCGAGGTGACGGCCCTGGCGGTGATGGTGATGATCGTGCTCTACACCTTGAAGGGAGGGGTGAAGACCATCGTGTGGACGGACACGCTGCAGACCCTGTTCATGCTGGGCGCACTGGTGGGCACCGTGCTCTACATCATCCGGCAGCCGGGCATGGAGGGCTGGCTCACCGAGCTGCGGGCCGGTGGCGGCATGCGTGTGCTGGACCTGGACTGGCGCAGCGACAGCTTCTTCCTGAAACAGGTGCTGGCGGGCATCTTCATCACCATCGCCATGACCGGGCTGGATCAGGAGATGATGCAGAAGAACCTGAGCGTGGCCACGGTGGAAGGCTCCCGGAAGAACATGCGGGTGTTCAGCGTGGTGCTGCTGGGCGTGAACCTGCTCTTCCTGCTGCTGGGATCGCTGCTCTACCTGTACATCCAGCGCAACGGGCTGGCCGTGCCCGAACGTTCCGACGATGTGTTCCCCACCCTGGCCCTGCAGCACTTCCCGCCGTGGCTGGGGATCCTGTTCATCATCGGGCTCATCAGCGCGCTGTTCCCCAGCGCCGACGGGGCGCTCACGGCGCTCACGGCCAGCACGTGCATCGACCTGATCGGCATCCGCGACCGGGGGTGGAGCGAGGCCCGGCAGAAGCAGGTGCGGCAGCGCGTCCACCTGGGCATGGCCGCGCTCTTCCTGTTGTGCATTCTTTACTTCCACTGGCTGGCCACCCCCACGGTGATCAAGACGCTCTTCGACATCGCAGGCTTCACCTACGGACCGTTGCTGGGGCTCTTCGCCTTCGGCATCCTCTTCAAGGCACGGCCGCAGGAGCGCTGGGTGCCGTGGGTGTGCGTGGCCGCCCCGGTGATCACCTGGTTCATCCGCGCTCATTCCGAAACGCTCCTGTTCGGCTACAAGATGGGCTTCGAGGTGCTGCTGGTGGTGGCCGGGATCACCATGCTGGGGCTGGCCCTCCTGAGCCGGCGCCCGACCCCCGACCGCTAATCCTGGCGCTGCCAGCTGCGTTCGATCACCTCCAGGAGCTCGGCGTGGACCGCACTGTTGCTGGCCACGATCTCCTCGTCGAACACCGGGTCCTTGCTGGGCCGGAACCCGCTCACCCGGCCCCCCGCCTCGCGCACCAGCAGCACCCCGGCGGCCACATCCCAGCTGTTGAGCCCGTACTCATAAAAGGCCTCGAAGCGTCCGCAGGCCACGTAGGCCAGGTCCGCCGCTGCGCTGCCCAGCCTGCGGATGCCCCGCGTGCGATGCATCAGTTCGCGCAACAGGTCCATGTACTCGGTCTCGTACCCGAAATCGTCGTACGGGAATCCCGTGGCCAGCAGGCTTTCCTCCAGCCGCGTGCGCTCGCTCACGCGGATCCGCCGCCCGTTCAGCCAGGCGCCACCACCCTTCCAGGCCGTGAAGCGCTCGTCGCGCGTCACCTCGTGCACCACGCCCAGCAGGGGCTCGCTGCCGTCGAGCAGGGCGATGCTGATGCAGTAGCAGGGCACGCCGTGCACGAAGTTGGTCGTGCCGTCCAGCGGATCGATCACCCAGTTGTACCGCTCCCGTTGTTCGCCGCTGCCCTCCTCGGCGATGAAGCCCGCCCCGGGGAGCAGCTTCTCCAGGGCCTCCACCAGCCGGTCCTCGGCCTTGTGGTCCACGTGCGTGACCAGGTTGTTGGCGCTCTTGGTGGCCACGCCGGCCTCGGTGAGGCTGCCGGCCTCGGCGCGGATGAAGGCGGCCACTTCAGCGCTGAGCGCCGCCACCTGTTCAGTGAGCTGCTTGAGGTCCATGTGTTCCGGTGTTCCTTCCCCGATGCACCACCCACAGCCCGGCGGCGCCCGCGAGCATCAGCAGTACGGCGATCAGCTCGGCCTGGGTGGTGTCCCCGAAGAGCAGCACGTTCACCCGGATCTTCTCGATCCAGAAGCGTTCCAGGCCGTTCAGCAGGAGGAAGAGGAAAAAGATGGCGCCCATCGGCCGCAGACGGCCGCGCAGCGCCCACAGCACCCCGAAGAACAGCGCGCAGACAAGCGTCTCGTACAGCGGGGTGGGGAACACGGTTTGCGGCAACGCCGTGCAATAGCCCTCGAAGCAGGGACGACCGTCGGTGATGGGGATGCCGATGCCGTTGACGTTGTTGGGATAGTCGTACTGCCAGAGCCAGCGGGGACCCGGTCCCAGCACGGTGGTGTTCACAATGCCCCAGTCGCCGTCACCGCTCACCTGGCAACCGATGCGGCCGATGGCATAGGCCAGCATCACGCCCGGTGCGGCGGCATCGGCACCGGCCAGCATCGGCATGCCGTGGCGACGGAAGTAGCGCATCACCATCGCTCCGGCCAGGATGAGCCCGCCGTACATGGTGAGCCCCGTGAAGAGGTCCGCCCCGCCGGGGGCCCGCAGCAGGGCCGCCAGCTCGTCAGGGTTTTCCAACCAGTGGAAGAGCTTGGCCCCGATCACGCCCCACAACGCCGCCGTCATGGTGATGGCGCCCGCGTGCTCCGCCGGTGCGATGACGACCGTCTCCGAGCGGGGCTTGTCAAGCCGCTGCTTGCGCTTCTCCCACCATACAAGGCCCGCCAGGACGAGGGCCCCCAGAACGCCGCCCACGATGCTGCCCGTTCCGCTGAAGAGAAAGGCCTTGGTGTCCGCCGTGGCCTCCGCACCGTGCATCACCAGATACAGCCCCTTCCAGCCAAGAACGAAGCCCAGCAAGGCCTGCACGGCCAGTTCGCCCGGGCTTGCCGGAAGGCCGATGGTGACCGTGCGGGTGGAGGGCCGCAGCAGCCCCGTGGCGGCCTTGCGCCGCAGCTCGGCGGTCAGCAGCCGGTTGGCGACCACGAAGGCCACCGCCACGAAGAAGCCGAAGCTGTTGAGGAACTTCAGGAACGGCAGGTCGATCCCCGTCAGGTCCAGCAGTGCGTGGTAGAGCGTGGGATACATGGCTCAGCGGACGGTTGTCAGGCCCGCTTCCAGGGCCGTTCCGGTACGTCCCAGGGCGCTCGGTACCACGCCCGTCACGTGCCCGTCCCCGTCCACCCGGTCGAGCCGCACCCGCACCACGGTGTTCACGCGAGCCGGGTCGTAGGGCATGGACACCCGGATGTAGTTGTCGGTGGTGCCCAGCATGCGGCCGTTCAACTCCTCGGCCTCGAACAGCACGGGACGCTCGGTGCCCAGGTGCCGCTCCAGAAAGGTGCGGTGGAGCTTGTCGCTGAGCACGCGCAGCTGCCTGGTGCGCGCACGGCGCAGCTCCATGGGCACGCGCTCGTCGCCGTCGGCGGCACCCGGGCGCACGGCAGTGGTATTGGCCCGCTCGCTGTAGGTGAACACGTGCAGGTGGTCCACGGCCAGTTCGCGCAGGAAAGCGTGGGTCCGCAGGAACTCCTCCTCGGTCTCGCCCGGCGTGCCGGTGATCACGTCCGCACCGATGCAGGCGTCGGGCATCAGGGCCCGGATCCGTTGCACCCGTTTGGTGTAGAGGGCGGTGTCATAGCGGCGCCGCATGCGGCGCAGCAGGTGGTCGCTGCCGCTCTGCAGGGGCATGTGGAAGTGCGACACGAACCGCCGGCTGCGGGCCACGTGCTCCAGGATGCCGTCGTGGCACAGGTTGGGTTCGATGCTGCTGATCCGGAAGCGTTCGATGCCTTCCACCCGGTCCAGCGCCTCGATCAACCCCAGCAGGTCCTCTCCATGCTGGCGGCCGAAATCGCCGGTGTTCACCCCCGTGAGCACGATCTCCTTCACCCCCGTGGCGGCGATCCGTTCCGCCAGGGCCACGGTCTGCGCGATGGTGCCACTACGGCTGCGCCCCCGGGCCAGGGGGATGGTGCAGAAGCTGCAGAAGTAGTCGCAGCCGTCCTGGACCTTCAGGAAGCTGCGCGTGCGACCGCCCACGGCGGGGCCTGCCGGGTCGTTCCACGAGGGAACGAAGCGGCGCAGGTCCTTGACCGGTCCGTGCAGCGCCCGCCCCGCCGGTCCCTTGCCGCCCGAGGCGGCGATGTGGGCCGCGAGGTCGAACTTCTCATTGGCGCCCAGCACCAGGTCCACACCCGGGATCGCCGCGATCTCCTCCGGCTTCAGCTGGGCATAGCAGCCCACCACCACCACAAAGGCATCCGGGTCGTTCCGCTGGAAGCGGCGCACCCACTGCCGGCATTCCCGGTCGGCGTTCTCGGTAACGCTACAGGTGTTCAGCACGAACACGTCCGGCCGACCCTCGGGCCGCACCAGGGCATAGCCCGCCTCCTCCATGCTGCGCGCCAGCGTGCTGGTCTCGGCGAAGTTGAGCTTGCAGCCCAGGGTGTGGAAGGCAACGGTGCGGGGGGAGCTCATCAGGCCCGTGCGCGCGGGGTACAGGCCCCCGTGGCGGGCTGCGAAGGTACGTGCCCGCCGCAGGCCGTCGGGCGGAGAGGCACACGACACCGCCCGCCCCGCGATGTTCCGGCCTTCACGACACCGGGGGCGGGGGGCCGTGGCAACCCTCTTTCGATCGCGCCGTCTTCGTCCCGTATCCGACCTTCATGGGCACCCTTCGCGCTCCCTCCGGCAACCGCAGCCAGCTGATCCTCACCGGTGGCGCGCTCTGCGCCATCCTCTCCATCGCCTCCTTCCTGCTGGCCTTCCTCTACCTCTGACCGCAGGGCCTACCTTGGCGCCCATGCGCCTCTTCCTGCTCGCGCTCCTTCTGGGAGCCGCCGTAACGGCCCGGGGCCAGGCGTTGCCCCGGAGTGTGCTCTGGCGCATCACCGGTCCCGAGGTCACAGGCCCCGCCTATGTGCTGGGCACCATGCACAGCCGCGATGCGCGTGCCTACCAGGGGAACGACAGCGTGTGGAGCGCCGTGGACGCCTGCGCCGAGCTGGTGGGGGAGTTGGACGACCAGGCGCTGGCACAAGGCGGACTGGCCATGCTGGGGGCCATGCAGATGCCCGACGGCGGTACACTGGCGGACCTGTACCGGGCCAGGGACCTGGAGCGGGTGCGCACCGCCCTCAAGGAACACCTCGGCATCATGGCCCTCGCCAGCGACCGCATGAAGCCGTTCTGGTCGATGGCCCTGCTCACCGAGACGATGATGGGGAAGGACAGCGCCCGTGTACTGGACGAAGCTCTGCAACTGCGGGCGCGTGCCGCCGGCAAACCGGTGAGCGGCCTGGAGACCTTCGCCGAGCAGCTGGAGGCCATCGATGCCATCCCGTTGAAGGACCAGGCCGCCATGCTGCTGGAAATGGTGCGCAAGGACCTGTACCGGGGTGAGATGGAGCGCATGATGGAGGCGTATGCGAGGCAGGACATGGAGGCCCTGCTCGCCGTGGTGCGCGAGGGCGGAATGCCCAGCTCCATGGATGCGGCGCTGCTGGCCCGGCGCAACGAACGGATGGCCGAACGGATGGCGGCGCGATTGAGCGAGGGATGCAGTTGCTTCTTCGCCGTGGGCGCCGCCCACCTGCCGGGGGAAGGCGGTGTGCTCGAGCGCCTGCGGGTCCTGGGCTACAGCCTTGCACCTGTGGCCGTGGAAGGCCGCTGACCCGCACGCGGACAGGCTTCAGGACGCGCGCCGCGCCACCTCGCAAACGATGGCGCGATGGTCGCTGAGCTCCTCGGGAAGGGTGCGGAAGTTCCACGTGGTGAACCCGGGCCCGTGCATGATGTGGTCGATGCGGAAGCTGGGGAACACCCCGATGTAGGTGGACCCCGTGCCCCGCCCGCTCTCCACGAACGCGTCGGTGAGCTGCTGGGTGAGCAGGCCGTAGCCGTAGCTCATCGGGGTATCGTTCAGGTCGCCGCAATACAGCACCGGATGCGGACTGCCGGCCATGTGGGTGGTGATCATGCGTGCCTCCCGGGCGCGCCGCAGGAAGGCGTTGCGCAGCAGCCCCGCGATGCGCGATCCGCCGCTGCGCAGGCTGTCGGTGTCCGCACGGCGGTCCAGCTCCTCCATGAACCTGTACTCGGTGTCCCCGAACCGCACGCTGGCCAGATGGGCGTTGTACACCCGCACGGTGTCGCCCCCCAACATCAGGTCCGTCCAGATGCACAGGTTGTTGAGGTCGTCGGGGAATTCCAGGGTGCCCTTGCCAACAATGGGCAGGGTGCTGAAGGTGGCGATGCCGAAATGGTGGCCGCGACGCGTATGCGCCGTATAGCTGTCGTGGCAGCTCTTGTAGCCCAAGTGGCGCAGCAGCGTGTCCTTGGTGTTGAAGAACCGTTGGTCCTCGGCGAGGAAGAACTCCTGGAGGCAGAGAATGTCCGCCCCTTCGAAGGCGATGAGGTCCAGGATCTCGTTGCGCGTGCGGGTGTTGCCGCTCCAGTTGTAGAGGTCGAACAGCCGCACGTTGTAGGACATCACCTTCAGGTGTGGTCCCACGGCGTCCGCCGGCGCCCGCGTACGGCCGAAGAGTTGCACGTGGTCGCCGAGGTGCCCGGCCCCCAGGGCCACGGCCGCCAGGCTTACGAGCATCCGCTTGGGCCGGAAGAGGGCCCACCAGATCAGGAAGAACAGATGCACGGGGAGCATGAAGGGATAGGCCATGCCCAGGAAGGCCAGCGGCCATGCCCGTTCAGGCGGCACGCGCACGGACAGGTAGGCCAGCAGGAGCAGCAGCACCGCCAGCAGGTTGGCCCACCAGAAGGGGCGTTGCCAGAAACCGGGCCGTGAGCGGCGCGGAGCCTCAGTCATGGCTGGCTTTGAACAGGAAGTCCTTTTCCTCCTTGCTGAGGCTGTCGTAGCCGCTGCGGCTGATCTTGTCCAGGATGGCGTCCACCCGGGCCTGCTTGTCGCGTTTGTGGGCGGGCACCTCGTCGGCCATCACCGCCACACGACCGCGATGGGCCACCTTCAACCTGCGGGCCCTTCGTCCGCTCAGCAGGTCCCACGCACCCTCGAACAGGCCGATGAAGGCCACGGACATGTCGCGCCCGCGCCGGAGCTGCACGGCGGTGAGGTAGCCCAGCAGCGCTCCGCCCAGGTGTGCGATGTGCCCGCCGCTGTTGCTGCCCTGCCGGATGCTGATCAGGTCGATGGCGATGTAGATGAGCGCGATCCACTTCAGGCGCACCGGGCCCAGCAGCAGCAGGTGCATCACCATGTCCGGCCGGTAGGCGGCGATGCCGATGAACACCCCCATCACGGCCGCCGAGGCCCCCAGGATGGTGCTGCCCGCCGCATAGCGCTGGAAGGGCGGGACCAGGTTGTATGCGGCCACATACAGCGCCAGCCCGAAGAGCCCGCCCAGCAGGTAGTTGCCCACCAGCCGCCGGGCCCCCAGCAGGTCCTCGAACAGCCGCCCGCTGAACCAGAGCATCAGCAGGTTGAAGAGGATGTGGAAAAGCGCTTCGTGCGTGAACATGTAGGTCAGCACCGTCCATGGCCGAAGCACCAGCGTGGGCAGGTGGCTGGTGGCCATCACCCATTGCAGCAGGTCCGGCTCCTGGATGCCGAAAAGAAAGAGCAGCAGCCCCACCGCATGGTAGAGCAGGAAGACCCCGAGGTTGATGAGGATGAGCCGAACGGTGGCACCACCGGTGCGCCATTGCATGCTCACATCATCACGGATGCCCATCGCGGCCTAAGAATGTGTTGTTCCAACTGCAAAGTTCGGACCCTTCGGTCACCGATGGAAAGGTATTCCATGGGCCGCCCCAACGGATGCCGGATGCCGGTCAGATCAACCGCTGTCGCCGCCAGCGGCGCAGCAGGATGAACCCGAAGAGCATGCCTCCCAGGTGGGCGAAGTGCGCCACGTTGTCGCCGGGGCTCTGCTTGAGGCCCATGAACAGCTCCACCAGTCCGTAGATCACCACGAAGTATTTGGCCTTGATGGGGATCGGCAGCAGCAGCAGGAAGATCTCCTGCTCGGGGAAGAGCATGCCGAAGGCGAGCAGGATGCCGAACACGGCACCCGAGGCACCGATGATGGTGCCCAGGTGGTCGCGGAACACCTGCACCACGGCTTCCTGGGGTGCCCCGTAGGTGGTCAGCACGTTATTCAAGACCTGGTCGGCCTCGGTCAGCGTGGGCGCCGCCACCGCATCGCGCACTTCCTGGACGTCCACGCCATAGGCGGCGAGCACGGCCTCATCGCGTTGCACCTCGTAGGCGTTCACCCCTGTGTGGAGCGCCGCCGCCCCCAGTCCGCACGCCAGGTAGTACACCAAAAAGCGCTTGGAGCCCAGGTAGCGCTCCACCGGGCCGCCGAACATGAACAGGCCGAACATGTTGGTGAACAGGTGCCCCACATCGCCGTGCATGAACAGGTGCGAGATCACCTGCCAGGGCCGGAAGAGGGGAGATCCCACGTAGTACATGCCCAGGGTGGCGTCCAGGGCGTTGCGCCCCAGTTCATCATCGGGGAAGTTGAGCTTGGCCAGGAAGAAGAGCCCGTTGATGATGAGCAGGTTCTTCACCACCGGGGGGAGCAGCAGGTTCGTGTTCATCCGCGTTCGAAGCGTTCGGCGAGCTCGTCGTGCCCGAAGGTGATGAGTGTGGGCTTGCCACCGGGTGTCCAGTATGGTACTTCGCAGGCGAAGAGCCGGTCGATCAGGTCGCGCAGGTGCTCGGGGGAGGGGGGCTCCTGGCTGCGTGCCGCCGTGCTGCGTGCCATGCTGCGTGCGATGGCGACGTGCCGTTCGAGCTTCAGCGTGCCGCGTTCGACCTGCAACTGCGCGATCAGGGTGTCCAGCAGCTCGGCCGGGTCGTCGTTCATGCTCTCGGTGGGCAATCCGCGCACGGTGACGGTGCGTCCGCCGAAGACCTCCAGGTCGAGGCCCAGGACCCGTAGCTCGGGCAGCAGTCCGCTCACCAGCGCGAAGTCCTGCGGCGCCAGCTCGATGTTGCGCGGGAAGAGCTCGGCCTGGCTGGGCCCATTGCCCTGCTCCAGCCGTTTCAGGGCCCGCTCGTACGCGATGCGTTCCAGCGCCCGCCGCCGGTCCACCACCACCAGCCCGTTCCGCAAGGGTGACACGATGTATCCGCCCTTCACCAGGAACACGGGCCGGGGGCCCGGGTCGCCATCGCCGTCGCCCATCGGAAGCACCTGCGGC
Source organism: Bacteroidota bacterium (assembly GCA_014584605.1). GTDB lineage: Bacteria > Bacteroidota > Bacteroidia > Flavobacteriales_F > PHOS-HE28 > PHOS-HE28. Next base: position 57,537 of record JACTMO010000083.1, on the reverse strand, counting down.
AAGGGCCCGTCCGCACCGCCCACGGGTGCCGCGGTGGTGGGCGCGTTGTCGCGCAGGTCGAAGAGCTGCTGCCAGCCGCTGGGGTCCGGCCGCAGGCCCAGGTCCTGCGGCCTCCATTCGGGCGCCTTCACCACCGGGGCCACCGCAGGCACGCTGGGCATTCCCGCAAAGGCCGTCATGATGGCCGGCTCGGGCTCGAAGTCCAGGCTCGGCGCGATGTTGAACCGACCCAACGCCCGCCGCAATGCCGCATGCACCACGGCATACACGCTGCGGTCGTCGCGGAACTTGATCTCGGTCTTGGTGGGGTGGATGTTGATGTCGATCTGCCCGGGGTCCAGTTCCAGGAACAGGAACCACGCCGGATGATGGTCGCGGGCCACCAGGTCCTCGTAGGCCGTGCGCACCGCGTGCTCCAGGTAGCTGCTGCGGATGAAGCGGCGGTTCACGAAGAAGTACTGCTCGCCCCTTGTACGCCGCGCGAACTCGGGCTTTCCGATGAAGCCGGTGACGCTCAGATGGCCGGTGGATTCCTCCACGGGCACCAGCCGTTCGTCGTAACGCCGGCCCAGCAGATGCACCACCCGCTGCCGCAGTGCCGCTCCCGGCGCGGCATCCGGTGTGGCCGTCGGCATGTGGAACAGGTCCTGTTCGTTGTGCCGCACCTGGAAGCCGATGCCTGGATGCGCCAGGGCCACGCGCTGGAACTCCTCCAGTGCATGCTTCAGTTCCACCGCATCGCTCTTCAGGAACTGCCGTCGCGCCGGTATGTTGTAGAACAGGTTGCGCACCAGCAGGGTGGTGCCGGCGGCCATGGCCACGGGCTCCTGCGCCCGCACCCGGCCGCCTTCCATCACCACGCGGGTGCCGAGCTCGATGGTCGCGGGCCGCGTGCGCAGCTCCACCTGGGCCACGGCCGCGATGCTCGCCAGGGCCTCCCCGCGGAACCCCTTGGTGCGCAACGTCTGCAGGTCGTCCGCCGAACGGATCTTGCTGGTGGCGTGCCGTTCGAAGCACAAGCGCGCGTCGTCCGGGCCCATCCCCCGTCCGTCGTCCGTCACCTGCACCAGGGTGCGCCCGGCATCGCGCAACACCAGGGTCACCTGCCCGGCACCGGCGTCCACGCTGTTCTCCAGGAGCTCCTTCACCACGCTGGCCGGGCGCTGCACCACTTCCCCGGCCGCGATCTGGTTGGCCACATGGTCGGCAAGCAGGCGGATCACAGGCTCCATCGGTAGGCTTCGGGCAGGTGGCCAAAGGTAGCCTGCGGGTCCGGGCGGCGTGGAACGGCGCCGACCGCCCCGGCCATCCCCGCGCCGCTGTTGATAAACGCAGCGTCGGCCCACCCGAGGCCCGCGTCGTGCGCGGGTAGTTTTGACCGCTCATGCACAAACACCTGCATCGCGTGCTCCTGGCCTCGGTCGGCTTGCTGGCCCTCGGCGGCGTTCGGCCGCCCGAACACCGGTCGCCCGCATTCCTGGATGAAGGTGTCGAATGGGCCGACAGCGTCCTGGCCACCCTCGGCCCACGCGAGCGCATCGCCCAGTTGATGATGGTGGCCGCGTACAGCAACAAGGACGCCCGCCATGTGGCCGAGGTGGACGCGCTGGTGCGCGACCACGGGGTGGGCGGCCTCATCTTCTTCCAGGGCGGGCCGGTGCGCCAGGCCCGCCTCACCGACCGGTGGCAGGCCGCCGCCCGCGTGCCGCTGCTGGTGGGCATGGACCTGGAGTGGGGCCTGGCCATGCGCCTGGACAGCACCATGCGCTTCCCCAAGCAGATGACCCTCGGGGCCATGCGCGACGACGGGGCCATCACCGCCATGGGCCGGGAGATCGCGCGCCAGATGAAGCGCCTCGGCGTGCAGGTGAGCTTCAGCCCCGTGGCCGATGTGAACAACAACCCGGCCAACCCGGTGATCAACGACCGCAGCTTCGGGGAGGACCGCGAGCTGGTGGCCCGCAAGGCCGTGGCCTACATGCGCGGGCTCCAGGATGCCGGCGTCATCGCCACCGCCAAGCACTTCCCCGGCCACGGCGATACCGACACGGACAGCCACCACGCCCTGCCCCTCATCGCCCATTCACGCGGGCGGCTGGACTCGCTGGAGCTCTATCCCTTCCAACGGCTCATGGACGAGGGGCTCAGCGCCATCATGGTGGCCCACCTGGAGGTGCCCGCACTGGACAGCACCCCGGGCCTGCCCAGCACGCTGAGCCGGCCGGTGGTGAACCAGTTGCTGGAACGCGAGCTCGGCTTCCAGGGGCTGGTGTTCACCGATGCCCTCAACATGAAAGGCGTGGCCAACGCAGACAAGCCCGGCGAGATCGAACTGCGGGCCCTGCTCGCCGGCAACGACGTGCTGCTCTTCCCCCAGGACCCCGTGAAGGCCATCGACCGCATCCAGCAGGCGGTGGACAGCGGCCTGGTTCCGCGCGAGCTGATCGACCACAAGTGCCGCAAGGTGCTGCGTGCCAAGCATTGGGCGGGACTGGACCAACGCCCCGCTGTGCGCACCGAAGGACTGGTGGACGACCTCAACTCCGCCGAGGCCCGGGTGTTGCGCCGCGATCTGTACGGCCAGGCCATCACCGCATTGCGCTCCCGCAACGGGCTGCTGCCCATCGCCGATCCCGGCAACCTGCGCATCGCCGCCCTTGCCTTCGGCGATTCGGCCGGGAACGGCTTCCATCGCCTTCTGGCACGTCACGCCCGCATCACCAGCATCGGCGTGCCCAAGGACCTGCACCGCGACAGCCTCGCCCCCTTGCTGCGCCAATTGGAAGGGCACGACCTGGTGATCGCCTCGGTGCATCGCACCAGCTTCCGGGTGGACAAGGACTTCGGCGCGCCCGACCGCGTGTTCGAGGTGCTGCAACAGGTACAGCGCCACCACCGCACCGTGCTCACCTGGTTCGGCAATCCCTACCGCCTCACCCGGGCATATGGAAGCAACGACCTGGACGGGCTGCTGGTGGGCTACGAGGACGATCCCGAGGTACATGACCTCTGCGCCCAGGCCCTGTTCGGCGCACGACCGGTGAGCGGGGTGCTGCCCGTGACCGCTTCGGCGCAGTTCGAGGCCGGTGATGGCCTCCGTTGGGAGGCCCTGCCCGGCCGCACGGCGTACCTGCTGCCCGAGGAGCAGGGCCTGCGCAGCGCCGACCTGGCGCGCATCGACGCCATCGTGCAGGAGGGCATCGACGCCAAGGCCTACCCGGGCGCCCAGGTGCTGGTGGCCGTGGACGGGAAGGTGGTGTGGGACAAGGCGTACGGACGTCCCACCTACGATGCCAGGCGCAGCGTCCGTACCGACGACCTCTACGACCTGGCCAGCATCACCAAGGTGGCGGCCACCACCCTGGCGGTGATGCGGCTCGTGGACGAGAGGCGGATCGATCTCGACCGCGATCTGGGCACCTACCTGCCCGAGCTGAACGGTGCGCACGAAGCGTATGCCCGCCTCGGTCTGCGCGATGTGCTCACCCACCAGGCCGGCCTGCGCGACTGGGTGCCTTTCCACTTGCGGCTGCTGCACAACAAGGAGCCCCGTGCCGGCGTGGTGGCCGAGAAGCCGGACAGCACCCACAGCCTGCGCGTGGCCGAACGCACCTACATCAGCGCGGCTTACCGGGACAGCCTGGCCCTATGGCTGCTGAACACCCCGTTGTCAGGCAGCCGGGACTACAAGTACAGCGACCTCGGCCTGCTGCTGATGCAACGCGTGGTGGAACGCACGGCCAGCGCTCCCCTGGACCGCTACGTGGACTCGGTGTTCTACCGGCCCATGGCCCTGGACCGCCTGGGCTACCAGCCCCTGCTGCGCGTGCCCCGTCGGCGCATCGCCCCCACCGAGTACGACCCCGAGCTGCGCCGCCAGCAGGTGTGGGGCGATGTGCACGACCCCACGGCCGCGTTGCTGGGCGGAGTGGCCGGACATGCCGGGCTCTTCGGCAACGCAGAGGACCTGTTCGCCGTGTTCCAGATGCTGCTCGACAAGGGCGTGTACAACGGTCGCCGCTATCTCAGCGAAGCGGTGGTGGCCGAGTTCACCAAGTGCCAGTTCTGCGAACCCGATCCCCGGTCCGGGGAGAACCGTCGCGGCCTGGGCTTCGACAAGCCGGTGCGCGGCGAGGGCGGCCCCACTTGTTCCTGTGTGAGCTATGCCAGCTTCGGCCACACCGGCTTCACGGGCACCATGGCCTGGGCCGATCCCGAGCAGCGTGTGGTGTACGTCTTCCTCAGCAACCGCGTGTATCCCACTGCGGCCAACAAGGCACTGAGCACGATGAACATCCGCACCCGCATCCAGGAGGTGGTGCACGATGCGGTGGCCGCACGCACCCGCTGACCCTCAGCGCACGATCCTGCCGTCGTCCATCACGATGTTGCGGTCCGTGCGCGCCGCGAAGTCGGGGTCGTGCGTCACGATCAGCAGGCTGCGCTTGTGCTCGGCCGCGATGCGCTGGAAGATGTCGAAGACGGTATCCGCGTTGCGCTTGTCCAGGTTGCCCGTGGGCTCGTCGCCCATGATGATCAGCGGGTCGTTGATGAGGGCGCGGGCGATGGCCACACGCTGTTTCTGGCCCCCGCTCAGCTGGTTGGCCATCTTCAGGGCCTGGTCGGCCATGTCCAGCTCCCGGAGCCGCTCCATGGCGTCGGCCTCCACCTCGACCGCCGCTTTGCGGCCCAGCTTAAGCCCGGGCAGCATCACGTTGCGCAGCACGCTGAACTCCGGCAGCAGGTAGTGGAACTGGAACACGAACCCGATCTTTTCGTTGCGGATCGCGGCGAGCCGTTCACCGCCCAGCCCCGCGGTGCGCTCCCCGTCGATAACAACATCGCCGTCGAAGTCCGTGTCCATGGTGCTGAGGATGTACAGCAGGGTGCTCTTGCCGCAGCCGCTCTTGCCGGTGATGCTGACGAACTCCCCTGGCGCAACGCGGAGGGAGACATCCTTCAGCACCTGCACGGTCACCGGGTCGTGGAAGGACTTGTTCACCTTCTCCACCACGAGGACGTCCCTGGCGATGCTCATTTTCCTCGAATGATCTCCACCGGGTCGACGCGCGAGGCCTTGCGTGCCGGGAACCACCCGGCCACCCAGGTGGTGAGGAGCGCAAAGGTCACCGCGATGGTGTAATACCGGGCGGAATAGTCCACGGGAAAGGTGGTGATGGTGGGCAGCGCCGCCGTGTTGAACGGCAGGTGATCGATCAGCATCTGCAGCACCAGCCCGCCGATCAGCCCGGAGATGCCGCCCACCAGGCCGATGATCATGCTCAACAGCAGGAAGATCCGCCGCACATCGGCACCGTTGAACCCCGTGGCCTTCAGGATGGCGATGGTGTCGAGCTTCTCGTAGATCATCATGTTCAGGATGTTGTAGATGCCGAAGCCGGCCACGATCAACAGCACCACGCCCACGGCATAGCTGATGATGGTGCGCACCGTGGTGCCGGTCTCGAACTGGGCGTTGGCGGTCTGGATGTCCACCGCGTCCACCTTGAAGCGGGCGGCAAGCTCCCTGGCCATGGCCGGGGCCGTGGCCAGGTCGTGGAGCTTCAGGTTGATGTCGGTGTAGTACCCGCCCGGCCGTGCGAGCAGTTTCTGCACCGTCCGGATGTTCGCGTAGCACTGCACCTTGTCGTAGTCGGCGATGCCGCTCTGGAAGATCCCCACCACGCGCAGCATCGCCCGGTCGCCGGTGGCCGTGGTCACCTGCACGGTCTCCCCGATCTCGGCCGCCATCATGTCCGCCAGGCCCTTGCCCAGCACAAGGGTGTTGCTGCCCGTGGCCAGGTCCTTCGGGTCGCCCTGGATGAGGTGGTCCGCAAAGCGGTAATGGCGGGTCTCCTGGGCCACATCAATGCCGCTCACCTGCCCGTTGAGGTCCACCGTGCCCACGTTGAAGAACACCTGCGCCACCAGCCGGGGCGACACCGCCAGCACGCGGGGATCGCGCTCCATGGCCTGCATGATGGCCTCCCCGTTGCGCAGCCGGGGCAGGTCGTCCTTGGGCTTCACCGAGCGCACGAAATGGTGCGCCGCCCGGTTCTCCGCGACGCTGTCGTTCCCTTGATCAAGGGCGATGGGCTGCTGCGGCGAGGCTTGCAGCTCGTTGAACAGGCGGATGTGCGGGGTGCGGTTGAGGATCAGTCCGTCGAGCAGGTCGTTCAACCCGTTCATGAAGCCCAGCAAGGCCACGAACATGGTGATGCTGAACATCACGCCCACCGCCGCCACGATGCTTTGCCTGAGCTTGGCGCGCAGCAGGGTGAGGGCGATGGAGAGCAGGAGCTTCATGCCGTGCTACGGCTTCGCCAGCTCCGTGGTGGCCGTGATGCCTTCGAGCACCTCCACCTTCTCCAGGTCCCGCGCACCGGTGGTCACCCGCAGCCGACGGCCATCCCCGGTGAGCACCGAGTCGCCGGGCAGCAGGTACCCGGCGGGTATCGTCAGGGCGTTCTCCCTGGTGCGCAGCACGATGTTGGCCTCGGCGGTGATGTTGGGGAAAAGGCGCTGCGGTCGGGCCTTGAACCGCGCCTCCACCCTGAAGGTGCGCGAGCGCGGGTCCATGATCGGGATGATGCGTGTGACCACGGCCTCGATCACGGTGCCTTCATGGCTGTCCAGGGTGAGCACCACCCGCTGCCCGGGCTCCACCAGGCGGATGTCGTGCTCGTCCACCTCCAGCTCCAGGTACAGGTCCGTGGCGCTGCCCACCACGGCGACGGGGCGCTGCGGTGTGGCCAGTTCACCGGGTTCCACAAGCAGATCGTACACCACCCCGTCGATCAGGCTGCGCGGTGTGCGGTCGTCGTTGCCGGCGGTGCTGATGGCGGCGTTGTTGCGGGCCACCTCCAGTTCGGTGCGCAACCGTTCACGCGTTTCCTGCAGGGCCTTCACGGCGCGGTTCAGTCCGGCCTTGCTCGTGCGGTGGGCCAGTTCGCGCTGATCGAGCTCGTTGCGGCTGCCGATGCCCTGCGCCCACAAGGCTTGCTGACGGGCGTGGTTCGTGCTGTCCACCCGGTACCGCTCCCGCGCCTGCTCCACGGCCTCCCGCAACTGGGCGATCACCGGACCATCGTCCGCGGCGTTGCGCTCCAGCAGATGCACCTGGGCCGCGCTGATGCGGGCCCCGGCCCCGGCCGTACGATCATCGATGCGGAGCAGGGGCGAGCCGGCCTTCACCGTGTCGCCTTCCTGCACCAGCAAGGCCGTCACCGTGCCTGTTGCCGTGGGATACACCTGGTACTGCCCGGCGGCCTTCACGATCCCGCTCGCATAGATGCTCTCGGTGATGGGCCCCACCGTGGGCCTGATCGTCCCCTGCTTGCGGCCGCAGCCGATGGCAAGCAACACCATGAGGCCGGACGATCGCCCTGAAAGGGCCCGGAGGGAGGCTAGGGTCACGGTGCGAAGCTATCGCAAGGCCGAAATGCGTTCAGGGCGCTGTGGTCCATGGGGCGCCACCCGTGATATCGGCCCCGGGGACCTGATGTTCCCTTGGGCGGACATGCCCGGTCGGTGAAGACCTCGGGATCGACGGACCTGGCCGAGGTCCGCACCACAGGCGCGGATCAGCGGCGCAGCCCGAGCCTGCGGAGCAGCCGTCCGGCCCGTTCCTTCACCTTGAACAACAGAAAGCGGCCCCACGGCTGCACGTTCATGAAGAACCGCTGGTCACGGCCCAACAGCTCGGTGCCCAGGACGAATTGCGCCAAGGCATCGGACACGGCGACCTTCCCCCGGCCGAGCGCCTGTTCGCGCAGGATGCCGCGCGCGAGCAACGCCTCGCGAAAACGGGCGAAGCTGGTCCAGTAGCGCGCCGGCTTTCGAAAACGCAGGGCCTCGGTGCGGCGCTCGACGCCCTGGTGCACGAGGAGCATCGGCACCCGCTCCTCCCGTCGGTAGCGCACGGGCAGCATGGTCTCGATGTGGTGGTTGAAGGTGCACCAGTGGAAGTCGGCGCCCAGGAACAGCAGCTTGCCGCCCTCCCTTTTGAGCAGGTCGAAGAGGGACGCGGTGCCGAAGGGATGCACGGGCGGGTCCATGAAGCGGCCGGCCAACGGCCCTTCGACGGCCGCGCTGTGCGTGGGGTGGGGGATGCGGCGCACGCCGGGCAGCTGCCTGAAGTGCTCGGTGAGGGCGCCCGCCTCGCCAGGCGTGTGGTCCACGTCGAACCGCCCGCTGTCCAGCGTACGGGTGGACAGGGTGAGCATCATCAGGGTGCCCTCCGGCCCGATGGCCTCGCGCAGCACGGCGATCAGTACATTGAACAGGGCGCCCCGTTCACGCATCAGTTCCGGTGCGGGTCGGCCGAAACGCAACAGGTCGGTATGCAGGAACAGCAGGTCGCCGGGCTGCACCCCCAGAGCGCGAAGCGTACGCAGCAGGTCGCCGGCCGTGACCCGCTGCGGGCCGTTGGCGAAGAGCACCTGGTCCTCCTGGATCGCCATGGGTCAGCCGGGCGGACGGCGCATTACGAGGTGGTCCGGTTTGAACCCGAGCCCGGCCCAGAAGCGCCGGGCCGGCTCATTGTTCACCAGCACCTCCAGTTCCTGATGCTGCAGCCCCCGTTCGGTGAACCAGGAGGAGAGGGCCGCGTACAGCCGGCGCCCAAGCCCGCCGCCGCGCATGGCCGGGTCCACGTACAGGTGCGTGATCGCCCCGGAGCGGATGCCGCCCAGATGCGCGGGCCCCACCCGGATGCTGCCCACGGCGAAGCCCACCGCACGGGGCGGCGCATCGGCAGCGGCGGAGGGCTCCGCCCAGGCCACCTGGATGCTGTGCAGTTTGCCGAGCATGGGCATCAGGGCCTTCAACCAGATGGCCGCACCATCCGGCGCCAGCGGCACCATCAACCCCAGGCCGTCCATGTGGCGGTACATGGCGGTGAACAGATCTTCCACGGCCCGCAGATGCTCCGGGTCCGCCTCCCGCTCCAGGGCGCGGATGCCGATCACGCGGCGAGGGCTTTGGCGAAGGCGTCGGCCAGGCCCTTGATCGTGGTGAGCCGCTCGGGCTCGATCGCCTCGAAGTCGATCTCCACCCCCAGGCCCTGCTCCAATCCGCCGATCAGCTCCATCAGGGCGAAGGAGTCGAGCACACCGCTCTGGGTCAGGCTCATGCCGTCGCCCACATCGGCCTGCGTGAGGCCCATCTCGGCGAGCCGGGGTGCCAGCGCCGAGCGGACCCGGTCGCGCAGGGTGACTTCGTTCAAGGACATGGCGACGAAGTTATCGATCCGTTGGGCTCGCAGGCCCGTCCAGCCGGGCGCGCAGGGCCCGCAGATCGGCCTTGCCGCTGCTGGTGTACGGGATGTCGTCGGTGAAGTGGAGGCGGGACGGGACCATGTAGTCCGGGAGTCTTGCGGCACAGGCCTCCAGGATGGATCCACCGTTGTTCCGTACGGTCATGGGCAGGAAGGCTTCGATGCCCTGTGCGATGCCGTCGCGCACCGGGTGGGCCAGGGCATAGGCGAAGGACGCACCGCTCACCTCCTTCAGCACCTGGTTCACCTCCTGCAGCTCGATCCGATGCCCGCGCACCTTCACCTGGTCGTCCATTCGGCTGATGAAGAAGAGGTCGCCGTCGCCGTCGCGTTGCACCAGGTCGCCGGTCCGGTAGAAGCGCTCGGTACCGTGCGTCACGAAGGCGACGGCCGTGCGTACATCGTCCTTCCAGTATCCGAGGCCCAGTTGGGGGCCGCCCAGCCACAGTTCGCCTTCGTCGGCATCGCTGCCGTCCGCGGCCACCACCCTGATGCGGGCGGTGGGAAAGGGGCGACCGATGCTGAGGATGCCCAGCCGGGCCTTGGGCGCAGCGGCATCCAGGACGTGGCCCGTGATGGCGATGGTGGCCTCGGTGGGGCCGTAGAGGTTCTCCACGCGGCCGTTGGGCGCGGCGGCGGCCCACTTCACGGCCAGGTCCGCCGGCAGGGGTTCACCACAGAAGGCGCTCACCCGCAGGCTGGGGAACGCGCCCGGCTTCAACAGCCGCATGCGGTCCATCAGCACCGCCGCGCTGGGCACGCTGAACCATTGGGTGATCCCGTGGTCCCGGATGAAGCGTGCCGGGGCCATCAACTGGTCCTGCGGCAGCACATACAGCGCGGCCCCGGCGGCCCAGCACAGGAAAAGGTCGTGCACGCTGAGGTCGAAGGTGAGCTCGAAGGTCTGGGAGAACCGGTCGTCCGGCCCGGGGGCGAAACGCTCCAGCAGGTGCTCCACGTACGCCACCACGTTCGCATGCCGGATGGGCACACCCTTGGGCACACCGGTGCTTCCGGAGGTGAAGAGCATGTAGGCGGCATCACCTGCAGCGTGGTCCGTGAAGGGGCCTGCGGACTCTCCCGCCAGGGCCACCGCGCAGGTCTTACCTGTCCGTGCGGCCAGCGCCCGGGCCTCGTGTTCGTGCGCCTTGTCGGTCACCACCAGGTCCAGATCGGCCAGCACGGCGATGGTCGCCCGCCGGTCCATGGGCAGTTGGGGGTTCAGCGGCACGTAGGCCCGACCGGCGTGCAGGATGCCCAGCAGCCCCGCGTAGGCACCGATGCTGCGCTGGGCATGCAGGCCCACGAAAGGTCCCGGACCGCCCTGCGCCCACACGGCCCGGCTCACGGCCAGCGCCCGCACGGCGAGCTCATCGTAGGTCCAGGACCGGCCGTCCACATGCAGCGCCACCGCCGCCGGATCACGGCGCCAGGAACGCTCGAAATAGCTCCACAGATGGTCCGGGACAGGGGAGGACACCGTCACTGCTTTTTCTTGAAGGCCCCCGACTTCCACGCTTGCAGGAACTGGGCCCATGCAATGGGGTTGAAGAGGTTGACCGTGGGCATGCCCCCCTGCTGGTACAGCCGTGTGCGGTCCAGCGCCATCTGGTAACCGAAGCTCTCGTACGCATCGGGGGGCAGGTTCTCCATGCGCTGCAGCATCTCGGCCGCGCTCAGGTTGCGCATGGCCAGCTGGTAGTCGTCGTCGGCCAGGCGCAGGTTCAGGAAGGCGTCGCGGAACTGCTCCCGGCTGGGCCACGGGTAAACGTTGGCCTGCCCCAGCAGGATGGTGTCGGTGGTCAGCTGGTGGATCATGCTGTACTTGCTCTCCTCCAGGTCGGTGGGGATCACGAACTGCGAACGCTTGAAGCCCACGGCCGAAAAAATGACCGTGTCGCCCTCGGCCGCCACGAAGGAGAAGTACCCGTACACGTCGCTGATGGTGCCCCGGTAACTGTGCTTGATGAGGATGTTGGTGAAGGGCACCGGCAGCAGGCTGTCCCCGCTCACCACCACGCCGCTGAACTGGACCAGGTCCCGATCGGGGTCGACCGCCTGGGCCCGCACCTCAAGTAGGCCCAACAGGGCCCACAGCAACAAGCATGTCCGCATCGGGCCAAAGGTAGCTGCCACCGGCGCCGACCTTCCAAGGACCTTGCCAGACCACCCCTGTCCGCCCTACCTTGAGGCCATGCGCATCCTGCTCCTGGCCTTTGTCCTGTCCCTCTTCGCCAGCTCCGCCGTGCATGGCCGTACCGGCGAGGACGTCATGCACGTCCGGTTACCCCAAGGTGTCAACGGCGTGCTGGTACTGCAGAACGCCGACGGACAGTTCGTGCGCGAAGTGGGCAGGGCCAGGCCATCGGCCGTGATGACGGTGGACCTGGCCGGGTTGCCGGTCGGGGTGTACACCCTGCGGGTCATCGGCGACGACCGGGGCTGGTGCGGTCGCCTGGTGGTGGACCGTTGATCCACGGTCTGCCACGGCCGCCACCCTGAGGAGCGGCGACCGGGCTGTCGTTCAACGATGTGTCGTCCAGTGTATACAGCCACAGCTCAGCGCTGGAAGCGGTGGTTGCTCCGGCTTCGGTTCCCGCGTTCATCGGTCACCTCCACCACCAGCTGACGGGTACCCGGCCCTTCGCTGAACCGGTCGAAGGTGTGTGTAAGGGTCTTGGACTTGGGGTCATAGACCAGCATGATCCAACGGCCGTCCAGGGTGGCGGTCCACTTGTCCACCCCGCTCAGATCGTCCTGGACTTTGAAACGGAAGCCCTCGCGACCGCGCATGTCCGCCCGAAGGTCAAGCGGTTGCAGGGTGGGGGGCGTGGTGTCGACCTGGACGAAGAAACCGCCGAAGGACCTGGTGCGAGCCGTCACCCACCCGTCGCTCCACCGGCCGCCCAGGCTGCTGGAGCGGCCCTTGCGATCTTGCCTTACCACCACCGCCTTTGCCCGAAGGTCTTGCGGCAGGGCATCGGCCTGAACGGCCACCTCGGCCTGCACGTGCAGCGGCACCAGTTCGCTGAGCACCTGGTGCAGGGGGGATAGGCCCTTGGCCGGGGTGTCAGCCCTGTTGTAGGCGATGCGTTCGTCATCGTACAAGGCATTGACCGGCAGGATGAAACGTATGCCTGGTTGAACCAAAACGTTCTCTCGGTCCCAGTGGAATAGGTTCACTCCGGAGGGCCGCCCCGGCCAATCCCGCGCCTCTTCCTTGGTGGCGCCCCGCAGACCGAAGCGCAGCTCCGAATGGTTCCCGTTGGCGTCCGTCACCGTGATGGTGCATTGGTGCAGTTGGCCCGGGGTCGCTGTGAAGACACCTACGCCTTCGTACAGGAGGGACCGGTCGTTCGGCTGCCGGTAGCACCGGTGGTAGTGCATGTCGTCCTCGCGGAACAAGGCGTGGTCCATGTGGGCGTTCACGTAGCGCTGATGGGCGAAGTCCACCTCATCGAGGTGCACCGAGAACAACCGTTGGCCATCCACCTCAAGCGCGATGAGGCGCACCCCGCACACGTTGGAAGACCCATCGTAATGGTCCACGGCATGCACGGCCAGCCCGATGGGGCCGAAGGCCGCCGGTTCGGCACCTGCCCGCAGCCGGTAGCCGTTGGGACCGGCCTCGGCCGCGAACCCCCTGGCCTTGCCAGGATAGGGACTGTATCGTGCCGTGCTGTCCAAGGCGTAGATCCGCAGCCCGTGCAGCACGGGCGCCCGGGTGTCGGCGAGCTCCAGGCCATAAGCCTCGGGGTCCAGGGCGTGCTGGTCGACCGTGCGGCGTACCTCGTAGTGCAGGTGGGGTGCGGAACTGCCCCCGGTGTTCCCGCTCTGGCCGATCACGTCACCGGCGGCGACCCGCAGGTCCACGGCAGGGGGGCTGAGGTCCACGCTGTAGTCCTGTGCCTTGTACTGGGCCTCAAGGACTTGCCGGGCGAGTTCCGGGGCCAGCGACCGCAGGTGGCCATAGACCGTGGTCAACCCGCCCGCATGGTCGATGTACACCGCGATGCCATACCCCCAAGGGCTCATCTTCACCCGGCTCACCCGCCCATCGGCCACGGCACGAACGGGAAGTCCTTCCACGCCGTTCGTCTTCAGGTCCACCCCGGAATGAAAATGGTCCGACCGCAGCTCCATGAAGTTCCCGGACACCAGCAGCGGGATGTCCATCGGGGCTCGCAGTGTGCTGGTCCAGGCAGGTTCTTGGGCGTAACACCATGCAGTCGTTAATATACTGAGTAGTAGTTGTATAGATCGCATTGGTTGAAGTTGTCTTTAGGGTATCTCACCTCGCTCCTCAAACGTACCGGCCGGGGGCGACACGGAGGAGGGCCTGCGGGGGGAGGGCATCAACAGGTTCAGGTTCAAAGTTTTCCGGGGGGTGAAAAGGCCGGGCGGCTATCTTTGACCACGGACCACGGAAAGTCCTTCTTGGCGCATGAGCGATCTGGTGGAGCGGCTGCGAACGGTACATGACCGCGTCGCCCATCTCCTTCGGCATCACCGCGAACTGCGTGCCCAAGCGGACCGCATCGGGAGTGCCGAGCGGGAAATGGGGCAGCGGATCGCCGTGCTGGAGGCGCGGATCGCCGAGCTCGAGAAGGAGAACGAGGTCCTCCGGACCTTCCAGGCCCGTCATGGGGCCGGGGAGGATCAGGGAGCGGATCAACGGATCGATGAGCTGGTGAATGAGATCGACCACTGTCTGGCCCTTTTGAACGATTGAAACGGACCAGACGCGGATGACCATGGAGGACCTATCGATCAGGATCGAGATCGCCGGGCGAGCATACCCGCTCAACATCCACCCGGATGAGGAGCAGCATATCCGCCAGGCGGCACAGGAGATCAACGAGAGCATGGAACGCTTGCGCAAGCACTACCCACTCACGGACAAGCAGGACCTGCTGGCCATGGCGGCCCTGGAAGTGAGCGTGCGGGCGCTGAACGGCTCCATGGTCAGGGAGCATGCCCAGGCCCAGGGCGAACTTGACCGCCTCGAGGAACTGCTGCGCACGGCCACCGGCTGATCTCGCGTTCCGCCCCCCAACTGCGGAGGACGTGGTCCATGTGAACCAAAAAAGAACATGGACATGGACATACTGTCAGTGATCATCGGCCTGCTGGCCGGCCTGGTGGCCGGGGGAGCGGCCGTCGCCGTCTTCCTGAACGGTCTGTCGCGCAAGCGACGGGAGGCCCTGCTGCGCGATGCCGAGGCCGAAGGCGAGGCCATCAAGAAGGAAAAACTGGTCCAGGCCAAGGAGAAGTTCCTCCAACTTAAGGAGGAGCACGAACGCGACCTGCGCGAGCGCGACAAGAAGGCCCAGCAAGGTCAGGAGCGCATCAAACAGCGCGAACAGCAGCTCAGTCGCCAGCAGCAGGACCTGTCCCACAAGGAGAAACAGCTGGACCAGCTCAAGCAGGAGCTCACCCAGAAGATGGACGGCCTGAGCCGACGCCGCGAAGAGGTGGACAAGATGCACCACAAGCAGGTGGACCTGCTGGAGAAGGTGGCCAACATGAACGCCGAGGAGGCCCGCAAACAGCTGATGGACAGCCTGAAGGATGAGGCGCGTACGGCAGCCATGGCCCACATCAAGGAGGTCCAGGAGGAAGCGCGGATCAACGCCAACAAGGAGGCCAAGCGCATCGTCATCCAGACCATCCAGCGCGTGGCCACCGAGCACGCCATCGAGAACAGCGTCAGCGTGTTCAACATCGAGAACGACGACGTCAAGGGCCGGATCATCGGGCGCGAGGGCCGCAACATCCGCACCCTGGAGGAGGCCACCGGTGTGGAGGTGATCGTGGACGATACCCCCGGGGCCATCATCCTCAGCTGCTTCGACCCGGTGCGGCGCGAAACGGCACGCCTTGCCCTTCACCAGCTGGTGAAGGACGGCCGCATCCATCCGGCCCGCATCGAGGAGATCGTGGCCAAGACCAAGAAGCACCTCGAGGAGGAGATCATCGAAACGGGCAAGCGCACCTGCATCGATCTGGGCATCCACGGTCTGCACAACGAGTTGATGCGCATGGTGGGCCGCATGCGTTTCCGCAGCAGTTACGGACAGAACCTCCTGCAGCACAGCCGTGAGGTGGCCAACCTCAGCGCCATCATGGCCGCCGAACTGGGGCTCAACCCCAAGACCGCCAAACGTGCCGGCCTGCTGCACGACATCGGCAAGGTGCCCGACGAGGAGCCCGAACTGCCGCACGCGCTGCTGGGCATGAAACTGGCCGAGAAGTATGGCGAGAAGCCCGATGTGTGCAACGCCATCGGCGCGCACCACGACGAGATCGAGATGACCACGCTGCTCTCGCCCATCGTCCAGGCCTGCGACGCCATCAGCGGCGCCCGCCCCGGTGCCCGGCGCGAAGCGGTGGAGGCCTATATCCAGCGGCTCAAGGACCTGGAAAGCCTGGCCATGAGCTATCAGGGGGTCACCAAGGCCTTCGCCATCCAGGCCGGTCGCGAGCTCCGGGTCATGGTCGAGAGCGAACGCATCACCGACGCCCAGTCCGATGAACTGAGCCTGCTGATCGCCGAGCGCATCCAGAACGAGCTCACCTACCCGGGCCAGGTCAAGATCACCGTGATCCGCGAGAAACGGAGCGTGGCCGTGGCCAAGTAGGTGGCTGTCCTGCGCCTGCACCATCGAGCTTCGCATGCAGCTGACCGCCGCCCAACGCAGGGACGTGATCCAGTGGGATGCCCGCAGCTGGTCCAGGGCGCTGCCGCTGTGGCAACGTGCGCTGGATGGGCGACCGACGCCCCTGAAGGCCCTGGCGGTGGGGGAAAGAGAGGGGGGGCTGAGCCTGTGGCTGGCTCTGATGGGGCACCAGGTGGTGTGCAGCGACCTGAGGCCCTTGCCGCCCGGGACGAGCGCGATGCATCAGCGCCATGGGGTGGCGGACCGGATCGAATACCGGGCGATCGACATCTGCCGCATCGACCATCCCGATGCCCATTTCGACGTGGCCGTGTTCAAGTCCGTGATCGGCGCCTTGGGGTCGAGGGAGGCCCAGGAAAAGGCCTTGGCCGAGCTGCATCGTGTGTTGCGGCCGGGAGGGGTGCTCCTTTTCGCCGAGAACCTCGAAGGGAATTGCCTTCAACGCAGCTTGCGCCAGCGTTTCGCACCGTGGGTGACCTACTGGCGCTACCTCCTTTGGCCGCAGGACAAGGACCTTTTCAGCCGCTTCAGCTCCTCCGAGTTCCGCTTGTTCGGCCTGCTGGCCAACCTGGGGCGGAGCGAGGCGCAACGCACCGTGCTTTCCCATGTGGATGACCTGCTGATGCCCTTGCTGCCCGAACGATGGCGCTATGCGGTTGCCGGTGTTTGTCGCAAGGGCGGATCCGTTTGACATGAACCCCGTCCGTACAGCGCATGCCTGAACACAAGCCCCGTTCACGGACCACCATCCTCGTCACCGGCGGGGCCGGCTTCATTGGCGGTCACGTGTGCCGCACCCTGGTGCAGCAAGGGGCCCGGGTGCGCTGCCTGGACAGCTTCGTCACCGGTCGCCGCGAGAACATCGCGGACCTGATCGATCATCCCGGGTTCCAGCTGCTGGAGGCCGATATCCGCGATCTGGAGGCGTGCGTGAAGGCGGTGGAAGGAGCGGGGGCCGTGGTACATCTGGCCGCGCTGGGGTCCGTGCCCCGGAGCATCGATGATCCCATGGCCAGCGAGGCCGCCAATCTGAAGGGATGCCTCCACATGCTGGAGGCCTGCCGTCGGCATGGGGTGCAACGCGTGGTCTATGCCAGCAGTTCCAGTGTATACGGCGACAGCACAGCCTCGCCCAAGCGGGAAGGCACGGAGGGGACGCCGCTCTCGCCGTACGCCGTCACCAAGGCCATGAACGAGGCGTATGCCGGCCTCTATCACCGGTTGTTCGGGATGCAGACCATCGGGCTGCGCTTCTTCAACGTGTTCGGGGAGAACCAGGACCCCGACGGTCCGTATGCCGCCGCCATCCCGCGGTTCATCGCCCAACTGCTCCGGCACCAGCCGCCCATCCTGAACGGCGACGGCCGCCAGACGCGCGATTTCACGTACGTGGGCAACGCCGTGCGGGCCGTGGAGGCCGCCTTGGGCACGGACCGCCCCGAGGCCTTCGGCGGGGTGTTCAACATCGCGTACGGCCGAAGCACCGACCTCCTGGCCCTTGTGGAGCTCCTGCGCCGGGCCCTCCAGGAGAAGGACCCGGCGGTTGCCGCGGTGCCGGTGCGGCATGGCCCGGAGCGTCCGGGGGATGTGCGCGCCTCCCTGGCGGACATCCGGCTGGCCCGGTCGGTGCTCGGCTACGATCCGCCCCATGACGTGGAGGAGGGCCTGGCCCGGGCGGTGCCCTGGTACATGGAACATCTGGCCTGAGGACGTGCTGCGGGGCAGCCCCGGCCCGCCGTGCCAGCGGCTTTCAAGCGGGACCTCCACCACAGGTTCACTTACTTCGCGGGCCGCTACCGATGTCGCCGCACGAATGGATCGTCCTCGCCACCGTGATCGGTGCGCTGGCGCTTTTCATCACCGAGAAGCTGAGCATCGATCTGGTGGCGCTGCTCATCGCCCTGGTGCTTACGCTCACGGGGGTGATCACCCCGGAGGAGGCCGTGGCCGGCTTCAGCGATGCGGCCACGCTGACGGTGGCCTTCATGTTCGTGCTCAGCGCCGCCCTGCTTCGCACGGGGGCCTTGAGCACCATCGGGCCGCGCCTTGGACCGCTGTTCCGGGCCAGCGAGGCCCGCGGCCTGGCCGTGTTCATGCTCGCCATCGGCGCCATCTCGGCCTTCATCAACAACACGCCCATCGTGGCCGTCTTCATCCCGGTGGCGGTGCAGATGGCCCGTTCGGCCCGCATCCATCCGGGCAAGTTGCTGATACCGTTGAGCTTCGGTACCATCCTGGGCGGCACCTGCACCCTGATCGGCACCAGCACCAACATTGTGGTGAGCGGCCTGGCCCAGAAGCTCGGCGCACCGGCCATCGGCATGTTCCAGATGGCGCCCTTGGGATTGATCTTCCTCTTGGCTGGCGTGGCCTACATGCTGCTGGTGGGGCGGCACCTGCTCCCCGGCGACAGGCCCGGTGGCGATGACCTCGGGGACCAGTTCGGCATGGGGGGCTACCTCACCGAGATCGAGCTGCTTCCGGGTGGCAGCAGCGTGGGTATGCGGATCATGGACTCCCCCTTGGTGCGCGAGATGGAGATGGACGTCATCGCCATCCAGCGCGGCGGGCACCGCTTCAATCTGCCCAGCGGGGATACCGTGCTGGAGGCGGGCGACCTGCTGAAGGTGCGCTGCGATGTGGCCCGCATCCGGGCCATGAAGGACCGCGCCCAGGTGAGCGTACGCCCCGGCCTGCGGCTGGCCGACGACGACCTGCGCGCCCGAGGGACCACGCTGGTGGAGCTCGTCATCACCGCCAGCAGCCCCCTGGAAGGCAAATCCCTGCGGGAGGCGGACCTCATCCGGACCTACCGTGCGGTGCCCCTGGCCGTTCGCCACCGCGAGGAGGTGTTGCACGACCGCCTGCACGACGTGGTGCTGCGCAGTGGTGACGTGGTGCTTGCCGAGGTGCGCAGCCACTACGTGGGCACCCTCCAACGCCTGCAACGCGGACCCGATGCGCCCTTCGCGATCCTGGCCCGGCAGGACGGCATCGCCGCCTTCGACCGTCGCCGCTTCGCCCTGGTGACCGCCGCCATTGCGGCCGTTGTCGTGCTTGCGGGCCTCAACGTGCTGCCGGTGATGGTGGCCGCCCTGGCCGCCGTGGTGTTCGTCGTCCTCACCGGCTGCCTCTCCATGAAGGACGTGTATGAGGCCATCGATTGGAAGATCGTGTTCCTCATGGCCGGCTCGTTCAGCCTGGGTGTGGGCATGCACGCCAGCGGCCTTGACGCCAGGCTCGCCGGCGGGGTGGTGGACCTTCTGCGCGACCTCGGGCCTGTGGCCGTGCTCAGTGGGCTCTACCTGTTCACCAGCCTGCTCACCGAACTGATGAGCAACACGGCCACCGCCGCCCTGCTCACCCCCATCGCCCTGGAGGTCGCCGAACGCATGGACGCCAGCCCCACGCCCTTCATCATGGCCGTGGTCTTCGCGGCCAGCGCCAGTTTCATGACGCCCATCGGCTATCAGACCAATGCCATGGTGTACAGCGCCGGTCGGTACCGCTATGCGGATTTCCTGAAGGTGGGCGCTCCGCTCCACCTGCTCTTCTGGCTCATCGCCACCGTTCTGCTGCCGGTGTTCTACCCGCTTTAGTGTGGTGGCTCTTAAGTTGGCTACTGAACCGGTGATGCAGTTCCACGCTGTCCGTGCCAAGGTGAAGGCGGTAAGAGCAGGGAGAAAGTCCTTGCCACCCTCACATTCTCACCATTTCACCCGCATGAACGTTGCGCCCATTCGTGCGGTTCTTTGATGCCGCCTCAGTAACTGAAGATCTGCCCCTATTTCGTCTTCATGCAAGGCGGAACATGCGCGGCGTGGCGGGCGCTACGGCGAAATGTTCCAACGCGGCAGGAAGGCGAAAGAGGGGCGGAGATGGTTAATGAACTTAGGGGCCACCACACTAACCCGCCTGTGCCAGGCGATCGATCCGCAGGAACACGTCCCAGTACCGCTCCCGGTCCATATCCTCGTAGTGGATCTGGTAGTAGCGCGCCTGGTAGGTCTGTACCTGGCAGAGCACTACGAGCAGCACCACGGCTGCCACCATGGCCCGGCGCCCCAGGCCGCGCGTGTCCTGCAGCCCCAGCCCCAGAGGCAGCGCCATCAGCGGCAGGTATTCCACGAAGGGCCTGGCCCCGAAGCTGCCTCCGTACCACCAGTTCCACCAGCTGGACAGCACATAGGTGAGCAGGGCCATGAAGCCGAGCCAGGCCACGGTCTGGAAGCGCGATCGGCGCCACAACGGCAGGAGCCCCACCAAGGCCAGCACGCACAGCGGCGTGTACACGAACAATCCCTTGCGGTAGCTGAAGAGCAGGTCGGCCATGTGCGGGTCGGTCCATCGGAAATGCTCGCCCGGGTAGCTGTCCACCCAGAAATGCCCGGTGCTGAACTTGTACCAGAGCGGTTGCAGGCCCGCGATGCAGAGGCCGATGGCCGTGGCGCCCATCAGGGCGGGCACCTGACCGCCCAGGGACCGGAGCCGGCCGGTCCACACGCGCCATCCCCCGCCCACCACGGGCAGGGCCAGCAAGGCCAGTCCGTTCACCGGCCGGACGAGCACCAACAGGCCCAGCAGCGCACCCACCACCGGCAGCCACCGGGCGCCGCCCTGTTCGGCATGGCGTTGCCCGGCCAGCAGCAGCAGGGCCATCGCTGCGAAACTGTACACATGGCTCATGCCCGGGGCCACGACGGTATAATAGAAAAGATGGGTTCCCGTGAGCAACGCGACCAGGGTGAGGGCCCGCCATCGTTCGTCCACGCACCAGGCCTCCAGCAACCGGACCACCGCCCACAGGCCCAGCAATGCGTAGGTGATCGCGGCCAGGCATACAGCCATCACGTAAGGCTTGCCGTGACCGGTGGCCGGTCGACCGGCGGTCTTCAACAACGCGTGCGCGGCGAGGTAGAACGGGGCCTGCATCACCGCCGTGCCGCACCAGTATTTGTTGATCGTGTCACCCGTGGGGGCCGTCCGGTAGTCGTAGTGCAGCGCCGGGGTGCTGCCCAGGCTGTCGGCCAGTTCCAGGAACCCGAAGTGCGGATCGTGGTGCACGAACAGCGCGGGGAGATAGGCGTGGTAGCCCTTGGCATCGGCCTGCAGCACCGTGCGCCAGTGGTCGCGGCCCCAGTTGATGTTGTTGGTCGTGGCCAGGAGCAACGCGCCCAGCACCCACAGCACCAGGCGATCGGCCGGGATCCGTGCGCGGCGTGCCATGCCGGCAAGTTACCGGTCGCCGGTCATGGCTTCGGGCCAGACCAGCACCCGGCGGTCGTCCCCGGCGGTGACCAACCGGCCGCCCCACCAGCACAAGGTGTTCACGCTGTGTGTGTGCCCCCCGGCGGCGCGGTCCATGCGAGCCCTGGGCTCCAGGCCGACCGAGGTCCACAGCTTGGCGGTCTTGTCGCGGCTCGCGCTGGCCAGGGCGCGTCCACCGGGGTCGAAGGCCAGGGCATAGATGCCGGCCCGATGCGCGGCCTGGGCCAGGAGAGCACGTCCATCCTGCGCGTGCCAGGCCCGGATGTGACCATCCTTCCCACCCGATAGCAGCACCGCCTTGCCCGGATGCCAGGCCAGGCTGGTGCTGCCTCCTTCATGCCCGGCAAGGGTCAGCCGTTCGTTGAGGTCCCGGCTGTCCAGCACCCGTACCGGGCCGTCGCCGGTGGCCACGGCCAGCAGAAGGCCGTCGGCGCTCACGGCCACATCGCGGAGCTTGCCTTCGGCCAGGGGCAGTTGCCGCAGCAGGTGCAGCCGGGGCCCGTTGCCGTCGCGGTGGAGCTTCCACACGGACAGCGTACCGTCGCCTGCGGCGCAGGCCACACGATCATCCTCGAGCCCGATGATCCGGAAGATGCCGCGCCGATGCTTGACGACCTGTTGAGTTCCTCGCCGTTGGTGCAGGTCGATCACATGCAGCTCGCCGCCTTCGGTGCCGATCAGAAGCACGCCCTGCTGCTCCTGCACGGAAAGCGAGAAGACCGCCTGGTCCAGCTGCGCCAGCGCGAGGCCATCGCCGGTCCCCAGGTCCCACAGCGCCGCCGTGCCGTCCCCGCTGCCGCTCAACAAGCGGCCCTGCCAGAGACCCAGGGCGTACACCGGTCCCCGGTGTCCCGCCAGTTGTTGAACGGCGTCCGGTCCCGTGCCGTTCATGGCTCGAGGGAGCCGAAGAGCGCCTGGCGGTCGGCGAAGGTGATGTCGCGGTTGCGGTAGGTGGTCCCCCCTTCCGGTTGCGCAAAGGGTGTCAACCGCTTTTCCAGGTAGGCGCGCAACGCGCCGGGCATGTGCCGGATCACCTCCAGGGTGTTGTGGCTGCGGAGGAGGAAGGGTGTGGTGGGCCAGGCGGTCGCGGTGGGTCGCTGGAACAGGATGCTGCCGGTGTCCACGCCTTCGTCCACCAAGTGGAAGGTGATGCCCACCGTCTGCGGGTCGTTGTGCCGGCATTGCCAGAACTCGCTGCGTGTTCCCCGGTAATGAGGCAGCAGGCTGGTGTGGGCGTTGATGGCCGGGGCGATGTCGAGCACCACACGCCGGAGGATGCCGGTGCCGAAAACCACCAGGGCGGACGGCGCTTCGGCCCGCAGCCGTTCGGCCACGAATGCCTTGTTCATGTCGTCCACCTCCAGCAGGGGCGGGCCTGCGGGCCAGCCGGGCAGCAGGTCCATCGCGGCGATCCCGCCCTCCAGCACGAGGTCTGCCTCCTCGAACAGCCTGCGCTCCACGCGCAGTACATGCTTCATGGCCGGGTCCCGGAACAGCATTCCTGCACGGTTCACCAGGGCGTCGCCGAGCACGCTCCGGAGCAGGCGGAAAAACCTGCGCTTGGACCGCTCCGGAACGGGGTCCTTGCCGACCACGATCAGGCGCAGGTCCAGACCTTCGGCCACCAGCGCACGCGCCAGGGCTCTGGCCCCTCGGGAACGGTTGGTGAGCAGCACCACGCGATGGCTCATGCCGCGTCGAAATGAAGGGTGAACGCTTTGCGCCCGTGCTGCTCCACGCGTGGGTTCAGCACGCCATCCGTCCCGAGCACCGTCCATCGCGGCTCGGCGGGCAGGTCGAAGGTGAAGGCATGGCCGGTCAGTTCCTCCGCGCCGATCCGGTCGAAGGCGATGCCGTCCGCAGTGAAATGGAGCTTGTGTTGTTGCAGGTCCACAGCGATGTGGTCGCGGATCACCAGGTGGTCCAGGAGGCGGGCCGTGCCGCTCACCATGAGCCGACCCTGCCGATGGAGGGTGGCCACATGCTCCAAGGCCTTGCGTGTGTGCGGCGGTACATGCCTGGGGTCGTTCATGCGTGCGGCTGGGCGTTTGCCCAAGTGCGTGTAGGCGATGCACACGCCGCCGCGGCGCACCAGCTCATCCATCCGCTCGGGGGCCAGCAGGGTGCCCAGCCCGTCGATATCGGCAAGCGGCCATTGGCCATGGCGTTGAAAGACGTAGAGGGTGCGTCCGTCGGGGAAGCGATGGCGACGGTAGGCACGGTTGGCATCGCGCGCCGAAGGCACCGTGCCGGGCCGGAGGCCCGAACGCACCTGACGCCGGGCGTACTGGACCAGCCCGGTCCGCCGGTCGCCGGCGTGCTCCAGGGTATAGGTCAGTTCGCTCAAAGGAAGGTCCTGCCCCAGCACCGGGGTCACCGTGCCGTCCCACAGGTAGCGCACGCCGGCGGCACGCACCAGGTCCAGGGTGTACAGCGGGTTGGGGTACACATGGCCGGAAGCATCGCGGAACTCGGGGATCGAGCCGGTGCGGTGCAGGTGCAGCATGTTGCCCGTGAACTGGCTGTGGTCCACCCACACGCGCGGCTTGAACCCGATGCGCTCCATCCAGGCCAGTGCGGCCTCGGCATCGCTGCGGTCGAAGCCCCGGGTGCGTGCGAACATGTAATCGCCCCAGGTGTGGATGCTGTCATGCGGGTGCGCGGAGAGCAGTCCGGGGCTGCCGTGCAGGTCCACCTGGTCGGGCAGCACGGTGTTGTACGACCGCAGAAAGAGCGCGTCGGCGAAGGGCAGCCGCAGTTCCTCCCAGATGGTGCGGTGCAGCTCATCCCACCCGGCGGGCGTGGTGTTGTCCGGGTCGTTGCTGAGGGTGAGCCAGGCGCGCCACGGGTGGGGCAGGGGGCGCACCGCGGGGTGACGGGTCCGTGCCGAGCGGCTGTTCCCGGCGGGCGTCAACAATTCCTTCCCTTCATGCATTTCGGCGCGGCCAAGATAATCGGCCCCGGCCCGGCCCCCCACCGTCCCGTCGATCCCCCGGCACGTCTCGTCGGATCGTGGCGCTCAGGCCTTGGCGTTCACCGGCGTGCGGACCGCGCCCTTCGGCCGGTAGCCGAAGAGGCGATTGTCCTTGATCATGTTGTCCACGTATGGCGGCACCATCCCTTCCCAGTTGTCCTGCCCTTCGCGGATCATGTTCAGCACCTGCTGACTGAAGATGTGGAGCACCGTGGGGTCGTAGGTCTCGATGTCCACGATCCGCCGGTTGTACAGCAGGTAGTCGTACAGCGGTTGCAGGCGCGGGTGCACGGGCATGTTGGCCGTGGTCATCAGCTCCACGTCGGCCGTGGGCCTGCTGGGGTACACGTAGATCTTCAGATCGCGCGTGAACAGGATGCCGAAGGCCTCCAGCATGCCGCCGTTCAGGTGGCGGTAGTACTTCTCGTTGAAGACCTCGATCAGGTTGTTCACGCCCATGATCAGGCCCATGCGCGCCTTGGTGTACCTGCTGAAGTACTCCACCAGCTTGTAATACTCCTGGTAGTTGCTGATCAGCACGGTCTGCCCCAGGGAGCACAGGATGTCCGCCCGGTCGATGAAGTCCTTCTCGTCCACGCTGCCCGTATCGGCCTGCAGGTTGTTGAGCGTGATCTCGAAGAGCACCTGTAGATTGCTGCGGTCCACCCGGTTCTCCTTGATGAACATGTTATAACCGTTCATGATCATATCGATGTTCACCTTCGTCACCGGGCGGAAGCTGCCGCGAATGGTGAGGATGTTCTTCTTGTACAGCACCTCGCTGGCCTGCAGGTTCTGCCCGTCGGGGCCGAAGATCACCGCATCGGTGTAGCCGCGTTTCACCAGCTGCAGGCTCATCAGCCGGTTGTCCACCTGTGCGAAGTCCGGACCGTTCATCTGCACCATGTCCACCTCGATCACGTGGCGGCTCACGTTGTCGTACAGGCAGGTCATGAGCTCCTGCGGGTCGTGGTGCTGGAAAAGGCAGCCGTAAAGCAGGTTCACGCCCATCACGCCGATGGTCTCCTGCTGGAGGCTGATGTCGGGGTCGTGCAGCCGGACGTGGATGATGACGTCGCTGGTGGGCCTGTCCGGTCCGGTCTGGAAGCGTACACCGATCCAGCCATGCCCCGCGTGGGGCCGGTCCAGCGTGCTGGTGGCCACGGTGTTGGCGAAGGTGAAGAACTTCTTGGTGGGGTGGTCCTTGCGCGAGAGGCGCTCCACCATCAGGCCATACTCGTGCCGCAGCATGTTCCGCAGGCGGCTCTCGCACACGAACCGGTTGTCCGGCTCCTTGCCGTAGATGGCGTTGCTGAAGTCCTTGTCGTAGGCGCTCATCGCCTTGGCGATGGTCTGGCTGGCGCCGCCCGCCCGGAAGAAGTGCCGCACCGTTTCCTGGCCCGCCCCGATCTCCGCGAAGGTGCCGTACAGGTCCGCGTCCAGGTTGATCTTCCGGGCCTTCTGGCCCGGGCTCAACGTGACGTGCGTATTGGTGCTGCTGGCTGGCATCGGTGCTTTCGGGGAAGGGGGCAAAGGTACGGCGTCGTTCAACGGCCGTCAGCGGTGCTGACCGGCTTCCTTCGGCCCTGCCGCCCCCACTGTGCCTACTCGCAGCGCAGCCCGGGGTCCACCCGTTCGGCGTAGGCCTGGATGCCGCCCTCCAGCTGGATCAGGCCCGTGAATCCGTGGCGGCGCTCCAGGGCCGTGATCGCGGCCAGGGCCCGGTTGCCCGTGCGGCAGTGCAGCACCACCGGCCGGTCGCGCCGGATCTCGTCCATCCGGTCAAGGATCTCCCCCAGGGGGATCAGGGTGCCGCCCAGCGAGCAGCGTTCGGCCTCGTAGGGCTCGCGCACGTCGATGAGCTGGAAGTCGATGCCCGACCGGCGCATGCGCTGCAGTTCCTCCGGGCTGATCGTGGTCATGGGCGGGGCAGTGGGGGCTTGAACGGGGCGCGAAGTTGTGGCGACCGATGCGACCGGGCCGGGGCTCTTAGGCCTTGCCCTTGGTGTCCTGTGGCGGCGGCTTCACCTGCCGCAGTTTCGCGGCCACCTCCTCCGGCAGGTACTGGAAGAAGGTGTCGCCACGGAGCCCCAGCCGCAAGGTCTCCAGGGGGATCACTTCCTCCGCCGACACGTTGCCCAGGTTCACATTGGCACCGAGCTGCTTGATGAACCACACCTGCTGGGCCTTCTGGGGGGCCTCCCACAGGATGTCGCGCCCCGGGACCTTGGCCAGGATGCGGTTCACCAGGGCGGTGTGCGCGTGCCCGCTGGGCCGGTAGATGCCCACGTTGCCGCTCTCGCGCGCCTCGGCGATCACCTTCCAGCTGCCGGCCTCCAGTTCGGCGTTCATCATGCGTACCCACCGGGCCGGGCTGATCAGGATGCCGCTCTCCTTGCTGCCCACCTCACTGAGCACCGTGTGGTCCTGCGCCAGGATATTGATGTAACGGCACTTCTCGTCGTGCGGCAGGTCGATGCTGCCGTCGCTGACCTCGGTGCATTCCAGCCCGAGGTCCTCCAGCAACCGGCGATAGGCCTCGAACTGGCCCCGTGCGATGAAGGCCTCGAACAGCGTGCCGCCCAGGTAGACCTTGATCCCGGCCTTCGTGTACCGCTTCACCTTCTCCTTCAGCCCGGGTGTCACGTAGCTGGTGCCAAAGCCCAGCTTCACCAGGTCCATCAGATGGCCCGCGCTCTCGATCAGGTCGTCCACCTGGCGCAGGCCCAGGCCCTTGTCCATCACCATGGTGAGCCCTTCCTCGCGCGGTTTGGACGTGCGCGCGGGGATGTGCGACAGGCTGAAGTTCATCGCTTGTACAGCTCGATCAGGTGCATCACCTGCGGCATCGAGGCCGCCTCCGGAAGGTGTTCCAGCAGCTGGACGTGCCCCGCGTGGTCGGCCATCAGGGCCTCCTCCAACTCCAGCAGGGCCTGCTGCTGGCGTCCGCACCGCAACAGGTAGCCGGCCATGCGGTACTTGTAGCGCGGCGTCAGCTTGTGCACCAGCTCCCCTTCGCGGAGCTTGGCCAGTGCGGCCTCCGGGCCCTTGAGGTGCAGCAGCAGGTCGGCGTGGTCCAGCCAGCCGTCCAGGCTCTCCGGCTCCATGCCGTTCAGCCGTTCGTAGGCTTTGATGCTGTCGGCCCAACGCTCGGCGCGTGCCAGGGCGTTGGCCAGGTAGTACCAGCCATCGCCCGAATCGGGGGCGATGCGCACGGCCTGCTCCAGGTCCTTGATGGACTCGGCCGAGCGGCCCTGGTAGTCCTTCACCACCCCGCGGCCGATCCAGGCATCCACCCACTCGGGGTCCAGCGCCAGCGCCTGGTCGTAGTGGATCAGGGCCTGTTCATGCCGCTCCATCTTCTCGTAGCACTCGCCGATATAGCTGAAGGTGACGGCCTGCGGGCCGTCGATGTTCAGCGTCTCCTGGTAGCAGGCGATGGCCTCCTCGTAGGCGCCCTGGTGCAGCAGGTTGCGCGCCTTGCTGAAGTAGGCCGAACTGAACTCCTCCTCGATGGCCAGGCAGAGGTCCAGCGCCTGGTTGCTCTCCTCGAAACGGCCCAGCTTGGCCAGGGCGTTCCCCAGGTCATACCAGGCCACGAAGCTGTACGGGTGCTCGTTGGTGAAGTTGCGGAAGAACACCACGCTGGCCTCGTGCGCCTCGGCCAGGTCGTAGCAGTAGGCCAGCTCGTACAGCACGGCTTCGTTCTCGGGGTTCACCTCCAGGGCCTTCTTCAGGCAGCCGATGGCCTCGTCGAACTGCTCGCAGTTCTCGTGCTCGAAGGCCAGGTCCAGATAGATGTCGTCCAGCCCCTCCTCCGCCAGCTCCAACGCCTTGCGGTAGTGCTCGATGGCTTTGCGGTAGTTGCGCAACTGGCTGTGGATGCTGGCCTTGTGCAGGTGCACGTCCTCGTTGTACGGCTCCAGCTTGGCGATGCTGTCCAGCACCTCCAGAGCCCGGTTCAGGCGGCCCATGCCCATCAGCACCTGCGCCTCGCAGAACAGCAGGTCCACCGACCCCGGGTGCTGCTTGTGCGCGTAGTCCAGCACCTGCCGGGCCTTCTTCGGCTCGTTGTTGTCCAGGTAGTGTTCGATGATCAGCTCGAACTCCTCGACATCGAAGAAGTAGTGATCGTTCCGGCTCAGCATCGCCTCGAAGCGCTGCACATGGTCCGCGCGGTCGTCCTCACGTTCCGGCAGGGGGGAAGGGCCTTCGTTCATGCGGGACAAAGTTCCCTCAAAAATAGGGAACCGACAGGCCGCGGGCGGGTGTGGCGCAGCGGTTATGCACAGGCCGCGGAGGGATCGGGCCCGTGCCGGCCGGACGGCGGGAAGGAACAAGGCCCCCCTCGATCGCCGGCCCAGCCGCACCCAGGGAGCCGGGTGGAGCGGCTGCGCACAGCACCCCGTTGATGACCTCGACGATCGACCGCCGGTCGGACCACCGACCGGGCCACCTTTGCTGCGGTCCTCACGCCCGGCCATGGAAGTTCCATCCCGGCCCTGTGGACCCATCCACCGCATGACGCTCATCCGCTCCATCTCCGGCATCCGCGGCACCATCGGGGGGCGCCCCGGCGAAGGCCTCACGCCCCTGGACATCGTTCGTTACACCGCCGCGTTCGCCACGCTGATCCGTCAGCGCAGCGGCAAGGAGGCGCCCCGGCTCGTGCTCGGCCGCGACGCCCGCCTCAGCGGCGCCATGGTGGCCGACCTGGTGCGCGGCACCCTCGTGGGCCTGGGCTTCGAGGTCGTCGACCTGGGCCTGGCCACCACGCCCACCGTGGAAATGGCCGTGCCCGGCGAAGACGCCGATGCCGGCATCATCCTCACCGCCAGCCACAACCCCAAGCAATGGAACGCCCTGAAGCTGCTGAACGCCAGGGGCGAGTTCATCAGCGCGGCCGAAGGGGCCGAGGTGCTCCGCATCGCCGGGCAGGACGACTACACTTTCGCCGAGGTGGACCGGCTGGGGCGCGTGCGCACGGACGACAGCTGGACGCAAAAGCACATCGACGCCATCCTGAAGCTGGACCTCGTGGACGTCAAGGCCATCGCGGCCAGGAAGTTCACCGTGGTGGTGGATGCCGTGAACAGCGTGGGCGGCATCGCCGTACCCCGGCTGCTCGAGGCCCTCGGTGTGGAGGTGGTGAAGCTGTACTGCGAACCTACCGGCCATTTCCCCCACAACCCCGAGCCGTTGCCCGAACACCTTGCCGACCTCTGCGCCGAGGTGGTGAAGCGCAAGGCCCACCTGGGCATCAGTGTGGACCCCGACGTGGACCGCCTGGCGCTGGTGTGCGAGGACGGCAGCCTCTTCGGCGAGGAGTACACCCTGGTGGCCTGCGCCGACCACGTGCTGGCCCACCGCCCGGGCGACACGGTGAGCAACCTCAGCAGCACACGCGCCCTGCACGATGTGGCCGTCCGCCACGGGCGTACCCGGCACGCCAGCGCCGTGGGCGAGGTGAACGTGGTGGAACGCATGCGGCAGGTGAGCGCGCCCATCGGGGGCGAGGGCAACGGCGGGGTGATCCTCAGCGAGCTGCACTACGGCCGCGACGCGCTCGTGGGCATCGCCCTTTTCCTCACCCTGCTGGCCCGGCGCGGCGGCAGCTGCCTGGCGCTTCGCCGCAGCTACCCGGACTATTTCATGAGCAAGAACAAGATCGAGCTGCGCCCGGAAGTGGATGTGCAGGCCGTCGTGGACACCGTTCAGGCCCGCCACGCCGCCCAACCCCACAGCACGGTGGACGGGCTGCGCATCGAGTTCGGCGACACCTGGGTCCATCTGCGCCGCAGCAACACCGAACCCATCATCCGCGTCTATGCCGAAGCCCCCGCCATGGAACAAGCCGATGAACTGGCCCAACGCTTCGTGCACGAAGTGCAGGCCGTGGTGCGCGGGTGACGGAAAGCCGATGCCGGCGAGGCCGGACTGACGGTCAAAGGCCACGCTGCGGGAGCGGGTCGATCACTCCTTGATGAAGAGTTCGTGGATCAGGGCGCTGTTCGCCATTTCGATCCGCAGGAGGTAGGCCCCGTTCCGAAGACCGGTCAGGGCGATGCGGTCGGTACCGTTGGCCTCCAGGACGACCTTGCCCGTCAGGTCCAGGATGGTGGCACGTTCAAGTTCGGGGGCGCCGCTGACGCGGATGAAATCCCGGGCCGGGTTCGGATGGACCCGGACGGCGGGTTCCGCGCTGGGTTCCGTTACTGCGGTCGGCAGGCACAGGCTGTCGATCGCATTCCGGGTGAAGAGCCCGACGGGGGACAGGTTGAACTGGAACATGCTGAGGTAGCCGACTTGCGCACCCAGGTGGAGGATCTCCGCGGGCGGCAGGTTGCCGTGCGTGGCCGGGTCGTAGGTCAACTGCCCGAACATGACGTTCGGCCAATGGAACTGCACCAGGTCCACCTTGGATTGTTGGCTGAGGTCAACGAGCGTGCGGACGAACAGGGTGTCGACGGGGATCCGCAGGCCTTGTACGACCTTGACTTCCTGAGCGCGGTGGCCGTAGTGCTGAACCTCAGGTTGTTCTTTCAGGCCGGGCGCCGGTTCTACGGGTGCACCGCGGCGGGCAGTGCCTGGCGGGCCGTGCTCGCCCTCGCGGCCATGGTGGCCGCGCTCAACGCTTACCGCTTCTTCCTGTTCGTGGTCACGACCTGGCAGGTGAAGGGGGCCCTCAGCTGATCCACCTGCGACCGGGGATCTGTTCGGTCCGGGTGGCTTCCCGCTCCGGCCTGCGCGTCAGGCGATGTATCGCACATGCCGCGCCGACCGCATCAGCTGTGTGATGCGGTTGTCCCGGCCTACCGTGTACAGATGACCACCCCGAAGCCCGGTGCGTTCAATTTCTTGAGCGTGGTGCTGCTGAACCCGGCCTTCTTGGTGAACGCATCCACCTCGTCCTTCGAGTAGGTCTTGCCGCCCGCCTGGTGCAGCAGGTTCAGCGCCATGTACGAGGTGGTGGCCTTCGACATTTGCGAGCCGCCGCCGATGCCCTTGATCTGGTCCAGGATCACGTAGAGGCCGCCGGGCTTGAGCGCCTTGTGCACCTTTTGGGCGAGCGCCTCGTTCTCTGCCGGGTTCAGGCCGTGGATGATGTTGAAGGCCAGGATGAGGTCGTTGCCGGCCGGCAGCTCGTCCTTCATGAAATCGGCGGCCAGGAAGGAAACCTGCGCGCCTGCCTTGTGCGCGGCGACACATTCGTCGGTGTACTTCTTCACGGGCGGCAGGTCCACCACCGTGGCCTTCAGCAGGGGGTGGCGCTTGCACAGTTCGATGCTGTACAGCCCGTGCGAGCCACCGAGGTCCAGCATCCGGGTCGCGCTCTTCGGGACCGGGACCTTCCCGGCCACCTCCTTGACGTTGGTGCGGGAGATGTCGATCATGGCCCGGGAGAACAGTTCCCATTCGTGGTCCGTCATCTCATCGAGCATGCTCGAATGCACGCGCTTGCCCGCGCGGATGGTCTCGTCCAGTTCCAGGTAGCCCTTGTACAGGTAGTTGCAGAACAGGATGAAGTGCCTGAAGTTCCGCGGCGAATCGGGCGAGAGGTCCTTTTGGCCCCGCTTGGTGAAGGTGTATTGGCGGCCCTGCCTGCGCACGTAGCCCAACGCATCGAGGCAGTCCAGGATCAACTCGGCGCCCACCTCGCTCACGTTGGCCCCGCGGGCGATGGCCCCGACATCCTTCAGGTCCATGGTGAGCTGGTCGGCGATCTTCAGCTTCACCGCACTGCCCAGGGCGAAGCCCAGCCCCACCGAGGAGGAGGCATCCGCGAAAGGGTGGGGGATGATGTCGTTCGACAGCAGGATCTTCTCGATCAGGGAGAATTTGTGGATCATGGCCCGTGGGAATGGTGACCCAAAACAAGGGCGTTCATATCCGCCGGAATTGTACGGAGCGGACATCCCGGCCACAGAGCCTGTTCGGGGTCTCCTCAAACTCGTCCCCCGGTCTCTTTTTCGCCCATGCTTCGCCAAAAAATGATCCCGTAGACACCGCTACGCGATGATTTTTTGGCTGT
Organism: Bacteroidota bacterium; assembly: GCA_014584605.1. GTDB lineage: Bacteria > Bacteroidota > Bacteroidia > Flavobacteriales_F > PHOS-HE28 > PHOS-HE28. Next base: position 25,306 of record JACTMO010000083.1, on the reverse strand, counting down.
GCCTGACCAAAAAATAGCCTCGGGGTCCTTCGTTCTGGAGATCCCAAACAGGCTCTCAGCCCAGGATGTGGCCCGGCAGCCCGGTGACCGAAGCCCGGTAGGCGGTGGGGGTCATGCCGGTGAAGGCGCGGAACTCGCGGATGAAATGCGACTGGTCGTAGTAGCCCGCCTCCAGGCCCACCTGGCCGAGGGAAAAGCCGGTGCGGTGCAACAGGTGCAGGGCCGCGCGGTACTTGCGGTACAGCAGGAAGGTCTCGGTGTTCATGCCCAGCCATTCCGTGGAGAGCCGCCGCAGTTGCCGGTCGCTGACGCCCTTCTCCCGGCAAAGCCGTGCCACGTCCAGCTCGCCGGGCCGGTCAAAGGAGAACAGGTCATGCATCCGCCCGACGCGGTCGCTGGACCGGGAGGCCGCGATCCGCCGCTCCAGCCACGCCCGGATCACCATCACCTGTTCGCTGAACGCCTTGCGCGCCTGCACCTGGCCGAACAACGCATGCAGCGACCGGCACACGTGCGCACCTTCGATCACCTTGTCATGGTAGGTCCCGACACCCGCCCCGAACAGGCCGCGCATCCCGAAGGTGGTGAGCTGGATCCCGAGGAAGTGCTGCCCCCCCTGTTTCTGCAGTTGGAACGGCTTGAAGTTGATACCGTTGATGAAGAGGTCGGGCAACACCGTCGCGGTGCCGGTCTCCAGGTCCACGTGCGTGATCCGGTCGGAGAAGTTGAAGATGAGCTCAACGGTCCCCTTCGGCAGGATGGTCTCGGTGCAGGGCCGCCGGTGAAGCTCCTCGACACGCCAGATGCAGCGGATGAAACGCTTCTCGGTGGGGTCGGTCGGAATGAACAGGTCCGCGCTGTTCATCGTGCATGGTTCCGGTGAGCGGGGTTGCCAGGATCGATGCGAAGGATCGCCGAACCCGAAGATACCGCGTTTCCCGTCCACGCACCTCATCGGCCGGGATCCGGCCACAAGGGCCGGTCCTCCATCGCGCGACCGCTATGCCCGTGCAGCCGCCATGGCTTTGCCATCATGATCCACGAACGCTCGTGAAGGGCGTTGTTCTTGGCCAGTGAAAGTCCGCACGACTTGGTCCCGTCTTGTGAGATTCCTAAAGTGCAACTTTAAATAACTCATGATCTACCGGAAAGCCGGCCCGGCCGCAACCATTCGATCAACTCCATTGCTTTCACGCCATGGACAAGGCTTCTCGGGGTTCGCCGGTCGCCTTTTCGGTGCAGGATGAAGCAGCGCGCGGGGCGTGCGAGCTTGCGCTTTTCCTCGAAGGCGCGGGTAAGCTGGGCCAGGGCCGTTGCCATGCCGGGTACGGGGGTGCGCGTGGCCTTGCACTCGATCATGTCCACGCCGCCGTTGGGCGTGGGCAGCAGGAAGTCCACTTCCAACCCCTGCTGGTCGCGGAAGTGGTAGAGTTCGCGTCGCTGGCCGCTGTTCACCTGCCTTTTGATGAGCTCGGAGGCCACGAAGCCTTCCCACAGCGCCCCCAGGAAGGGGGAGCGCTCCAGTTCGGCCCCGGTGGTGATGCCCAGCAGGTGGCAGGCCAGGCCGCTGTCGGCGTAGTACAGCTTGGGCGACTTGATCAGGCGCTTGCCCAGGTTCTCGTAAAAGGGCGGCACGATGATCAGTTGCTGGGTGGTCTCCAGCACGCCGAGCCATTGGTTGATGGTGGGCACGCTCACACCCAGCGGTGCGGCCAGCTCGGTGCGGTTGAGCACCTGACCGTGCCGGGTGGCCAGCAGGGCCATGAACCGCCGGAAGGTGGCCAGGTCGCGCACGTTGGTCACCGCCCGCACATCGCGTTCCAGGTAGGTCTGCACATAGCTGCTGAACCAGAGCCCGGCGCCTTTGGGGCGTGCCACGGCCTCGGGGTATCCGCCGTACAGCAAACCCACACGCGACGATTCGGTGACGGACAGGGGGTAGAGCTGCAGCACAGCCGCGCGCCCCGCCATCGATTCGGTGACGCCGCTCATCAGCGCGGCCTCCTGCGAACCGGTGAGGAACCACTGGCCCGTGCGTCGCGGGTTGCGGTCGATGCGCGAGCGCACGTACGAGAACAGCTCCGGCACGTGCTGCACCTCGTCGAGGATGGCGGGCAGCTTCAGCTCATCAAGGAAGCCCTGGGGATCGGCACGCATGCGGGCGATCACGTCGGGGTCCTCCAGCAGGGTGTACGAGGCCTTGGGGAAGAGCTTGCGCAGCAGCATGGTCTTGCCAGCCCTGCGCGGCCCCGTGAGCACCACGGCAGGAAAGGAGCGGGAGGCCTTCAGCAGGACCTTCCCTAGGTCGCGGTCGGTGTATCTCATCTTTGAGAATTCTAAAGTACAACTTTAGGAAACTCAAAACAAGCATTGTGCGGGGATAGGGGGATCATGGCCACAAGAAGCGTGTCGGTGTCGCGGTGGCCCAAGGTGGTCGCCGGATGCGGACGGAGCTTGTTACCGCCTTGGGCAGTGGTGGCCCTTTCGGTTCAGGTCGCACCCATGAATGCGAGGACGCCGCAGCTTCCGATGGAAGTGCGGCGTCCCGATCTTCAAGCGCGTTGCAGAATGGCGCTCAATGTATTTTCTGCACCTTCACCACCCGGCTGCCAGAGCTTGAACCGAGGCGCACCCAATAGATCCCGTCGGGGAAGCCCGTGAGGTCGAACTGGGTGACCGCTTGATCTCCGTTGATCCGGAGCGTGGACACGCGCAGCTGTTGGCCCAACAGGTCGAAGAGCTCCACCTGATACATGCCTGTCCCGATCCCCGCGGCGGTGATGGTGATCCGGCCGTTCGTGGGGTTCGGCGCAACCGATACCGACCCACTGGAAGGCGGTTCAGGAAGGCCCGTGGTGAGCACTTCGTGGCAGCCGGAGGTCAGGCTGCATCCGTCCATGGTCACGGTCACCGCGTAACTGCCGTTCTGGTCGGGCGTGAAGGAAGGGCCGGTGGCGCCGACGATCGGGTCCATGGACGGGCAGGTAAGCCATTGGTAGGCATCCGCCGTCGCCGAAACCGAGAGATCTCCGTCCAACAGGGACACGGCGGTGTCCGCCTGCACGGTGGCCACCTCGAAGGTTTGTGCAGGGCTGCTGCCACAGCTGTTGTTCGCCACCACGGAAAGCATGCCTCCCGTGGTTCCGGCCGTGGCTGCGACACTGGTCGTGTTGGAGGTTCCGGTCCAGCCCTGGGGCAGGGTCCATGTATACGATGTTGCACCGGGGACGCCGGGGATCGAGTAGGTGGCACTGCTGCCCGCGCAGATGGTGCTATCGCCAACGATGGCCGAGGGCTGGTCGGGTGCCTGCTGCACTTGGATGGTCACCGTGCCGCAGCCGTAGGGCGTGGCACATCCGCCTTCGCCCCGAACAAAGTAGCTGGTCGTACTGGCCGGCGAAACGGTGATGGAGTCGCCTGAGCCCACCAGGATCCCTCCGCAGGAGCCGCTGTACCAGTTCCATTCGGCCGCGTCGTTCAGATCCCCGGAGGCGATGGACAAGATGGTGCTTTCACCGCCGCAGATCACCGCTTGGGAAGCGGCGAGGACCGGAATGTCCGGCAGGTGGCAGTAAGTGATCTTCCGGACCCTGTCATTCCCGGTATCGCCGAAGTAGATATTTCCCGAGCCATCCGCGAACAGGTTCCGGGGATAGTTGAGCATGGCGCTGGTGGCGTTGCCGCCATCGCCGCTGAAGCCCACGTTCCCCGTGCCCGCAATGGTGGAGATGATCCCCGAGGTGTTCACCTTGCGGATCCTGTGGTTGACGCGATCACCGATGTACACATTCCCGGCATTGTCCACCCCCACGCCGCTCGGGTAGTTGAGCCGGGCGCTCCCCGCCGCTATGCCGTCGCCGTTGTACCCGCCGGTACCGGTGCCGGCGATCTTCTCCACGAAGCCCGTGGAGGCGAAGACCTTCCGCACGCGGTGGTTGTCCTCATCGGCGATGAAAAGGTTCCCGGCCGTGTCCAGGGCCACGGAAATGGGCTTGTTGAAATTTGCTGCCGTGGCCGGTCCGCCATTGCCCGAATAGCCCGCGGTACCCGTTCCCGCCACGGTAGTGATGGTGCCTGTAGCGTGGGCCACCATGCGCACGCGATCATTCTCCCGGTCGGCGATGTACAAGTTGTCCTCGCTGTCCAGCGCCAAGCCCCAAGGCCCATGGAGCTGCCCGGCCGTGGCGGGGCCGCTGTCGCCGGAATAGCCTGCCGTGCCCGTGCCGGCGTAGGTGGAAATGATCCCGGATGGGTCGATCTTGCGGATGCAGTCATTGAGGTTGTCCGCCACGTAGATGGTGCCGTCCGGCCCGACGGCCAGTCCGATCGGATCATGCAGGAGTGCGTCGAGTGCCGGGCCACCATCTCCGGAATAGCCCGCCACGCCGGTGCCGACCACGGTGGTAATGACCCCGGTGTTGGCATCCACCCGTCGTACACGGTGGTTGAAGCGATCGGCGATGTAAAGATTGCCATACAGGTCCCTGGTCACGCAGGTGGGGTCATGCAATTGAGCATCAACGGCAGGACCGCCGTCTCCCGAAAACCCGGAAGCCCCCGTGCCGGACACGGTGACGATGGTTTGCCCGGATGAAGCTGAGGCCAGACAAAGGCCACAGATAAGGGAAAGCATGTAGTGCTTGGTCATCGGTGCGTTCTTGGTCGGGTATGGTCGGTTGTTGCTGCTTGGAATTCGGCAGGTTCAGTACTGGTCAGTTCCGAAGGGTCCGTGATCGGAGGAGTGCCCGTGTTGGCAGGGCTCGGTCCATCAAGCCTGTTCTGCGCTTGCGATGGACGGACCGGTCCATTGGCGTGTTCATCCATTCTCGTGCCACGATTGCGCAATGAACTGCAATTTGCGCAAATACGTATCCACTTTGGGGTCGATGGTTCACCTTTCTTATCGACCCGAGGCACACCCCAATGCCAAGTCGTCGCATGGTCAGCCGTCCGCATCCTCCAACACCCCGCCGATCACTTGGGGCGGCTCGCCCCAGCGCTGCACGGTGCGGCCCTTGAGTACGGCCAGTTCCGAGCTGTACCCGCCGATCTCACCCGTGGCCACGCCGAAAACGACCAGCGGTATACGGTGGTGGCGGATCACATAGGAGCACATGATGCACGGCTCGTGGGTGGTGGCGAGGATGCAATCGGAGAGATCGGCGGTGCCAAGCACCTTTCGGGCAGCGGTGAGGGCCTCCACCTCGGCATGGCGGGTTACGTCCTGCTTGCCTTTGCTCGATTCAATGCCCTCAGCGACCACTTCACCGTTTCGCACGATCACCGCGCCCACCGCGCTTTCGCCGCGCTCCTTGGCCACACGGGCCAGCTCGATGCAGCGGCGCATCCAGGACGCGCGTTCCTCCACGGTGGTCTCCATGGAGCAAGGATAGGGGCTTCGTCGCGCGCTTGGACCGGCCTGCGTCACCCCACGCGGTGCACCTCGATCCCCTTCAGCCAGTACACGTGGCGCGGCCCGGTCTTGATGTCCGTCCGGCTGATCAGGACCATGTCACCCTGGGCCTTGATCGGCTCCCCGTTCTCCTCGAAGATCACGTACACACCGGCGCCCGCCGGGTTGTTGTACAGCTCGGCCCAGGAGAAGGTGGCCATGTATCCGTCCGAGGCGCGGGCCACGATGTAGAAGTTGCGGTCCTTGTGGTTGCGCTGGGCGATGGCGGCCTTGTCCAGGATGTCCTTCAGCAGCACGCCTTTGCAGGTGAGGTCCTTCTGGGTGCTGTCGCCGCTCTGGCACACCACGGCGAAGTCCTCGATGGTGGCCACGTTCATGGCCTTGAGCGAGTCCACCGTGAGCGTGAGCTCATGCTCCACATCGCCGGAGACGGTGATCCGCTTGCTGATGTACGACGCGCTGTCTTCGGCGGTCATCGTCGCGCCGTGGTCGTGGCGGTGGGCGCTGCTGTCGGGTACTTCGGTCGGGGCGCCCGGTGGGGTATGGGCCCCGCTGGGTGGTGCTTCATTGCACATGACGAGCGAAAGGGCGCAGGCGATGGCCGCGAGGGTGCGTGTGGTCCGGATCATGGGGTTGGTTTGGTGTATCGGTTCGCCGGTGGTGGCCGGTCAGCGGTTGCCGTGCACGCGCAGGGTGACGAAGAAGTTCCTGCCTTCCTCGGGATAGCCCTCCACCAGCATGTAGTTCACATCCAGGATGTTGTTCATGCCCACGTCGATGTCCGCGTGCTTCCACACCTTCACGGAGGCCATGGCGTTGAGCAGCGAGAACGCGGGTGCATGGGTGCCGTAGCTGGTGCTGAAGCGCTGGGAGCAGTACTGGGCGTCCACCACCAGCAGCAGGCGCTCGATCGGCCTGTACTGCACCGAGCCGAACAGCTTGGTCCAGGGCACATCGGTGAAGAGGATGTCCGGGTCGGTGAGGTTGCGCCGCTCGATGTAGGTGTAGTTGGCGGCGAAGGACAGGTCCGGACGGATGTCGTACTGCACCAGCATCTCCACGCCGTGGAACTGCGCCCGCCCGGTGTTCTGCATCTGCGAACGGCCGGGCTCCACATTGGACACACTGATGATGGCATCGCTGATGCGCGAGAGGAAGGCCGACGGCTGCAGGAGGAGCTTGCCGAAGAGCACGCTGCGCCAGGTGAGGTCGAAGTTGTCCGAGGTCTCGGGGCCCAGCTCCGGGTTGGGGATGGCCGTGCCCATGCGGTAGGAGTAACGGTCCTTGATGGTGGCGAAGCGCGTCTTTCGGGAGGCCGTGGCGCTGATGCGGTGCCGTTCGTTGAAGCTGTAGAACGCGCCGACCTGGTAGTTGAGCGCGGTGCTGGGCCCTGCGGAGGCGAAATCGGAGATGACGTTGGTGGAGCTGTTGAAGTCCTGCGCCGTCACGTTCTCCCGGGAACTGAAGCTGATGCCGGGGACCAGCAACAGCCGTTCGCCGATCTGCCAGCGGTCCTCCAGCGCGAGGTTCATGGTCACGTCCTCGAAGGTGCGTACCGGCTCGTCCACATCGTTCTCCCGGTGCACGTCGCGCTTGTACTGGGCCGAGAGCTTCAGCTCGTTCCGCGGGATCAGGGTGGTGCCGTACTCCAGCCCGGCCCCGTAGGTGTAGTCGTTGTACCAGCTCTGGAAGGCGTACGGCTTCTTCATGGTGGTGTAGGTGGAGTCGTCGAAGCTGGCCACCGAGTTGCGGAACACGTCGTAGTAGATACGGGCCTTCAACCGGTTCTTGCCGTTCAGCCCGGAGTTGGAAAGGAAATAGTAGGTGGTCTTGTCCCAGTAGGGCCATTGCCAGTACCGGGGCTTGGTGCGCATGGAGTTGAGCGGATCGTCCCCCGCATACACCGGATTGCCCTTTTCGCCATGTTGGTCGATGAAGCCCAGCACGTACTCCTGGCCCTCCCGGGGCATCCAGCCCACCTTCAGGTTCACCTTGCGGTCCGTGCGATAGGAGTTCTGGCGCATGCCGCCGTCCTCGTGGGCATGGGGCTGGAAACGGTCCGAGAGGGGATAGGCGTCGCGGTGCAGGTAGCCGTAGCCGCCCTGGACGTAGAACTGCCTGAACCGCGAGCCGAGGTTCACGCTCCCCCGATATCCGTTGGTGTTGATCATGCCCAGCGCGCCTTCCCATTCCAGGGTGTCCACGGGCTTGCGCGACACCAGGTTGATGGCACCGCCGAGCGCGTTGGGCCCGAGCAGCAGCGAGGAGAAGCCCTTGGACACATCGATCGTGGCCAGGTCGAAGGTGGTGAAGCGCCCGAGGTCCACATAGCCGTCGTAGGGCACGTACACCGGAATGCCGTCGATGTACACGGGCACGGCGCGCAGGTCGAAACCGCGCACGGACACCATGGACTCGTTGCGCCGGCCGGCGGCGGTGGCGCTGACGCCCGGCAGCAGGTCCAGCGCACGGGGCACATCCACCGTGTTGTGGGCCTCCATGTCGTTACGGCCCACCCGGCTGCCGGCCCCGTTGTCACCGGCGGGCCGCACGGTGATCTCCCCGAGCTGGAACACCCGGTCGGACAGGGAGGGCGGAGCGGCCCGCTTCAACGTGTCCGACGATTGGGCGGAGACCGTATGGGCCAGCAAGGCCAGAACGGCGATCAGGCAGGTAGGGGCGGTCCGGTGGTCCATGGGGTGGAGGTCACTGTGTTCGGAAAGGAATAGTGCTTTTGCGGGATCGTCGCTGGTGTTGTCGGGCCGTGCATCCGGTCAGGTCGGGGTCAACTCTTCTGCTTGGGGAAGAGGGTGCGGATCTTCTTCCGCGCATGGGCACGGATCTCCTCCTGGACCTTCTCGAACGCCTTCACCAGCCGTTCGCCTTCCGGTGTGAGCACCGCGCCGCTGCCGGTGGGCCCGCCGTGGATCTTCTCCACCAGGGGCAGGTCCGATCGCAGGTTCATGTCCTCCACCAGTTGCCACGCGCTGCGGTAGGACATTTTGATCGCTTTGGCCGCGTTGGTGATCGAACCCGTCTCGCGGATCTTGTTCAGTAAGGTCACCCTGCCGATGCCCAGGAAGGGTCCCTGGTCCTCCTCGATCCAGATGCGCAGCTTGAGCGCGTAGTTCTTCTTCCGGGACATCACTGTGCTTGGAGGGGAACAGTGCAAGGGTAGGGAGCGCTCGGGGCGCATTTTATGATATGTGTCATGTATTGCCCGGAACCCTCCGCTCCCGAACACGTCTGGGTCCTGTGCAGTGGCCTGCGGGCCTCCCTGCGCGCGTGAACAGGCCGTGACAGGAAGGGCCGGGGCGTTGAATGATGCGGCGCCGCGCGGAGCGTCAGCGCATGCCGTCCGCCAGGGTGGCGCAGGTCCCGCCGCTCTTTTCAATGTGCTGATGATCCTGCGGGCGGGGCCAGTGACCGCCCCAGGTCCATCCCGTTCGCGGGAGGTAGCGCGCGGTGTTGGCGCGGTCGAGCGTTCCCGGCCGACCCGGAACGTACCGACCATCCGGAGGCTGGACCTCGATGCCGTGCGGACCCTGCCTCACCCAGGGGTTCTGGCGCGGGTTGATATCGATGGCGACGCCCCGCGTATGCTCGGAAAGCTCCGTGGAACCAGGCTTGCGCCGGTAGTTGAAGCCGCTCGTGTTGTTGTCGGCCATGGAGGCGGCATCGTTCCAGCCGGTGCTGTCGGCATTGAGGCCGTAGCGGTTGATCGGCACCACCCGGGCCACGGGGAAGGTGTCCCGCTGCATCGCCTCGAAGATCTCCCGCACCTCCCCGGCGATGCAGGCATGAACCACCAGCACGCCGCTCCGCAGCGTCCGGCGGTCCACTGCGGTGCAGGTGCTGTCGGCGAAGGAGAAATAGCGGACCTCCACGGCCACCAGGTGGTCGCGGACGCCCGGCGCCAAGGGCCCCAGCTTGCGCTCGATGAGGCGCAGGTCCGCCGCCATGCCCGCGGTGTCGGCCAGGGTGCTATGGGGCACCGGCACCATGGCACGGACGCTGTCCGCTCCGGGCGACGGTCCGCCTCGCGGATCCTCCGGCCGGCCCGGACCGCAGGCCAGCATGGCCAGGGCCGCGATGACCGGGGTGCAGGACCAGCGCATCGTGATCACCACACGAAGGTGTGCGGCCCGGACCCATGCACGAACGTGTGCGACCGCGTCGGCAGCCCCGCGCCCTCCACATGCACCAGGTTCTGCTGTTCGTAAAAGAGGTCCTGCAGCAGGGTGTTGCGCACCAGCAGGTCGTTCGGGGTGGCGATGCTGTCCACCTGCAGGTAACAGTACAGCGTCTCGCCGTCCAGCTCTTTGCCGATCCATCTCCAGTGGAGCTGCTTCTCCTGCATCAGCACCAGGTGGCGCTCGAAGTAGGCGTTGAGGATGCTGTCCGCCTTCGGATGCTCCCGGTCCGACCCGAGCTTCAGCAGGGCCACGTCCTCCAACGTATGCTCGATGTCGTGCGCGGTGATGCGCCAGGTGAGGTCGAGCGTCTGCGTGGCCGGGGTGTGACGGATGGTGAGGATCGAGACGAAGAAGTCGTGGGCCGCCAGGGAGCCGAAGAGCAGAAGTGCGAGGAGGAAGGCTTTCATGCCAGTACAAAGATGAGGATGGCTGCGGGCCTTGGGCTGCGGGCCACGAGCTGGTTCGTGCTTTACTGCGATGGAAGCAAATAGCCCGCAGCCCAAGGCCCACAGCCCTCAGCCCGAGGCCCACTACTTTCGCACACATGCTTCGTTCGTACGCCCTCACCCTTTGCACGCTCCTCGCTACAGCGAGCATGGCCCAGGACTCCCCCCGGTACGGCCGCGACAAGTTCCGCCAGCTCGACCAGGAACTGCCCACGCCCAACGAGCAGCGCACCGCCAGTGGAGCCCCCGGCCACGCCTATTGGCAGATGAAGGCCGACTACGACATCAAGGTCGAGATCGACGATGCCACGCAGAAGCTCACCGGCAGCGAGACCATCACCTACCACAACCTGAGCCCCGACAAACTCGAATACCTCTGGTTGCAGCTCGATCAGAACATCTTCGAACCCGGGAGCGATGCCAGCCTGATCCGCACCGGCACCATCGGCGACAGCGTGAGCCTGAAAACACTGGAACGCTGGACCCAGCCCTTCGACGGCGGCTTCCGCATCACCAGTGTGACCGATGCGGCCGGCGTCAAGCTGAAGTACACCATCAACAGGACGATGATGCGCATCGACCTGCCCAAACCCCTGGCCCCCGACGCGGTCTTCAGCTTCAAGGTGGCCTGGTGGTTCCCCATCAACGACCGCGACAAGGTGGGCGGCCGCAGCGGCTACGAGTATTTCCCCGCAGAGGACAACTACCTCTACACCATCGCGCAGTTCTACCCGCGCATGTGCGCCTACATGGACTACAGCGGCTGGATGCACAAGCAGTTCCTCGGCCAGGGCGAGTTCACCCTCGACTTCGGGGACTACACCCTCAGCATCACCGTGCCCAGCGACCACATCGTGGGGGCCACCGGCACCCTGCAGAACGAGAGCGAGGTGCTCACCGCCTCGCAACGCGAACGCCTCGCCAGGGCCCGCAAGGCCGACAGTCCCGTGATGGTCGTGACGCCCGCCGAGGCCGCCGAGGCCGAGAAGAACAAGGCCACCGGCAGGAAGACCTGGGTATTCAAGGCCCGGAACGTGCGCGACGTGGCCTTCGCCAGCAGCCGCAAGTTCATCTGGGACGGCATGAACCAGCCCGTCGGGAAGAACAATGTGCTCTGCATGAGCTTCTACCCCAAGGAGGGCAATCCGCTGTGGGAGCAGTACAGCACCAAGGTGGTGGCGCACACCATCAAGACCTACAGCAAGCACACCATCGACTACACCTATCCGGTGGCCATCAGCGTGCACACCGACCGCATCGGCATGGAGTACCCCATGATCTGCTTCAACGGCGGGCGGCCCGAGAAGGACGGCACCTACAGCGAACGCACCAAGTACGGCATGATCGGCGTGATCATCCACGAGGTGGGCCACAACTTCTTCCCGATGATCATCAACTCCGACGAGCGGCAGTGGACCTGGATGGACGAGGGCCTGAACACCTTCGTGCAGTACCTCACCGAGCAGGCGTGGGACAAGGACTACCCCAGCTGGCGCGGCAAGCCCCGCAACATCGTCGATTACATGAAGGGCGACCCCGGTGCCGCCCCCGACAAGGTGAAGGCGCGCATCGAGCCCATCATGACCAACAGCGAGAGCATCACGCAGTTCGGCAACAACGCCTACGGCAAGCCCTGCACGGCGCTCAACATCCTGCGCGAAACGGTGATGGGTCGGGAGCTCTTCGACCACGCCTTCAAGACCTATTGCGAGCGCTGGAAGTTCAAGCACCCCACCCCGGCCGACTTCTTTCGCAGCATGGAGGACGCCAGCGGGGTGGACCTTGACTGGTTCTGGCGCGGTTGGTTCTACACGACCGACCACGTGGACATCGCCATCACCGGGCTGAAGTACAAGCGCATGGACCCGCACGATCCAGTGGCCGCCAAGAACCTGAAGCGCATGGACAAGGCCGCAGAGCCCGTGGACCTCAGCCGCCAGCGCAACATGGAGGCGAAGCTGGATTTCGTGGTGGACCGCGACAGCACCACGCGCGACTTCTACAACCGCTATGACCCGCTGAAGGCCACCGAGCGCGAGCGCGAGGCCCATGCGAAGTGGGAGGCGGGCCTCACCGCCGAGGAACGGGCCATGCTGGGCCAGGACCTGCATCTGTACGAACTTGCCCTGAAGAACGTCGGCGGTCTGGTGATGCCGGTGATCCTGGAGTGGACCTACGCCGACGGTACCACCGAGGTGGAACGCATCCCCGCCGAGCTGTGGAAGACCAGCGACGAGGTCGCCAAGGTCTTCGTGAAGCGCAAGGAGGTGAAGGCCGTGACGCTCGATCCCTTTCTGGAGACCGCCGACTGCGACCTCAACAACAACAGCTGGCCGCCGAAGATGGTACCCACCCGCTTCGATGTCTTCAAGGAACGCGAGTGGCGCATGCCCAACCCCATGCAGGAGGAACGGAACAGGATGACGGGTGGGGAGCTGAAGGGGCGATAGCTCGATCCGCCGTCGTCCATCGCCGCCCCCACGGTTCAGGAGGCTCGGCCGGCTTGTTGCCGATGCTTCGGCTCCGCCGAGTGGTCGCCGGGCCTCCGGAGCGTTACCGCACCACCCACAGCCGCCTTGGTTCCAGCTTGAAGCGCACCTCGTGGCCGATCTCCACGGGTTCGCCATCGAGGTGGGCCAGCGTGCCTTCCTGGTGGACCAGGGCTTCGCGGCCGATGATGGTGCGGACGTTCCGGTTCCGGTCCGCACGACCGGTGTACACGTCGTAGAAGGCCTTGAGCAGCGGCAGGAGCGGGGGCTTGCGCACGAGCTGAAGTTCCGCCAGCCCATCGTCCGGTGCGGAGCCCGGGCTGATGATCGCGCCGTTGCCGAACTCGCGCGTGTTGCAGAACACCATCATCAGCACCCGGTGCTCGGTGGTCTCCTGGTTCGCCTTCACCACCACGCGCATGGGCGGGGCGCTCAGGACCTCCTTGAGGATGATCCGGGCATAGCCCGACATGCCGCGCCCGGCGCTCCGGTCGAACGCCCAGGCTACACGAGCGTCGAAGCCGATGCCGGCGGTGCCCAGGAAGAGCCTGTCGTTCAGGCGGCAGATGTCCATCAATGCGGGCGAGCCGCTGAGGGCCCGGCGCACGGCGGCCTCGGGTCGCAGCGGCAGGCCCAGCGAGCGCGCATAACCGTTGCCGCTGCCCATGGCCACCACGCCGAGCGCCACCTTGGTGCCCACCAGGCCTCCGGCCACCGCGTTCAAGGTGCCGTCGCCCCCCACGGCCAGCACGCGTTCCGCACCCTGCTGCACCGCCTCCCGCGCCAGCACGGTGCCTTCGCCGGGCCCGTCGATCATCCGGACCTCCAGGGCCCAGCCCAGCTCCGCCGCGATGCGTTCGGCGGCCTGTCGCACCGTGGGCGCGCGCCTCCTGCCGGCGCGCGGGTTCAACAGCAGCCACGCTCTCATGGGCCCTCCCGGGGTACGGTCAGCGTGTTGTGCAGCAGGTGGCCGTTGAACTGCTGCACCACCGCCTGCAGGCGGGTGAGCATGTCGTACGCCACCAGGTCGCGTGGTTCGCCGGAGGGGCCCGTGCTGTCCGGCCCGAGCTGGTCCACCCCGAGCAGGCGCTCCCCGTCGAAGTGGATGGCGAAGCGGTCGCCCACGGCATGGAACACCTGGTTGCTGGCCATCACGGCATAGGGCGGGCTGGACGGGCGCAGGGCGCTGTGGCCGAAGCTGAAGAAGGGCTCGCGATGTCCGATGAGGTCCAGCACCGTGGGCAGGATGTCGATGTGCTGCGTCACGCGGTGCTGATCACGCGCCGGCAGGTGCGCGGGCATGTGGAAGAGCAGCGGGACCCAGTAGTCGATGGCCTTGCTGTACTGCTGGCCGTTGCGCTCCAGATCCGCCGTGTGGTCCGCCGTGATCACGAACAGGGTGTTGGCGAACCAAGGCTGGGTGCGCGCCCGGTCGAAGAAGCGGCGCAGGGCCTCGTCCGTGTAGCGCAGCACCGGGTGGATCTTGTGCGTGCCCCCGCTGAACTGTGCGGCGAGGTCGGCCGGCAGTTCGTACGGATGGTGGCTGCTGAGGGTGAACACACAGCTCATGAACGGCTGGCGCTCCCGGCCGAGCTCCTCGGCGAAGAACTGTAGGAAGGGCGCGTCCCAGACGCCCCAGTGCCCATCGTAATGCCCCTGCACGGGGTATTCATCGCGGCCGACGTAGCGCTGGAACCCCGCGCTGCGCGCGAACCCGTCGAAACCCATGGTGCCGTTCCTGCCCCCGTGGAAGAAGCTGGTACTGTAGCCCTGGGCCGCCAGCACACCGGCCAGGGACGTGAAAGGCTGCTGGGCGTAGCGCGAGGTGATGAAGGCCTCGTCCATCAGCTCGGGCATGGAGGCGAGCACGGCGGGAATGCCGTCGATGCTGCGCCGGCCGTTGGCGTAGGCATGGGTCATGTTCAGGCTCTGGCCCATCAGCTCGTCCAGGAAGGGCATGTACCCCGGTCCGCCGGTGAGCCGTGCACTGTACGCGGCACTGAAGCTCTCGAGCACGATCACCACCACATTGGGCCGCTCCGGGATCCGCACCGTTGGATCGGGCGGCGCATCGAAGCGATGCACCACCGGCCACAGCACATCGGCCTGTTCGGGCGCCATGTAGTGGCGTTCCTTCACCGTGGGCTTGCCCAGGGTCGTCAGCAGGGTGAAGGGGGTGTTGAGCACCACGGGCACCTGCGCGGCCGGGGCGTAGCGCGCGGCATCGATCACCTGCAAGGGGATGAGCTGCAGCCCGCCGCGCGTGGCCACCACCAGGGCCGCGAGGGTGAGCACGGCCCCGAGGACCCGGCGCCCGGTGCGGAGCGGAGCCCCGTCGTCCAGCCGGGCGGCCCGGCGGTGGGCCACGACCAGCAACGCCAGCAGGCCCGCGTACAGCAGCACGATGTACCAGTAGTCGCGGGCGAAGGCCGGGGCCAGGTTGGCGGTGTCGCTGCCCGCGGTCAGGATGTCCAGGAAGTCCGCCGTGCTGCGCTTCAGGCTGAACTTGTAGTACTCCAGGTCCACGCAGGCGAAGAAGAGCGCCAGGCCGTTCACGCCCAGGTACAGCCCGGTGAGCACGGCGCGCCAGGAGCCGCGGGGCCGGGGCACCGCAAGGCTCAACAGCACCCACAAGGCGTTCAGCCAGGCCAGCGCGCAGAGGTCGAACCGGATGCCGCCCCAGTACGCCGGAGCCGCCACCGCGCCGAAGGCCGCCGCGTTGAACCGCACGAAAAGCCCGCGCAGCAGGGAGTACATCCCCACCAGCAGCAGGAAGCGAACCGTCAGGACCAGAAAGGGACCTCGCAGCACCGCGCGAAAGTACTGGCCGCCCCTTGCCCGGCCGAAGGGGCCCCTGCCGATACCTTTGGCCCGCCGGAACAACAGGGGCACCCGACCCGCCGGCGCACCCATGACCGCATCGACCACCGAGGACCGCCAGCTGCGCTTCGAACGCGGCGCCCACGACGACGCCTTCCTGCTGGACACCTACGCCAAGCTGCTGTATCCGCGCATCATCGAGGAGAAGATGCTCAGCCTGCTCCGCCAGGGCAGGATCAGCAAGTGGTTCAGCGGCATCGGCCAGGAGGCCATCGCCGTGGGGGCCACCATGGCCCTGCGTGAGAACGAGTACATCCTGCCCATGCACCGCAACCTGGGCGTGTTCACCACGCGCGGTATGCCCTTCCGCAAGCTCTTCGCCCAGTGGCAGGGCAAGGCCACGGGCTACAGCAAGGGGCGCGAGCGCAGCTTCCACTTCGGCAGCCAGGAGCACCGGGTGGTGGGCATGATCAGCCACCTGGGCCCCCAGATGGGCATCGCCGACGGCATAGCCCTGGCCCACAAGCTGAAGAAGGAGAACCGCTGCACGGTCGTCTTCACCGGCGACGGGGCCACCAGCGAGGGTGACTTCCATGAGAGCATGAACGTGGCGGCCGTGTGGGACCTGCCGGTGCTCTTCGTCATCGAGAACAACGGCTACGGCCTGAGCACGCCCAGCAGCGAGCAGTTCCGGATGAAGAGCTTCGTGGACAAGGCCGTCGGCTACGGCATCGAGGGTGTGCAGGTGGCCGGCAACAACATCCTGGAAGTGTACGGCACCATGGCCCGGCTGGCCGACAGCGTGCGCGAGAACCCGCGGCCCATCCTGGTGGAGTGCATGACCTTCCGCATGCGCGGCCACGAGGAGGCCAGCGGCACCAAGTACGTGCCCAGGGAGCTCTTCGAGGAATGGGGCCGCAAGGACCCGGTGGCCAACTACGAGGCCTGGTTGCTGAAACACGGCGTGCTGAGCATCGCCAAGCGGGACGAGGTCCGTGCGCGGCTCAAGGAGGGCATCGAGGAGGACCTGAAGCACGCCTTCGAGGAGCCCGAGCCCGTGCCGGTGAAGGAACAGGAGGAGGGCGACGTGTACGCACCCGCCCGGCCCGTGGGCACCACCGCCCTGGCCGTGGACCCGGGAGCGACGGGCGCCCCGGAGAAGCGCATGATCGACGCCATCCAGGAAGGTCTGGCGCAAAGCATGGAGCGCCATCCCCACCTGGTGCTCATGGGCCAGGACATCGCCGAGTACGGAGGGGCCTTCAAGATCACCGAGGGCTTCGTGGAGCGCTTCGGCAAGGACCGCGTGCGCAACACCCCGCTGTGCGAGAGCGCCATCCTCGGGGCCGCGCTGGGCCTCAGTATCAAGGGCATGAAGGCCATGATGGAGATGCAGTTCGCCGACTTCGTCAGCGAGGGCATCACCCAGATCTGCAACAACCTGGCGAAGATGCATTACCGCTGGGGCCAGAACGCGGACGTGGTGGTGCGCATGCCCACAGGCGCCGGGGTGGGGGCGGGGCCCTTCCACAGCCAGAGCAACGAGATGTGGTTCGTGAAGACCCCCGGCCTGAAAGTGGCCTACCCCAGCAACCCGTACGATGCCAAGGGGCTGCTGATGGCGGCCTTCGACGACCCCAACCCGGTGATGTTCTTCGAGCACAAGGCCATGTACCGCAGCATCAGCGGCCCTGTTCCCGGGCAACCCTATGCCATCCCCTTCGGTAAGGCGCGAGTGGTGCGCGATGGATCAGCGCTCAGCATCATCACCTACGGCATGGGCGTGCACTGGGCCACCGCCGTGCAGAAAGAGACCGGGACCGACATCGAGGTCGTCGACCTGCGCACCCTGGTGCCGTTGGATGTCGAGACCATCCTGGCCAGCGTACGGAAGACCGGCAAAGTGCTGCTGTTGCACGAGGACACCCTGACCGCCGGCCTCGGCGGGGAGCTGGCGGCCCTGATCGCCGAGCACGCCTTCGAACACCTGGACGCGCCCATCGTGCGCGTGGCCAGCTGGGATACCCCGGTGCCCTTTGCGGTCCCGCTGGAGCAGGGCTTCCTGCCCAGGGAGCGTCTGAAGGCCGCCGTGGAGCGGCTGGCGCGCTACTGAGCGGGGGAGGCCGGGGGCCGGCTCCACGCCCCGCTGGACCGGCGAAGCACAAAGGCCGGGACCCGGCGAGGGAGGTCGCGTGCCTGGGCCCTGGCACCGGCCTGCGGAAGCACCCGCATCTTTGCAGCGATCCTCCGGACCATGCCCCAGAAGAGCCGTCAGAACCGCAACCGCAAACGCAAGGCCACCCTCAAGCTCGTGAAGCGCATGATCGCCCGCGAGGAAGAGGAGCAACGAGCCGCGCAGGAGCGCGAGCAGGCGCAACCGAACTGATGCACGCCTGCGACGGTCCGCAGCCCGCCCGGGGGCGGATTGTGCACAGCCTGCGGTGAACAATCCGTTCGATGATCGACACCGCTTGACCGCCAAGCGGATAAGCCCTTTCGGCCCCCGCCTTCAAATGGGGCCTGTTGATGAACGCCACGGGTCCGGCCTGCGCACCGGGGCGTGCGTGCCTTCACTTTGGCACCATGAGCTCGGCCGTGTTCGACATCCGCTGGAACAGGATCCTCCGCGCCCGTGAACAGGGACAGGAGGAGTTGACCGATTATCTCGGCCCCAGGGCCGATCTGGGCCCCATGGTGCGCCTGGGCCTGCTGCGCCGCCGCGAGCGCAATGAGGAGTTCCAGCGCTACCACGGCTATGTGCCCACGCCCACGGGCAGCGACCTGCTGCTCCACATCCCCGAGAAGGAACTCATCCTGGTGAGGCAGAACCGCGGGGTGGCCCTCATGGCCGAACTGCGCAAGGACCCGGCCCCCGACGCCGTGTTCAAGCCCACCTTCGCCGAACCCACCCACGAGCAGTTCGAGCTGGTGCGGCAGATGCGCGAACAGGCCGGCCGCGACGTGTGGAAGGTACAGCGTGCGGACCACCTGCGCGACCGCCTGATGGAAGGCTACCTGGACTTCCGCAGCTTCACCAAGCGCACCGGGATCGGGGAGGGGGCCCTGCTGCGGAACATGCTCTGCACCCCCCGCAGCGAAAAACCCCACGAACGCGCCCTGGGGTCGGCGCCCACCCCCTCGGGCGAGCGCTTCCTGGTCGTGGCCGATCCGTGGGAACTGCTGCTGGTCCGTCCCGGTATGGAACTGCCCCTGTTCGAGCGTTGCGACCCCATGGCGGCCGCCTACTACTGCGCCCTGCCATGACCGGGGCCGACCCGGCGCAACGGCTTCGTGTGGAGGTGCTGGGCACCGAATTCCTCAACGCCGGGGTGAAACGCTTCACCCTCCGCAAACCCAAGGGGTTCGCCTTCACTCCGGGCCAGGGGTGCATGGTGGCCCTCGACCAGGAGGGATGGCGCGACCAGGAGCGCCCCTTCACCTTCACCGCCCTGCCCTCCGCCCGCCGGCTGGAGCTTATCGTGAAACTCTATCCCGACCACCACGGCGTGACCTGGCGCCTGGGCACCGTGGGCAAGGGCGAGCACTTCCTGCTGGGCCGGCCCTTCGGCACCATCGCCTACAAGGGGCCCGGGATGTTCTTCGCCGGCGGGGCCGGCATCACGCCCTTCCTGGCCATCCTGCGCCAGCTCCACCGCGACAAGGCCCTGAAAGGCCACACGCTGGTGTGGTCCAACCGCACGGCCGCCGACGTGTTCCTGGACGCCGAACTGGGCCGCATGCTCCATAAGCACTACCTGAAGACCTTCACCCGGGAGAACGTGATCGGCTTCCGCGACCGCCGCATCGACCGCGAGGACCTGGTGGACCTGGTGCGCGACTTCTCCCAGCGCTTCTATCTGTGCGGCCCGCAGGCTTTCGTCGAGGACCTCAAGGCGATCCTCCTGGACCTGGGCGCCACGGCGGACAGCCTCGTGTTCGAGACCTGACCGCCCCGGATCTTCACCGTGCCCTGTTCGTGGCCACCCTATGGCGATGGACATGACCTTGGTCATTGCGTTATTTTTGACCGAAGCGTAAGGACCTTCCCCTTGCGCCCACCGCACATGTGCATGGATAATGCCTTCATCGCCACCACCTTCGACTGGGACCACCGCACGCCGAAACCGTGGCAGATGTATGCGAACAAGACCTTCAACAAGCTGCGGGTACCGGTCCGCCTGAGCCCGGCCCCCGGCCATATGGCCAATGTGGAGGCGCGCATGAACCTCTTCCATTTGCTGGAACAGGTGATCGCCTACGGGGTGCCGGGCGATGTGGTGGACCTGGGCTGCAATGCGGGGGACAGCAGCATCGTGATGCAACGGGTCCTCAAGGCGCTCGCCCCCGACCGCCAGCTGCACGCTTTCGACAGCTTCGAGGGCCTGCCGGAGGTCTCCGGCTCGGACAGGCAGGATGGGGTCTATGCCAAGGGCTACATGGCCGCACCGCTGGAGGTCTTCCGCCGGAAGTTCGACCAGCTGGGGCTGCCGCACCCCCATGTGCATATGGGCTGGTTCCAGGACACGGTGCCGCAGTACCTGCCGGAGCGCATCGCCTTCGCCCTTATCGACGGCGACCTGTACGAGAGCACCCGGCAAGTGCTGCCCGCAGTGTACGAGCGCATGGCCCCCGGGGCCATCGGCATGATCGCGGTGTACTACGACGAGAAGGTCCTGCCACGTCGGGGTCTTTCCGGCGGCTACCGCTCACCTGGTGTGAAGCGGGCCTGCGACGAGTTCTTCGCGGGCAAACCCGAGGATGTGCGTGTGCTCTACGCCAACGAGTACTCCAACGGGTACTTCCGGAAGCGCTGACCGCTCAGCGCACGGCGATGCTGTCCAATACCGCCGGGGTGCCCTTGGCGCAGCCCCCGGAATTGATGCGCGACAGCGTGTAGGTGAAGCTCAGTTTCAGCCCGTCCTTCCGGTATCGCTCGTCCAGCCCCACCGGCATCAGGAAACCGGGCGTGCCGGGTGGCTCCAGGGCCACCAGCACCGGGCAGCCATCCGCGGCATGTGCCAGGGTGACCGTACCCAGCGTGTGACCGGGCGGTGGGGGGGGGCTGGTACCGCTGGGTGTGCTTTTCCCCCCTGCACATCCCCAGAGCAAGGCGGCAGCGGCCAGCAGGCTGTTGAACGTGTACTTCATGGCAGTACGATGCGTTGGACCTTCTGTCCGGCCGCGTTGCCCACGCGTACGAAATACGTGCCGCAGGCAAGCCCGTCGGTGGCGAAGCGGCCCGACCAGGTGCCCGCCGTTGTCGTCACCGGTTGGGCACGCAGCACGCGGCCGTCCATCCCGATCAGGTCGGCCACCAGACCAGCACCTGCGACCCCGTTGTACCGCACCAGGATCTCGCGACCCTCCAGCCAGACCTCGATCGTGGCCTGGGG
Source organism: Bacteroidota bacterium (assembly GCA_014584605.1). Classification (GTDB taxonomy): domain Bacteria; phylum Bacteroidota; class Bacteroidia; order Flavobacteriales_F; family PHOS-HE28; genus PHOS-HE28. The sequence goes on along the minus strand of JACTMO010000083.1, from coordinate 4,549 downwards.
CGCCGGCACATCCCCGTCGAGCCCCACGGTGGCGGCCAGGTCGAAGGAGGCGATGCGCGTGCGCGGCTGCCCGCTGGCGCTGAGGTACTCGCCCGTGAACCAGAAGGTGGTGCCGTTGGGGTCCAGGGCCGTGTGCGAGTAGTCGCCGTAGCGGTTGAACCCGGATTGGAAGTCGCCCCCGTCGATGATGGTCTGCTCGGGCACCGTCATCACGCCCGCAGGATCGTTGGCATAGCGGCCCGTGAACCGCAGGCCGGGGAAAACGCTGGTGCTCGGGTTGGTGTGGCAATAGCCCAGGCCGATGTTGCCCTGTGCGTCCATGGCGATGCTCGCCATCCAGCGGTTGCCGTTGTCCGGCGACCAGGTGCCCTGTTGATGAATGCTGAAGTTGCCGTCGTTGTTGTCGCGCAGCTCGTACCAGCGCACACCGGCGCGGTTGCCCCCGTTCACGTCCACCACGTGGCATAGCATCACGCTGCTGTGGTCCACGAACCGCACGTGCTGGGCGCGGAAGTAGAGCACCTGCGCCACCGCGTCCAGCTTGTCGCTGGTGCCCGGCTGGCTGATGTTGTCGAAGCCCCAGCCGAAGTCGGTGTCGAAGGGGGTGGTGGTCAACGTCTGGGTCTGCACCACCTGGGTGTTCAATGGCGTGGCCCAGTCGGTGGTCATGGCGTACACCTTGATCCTGTCCGCCGACACGCCGCTCCAGGCGTCATCCTCCAGGTTGAAGAAGTAGCAGGGCGTGCCGTTGGGCGGCAGGTCGCCGTCGGCATCGGCGGGCAACACCGAACGGAAACCCGCGGTGGCGGCGCCGGGGGCGGTGAGCACCACGCGCTGCGCGGGAAGACCCTGCAGCATCTTCTCCCGCTCGAACACCACGGCGGTGTGCGTGCTGTTCGAGGTCATGTAGTAGCCGTCCCACCACACGGAGAACTTCGGATAGTCCGGGAACTGGCCGAACGACCATGAATAGGTGTAATAGTTGCCCGTGGGGTCGTTCGTCTCGCTCACGGCGATCAGGATCTCGTTGTTGTTCACCTGGAACTGACTGACGAACCAGCGGTCGGCGTGGCGGTCGTACAGCACGATGGGGTCACCGTCGTTGGTGCTGCCGGGCCACAGGCTGGCCAGACTGAACGTCCCACCTGCGGTGCCGCCCGTCTTGGTGTACGGACGGCAGGAGGTGTTCACGCACTGCAGGTAGTGGGTGGTGCCCGCAGCGCCCGTGGGGTCCGGAGGAATGCCTGATCCGTTCTGTCCCGCGAAGCTCAGGATGGGCTGCCGCGAGAGCCGTGAGGCGCTCCCCTTCTGCAAGGCGGGGTCCTCGCCATGCGGCAGGGCCGCCGGGTTCACCGCGGCCCGCTGCACCTGGATGTTGCGCGTGAGCTTGCGCTCGCCCGGCCCCAGGTCCAGGTCCTCCAGGGAGGGCAGCTCGCGCACCGGGCCCACGGTACGGGCGGGCACCGGCGGGCTGATGGCGATGTGCTGGCCCAGGGCGTTCACCCAGGTGCGGTCGCCGGGCACGGCGGCCGGGAATTGTGCGGCCAGCGGCAGGGTGATCAGCACCAGGCCGGGGAGGGAAAGGGAACGGAGCATGTTCATGCGCAACAAGGAGCACAAGGTACGATCTGCAACCTTCCATCACGCCGCTCGCGGGTCATCCCAGCGCCAGGGCATTGGATCCGCAGCGCTGCAAGCGATCTCCGACGAAGTCGCGTATCCACCCGGTCGAGGCGGGGCGCGCGGGTCGGAGGTGGGGCCGTTCAGGCCACCTGCCCCAGCAAACTGTGGACAGCCCGGTTGAAGGCTTCCGGCGCTTCCAGGTTGGACAGGTGTCCCGCTTTCGGGACCACCACCAGTTGTGCATCGGGCAACAGGGCGGCCATGGCCTCGCTCTCGGCCGGAGGGATCAGCGTGTCGTCGCTACCGGTGACCACCAAGGCCGGTACGTGGATCTTTGGCAGGCAGGGCCTTCGGTCGGGACGTATCGCCATGCCGCGCGAGGAGGCGGCCACCCCGGCCGGGGCCTGCCGTCCGATCATCGCTTCGATGAAACCGGCCAGCTCCGGCTTTGCATTACGCGTCGCGGCGGATAACAGGGGATGTACCATGACGGGCGCCAGTGCGGCCATGCCTTCCTCCACCGCCCTCAGGGCCACGGTCTCCCGTGTTTTCCGGGCGGCCTCACCATCCGCCACGGCCCGTGTGTTGCACAGGAGCAGTCCGGCCAGTGCCTTGGGGAAGAGCTCCGCGAAGGCCAGGGCCACGTAGCCGCCCATGGAAAGGCCGCCGATCACGGCCCGGTCAATGCCGAGATGATCCAGCAGTTCCTTCACATCCAGTGCATGGCGCTCCATGGTCACCGGTCCACGGGGTCGCGGGCTGTTGCCGAACCCGCGCAGGTCCGGCGTGATCACGCGCGCCGATTTGGCGAGGCCCCGCAGTTGCGGGTGCCAGAGCGTGTGGTCCAAGGGGAAGCCGTGGATCAGCACGAGCGGGATCCCGCTCCCGGCCTCCTCATGTTGCAGTTTCATCGCGCCGAAAGTAGCGGGCATCAACGCCGCACCGGTCAGCTCAGCAGCACTTCACGCAGCACCACCGCCTGGTTGTGGGCTTCGTCCTTGGCGCTGTACACCAGCGTAACACGCTGCTTCTTCGCCAGCTCGCGGAGATGCTTCAGCAGCTCAGGCTGCGCGTGCAATTCCTGCGCATAGCGCTTCTTGAACTCGGGGTACTTCGGCGGCTCGTGGCCGAACCATTTCCGCAGTTCGTTGGAAGGACCGATCTCCTTCAGCCATTCATCCACGTGCGCCCCGTCCTTGCTGATGCCGCGTGGCCACAGGCGGTCCACCAACACGCGGTAGCCATCGTCCTTGGCCCGGTCCTCATAAATGCGTTTGATGCGGATGTCCATGATCGATTGGTTCACGACAAGGAAACATTTCGGCCATCATTTGGTTCCGGCCCGGCGCTCTTTTCAGCTTTTCACCCCGCCGAAGTTTTGCGGAAGGCAGATCACCCGCCAGCCTTCTTGGCCTTGTAGTCCTTCTCCGCCAATAGCGCCAACACCTTGTCGCGGTGGTCGCCTTGCAGCAGGATCACGCCATCCTTGGTGTTGCCGCCCACACCGCACCTGCTCTTCAGCAAACGGCCCAGATCCTCCAGGTCGCCTTCCTTGCCAACGAAGCCGACGATGCGCGTCACCACCTTGTTGCCCTTCAAGCGGTCCAGGTGGATGCGCAGGTCCTGCTGTTGCGGGGGCAATGTGGCAGGCTCGCGCTCCGTGCCGATGTTCTTGTTGGTGCTGTACACCAGGCCACCGAGGTCGGAGAGGGTGGGACGCTTCTTCATCGGGTCAAAGATCAGCGGCAAACGGGATATCACCTCACCGTACGATCATCTGATCATCCGATCGATCCACGACTACCGCCACGTGATCACCGGCCTCGTCATCTCCAGTCCGAAGCGTCGTGCGTCCTTCAGCTTGAAGGGGCCGTGCATCTTCAGGTAGAGGTCGAAGGTGATCGGACCTGCCTGGTCGGCCTTGAAGTTGGTGTGCCAGTAATTGTTGAGGGCGTAGAGGTAGATGGTGCTGCTGCTCTTCGCCTCGGTCTTCCAGGCCTTGTACATCTCCGGATTCGTTCCATGACCGGGGTTCACCTTGCGTTCGTCCACCATTTCGCCCACTTCCCACAGCGCGCCTTGCGGACAGACGATGGTGACGCCCATGCTGTCGTTGCTCACGTCGATCCAACGTTGAACACAGAAGAAATCGTTGTTGCTGCCGGGGAACCGTCCGCTCTCGGGCGTCACGCAGGTATCGCTGATGCCGATGCGGACCGTGGCGTTGGGGATTTTGAAGGGGAAGGCGAGGTGCCTTGAGTGCTTCGAACGGATCGGGTCCAAGTCAATCTTGTAGTGGACGTGCTGGTATGAATCATCCATTTCATCCTCTACCAAACCGCTAGCATCCTGTCTTCGGGCTGTTGCTGGATCCGATCCTTCAACGATGTACCAGTCAAACTCTGGTGGCAAGGCATCCAATGAATAGCCGGTCATCGCGGCTGGCTTCACTCCGATCCGCTTTTCGATCTCTGCGAGGTACCACCCCGCGCTGTCCGCGAACGCCTTCTTGTATTTCCATTGCGCGATCACCTCCGGGTCGTCGGGTGCACTGATGCTGTTCCACGCGCCCCACGTGTGCTCATGCCATAGCACGATGCTGCGCTTCGCGCGGTAGAGCAAGTGCGGGTCGATGGGCTTCTTCAAGATCTTCGCCGCGTCGATCAGGTTCGTAAGACGCGCGCTTAGCACGCGCACATCGCCTTCTTCCTTCGCCGTGCTGTAGGCACCGTCCTCCCAATACGGCGTGAAGTCGCCGCTCCAAGTGGGGATCTCCTTGCCGTACTTCCGTTCGAACTCCGCCATCATGTCGTTCACATTGGAAAGGGGGCACCTCTAACAACCTCACGGACGCCGCGCGGTTGTTGAGTTGAGGACTCTGGGTGTTCATTTCCTGCCTATTTCGCTGGTCTCATGCGGTTTTGGG
>JACTMO010000079.1 GCA_014584605.1 Bacteroidota bacterium | reverse complement strand
GTGCAGGCCTTCGCGCTGGAGGCCGGGGACTTCACGGCGCCGTCGGGCGAGCTGCGCACGGGCGGGACCTGGAGCACGAGCCAGGCGCTGCTGGTGCACACCGGCGGCACCTTCAACCACAACAACGGTGCGGTGGTGCTGGACCCCTACTGCAACGTGGGGGCGGTGCTGAGCTTCACCGCGGATGTGATCCCATCCACCGTGTTGAACGACCTGACCACGGCGGTCGTCAGCGCATGGACGGTCGCCCAGGTCGTGGTGCCCGCCACGGATTCCGTGCATGTGGACGGCATGCTTCGCTTCGTGGATGGCCGTGTGCGCACGGGGGCTTTCGAAGCCTTCAGCGATGTGGAAGTGGGGCCGGGCCATGACGGTGGCGACGCGCAGCTCGTCTTTGCCGGTACCACGAACCAGCTGTTCGACCTCACCGGGGCAACGGACCGATGGGATGGCGATGTCCGCCTGTTCAAGGACGCTGGAGCGGTGACGCTGGCCACGGAACTGCGTATGGACGCCGCTGGTCAGGAGTTGCTGTTCACCAGGGGACACCTGTTCTCCACGGCCACGGAACTGCTCATCCTTGGCGACAACGTCGCCACATCGGGTGCCTCCGACTCGGGTTTCGTGGACGGCCCCATGCGCAAGGTGGGCAACGAGGCCTTCTGGTTCCCCGTCGGCGATGCCGATACGGCCTTTGCTCCCATTCGCATCGCGGCCACCGGCAGCACGTCCAACGCCTTTGATGTCGAGTACTTCCATGTGGACCCCGACACGGTGCCCTTCGACGTCACCCTGAAGGAACCCACGCTGGACCATATCAGCCGCTGCGAGTACTGGCAGGTGGCCCGAAGTTCCGGCACCGCCACGCCAGCGGTGACCTTGAGCTGGGCGGCCCGCAGTTGCGGGGTCACCGACCTCAGCGACCTGTTGGTGGCGCGTTGGGACAGTACGATGTGGCGCGACCACGGCAATGGCGGCACTACGGGCAACAGCATGGCGGGCACGGTCATCACGGCTGGCATCGTGACCGATTTCACCTGGTTCACGCTCGCTTCAGGCTCCTACAACAACCCGCTCCCGGTGGAGCTGCTGGACTTCGAGGCCGTGGCACGCCCCGGACATGTGGACCTGCGATGGACCACCGCCAGCGAGGTGAACAACGATCGTTTCGTCGTGGAGCGCACCCGGGACGGGCACGTTTACGAACCGGTGGTGGAGGTGGCGGCGGCGGGCGACCCGGCCTCTACCACCAACTACGCCGGCATCGACCCACGACCATGGACCGGCCTGTCCTACTACCGCCTCGCACAAGTGGACCTCGACGGCAGCATCACTTACAGCGATCTGGTGGCGGTGCGCTATGAAGGAGCGGGCGACCCCAGGCCGCTCCTCTATCCGAACCCATCGGACGGGGCCTCGGCCTGGCTGTTGCTCCCTGAAGGCCCGGGTCCGACGCACATGGAACTGCTGGATGCGGCCGGCCGGTCGGTGTACGGCCGCGACCTGGTCCACGATGCCGGTGATGGCCCGATCGACGTGCTGGCCGGCAAGACCCTGGCGCCAGGTAGCTACACCGTGCGGCTGACCGGCAACGACGGGGAAGGGACCGTGCGTCTGGTGGTCCGGTAGGGCCGGGTGCTTGGCGCTGCACCCTCGCGGCCCGATGGGGCGTGGTGCCGATCACTGCTTCACGAACACCACCCGCCGGGTGGTCCGCACCTCATCCAACAGGAGGACGCATGGACCTGCGGCAAGCATGGAGACATCGATCGGGGCCGGACCGGGAACGAAGGGCCCGATGATGCGGCCTGCGACATCGACGATCCGTACACGGACGGGGTGGGGCAGGTCGCCCAGGAGCATGACCTGGTCCGTGGCGGGGTTCGGGCGGACCTGCGGAAAAGGGACCTCGGTCGGGTCCATGACGCCCGTGGCGCAGGTCTCGTACGCCCCGGCATCGAGCGTGGCCTGCTGACAACGCACCGTTCCGTCGGCGGGATGGACGTACTCGTTCCAGGCCACCAGCGGATGGCCGTTGTTCGCCAGTCCTGCGGGTTGGCCCGTGTTGTCCGCCGGCGAACCGGGACCGATATGATAGTCGCGGCCGACGGCATCCTGAAAGAGCATGGCGGCCATGTCGATGCTGCGCACGTTGGCCAGGGTGTCCACCGCCGTCGGCCAGCTGCTCATGAAGCTGCCTCCGCCGGCCAGTACATTGCTGTAAGCCTTGAAGTAGGCCGTAGCGGGCATCTGGAAGAAGCTGCCGTTGGCTTTTTCGTTCACCAGGGTGTTGTTCACGGCGTACAGCTCGTGCGGCCCCGGGTTGCTCAGCCCCTCCATGCCGAAGCCCACCATGTTGCTGTTCTGGCCCTGCAGACCCTGCTGGATCACATTGCCGACCAGGTAGGCCTGCCCACCGTTGGGCAGGTCGATCTCGCGGCTGGCGGTTCCGTCGCTCTCGTTGCTGAAGCGATTGTACTCGATCACGTTCACCCAGGCGCGGCTCTTGAGCTCGTGGCCCACATCGGCGTGGTGGCTGTAGTTGAAGCGGAAGATCAGCGAATCGATGTTCCCGATGTAGAGGTTGTGCGAGTATCCATCGCCGAAGCCATGATGACCGAACTCGCTGTATTCGATGCGTACGGTGCTCGGATGGTATTCGCCGCAGAGGATGCCGTTCTCGTTGTGGTGGAACCAGCAATGGCGTACGTCAAGGTTCAAGCCTTCGAGCCGGATGCCCGCGCCGTTCTGATCGGGCACCGCGCACTCGCTGAACTCGATCCATTCCACCGTGGTGTTGTCGCCCTGGATCACCCAGATGGCCTTGTCGCCCCAGCTCAGTCCGTTGCTCTCCAGATGGGCGAAGCCGCCCACGCCGCGCAGCACCAGGTCATCGGCCTGCCAGCGTGCCACATCGGAAGGGTATACGCCCGCGATGATGTCGACCGTATCGCCATTGCCCACCAGCGTGGAGACCTGGCTGGGCATGGTGTACGCAAGGCCGGGCCCGACCGTCCACGTGGTGGCATGGACCGCGGTGCTTGTTAGGAGAAATGAACAAACCGGGATGCTGAACGTGCGCATAGGTCGAAAGTACGGGGTGCCGCACGCGGCAGCGATGGATATTCGCCCCATGGATCACCTGGTTCGACCGGTCTTGTGCTGCGCCCTGATGAAGGTGCTTGCGGCATCGATGCATGCGCAGGATCCCAGCCCGGCCCTGGTCGGCTACTGGCACAACTGGAACGACCTCGCAGCGCCCTACCTCGAGCTGGACCAGATCGATCCGCGCTACAACGTGATCGAGGTGGCCTTCGCCGAGCCGGCGGTGGGTACCACGTACGACATGCAATTCACGCCTTCGGGAACCGTGCCATCGACCTTCATCACGCAGGTGGCCGCGCACCAGGCCGCGGGTCGCAAGGTGCTCATCAGCATCGGCGGGGCGAACGCAACGGTGCATTTGAACAGCGATGCGGAGCGCGACCAGTTCGTTGCGAGCATGATGGGCATCATCGGCGATCATGGCTTCGACGGCATCGACATCGATCTGGAGGGATCGTCCGTGTCCATCACCGGCGGCACCATCGCGACTCCGGTGGATGGCACGATAGTCCGGTTGATCGAAGCGGTGCAGGCGATCATGGTCCAGCATCGCGCCGCCACCGGGAACAAGCTCTTCCTCACCATGGCGCCCGAGACTGCGTTCGTTCAAGGCGGGCAGAGCGCCTTCGGCGGCATCTGGGGCGCCTATCTGCCCATCATCCACGCGCTGCGCGATTCGATCGACATCCTCCAGGTGCAGTTGTACAACAGCGGAAGCATGTACGGTATCGACGGTGGCATCTACGCACAGGGAACGGCTGATTTCATCGTGAGCCAGACCGAGGCGGTGATCCAGGGCTTCAACACGGCGGGTGGTGCTTTCACGGGACTTCCTGCGTGGAAAGTCGCGGTGGCCCTGCCTGCCTGTGCCGGCGCCGCAGGAGGTGGCTTCACCGACACCGCCACCGTGCGCGCAGCGGTGGAATACCTGCTGGGCGAAGGCCCGCAGCCCGGGTCCTACACGCTGGCCCAGGCGGGTGGTTATCCTGATCTGCGCGGCATGATGACCTGGAGCATCAACTGGGATGCGGTGAGCGTATGCGATGGGGTATACAGTTTCGCGGATAACTTCGGCCGCATGTTCGATGCCGCCAGTTCCGGCATGGGCCCGGTCGGCGCCGCGGCATTGGCCCTGGTCCATAACCCGGTGGGCGAGGCGTTGTGCTTTGCACGTCCGGTCGATGGGGAGGTGCTGGTCCATGATGCCCATGGCCGCCTGGTCCGCCGGTTCCCGAAGGAGGGTCCGAACGAACGCTTTGACGTGCGGGCATTGCCGCCCGGCCTTTACACCGTGCGGACCACCTGGCGGGGAGGCCCCGTGTGCGGCCGGTTCATCAAGCAGTAGGACCCGCGCGCCGCACCGCGTAGATCCACTCGTCCTCCACCTTCCCGTTCTTCACCAGCGTGCCGGCCAACCGCGCTTCCAGCGTGAAGCCGGCCTTCTCCAGCGCGTGTTGCGAGGCGATGTTGCTGCCGAAGGGCCTGGCGAAGATGCGCGTCACCTCCGGGAAGGTCGCGAAGCCCAGTGCCACCATCTGTTGGATGGCGGCCGTCATGATGCCCTTTCCACGATGCGCAAGGGCCAGCCAGTAACCCAGTTCCAGGTTGTGGCGCCAGAGGTCGGCCATCGGATGCAGGCCGATGGCCCCGCAGCATGCGCCTTCGATGGCGATGCACCGGAGCAAAGGCGGCGCCTTCGCCGCTTCGGCGAGAAAGGCGCGCCCGCTGTCCACGGTGTAGGGATGTGGAAAGGCGTCGGTGAGGTTCGCCGCGATCGTGGGGTCGTTGGCGTGCCTCACCAAGGCCTCCAGGTCATCTGGCCGGAAAGGCCGGAGCAGAAAGTCGGGGGCCATCTTGTATGGATCGGCAGGGTTGTTTGCGTCCCCACCGTATCCTCGCGGACGCCGCAGGGATATTAGTCCGGCCGCGCGGTAGGAAGGGACGTTCAGCGACCTGCCCGGCTGCGGTCAATGCCGATGCAGGTATAGGCTCGGGTCCTTCGGACAGGTCATCGGGCATGGCATGGAACCGACCAGGATGTCGCTATCGGTCCCCACCGGGTGGGCGACGTCCGCTTCCAGCTTCACCGGGGTGAACACGAAGGTCCAGTCGTGGCCCGTGGTCCGCCGTTCCATCAGGCCGATGCCGTTGGCGTCGGTCACGCCCAGCAGCGACTTGATCGCGGTACTGTCCACATCGACCGACCACGGCTCCCTGGTATCGGACTTGGCGGCAAGCACGGCGCTTTTCGCATCACTTTCCTCCAGCAGGTTCATCTCCGTTCCTCTTCCGAGCACGGACCTGAATTGCCTGAACTGGAGCTTGCCGGTCGCATCCACGACGTGACCACCGGTGTCATTGATCCCGCAGCCGAGTGCGACCAACCGCCTGGACGCGTCCTGGGAAATGTAGAACCGAACGCCGTAGGTACGCGCGGCCGCCATGTTGCCCAGGTCATCCCTACTGAAGCAGGAGGTGAAGGTCACCTTGGGCGGTTCGACCGGGGGAGGATCGTCGCTCATGGAGTGGAGCGCGGCGCCCATCAACCCTCCGACGATCAGCGACCCGATCAACCAGGGGGCTGTGAACTTGAGATCAGCGGTTTTCATGGACGTAGTGTTTGGCCATGGGAAGGTATGCCATTCTTTCCGATCTGCAAGGGGCGCGTGCGCCGGCGTTGACCGCAATTTCCGATTTGCATCCGCGCATGGCGCGAAGCCACCGCCCCCATTTCCGAGTTCCTGTATCGGCATGATGCCCAGGGATCGAGGGATGCTATGTATCTTTCATCCTGAACAGGCATGGCAAAGCGGCTGTTATCGGTTCTGGTTGGGGGGCTTGCCTGGCTATCGGTCGAGGCACAGGTGCTTCCACCGGACCGCGCGCGCCTAAGGGCTTGTCTGGATAGTTGCGACACGGCCATCTCCGCTGGTTCGACCGCCCGGGCGATGCGGTATGCGGAGGAGGGCCTCGCGCTCGCCGAGGCGACGAAGGACAGTTCGCTGATCGGTGAGGTGATGTTGTGCCGCGGAAGGGTGCGGATGATGCGCTCCGAGCTCACCAGCTCCCTCCATGATCTGCAACGGGCCATGAATGCGTTCCGGGCGGCGGGGAACGAGGCGGGCTGGCGGAGGCCTACAATGCCATCGGCTCGATCCATTACTACGACAAGGGCTATGCGCGTGCGATGGAATATTACACGCGTTGCCTGGCGATCCGTCAGCGCATCGGCGAACCCTCCGGTCTGGCCACCGTGATCGGCAACCTGGGCTGTGTGCTGGAGGAGATGGGACAGCTCGATAGCGCCCTGGTCCACCACCGGCGCCACCTGGCCATGCGTCTGCGCGCCGGGCAGCAGGAGTGGTTGCCGATCTGCTATTCCAACCTGGGGGCCTGCTTCGACAAGCTGGGGCTCTCGGACAGTGCACTCCACTATCTGGACGTGGCCCTGGAACTGTTCACCGAGCGTGAACGGTCGGGCAATGCCCGGTGCACGGCCATCGGCGAGCGTGGTATGGCGCTGTTGCACGTCGGGCGTGCTGCGGATGCGCTCATCGCCTGCAAGGAAGCACTCAACCTTGCCCTTGCGTTCGGCGACCTGCCCATGCAGGAGAAATGCTATAACTGCCTTTATCAAGCGTATCGGTCACAAGGCAATGCGCCCCGGGCCTTGTGGGCGCATCTGGCGCATGTCGCCGTCCGCGACAGCATCCGGGGCGAGGAACGGGCCAAGGACCTCACGCGCATCGAGCTCACCTACCGCTTCAACCAGCAGCTGTTGATGGACAGCCTCGTGAGGATCGAGGAGCGCCACCAGGCCGAGCTGACCAGCGAGCGGCGTGTGAGCCATGAACGGGACCAGAAGAGGGTCTTCCTGTTCGGCGGGATAGGGCTGCTGATCCTGGCGGGCGGCCTCTGGAGCCGTCTGCGGCACACCAACCGTTCGCAACGGCTCATCCGCCTGGAACGCGACCGCAGCGACAAGCTGCTGCTCAACATCCTGCCGGGTACCGTGGCCGAGGAGCTCAAGACGCATGGCCGGGCCGAGGCCAGGAGCGTGGAGGGCGTATCGGTGCTCTTCACCGACTTCCTGGGCTTCACGAGCCTCTGTGAGCGGCTCAGCGCCCGGGAACTGGTGCAGGAGGTCGATACCTGCTTTCGGGCCTTCGACGGCATCGTCGCCAAGCACCGCATCGAGAAGATCAAGACGATCGGCGATGCCTACATGTGCGCCGGGGGTCTTCCCGGCCCGCGGGCCCACAGTGCACGCGATACGGTGCTCGCGGCCCTGGAGATGCAGGAGTGGCTGAGCCGGCGCGCGGCCTCGCAGAACAGCCAGCCGAAGCCCATTTTCGCCATGCGGGTCGGCATCCATACCGGCCAGGTGGTGGCGGGCATCGTGGGCGACAGCAAGTTCCAGTACGATATCTGGGGGGATACGGTCAACACGGCGGCCCGCCTGGAGAACGCGGGGATCGCCGGTGAGGTGAACATCAGTGCGGCGACCTATGAGGAGATCAAGGACTGCCCCGGATTCACCTTCACGCCGCGCGGGCTGGTCGAGGTCAAGGGCAAGGGGGCGCTGCAGATGTACTACGTGCGTCGCGCCCTGCAGACCTCTCCGGCGGATCAGGCCGCCCACCCCGGTTCCGAAGAGGTCCGGGATGCCACGCTGACCTGAGGTCTTCGGCCGGCCCTGGATCAGAACTTCGGCGTCACACCCACGTTGTGGAAGAAGAACGCGTACTTGTCGGCCTGCTCGGCGATGATCTTGCTGGTGGGCTTCCCTGCACCGTGCCCGGCCTGGGTCTCCACGCGGATAAGCACCGGCGCATCGCCCTGCTGGGCAGGTTGTAGCGTACTGATGAACTTGAAGCTGTGCGCGGGCACCACCCGGTCGTCGTGGTCGGCGGTCATCACCATGGTGGCCGGGTATTTCGCGGGCTTCACATTGTGCAGGGGGCTGTACGCCTTCAGGTAGGCGAACTCCTCGGCGCTGTTCTCGGCATTGCCGTACTCGGGTGTCCAGCCGAAGCCGGCGGTGAACTTCTGGAAGCGCAGCATGTCCAGCACGCCCACCTCGGGGAAGCACACACCGAACAGGTCGGGGCGTTGCGTCATCACGGCGCCCACCAGCAGGCCGCCGTTGCTGCCGCCGTTGATCCCCAGGTGCGGGGTGTCCGTCCACTTCTCCTTGATCAGGTATTCCGCCGCAGCGATGAAGTCATCGAACACGTTCTGCTTCTTCTCCTTCATGCCGGCCTTGTGCCATTCCTCGCCGTACTCGCCACCACCGCGCAGGTTGGCCAGGGCGAACACACCGCCCTGTTCCAGCAGCAGCATGCGGCTGATGCTGAAGCTGGGGGTGAGGCTGATGTTGAACCCGCCGTAGGCATAGAGCAAGGTGGGGTTCTTGCCGTTCTTCTCCACGCTCTTCCTGTGCACGATGAACATGGGCACCCTGGTGCCGTCCTTGCTGGTGTAGAACACCTGCTCGGTGACGAAGGCGCTCGGGTCGAACTTCAATTCCGGGCGGAACCACACCTCGCTCCTGCCGGTGGCGTAGTCGTACTTGTAGATGCTGCCCGGGTCGGTGAAGCTGGTGAAGCTGTAGAAGCCGAACGTGTCGTTGCGCTTGCCGCCAAAGCCGCCCGCGCTGCCGATGTCGGGCAGGGCGATCTCCTGTTTGTCGGTGCCGTCGAGCTTCATGCGGTAGAAGCGGCTGGTGGCGTCCTTCAGGTATTCGGCGAAGAGCAGGCCCCCGCCGGTGTTCACGCTCTGCAGCAGTTCCGGGGCCTGGGGGATGATGTCCTTCCAGTGCTCCTGGGCGGGGTTCTTCGGGTCCACCTCCACCAGGCGGTAGTTCGGCGCGTCCACCTCGGTCATCACCAGGAACCTGCCGGTGGCGGGCACGAAGTCGATGATGCTGGTCTTGTGCTCGAAGCCGGTCTGCAACGGCACCCACTTGGTGGCCGTCGTGGGGATGCCACCCGTGCGCAGGTCGTGGTAGTACTGCTCGAAGCCGTCGGTGCCGGTGCTCACGTACAGGGTGGCGAACTCCTCACCCTCGGTGACGCCCGCACCCACGTAGAGGTCGCCGTTCTGCGTGTTTTCCCACACCAGCACGTCCTTGTCCTGCGGGTCGCCCAGCTTGTGGTAGTACACCTTCTGGAACTTGCTGGCGGCGCTCAGTTCGGTGCCCCTGGCCGGGGTGGGGTAGCGGCTGTAGAAGAAGCCGTCCTTGTACCACGCGGCCCCGCTGAACTTGCTCCACTTCAACAGGTCGGTGGTGGGCTGCAGGGTGCGGAGGTCGTACACCATGATCTCCTGCCAGTCACTGCCGGCCTTCTGCACGCCCACGGCCATGTAGCGGTCGTCGTGGCTGGTGCCGATGGGGCTGTAGGTGGTGGTGCCGGCGGGGTCCTGTGCGTTGGGGTCGATGAACACCTTGTCCTCGCCATCGAGGCCCTTGCGCACGTGGATCACGCTCTGGTTCTGCAGGCCGCTGTTCTTCCACACGAAGTACAGTTCACCCACCCGCATGGGTCCGCCCACCTTGGGGAAGTTGTAGAGCTCCTCGTAGCGCTTGGCGAGGCTGTCGCGGAAGGGGATCTTGGCCAGGAAGCCGTTGGTGACGGCGTTCTGGGCCTTCACCCATGCGGCGGTCCCGGCGCTGGTGTCGTTCTCCAGCCAGCGGTAAGGGTCGGCGATCCAGCTCCCGTGCAGGCTGTCGCCGACGGTGCTGTCCTTGCGGGTCTCGGGGTAGGTGAGCTTCTCCACGGTGGGTGCGTCGGGGGTGCCGCAGGCGACCAGCAGCAGAAGGGTGGGGAGCAGATGGTGTTTCATGGCCTGTTCCGGAACGGCGAAAGTAGCCGGATGCGATCACCCTGGGCCCCGTGTGGGTGGCTTTCGGTACAAAGCCGGTACCGATGCGCATCAAAACCCTTGTTCTTCTGATCGTCCTGACCTCGCGCGGGGCCACCTGTGCGTGGTGCCGCGGACGGGTCTGCGGGCCAGGGTGATGCGGGAATAGCGGGGCTCAGGCCACCTTGCGCTGCTGCAGCTTGTGGCCGATCAGCTCGTACCGCGTGCCCGGCCCGTCGAGCAAGCGGATGTCGGCATCCAGTTGCGTGGCCAGCGTGTGGATCAGCTCCATGCCCAGGCTGTTGGGGCGGTGGAAACCCTCGCGGCTCCGCAGGCCCACGCCGTCGTCGCCGATCAACAGGTGCAGCCCCTCGCTCTCCGAACCCGACAGATGGACGAGGATGGTGCCCTCCGCACGGTCGGGGAAGGCGTACTTGAAGCTGTTGCTGATGATCTCGTTGATCAACAGGCCGAGGGGGATCAGCGTGTCCACCCCGAGGGTCTTCACCTGGATGTCCACATCGCGGTGCAGCTTCATGCGGATGTTGTACGCACCCACCAGGTCGCGCACCAGGTTGTCCAGGTAGGTGCCCACCGGGATGTTGGCCAGGTCCTTGCTCAGGTAGGTCTGTTCGTGCACCAGGGCCATGGCCCCCACGCGGTTGATGCACTCGTTGAACAGCTCCTGCACGCGTTCGTCCTGCACCTGGTCCAGCTGGAAGCGGATGAGGCTCCGCACGATCTGCAGGTTGTTCTTCACCCGGTGGTGGATCTCTTTGATCATCACCTCCTTCTCCTCCTTGCTGAGCATGGTCTCGCGCAGCTCACGGTTGGTCTGCTCCAGGCGCTGCTTGGCCGTGGCGAGCTGGTCGCCGCGCAGGCGGCTGTCCATGAGCAGGCGTCGGTTCATGCCCACCAGCAGGGCGAACACCACGGCCATGAGGCAGGACAGGAACATGAGCACCTGGGCTTCGTCCCAGCGCCGGCTCAGCTGGCTGGAGTGGACGCTGAGCCCTTGCTCGTGGACGGTGCGTGCGGTGCGATCGATGGCCTTGGAGGCGCGCTGGGCCACCAGCTGCAGGATGGCCAGGGCGGTGCGTTCCTCGCGCAGGCTGACCGCCTGTACCTCGGCCAGGTGATGCAGCGAATCGGCCTGGTCCAGGGCCTGGTGGACGGCGGCGGGGAGGTCGGCCATGCCCGGTTCGTGCGCAAAGCGGGAAGCCGTGCGGTCCAGTTCGGACCGGAGCGCCCCCAGGTGCGTCTCCCACCGACCGTGGCCGGTGTGCATGTCCACCCGGTGCAGCACGGTGAGCTCGTTGACCGCGCGGCCTATCTGCCCCAGTGCGCTCAGCAGCTCCACCTCGGCACCCATGCGCTGCTGCACCTCGCGGGCACGCGACACCAGGTGGAGGTCGAAGGAGATGAAGAGGACCGCCAGCACGGTGGCGACGATCGGCCAGAAGCGGTGGGAGCGGTGGTCCAAGGCGCGGTGATCTGCGCCCGATTGAACGCGGAACGGACCTCCAGGGTTCCGCTCAGGGCCCGGTGCGTAGCAGCGCGCCGAAGCTGCCCAGCAGCTTTTCCCCCTTCTGCCGGGCCAGCTGGCGGATCTCGGCCATGAGCGCGGCCGCGGTACGGCCCGAAAGACCGGATGGACGCCGCAGCGGAGGCCCGGCGGCCGTGACCAGGCCCAGGTCCGTGCCCCCCCGCAAGGCCGCCCGGTTCCCGGTGTGCCGGAAGGGCCCGATGGTCACCTCGCAGCCACCGTTGGTGGCGCTGATCCGCACCCGGTAGCTCACCCGGCCCATGGTCTCTTCACGGCCCGTGAGCGCCCTGGAGCGGAAGTTGAAGTGCGCACTGCCCTCCAGCTGGTCGGGGCGGTCGTTCGCCGGGTTCAGCCGGGCGCCGGGCTCCCGCGCAAAGCTCTGCGCCCACGCCTGTCCGGCCCGCTCAAGCACTTGCGAAGCGCTCATCGGCAGGCTGTACGAGGCATTGAACAGCAGGGCCTGGGCGCTGTCGGCCTGCGCACGCAGCCCTGCGGCCAGTGCCAACGCGCAGAAGGTGACCACGGGCCGCATCGTTCGGCGAAGGTATGGGGGCTTGGTGGGGCCGGTTAGCTTTGCGGATCGCAAGAACCGATAACCCCATATCCATGCCAGGTACACGTGCCCTCAAGCTGGGCGTCTTCTATGACGGTGGCTATTTTACCCATGTGAGCAACTACTACAACTACGCGCACCCCCATCACCGCCGCATCCATATCGGCGGCCTGCACGACTATATCCGCCATTTGGTGAGCGAACG
The DNA here is from genome assembly GCA_014584605.1 of Bacteroidota bacterium. Lineage (GTDB taxonomy): Bacteria > Bacteroidota > Bacteroidia > Flavobacteriales_F > PHOS-HE28 > PHOS-HE28. The sequence goes on along the minus strand of JACTMO010000079.1, from coordinate 101,430 downwards.
GGAAGGCGTCCACCCCAACCTCTGCCACATCATCGATGCGCACTTCTTCCGCGGGCGCTTCTCGGCACGCGATGCCAACGAGAAACCCAACCAGCTCTATTACGACCGGGTGTTCGACGAGGTGCTGATGTACAACGGGGTCCGGACCCACTACCTGCCCGTGAAGGACCTGATGGGGCGCAAGCGCGAGAAGGGCATCGACGTGCTGATGGCGCTGGAGACCTTTGAGCTGTGCATGCTGAAGCGCTACGACGTGGTGGTGCTGATCTCAAGCGACGGCGACCACGTGCCGCTGGTGCGCAAGCTGCACGCGCTGGGCAGCAAGACGATGCTCCTGGGCTGGGACTACGAGATCACCGACCCCGAGAGCGGCGAAGTGCAGGTGACCAAGACCAGCACTGACCTGTGGAACGAGGTGAGCTATCCCATGCCGATGCACGAGCTGATCGACGAGGGGTTGCGGACCGACGATCCGGTGGTGCGCGAACTGTTCGTGCTGCGCGACAGCTCGGTGCGGGAGATGGAGGAGGGCGGGGCTGCCGCCGCGGCGCCGGTGGACGACGAGCGGCATCGGAGCACCGTGATGAGCCTGCACAGCGGTTACGGCTTCATCCGCTACCCGGACAACAACCTCTTCTTCCTGCGGGACGACCTGGAGGACGTGCCGTTCACGGAACTGGCGGTAGGCGATGAGCTGGAGTTCAACGTGGCGGTGAACGCCAAGGGCCAGCGGGTGGCCAAACGGATCACGCGCCCGGCCTGAGCGGCAGGGTGAGGATGAAGGTGCATCCCGTGCCGGGCCCCGCGCTGCGGGCCTCCAACCGGCCACCGTGCGCACGGGCCCATTGGAAGGCGCGGGACAGGGTGCTCCTGGCCTGCCCTTCGCCGGCCGTGGGCCGCGCGCTGAGCCAGGCGTAGCGCTCGAACACCCGTTCAAGGTCGTCGGTGGTAAGGCCGACGCCGTGGTCGCACACGGAAAGCACCGCACGACCGTCCGCGACCACGGCCTTCATCCGGACCTCCGATCCCGCAGGGGAGAACTTGGAGGCGTTGGTCAGCAAGGCATGCACCAGTTCCACCAGCAGCTCGGCGTCGCCTTCCACCGGAAGGCGGTCCGGCAGTTCCACGGTCAGGGACTGCTGTTTGCGCGCAAGGCGCGTGCTGCAGCGTTCGGCGGCGCTACGGGCCAGGGGGGGCAGGTCCACAGGGCGCAACGCCAATGCACCCGGGCCGCGTTCCACGCCGAGGTCGTCCAGCGTGCGCTCCAGGGTGTGCATGGCCTGGAAGAGGTTGCGCTCGGCGAAGTCGTGCAGTTCGTCCGGGGTGAGGCCGGACGCGGGCTCGCGCAGGCCGCGCAGCGCCTCGAGCACGGAACCGATGCGGTTCTTCAGGTCGTGCGAGAGCCGGTGGAGCCGCTCGTCCAGGGCGCGGCGGTCCGCAGCCACGGTCCGCGGTTCATTGGGCGACATTGGCGCGCAACAGCTGCTCCAGCATGTCCATGAGGCCGTCGGAGCTGATCGGCTTCGCCAGGTAGCGGGCCCCTTTCAACGCCCGGATGGCGTTCACGATATCGGGATTGGTGCTGGCCGTCAGGAACAGGATGGGCACCGGGTCCGTGGCGTGGATCTGCTGGGCGAGCTCCAGACCGGTGCGCGGGCCCTTGAGGTACACGTCCATGATGATCACATCAGGACGCTCCTGGGCCAGGAGCGCTTCGGCTTCTTCGCTGCTGCGCGCCACGCCGATCACTTCGAAGCCCATCCGCTCGATCCGCAGGCGGTAGCCGAAGGAGATGATGGCCTCATCCTCGATGATCAGGACCTTTTTCATGCGCACGTGGGGCTGTTGTCGCGGTTGCGGGCCTTGTGGCCCGACACCACCTGTTGGAATGCTTCGGTCGTCAGCGCCTTCTCCACATAGCCCACCACCGACCGATAACGCCGTGCCTGCTCCATGTCGCAGGGGCGATTGCTGGAGCTGAACATCACCACCGAGGTGTGGTCGTTGGGCAGGATGCCGTCGCCTTCGCAGGCGGCCAGCAGGTCGAAGCCGGTCATGCCCGGCATGTTGATGTCCACGAACATCAGGTCCGGCCGGTCGTCCCCGATGCGCAGGTGCTCCAGGGCGGCGCTGGCCGAGGTGAAGCAGGTGATGCGCCCGGTGTAGCCGCTGCGCTTGAGCACCATGCGGGTCACGAAGTTGCAATCCTCCTCGTCGTCCACCAGGAGGATGTGGTCGATGTCGTTGTCCGTGGACATGCACCTTTCTACGACCGCGACCGGCGAAGGTTCCGCCTTCAATCGCGCAGCATCCGGTCCAGCAGGGCCACCCCTTCCGGCGGGCCGAGCACGTACAGCACATCGTCCGGTTGAACGCGACTGGTGCCGTCGATGCCGGTGAGCACCCGACCGCCGCGCTTGATGGCCAGCACGCTCACCCCGAAGCGGCCCTTGACGTCCACTTCCATGAGCCGACGGCCCACCACCCGGCCCTTGCCATGCAGGACGGGCAAGGCCGCAAGCTCCTGGTCGGACACGGCCACGGCGTTGATGCCGGCCTCCGCACCGCGGTCCATGGGGCGCAGGGCGCGGTAGTGCGAGCCCCGTACCCGGGCCACCAGGTCCTCCACCTCGTTCTCCGGCACCAGGTAACGGCGCAGCGTGCGGGCGAAGATCTCGATGGAGGTCTCGAACTCCTCGGGCACCACCTCGTTGGCGCCCAGGGCACGCAGCTCGTCGATGTCGTTCAGGTAGCGCGTGCGGACGATCAGGTGGGGCGCGTCGCCCATGCGGCGTACGCGGCTCACCACCCGCCGTGTGGCCGCCGGGTCGCTGATGGCCACCACCACCACCCGGGCCCGGCCCGCATGCACCTCCTCCAGAACGTGCTCGTTGCTGGCATCGCCCAGCACCACGTCGGCGCCCAGGCTGCGGGCCTGCGCGGCCAGGTCGGGGTCCATCTCCACCACCACGTGGGCGATGCCGGCCAGGCGGGCGGTCTGGGCCACGTTGCGGCCGTTCAGGCCGAAGCCGACGATCACCAGGTGGTCGGTCAGCCGGTGGGCGACGCGTGCGCTGGAACGGGCCTGCACCAGCGCATCGAGCCGGTGGCGCAGGCGCGCAGGTACCAGCAGCCGCAACAGCACGGCCGTCCACCGCCCCGAGCCTCCGATGATCAGTGGGGCCAGGCCCATGGTGGCGATCGAGACCGACAGGAACAGTTGATAGCGGTCCGGCGTGAGCAGCCCCTGTTCCACGCCGGTGGCGCTGAGGATGAAGGCGAACTCGCCCACCTGGCACAGGGCCAGGCCGGTGAGCAACGCGGTGCGCAACGGGTAGCGGAGCAGCATGGCCGCCACCGTGGCGATGAGGGCCTTGCCCACCAGGGTGAGCAGCGTGAGGAGCAGGACCAGACCGAGGTGTCCCCACAGGTAGGCGACGTCGAGCAGCATGCCGATGCTCACGAAGAAGAAGCTGATGAACACCTCGTGGAACGGCAGGATGTTGCCCGTGGCCTGGAACCGGTGCTCGCTCTCGCTGACCACCAGCCCGGCGAAGAAGGCGCCCAGGGCCAGGCTGAGGCCGATGGCGCTGGAAAGCCAGGCCGTGGCGAAGCACAGCACCACGATGGTGGCGATGAAGAGCTCGCGGCTGTGCGTACGCACCACGGCGTTCAGCAGGCGAGGCACCGCATGGCGCGCCATCACGTACACCAGCACCAGCAGCAGCACCATCTTGCCCAGCATGCCGAAGAGATCGCCCCAGGGGTCGGCACTGTGCCCGGCCAGCATGGGCGTCAACAGGATCATGGGCACCACGATGATGTCCTGGTAGATGAGCATGGCCGAGGCCACCCGGCCGTGCGGGGCGCCCACCGCGCCCTGTTCCTGCAGCAGCTTCAGCACGATCGCCGTGCTGCTGAGGGCGAACAGGAAGCCCAGGAAGATGCTCGGCGGCCAGCCCAGGCCCAGCGCATGGGCCACCACCGCCGTGAGCGCCACCGTACCGGCCACCTGCAGGGTTCCGCCCAGCAGCACCGTGCGGGCCACTGTGGCCAGGCTCGACAGGCTGAACTCGATACCGATGACAAAGAGCAGGAAGATCACGCCCACCTCGGCCAGCAGCTCCACCTCGTGCGTGGCGCCCACCAGCCCCAGGCCGTGCGGCCCGCACAGGGCCCCGGTGGCCAGAAAGCCCAGCAGAACCGGCAGCTTCAGCCGTCGGAACAGCAGGATCATCCCCACCGACAGCCCGAGGATGATGACGATCTCCTGCAGCAGGGGGATCTGCATGGGTCAGCGGTCCTTGGGGTCCGGCCGGACAAAGGCCATGGCCCGACGCACCATGCGGTCGCACGGCAGCAGGATGGTCCAGTGGGCGGTCATGGATGAAGCGTGGAGGCGAAGGTGACGGTGGGGAGGGCACCGGGCGAAGGCCTGCCCCGGCCAGTTGCCCAAGGTGGACTGTTGATGGCCCTACCTTGGCGGCATGTTCGAGCACCGTTCCGAACCGTTGGCCGACCGGGCCCGTTTCTGGCGTCGCCAACTCCGTTATGGTGGACTGGCGGTGGGCTTCGTGGGCTTCAGCCTGTTCCTTGGGGCGTGGGGCTACGCCGCGCTCGGCGGCCTGGACACCACCGATGCCCTCCTGAACGCGGCGATGATCCTTGCGGGCATGGGCCCCGTGGACCCGATGCCCACGGAAGCGGCCAAGGTGTTCTCCGCGTGCTATGCCCTGTACAGCGGCGTCGCCATGCCCAGCGCGGTGGCCATGCTGCTCGCGCCGCCCCTCCACCGCATGATGCACGCCCTGCACCTGGAGGAGGACCGCGACTGATCAGCCCTTCCGGCGCGTCTCGCCCCAGCTGCGGTATTGTGCCGTCACCGGCGGTCGGCTGCGGTCCACCTCCCGCAGCGGTTCACAGGGGCGCAAGGTGGCGTGCAACAGGGCCGGGAGCTCCTGGTACAGCTTCGTGCCCGCGGTCTTCCAGGCCAGCATCTCGTCGCTCACGGCCTTCACCACGCGCGCCGGGTTGCCCACGATCACCTGGCGGGCCTCCCACACGCTGTCCGCCGGCAGAAAGCTGAGCGCACCCACGATGCAGCCCTCGCCCAGCACCACGTTGTCCATCAGCACCGCGTTCATGCCCACCATGCAGTTGGCACCGACCGTGGCGCCGTGCACGATGGCCCCATGGCCGATGTGGGCGCCGGGGTGCAGCACCACCTTCACCCCAGGGAACATGTGGATGGTGCAGTTCTCCTGCACGTTGCAACCGTCCTTCACCACGATCTCGCCCCAGTCGCCGCGCAGGGCCGCACCGGGGCCGATGTACACGTCGGCCCCGATCACCACGTTGCCGGTGACGGCGGCCTGGGGATGGACGAAGGCCGATGGATGCACCACCGGACGGTAACCGTTGAACTCGTACAGCATGCTGCGGGGATATCGGGGTCCAGGGGCAGGCGCCTGGCCTCCGGGGGCGAAGGTCGCACGGCAGGGGACAGGTCCGTCCACCGGCCCGGTGTTAAGCCTGTCTTAAGCCTGCGCATCAGGCCCTCCGGGCGTAGGTGGGCCGGTTACTTTTGCCGCACCCCAACAGCACCCCATGTCCCTAAGCTCGTTGTTCCAGATCTTCCGTCCGAAGGACCGGATCTTCTTCTTCCACTTCGAGGCATCGGCCGCCAATGTGCTGAAGATGAGCGAGGACCTGCAGGCCATCATGGCCACCGAACCCGGGGCGCAGCGCACGGCCATCCTGGAGCGGCTGGAGATCACCGAGCGCGCCAACGACGACCTCACCCACACGATCTTCACCGAGCTGGCGCGCAACTTCATCACGCCGCTGGACCGGGAGGACATCCACCTGCTGGCCAGCAGCCTGGACGATGTGGCGGACTTCATCCTGGCGGCGGGCAAGAACCTGGAGCTCTTCGGCATCGGCAAACCGGACGACACGGCCACCGAGCTGGCCCGGCTGGTGCACGAGGGTTGCAAGATCATCCAGCTGGCCGTGCAGGGCCTGCGGCGCATGCACAAGGACAACCAGCACGCCGAACTGGTGGTGCGCATCAACGCCGTGGAGAACGAGGCCGATGAGGTGCACGACCGCGGCATCGAGCGGCTCTTCGCCCACGAGAAGGACCCCATAGCCCTCATCAAGCAACGCGACCTCTACGGCACCCTGGAGGAGGCCACCGACAAGTGCGAGGACGTGGCCAACGTGCTGGAGTCCATCATGCTCAAGTACGCCTGAGGCCATGACGCTCCTGGTCGTCATCATCGCCCTGGCCCTGGTGTTCGACTACATCAACGGCTTCCACGACGCGGCCAACTCCATCGCCACGGTGGTGAGCACCAAGGTGCTCACCCCGCTCCAGGCCGTGATGTGGGCGGCCTTCTTCAACTTCGCCGCCTTCTGGATCTTCAAGGACCATGCGGTGGCCAACACCATCAGCAAAACCGTCCACCAGGAGTTCATCACCCTGCCGGTGATCCTGGCCGGCCTCATCGCCTCCATCATCTGGAACCTGCTCACCTGGTGGTACGGCATCCCGTCCAGCAGCTCGCACACCCTCATCGGCGGCTTTGCTGGCGCCGCCCTGGCCCATGCCCTGGCCACCACCAACGGTTTCACCCTGGCCCAGGTGATCGAGAGCGACAAGATCACCAAGACCCTGCTCTTCATCTTCATGGCCCCCCTGGTGGGCATGGTCATCTCCATGTTCATCACCCTGGTGACCATCATGCGCAATGTGTGGTGGCGCGTGGCCTTCATCGCGGTGGCCGCCGTGGCCACCTGGTTCCTGTTCCTGCACCTGCAGCACGGCAAGCTGGAGGAGAACCTGGCCAAGTACTACCAGGTGGACGTGCTGGAAAAAGCCGCTGCCGACGACCCCTCTCGTGCGGCCGAGCTCGAGGCGGCCATGGCGCGCTACCACGCGGCGCTGCCCCTGCTCGACACCTTCGGCGAGCAGGGCGGGCGCGGCATCGCCGAGGCCGTGCGCAGCAGCAGCGACCCGGAGGTGGACGTGGACAAGCTGGCCAAACGGCTCGACCGGTCGGACAACTCCGTCATCCGCGTGGGCCTGATGTGCACCGTGCTGCTGTTCATCGGCACCTACCTGTACACCGAAAAGGTCCGCACCCCCACGGCACGATCGGTGGCCCGGATGTTCAAGCGGCTGCAGCTGTTCAGTTCCGCGGCCTTCAGCATCGGCCACGGCGGCAACGACGCCCAGAAGGTGATGGGCATCATCACCGCGGCCCTCATCGCCCACGGCACCATCGCCGACATCAAGGAGATGCCTTCCTGGGTCCCCCTGGCGTGCTACACCGCGATCGGTCTGGGCACCCTGAGCGGTGGGTGGAAGATCGTGAAGACCATGGGCACCCGGATCACCAAGGTGACCCCGCTGGAGGGCGTGTGCGCCGAGACCTCGGGGGCCATGACGCTCTACCTCACCGAACAGATGGGCATACCGGTGAGCACCACGCACACCATCACGGGCTCCATCATCGGCGTGGGGGCCACCAAACGTTTGAGCGCGGTGCGCTGGGGCGTCACCATCCAACTCCTTTGGGCGTGGATCCTCACCATCCCGGTGAGCGCGCTGCTGGCCGGGCTGGCCTATTGGGTCTGCACCTGGTTCGGCCTGTAGGCCCGGGCACCTGCCGGGATCGTTGACCGGGGCTACCTTCGGCGCATGGCCATCCTGCTGCACGACGCCGGCGCCCATCGCCACCTGCTGCCCCTGACCTTCACGCGCCCGGTCGGGGCCCTGCGGCCGGGGATCCTTACCCTCGCCGAGACGTGGTGGCGCATGACCGAACTGCCCGTGGGCTACCGCACCGAGACCTACCTCGGCGACCGCTGGCCTGCGGTCTCCGGCGACCTGGTCCGCGACGTGCGCGCCGGCCTGTTGCCGCTGCCCGAGCTGGTCGGCGCCGTGCTCGACCTGGAGCCCGGCCGCATGCTGGTGAAGGACGGCAGGGTGCTGGCCATCTGCCGCGCAGGCGGGCAGCCGCCTGCCGAGGCCGACTGGTCCGCACCACCCACCTACCTGGCCCCGGTTCCCTTCGACGGCGAGGTGCTGCCCGTGGAGCGTCCCTGGCACCTCTTCCAGTACTGCGGCCGCGCCATCATCAACGATTTCGCCCTGCTCACCGAGGGCCGACGCTCGCAACCCCTCAGCGGGCTCAACACCGTGGTGGGCGATCCCTCGCTCCTCTTCCTGGAGGAGGGGGCCGTGGTGGAGGCCAGCGTCCTCAACACCAGGGGCGGGCCCATCCACATCGGCAAAGGTGCCGAGGTAATGGAGGGCTGCCTGGTGCGCGGGCCCTTCGCCCTGGGCGCGCATGCCCAACTGAAGATGGGGGCCAAGGTCTATGGGGCCAGCAGTTTCGGCCCCGAATGCCGCGTGGGCGGCGAGGTGAACAACAGCGTCATCCTCGGTTACAGCAACAAGGGGCACGACGGCTTCCTGGGCAACAGCGTGCTGGGCGAATGGTGCAACCTGGGGGCGGACACCAACACCAGCAACCTCAAGAACACCTACGGCCCGGTGAAAGTGTGGAGCTATGCCGACCGGGCCATGGCCGACACCGGGCTGCAGTTCTGCGGCCTCATCATGGGCGACCACGCCAAGTGCGGCATCAACACCATGTTCAACACGGGCACCGTGGTGGGCGTGGCGGCCAACATCTTCGGCGCGGGCTTCCCGCCCAAGCACATCCCCAGCTTCTCGTGGGGCGGTGCGGAAGGCCTGGTCCCGCACACCCTGGAACAGGCCCTGCGCACTGCGGAGCGCGTGATGGAACGCCGCTCCGTGACCCTGACCGAGGCCGATCGGGCCGTGCTGGTCCAGGTGCATGCGGACACCGCCTTGGACCGGACATGAACTGACGGAAGGGCAGGTCGTCGCGCGAGGCATGGCGCTTGCCATGTCGCTGCACACCTTTTTGGGAACACCGGGTCGGCAGCGGTCTGGCCAAGGGGTACCTTTGAACCTGTCATCCTGGCACCCATCGTTGATGAACGACCTTCTCCATAGCGATCCCGCGCTCTTCAGTTCCGAGGCCATCGAGAACGAGACCGAGCTCATCCCCCTGATCACGGCCGAGGACGAAGAGCAGATGAACGCGGAGTCCACCCCGCCCGAGCTGCCCATCCTGCCCCTGCGCAACACGGTGCTCTTCCCCGGGGTGGTGATCCCCATCACGGTGGGGCGCGACAGGAGCATCCGCCTGATCCAGGACGTGTACCGCGGCAACCGCACCCTGGGGGTGGTCAGCCAGATGGACGCCCAGATCGAGGAGCCCCGCCCCGAGGACCTCAACCGGGTGGGCACCCTGGCGCAGATCATCCGCATGCTGCGCATGCCCGACGGAAGCACCACGGCCATCATCCAGGGCAAGAAGCGCTTCGAGGTGCTGGAGATGGTGCGCACCGACCCGTACTACACGGCGCGCATCAAGGAGTTCGCCGAGGTGCGCCCGGACAAGGACGACAAGGAGTTCCATGCCCTGGTGAGCAGCCTGAAGGACCTGGCGCTGGAGATCATCAAGCAGAGCCCGCACATCCCCACCGAGGCCCAGTTCGCGCTGCGCAACATCGATTCCCCGTCCTTCCTGGTGAACTTCATCAGCAGCAACATGAACGCCGAGGTGGCTGAGAAGCAGCGCATGCTGGAGGTGGCCGACCTGCGTGAAAGGGCCAAGATGCTGCTGGCGCACCTCACCAAGGAGCTCCAGATGCTCCAGATGAAGAACGAGATCCAGAGCAAGGTGCGCACCGAGGTGGACCGGCAGCAGCGCGAGTACTTCCTGCACCAACAGATGAAGACCATCCAGGACGAGCTGGGCGGCAACCCCATCGAGCAGGAGTTGGAGGAGATGCGCACCCGGGCGGCCAGGAAGAAGTGGAGCAGCAAGGTGGGGGAGACCTTCGAGAAGGAGCTGGGCAAGCTCCAGCGCATGAACCCGGCCGGTGCCGAGTTCAGCGTGCAGCACAACTACGTGCAGCTGCTGCTCGAACTGCCGTGGGGCGAGCACAGCATCGACAAGTTCGACCTGCGCAACGCCCAGAAGATCCTGGACCGCGACCACTTCGGGCTGGAGAAGGTGAAGGAGCGCATCATCGAGCACCTGGCCGTGCTCAAGCTCAAGGGCGACATGAAGGCGCCGATCATCTGCCTCTACGGCCCGCCCGGCGTGGGCAAGACCAGCCTGGGCAAGAGCATGGCCGAGGCCCTGGGCCGCAAGTACGTGCGTATGAGCCTGGGCGGTCTGCACGACGAGGCCGAGATCCGCGGCCACCGCAAGACCTACATCGGTGCCATGCCCGGCCGCCTGATCCAGAGCCTCAAAAAGGCCGGCACCAGCAACCCCCTGTTCGTGCTCGATGAGATCGACAAGGTGGGCAAGGACTTCCACGGCGACCCCGCCAGCGCCCTGCTCGAGGTGCTCGACCCGGAACAGAACAACGCCTTCCACGACAATTACGTGGAGATCGAGTACGACCTGAGCCGCGTGATGTTCATCGCCACCGCCAACAGCCTCAGCACCATCCACCCGGCGCTGCGCGACCGCATGGAGATCATCGAGGTGAACGGCTACACCCAGGAGGAGAAGGTGGAGATCGCCCTGCGCCATCTGCTGCCGAAACAGTTCACCGAGAACGGCATCAAGCCCAAGCAGCTCAAGCTCGCCCCGGGCCTCATCGAGACCATCATCGAGCAGTACACCGACGAAAGCGGCGTGCGCACCCTGGAGAAGCGCATCGCCAAGCTGGTGCGCCACCGGGCCAAGCAGATCGCCCTCAAGCAGAAACACAACGTCACCATCACCGCGGACGACCTGGTGCGGATCTACGGCCCCAGCCATGCCCGCGACAAATACCAGGGCAACGACGTGGCCGGCGTGGTCACCGGCCTGGCCTGGACCCCCACCGGCGGCGACATCCTCTTCATCGAGACCAGCATCACCAAGGGCGAGGGCAAGCTCACCCTCACCGGCAACCTGGGCGACGTGATGAAGGAGAGCGCCATCATCGCCCTGGAATACCTCAAGGCCCACAGCGGGATCATCGGCCTGGACGCCGACGTGTTCAAGCGCTGGAACGTGCATGTGCACGTGCCCGAGGGAGCCACGCCCAAGGACGGTCCCAGCGCCGGTATCGCCATGCTCACCAGCATCGCCAGCGCCTTCACCCAGCAGAAGGTGCGCAAGTTCACCGCCATGACCGGCGAGATCACCCTGCGCGGACGCGTGCTGCCCGTGGGCGGCATCAAGGAAAAGATCCTCGCCGCCAAACGCGCCGGGATCAAGGAGATCGTCCTCAGCGCCGACAACCGCAAGGACATCGAGGATATCGACGCACGCTACACCAGGGGCATGCGCTTCACCTACGTGTCCGAGATGATCGAGGTGGTGAAGCACGCCCTGCTCAAGGAAAAGGTGGAGAATGCGATGAAGGTGGCCTGAGGATCCTGCGGACCATCCGGCCAGAACCATGTGCCGGGTCGGTTGTGGCCTCCGGCCCGCATTCCGTTGGTTCCTTTGTCAGGCCCACACGATCCAGCCATGCGCGGAACGCTCCTGCTCCTCCTGCTGCTGACCCTGACGGCGGAGGCCCAGCATGCGGGCGATGGCTTCACGGCCCGCTTCGATCGCAACAAGGGCCTGGTCCTGAAGCACGACAGCCTTTTCCGGATGACCTTGCGGTTCCGCATGCAGAACCGCTTCGCCCTGCTGAGCGAGCGCGGGGACGACCTGTCCGTGGGCGGCACCGACATCCGGGTGCGCCGCCTGCGCCTCCGCTTTGAAGGCCATGTCCTCAGCCCGAAGATCCAGTACAAGGTGCAGCTGGGTTTCAGCAAGGCCGACATGGACCTGATCGAAGGCACCGTGGCCCATCCCATCCGGGATGCCGTGGCGCAGTACGCTCCGAACAAGCACTGGACCTTCGCCCTCGGCCAGACCAAGCTCCCCGGCAACCGCCAGCGCACGGTCTCCTCCGGGGCCCAGCAACTGCCCGACCGGTCCATCGTGAACGGCGCCTTCACGCTCGACCGCGATTTCGGGCTCTTCGGCACATGGCAGGGGAAGGTCCGCACGCACGGCCTCGCGGTGAAGGCGGCCGTGACCACCGGTGAAGGGCGCAACGCCTCGCCCGGCGACGAGGGCCTGTGCTACACCGGCCGCATGGAATGGCTGCCCCTCGGCGCGTTCACCGACGGCGGTGATGAGTTCGAGGGCGACCTGGCCCGGGAGCCATCGCCCAAGCTCGCCGTGGGGGCCGGCTACGCCATGAACGTCCACGCACGCAGGGCGGGCGGGCAGCTGGGGCACACCCTGCCCGATGGCCAACGACGCACCCTGAACACCTTCATCGCCGATGCCGTGCTGAAGTACCGCGGCCTGGCCATCAGCACGGAGTTCCTGCAACGCGATGTGGAGGGCGACCCGTTGGTGCTGGCCGCCGACAGCTCGGTGGTGCCGGTGCTCCAGGGCTGGGGCTGGAACACCCAGGTGAGCCACATGCTCGGTGCGCGCAACGAGGTGGTGGCGCGCTATTCGCTGGTGACCCCCGTCGGCCGTGTGGCCTCCGTGCTCCCGCAGCGCGAGGAGGGATGGCTCGGATGGTCGCACTACGTCAACCACCACCGGGTGAAGGTGCAGGCCGCGATGAGCTACGCCTGGTCCGATGGCATGGCCGCGACCGATGCGGCCGGCACGCGATGGGGCCTCTGGTTCCAAGTGGAACTGGGCATTTGACGGGCGCCCTGGCGAACTTCGCGGCCCATGCCGCACCCCCGCGACCTCCCTGCCGATGCCGTGCGGTACGACCTGCCGGACGACCGCATCGCCAAGCACCCCGCCGCCGAACGCGGCGCATCGCGGTTGCTGGTTTACCGCCACGGCACCATCGAGGACCGCCACTTCCGCGACCTGCCCGACCTGTTGCCACCGGATGCGCTGCTGGTGATGAACGACACCCGCGTGGTGAACGCCCGGCTCCACCTGCGCAAGGGGACCGGGGCCCTGATCGAAGTGTTCTGCCTGGCTCCGGCGGACGGTGGGCCGGTGGAGGAGGCCTTCCAGCGCCGCAGCCGGGTGACCTGGTCGTGCGCCCTGGGCAACGGCCGTCGGTGGAAGCAGGGCCCGCTCGAATGGTCCTCCACGGATCCCGCGCGTGGCGTGCGGTTGCTGGCCGAGCGGATGCCGTCCCGGTCCGAGGGCGCGTGCGTGGCCTTCTCCTGGGAACCTGCGGAGCTCACCTTCGCCGAGGTCCTCGCTCGGGCCGGCTCGGTGCCCCTGCCCCCGTACCTGCACCGGGAGGCCGAGGCTGCCGATACCGAACGCTACCAGACCGTGTACGCGCGCACGGAGGGCTCGGTGGCCGCGCCCACCGCAGGGCTCCACTTCACCCCCGACCTGATGGAACGGCTGCGGACGCGCGGGGTGGACCTGGCCCGCGTCACCCTCCATGTCGGGGCCGGGACGTTCAGCCCCGTGAAGAGCGATACCCTGGCCGGTCACGTGATGCACGAGGAACGCATCGCGGTGCCACGCGCTGCGGTGAAGGCCCTGCGCATCGCGCATGGAACGCGCACCGTGGCCGTCACGGGCACCACCACCCTGCGCACCCTCGAAAGTCTGTACTGGCACGGGGTGGCCATCCTGGAAGGGCGTGCCGCCGATGAACTCCGTGTGGAACAATGGGAGCCGTACGACCGCCCGGCGCCGCCTCCGCCGAACGAAGCGCTCGATGCCGTCATCGACCGGATGGACCGGCTGGGCATGGAGGAGCTGACCGGTCGTACCCGTTTGCTCATTGCGCCGGGGTACCGCGTGCGCATGGCCGACCTCCTGCTCACCAACTTCCACCAGCCCGGCAGCACGCTCCTGCTCCTGGTGGCGGCCTGTGTGGGACCGGACTGGCGCCGCATCTATGCGCATGCGCTGGCCACGGGCTATCGCTTCCTGAGCTACGGCGACGCCTCGTTGTTGTGGATGCGGCGCCCATGAACGGAAAGCCCTGCCGGCATGGCAGGGCTTTCACGAAGCAGGGCCGCGGTCGCGGGAATGATCAGTAGGGCGTGTTCTGCGGGTCCCAGTTGCACCAGCCTGCCGTCCAGTCCTCCTGGCCCAAGGCACCCTTGTAGCTCACCTGGTCGAAGAAGGGGGCGTTGAGCCCGGGTTCGCTGAACGTCGCCCCGGTCGCGAGCATGCTGCCTCCGGTGAGCCGGAAGTCGGGTGCGGTGAAGTTGAAGGGATCGCTCACCCCGAGGGCGTTGTTGTCGTCCACGCTGATGTTCCCCCCGTTGGTGAACCAGGCCTGGATGTCCCAGGTACTGCCGCTGGCCACCGCCGTGAGGTTGGACATGGCGGCATACACGCAGCGGCGCACCAGCAGGTCGCCTGCGTCGGCGTTCGCCTCGCACGCCGCCCCGTCCACCAGGAGCCCGGTGGGGAAACCCGCGAACACGCTGTTGAAGACCTTGCTGTGCGTATTGCGCCGCAGGTGGCCCGCCCTTTTGAAGTTGCCGTTGATCGAGGTGCCCGGCGTGGCCTGGGGACCGAAGATGCTCACGTTGCTCAGCGTGGGGGCGGTGAACGGGGTGGCCGTGGTGCCCTGGCCGTCGTTGTCGTGCTCCAGGCCGTTGCTGCCGCTCTGGTCGGCGATGTCCGGGTTCCGCAAGGCCACCAGGAACTGGCCGTTGCCCGAGTACCCGTTGTCCATGTCGAAGTCATCGTCCCAGGAGGCCAGGGCCACCAGGTGCTTCACGTTCACCGTGCCTCCGAAGAACTCGTAGCTGTCATCGCCGTTGTACGACACCTGGATGTGGTCGATGGTGGTCCCGCTGCCCACACCGCCCAGGGTGAGCCCGTTGATCTCCTGGTTGGGCTGGAAGGGCACGCCGGAGAATTCGATCCGTACATAGCGCAGCACGCCGGAGTTGTCCGCAGGGTCGCTGCCGCCGAAGGTGGCCTCCACGCCGCCCTCGATCGTGCCCTGCCCACCCTGCAGGTTCACCTGGGCCTTCCCGCACACGATGATCCCGCCCCAATCCCCGGGCGCACGCTGCCCGGCCGGCTGGTCGCTGGTGAACACGATGGGCTGCGTGGCGCTGCCTTCCGCATGGATCCGGCCGCCGCGACGCATCACCAGCGTGGCCTTGCTGTCCTTGTCGCCCTTGATCAAGGTGCCGGGCTCGATGGTGAGGGTGGCACCGCTGTTCACGTACACAAAACCGGACAGCAGCCACTTGGTGTCGCTGGTGAAGGTCACGTCCTGGTCGGTCTCGCCCTGCACCTGCTTCACCCCGTTGCCCAGGTCGGTGATGGTGAAGGACTTGCCGGAGCCGTATGCACAGCAGCAATCCCTCTGGGCATCGGGATCGTAGTTGGTGGCGGCGGGATCGGTGCAGCCTTCCTTCCTGGTGCAGGAGGAGAGAGCCGTGGCGAGCAGTGCCACGAGCATGGTGCCCAGCAGCGGGCGGGGATGGATGATCATCGTTTCAATGGTTTTTCGATGCCGCAAAGGGACCGCGCGCAGCTTAGGCCGGAATGACCCGCGCATGATGTTTGCGCACCCTTCGCGTTAAGGTGCTGTGAACTGCGAAGGGCGGAGGCCGTGTAGGTCCGGCCCCCGCCCTTCAAGCCTGGTCGCACAGCGCTCAGATGCGCACGCTCAGGCCCACCGAAACGACCTGTCCGCGTCGGAAGCTCAGGACCTCCTCGTCCTTGCCGTCGATGCGCTCATCCCCATTGCTGTCCTGCATGAGGAGCACCCGCTGGTTCAAAAGGTCCTGCACGCTGGCCTTCAGCTCAAAGCGACGGCCGATGCGTTTGGTGAGCGTGGCGTCGATCTGGTGGCGCGGCATCTCGTAGAGGTCGGGCGTGCCGTAGGAGCCCACGGCGTGGAGCCGTCGGCCGATGATGTTGTACAGGATGTTGTATTGGAAGCAGTGCGCCTCGTCCAGGTACTGGATGCCCGCATTCACCACATAGGGGCTTTGCCCCATGAGGGCACGCTGCCGCACCTGCCCCACGGCGTGCGCGCCCAGGTCGACCCGGGAGAGGATGTACGCACCGTTGAACAGCAGCCCGAAACGGCCCAGGTGGCCATCGCCGAACCAGCCGCTCAGGGACCGACGCAGCTCGACCTCCAGGCCGTAACAGGCGGCCTGCGGCGCATTGTCGAACGTGAAGTTGCGCGTGCCGCCCGATCCGGTGCCGGGCACGAAGTACATCTCGATGGGGTCGTGGATCCGCTTGTAGAAGACGCCCAGGCTGACGACCTCGCCGGCCGTGGGATAGTGCTCCCAGCGCGCATCGACGTTCATCACCCGTGCGACCTTCAGCGAGTCGTTGCCGAAGAGCACGTTGTTGAAGCTGAAATCGTAGAAGGCGAAGGGCGCGAGCTCCCTGAACTCGGGGCGGTTCACCGCATTGCCCCAGGCCACCCGTACCAGGCTCCGCGCCGTAAGGTCGTAGCTGGCGTTCAGCGAGGGCAGCACGCTGAGGACCGGGTTGTCCACACGCACACGCGTCCCGCCGTAACGCGCGCTCTCCAACCGCTGCCGGTTGTGTTCCACACGCACCCCGCCGCTCACGGCCCACTTGTCCTTACGGGCGATGGAGCTGGCGAGGTGGCCGGCCAGCAGGGTGTTCCGCGCGGTGTACCGGTCGCTGGGATTGGTGCCTTCCACCAGTTCAAAGCCCGTCACCGGGTCGATGTTGCCGCTGCTGAACACCGTGGACAGGTCCTCGGTGAGGAGCGAGCCATCGAAGGTGAGCAGGTTGGCCTGTGCGAAGGACATCCAGCGGGCGCTGAACGCACGCTCCTTGTTCTCCACGAGGATGCCGACGGTAAGCTCGGGCACCAGGTCCGCATCCTCGTCGGCGAAGCGGTGGCGGTGATCGTAGCGCCCCGTGAGGACGTCCTCCTTGAGCGTGCTGAAGAAGCGACCGGCGTCCAGGGTCGAGGCGGCGGGGGCGATGATGAGCTGATAGGGCGTGTCGGCATCCGTGGCCGCGATGTCGCGGGCGGTGCGCACCCGCCTCAGGTCGGGCTCCTTGCTCCGGGCCAGGCCGTACCCCAGGGTCCAGGTGCTGTGGTCGCGCCGGCCCAGGGCATGGTCGCCGTGGAGCTGCCCGCTGTAGATGGTGCGTTGCAGGTATTGGAAGGCGTGGTTGCGCACGGCGAAGCCTTCCTCCAGGTTGCGCCCGGTGCGCAGGGTGGTCTGTTCCCGGCCCAGCTGGCCGAACAGGTTGCGGAGCTCGATCTTGGTGCCCCTGCCGAGCATCGCGGTCCAGTTGTGCATCACCGATACCCGTGCGCTGCGGACGTTCTCCTGATCGAGGTACGCATGGATGGTATCGCTCCGCCCGGCGGAACGATCGTAGGCGTTGTAGTTGTGGTTCCTGGCCGTGTAGGAGAGCCAGGTGTTGCCGTAGTCGATGCTGGTGACGGTGCCGTACCGGTTGTTCCGGTTCGCGCGGCCGAGGGTCCGCGCAACAAAAAGCCCGATGCGGACATCGGGCATGGCGGTCGTTTCGCGCGCCGTCCAGGTGTTGGGCAGGGCCCGGCCAAGGGCCTGCAACGCCTCCGGGGACTGTCCGTGCAGCGTGGCCGGAAAGGCGTCCGGAAGTTGACGGGCCCCGGTGTCGAAGCCGAGCGCGTCCGTGGGGCTGCCGGCGCTTTGCAGGAACGGCTGGAAGGTGGTGCCCGCCCGTACCGAGGTGCTCACGGACACCCGGGTCTCGTCCTCGGCGGGCAGTGTCAGCGTGTGCACCTTCACCACGCCACCGACCAGATCGCCGGGGAGCTCCGGTGCGGCGGTCTTGTACACCATGATCCGTTCCAACGCACCGCTGGGGATGAGGTCGAAGCTGAAGGCGCGCTTGTCCGCCTCCAGGCTGGGAGCCGGTACATCGTTCAGCAACACGGTGTTGTACCGGTCCGCGAGCCCGCGGATCATCACCGAACGGTCGCCCAGGAGGGTGATCCCCGGCAGGCGTTTCACGACGTCGCCCGCACTGCGGTCCGGCCCGCGTGCGATCTGCTGGCGACCCATTCCGTTCATGACCTGCTGGCCGTTGCGCATCTCCATCAGCACCGCCGCATCGCTCTCGGTGCGTCGCACCGCCACCACGTCCACCTGTTGGAGGGTGTTCGCCTCCTCCTTCAGGGTGAAGTCGGCCGCAACGGTGGAGCCTGCCGCCAGAAGCACGGTGCGTTCCACCGAAGTGAAGCCCATGAGGCTCACCGTCAGCGTGTGCTCCCCCACGGGGCAGTTCAGTTCGTAGCTGCCGTCCAGGTCGGTGGTCGTACCATGGCCGGTGCCTTTGACGCTGATGTTCACGAAGGGCATCGGCTGCAGGGCACCGCCTTCCGAAGCGGTGATCGTACCGGTGATGGTGCCCGTCTGGGGCATGGCGTTCCGTACCAGGGTGAGCGCCAGGAAGAGCAGCAGGGTGCGTTGCATCGGTGGGGCGGACGGGTCCTGTCCGTTCGCGCCGCAAAGCTCCCGGCACCGTATTGCGCGGGTCTGAGCCGATCGTTAAGTCTCTGTGAGGCCGATCCTCTTCGGCGATGCCTGCGGCGTCCGGGCATCGGCCCGGTCACCGGCCCATGGGCGCAGCAGTCCGTTCATGCCGGACCGGATGCGCGCTGCGCCTCGACGTGGCTCAAGCTCGCACCGTGCCCGGTGACGGTGAGGCGTACCTGCTTCCCGAGCATCAAGGCCCGGTTGTCGTCGATGTGGCCCGCGGGGAATCCGAAGCATACGGGATAGGGGACCTCCCCCAGGGCATCGGCGATGATCCGCTCGGCCGTGCGACCGAACGGGTCGGACGGGTCCTTGTCGTGCATGTCGCTCATGCCGCCCACGATCAACCCTGCGAGCCCCCGGAACCAGCCCGCCAGGCGAAGGTTCTGCAGCATGCGGTCCAGGTGGTAGAGCAATTCGTCCAGGTCCTCCAGGAACAGGACCTTGCCGCGCGGATCGATGTCGTAGGGCGTGCCGCGCAGGGCGTGGAGCAGCGAGAGATTGCCGCCCACCAGTACCCCCTGGCCACGGCCGATGCGGTTGAACGGCACAAGGTCGATGGGGGTTGGGTGGCTCACCCAGGCACCGGCCGCCAACGCCCGCTCATCCTCCATCAAGGCCCTCCGCAGGCTTTCCTTGGAGGCCTCGGTCTTGGTGCCGATGCGAAAGGGCATCTGCGCGTGCAGGCTGGCCACGCCCAGGGTGTGCAGCGCGTTGTGCAGCACCGTGACGTCGCTGAAGCCCACGATCCATTTGGGGTCGTGGCGCAGCACCGAAAGGTCGATGTGGTCGAGCAGGTGAACGGTGCCGTATCCGCCGCGGGCGCACCAGATGGCGCGGACCGAGGGATCGTTCATCGTATCCTGGAGATCGGCCGCACGCTGCTCGGCGGTGCCGGCCTGTTGGAAGTGCTTGCGGCCAACGCCTGCCCCGACCTTGACCTTCAGGCCCCAGCCTTCCGCCAGGGCGATGGCCTCGCGCAGCTCCTCGGCCGTGATGGCGCGTGCGGTGGGCACGATGGCGATAAGGTCGCCGGGGCGAAGGGGGGAGGGGACGATCACGGACATGGGGCGAAGGTCAACAGGGAACGCCGCTTTCCCCAACTCGCGGCCCGGACCGGGGATCCCCCTTGCGTACGCCCCCGAGCGCGATCCACCGACCGGATCTTGGCGGCCGCTGTGGCCCGGACGGGTGTCCGACCGAACTTCGGCCCCGGAGAAGGCAGCCCCTGGCCTTCCGTCACCCGTCTGCCGACCCGACCCCGATGGCCGCCTACCTGCTGCTCGCCCTGATCACTGCGGCCGTGGTGATCGCCACGCGCTGGGTGTTGCGGTGCAGCGGCGACCGTTCCTTCCTCCTGGGCATGGCGGTGCTCTATGCCTGGACCCTGCTGGGGGCCTGGTTCTTCATCGGCGATGCCTTGAGCGGCTATCGGGGCTACCGCATCGGCCTGCACTACTACTACCTCATGGAGAAGATGTTCCCGTTCGAACTGGACGGGAACTACCTTCTTGCCCTGGTCGGCCTTGGGACCTTCCTGATCGCCATGCTCCTCGGGGTCCGTTGGGCGCTTCGTGGCATGCCGGCGCAACGCGGTACGACCGCAGGACCCTGGCGGGTGGACCACCGTATCTTCTTCCTGTTCGCGTTCGTCGGTGCCTCGGTGAGCTTCGCGCTCGTTCGGCCGGTGGTCCTGCAGGCCATGGCGCAGGACCTGTCCGTGTATCAATACACCCGCCACACCGCGTTCCCCGCGGCCACGCTGCACAGCCTGTGCAACGAGCTCGCCTGCTTCGCCCTGCTGCTGGGCTGGGCCATCCACCTCACCGCACGGGAGGGGCGCCGCTTCACCGGTACGGGACAATACTGGGCGGGCTGGGCCTATCCGGCCGCGATGGTCGTCCTGTCGCTGTACCTGGTGCTGCTGGGCAACCGCCATGAGCTGTTCATGGCCTTGCTGCTCGGTGTGCTCCTCTTCGTGAACAATTCCGCCACGCGGTCCCCCCTCCGCCTCGGGGGGTACGTGCTGGCCGTGCTGCTGCCTCTGCTGATCGCCGGAAAGGTGAGGGACCAGAACTGGAGCGCGCTCGCCGCCCTGCGCACCGATGCGGTGCCGGCCAGGGAGCCGTTCACACTGCCGCTCATCGCCCATGTGCCCCGCGACCACCGGGGAGCGGTGGCCGATGCGCTCTCCCCCTTCCTGTCCAACGAGCTGTTCGCGGCCCACTTCTCGCTCTACGGCATCCTGCGCCATGACGTGCCCCCGGCCCCGGGGGTCAGCTTCGGCTACCTGGCGGCCTCGCTGCTGCCGCGCGCCCTGTTCCCGCAACGACCGCCCGACGCCTACGCGGTGTATGCAGCAGGTGCGCACCTGCAGCCCGACCAGGGCTACACCATCCATCAGGCCGCAGCCTGGTATCTCAACGCCGGATGGGCCGGGATCCCGCTGGGCGGGTTGCTGCTCGGCCTTTGCTGGGGGGCGCTGCTGCGCGTGCGCAACGGCGTTCGCGCAGGCCCGCTGGCGTGGCGCGTGTGCGCCGTTCTGGGGGCGATGTGCTGGACGGCCTACCTGCCCGTGTTCGTGCGCAACGGCCCCGAAGCGTTCAAAGGGCTCTTGTTCGAAGGGATGTTGATGCCCATGCTGGTGGTGGTGGCGGCCTGTGCGGCGGGCCGCCGACTTGACCGCACAAACCCCGCAAGCCCATGAGCACCCTGGTCAGCATCGTGATGCCCTGTCGGAATGAGGCGGCCCATGTGGCCCACGCCATCCACGACGCCCTGGCGCAGGAACGGCGCGGCTTCGCGCTCGAGGTCCTGGTGGCCGTGGGTCCCAGCTCGGACGACACCCATGCCATCGTGGAACGCATCGCCCGCGAGGAGCCTGCGGTGAAGCTGGTGGAGAACCCGGCCGGGGTGGTGCCCCATGGCCTCAACGCCGCCATCCGCATGGCCAGGGGGGAGTACATCGTGCGCATGGACGCCCATTCACGCTATCCCGCCGACTATGTGGCCGTGCTGGTGGATGCGCTGGACAGGCTTGGGGCCGACAATGTCGGCGGCGTATGGGAGACCCTGCCGGCCGATGGGAGCCACAAGGCCTGGGCCATCGCCCGGGTGCTGAGCAGCCCGCTGGGCGTGGGCAACGCCCATTTCCGCCTCGGTGCCACCGGGGAACGTGCGGTGGATACCGTGCCCTACGGATGCTTCCGCCGGGAGCTGTTCGACCGCATCGGCTTTTTTGATGAGGACCTGGTGCGCAACCAGGACGATGAGCACAACGGCCGCATCATCCAGGCGGGCGGGAGGATCATGCTGCTCCCACAGGTGGTGGTGCGCTATTACAGCCGCGACCGGCTGCGCAAGCTCTGGCGGATGTACAGGGAGTACGGTCTGTTCAAGCCGCTGGTCAACCTCAAGCTCGGCAGGCCGGCCACCTTGCGCCAGTTCGCGCCGCCCCTGTTCGTCCTGGCGCTCCTGGGCCTGCCCCTGCTCGCGCCGCTGCATGCCTGGATCGCGCCGGCCTGGGTCGCGTTGGTGTCGGTGTACCTCTCCACGGTGACCCTCGTAGCGCTGCGCATCGCGACCGGCGGCGGGCGCCTCGCCGCCCTGCCGTGGCTGCTGCTCGCCTTCCCCACGGTGCATGTGGCCTATGGCGTGGGTTACCTGCAGGGGCTGCTGCGCTTCACCCTGATGCGCCGGAAGGTGCGGCCGGCCGATGTGCCCACCAACCGCTGAAGGCCCATTCGTCCTGCGGTGCCATCTTCGCACGATGCTGCCCGCCGACGGCCTTTCGGACCTGCGCATCCTGGTGGTGATCCCCGGGAGACCGGAGGACCACAGCATGGTCTTCTCGCGCCGGCAGGCCGCTGCCCTGGCCGCCATGCCGAAGGTGTCCTTGGCCACCTGGTTCTTCACCGGGCGCGCCAGCCTCGGCGGGATCCTGCGCGGCTGCCGGGCCCTGCGAAAGGCCATCGCGGACCACCGCGCCCAGGTGGTCCATGTGCATTACGGCACCATCACCGCCTTGCTCGGCGTGCTCTGCAGCCCGGTGCCCGTGGTGGTCACCTTCCACGGCAGCGACCTCAACCGCACTCCGGGCGATGGGCTTCTGCGCGACTTCATCGGCCGCCTGTTCTCCCAGCTGGCCGCGCTGGGCGCCTCGGGCATCATCTGCGTCAGCGAGGGGTTGCGCGACCGCCTGTGGTGGCGCCGGGACCGTGCGCAGGTGATCCCCATGGGCGTGGACCTGGAGCGATGCGTGCCGGTGCCCCATCACGAGGCGCGGCAGCAGCTGGGCTGGCCCGACCGTCCCTGGCGCATCCTGTTCAACCATCGCGATGCCCCCGTGAAACGCCTGGACATCGCACGCCAGGTGGAGGCCCGCCTTCAGGCCGATGGGGTCGACGCCCGGTTGGAGGTGCTGCGCGGTGAGGTGTCCTCCGAACGCATGCCCCTGGTGCTGAGCGCGGCCGATGCCCTGCTGCTGTGCAGCGACCAGGAAGGAAGCCCCACCATGGTGAAAGAGGCCATGGCCTGCGGGCTGCCCGTGGTGACCAACGACGTGGGCGACGTGCGCATGCGCCTGGCCGGCGTGATGCCCGGGGCCATCGTGGACAGGGAACCCGCACGGATGGCCCAGGCCCTGCGCGAGGTGCTGCTGGACGGGCGACGCTCCAATGGCCGCGACCGGGTGGTGCCCAACATGGCCGATGCCCGGACCTTGGACGAACGCACGCTGGAAGTGCTGTGCCACCATGCCCGCACCCATGGCTGAACGTCGGCAGCTCCGCCCAGCAGCCGTGGTCGATGCCGCCACCACCGCGCTTGCCGCGGCCCTTCCGGTACTGCCGGAACTGGTCCCCGTGTTGATCGCGGTGCTGCTGCTGGGAAGCTTGTGGGCGCGGCGCCACGGGCCACCACCTGCGCGCCGGCTTACCTGGCGGTCACCCCTGTTCTGGACGGCCCTGCTGTACCTCCTGCACGTGGTGGGCCTGCTGTGGACAACGAACATGGACTTCGCCGGGCTCGACCTGGGCATCAAGGCCTCGCTCATCCTCTTCCCGGCGCTGGCGCTCCTGGGCACCCCGGAGGTGAACGTGACGCGCGCCACCGATGCCTACGTGGGGGCGAACGCCCTGGCGGTGCTGCTGTGCCTGGTGCGGGCCATTTACCACGCGGGGCGTTACCTGCTGGACGCCTGGCCCGCCGGCGAGGTCACCGGCTTCTCCCTGAGCGTCCCCTTCTTCTCGTCCGGCTTCGCGGCCTTCCACCACCCCAGCTACATGGCCATGTACCTCACCCTGGCCTTGCTGATGCTTGCCCGCAGCACCACCTACCGCATGCTGGGCAGCGGCCAACGGGCGGCGGTGGCGGCCGTGCTCGCCCTGGGGGTCCTGCTTTGCGCCAGCAAGGCGGGGTGGGCCCTGCTCATCGGTGGGGGCCTCGCCCTGCTGTGGATGCGTCGCCGCGACCGGCTGCTGCGCCGTGCGGTGGCCACCGGCCTGGCTGCGGTCCTGCTCATCGGCGGCGGGCTCATAGCCACCAACGTCCTGGTGCGCGAACGGGTGCAACAGGTGGTGGACGCGCTGCGCAGCGAGGCACCCCCGAGCAACACCGCCAACAGCACCGACGACCGGAGGATGGTATGGGATGCAGCGACCCGCCTGATGCGGAACGGGCCATGGTGGGGCGTGGGCACCGGCGATGTGAAGGACGAGCTCCTGCGCACCTACGCTGACCTGGGTTACATGGACCCGCTGCACAAGAAGCTCAACGCCCACGACCAATACCTCAATACGGGGGTGGCCTTGGGCATGCCGGGCCTGCTGCTCTTGCTCCTGCTGGTGCTGGTGCCCCTGCTGCGCAGCTTCCGCGAAGGCGACCTGACCCTGGCCGCCTTCCTGCTGCTGAACGGGCTGAACTGGACGGTGGAGAGCATGCTCGAGGTGCAGGCAGGTGTGTTCTTCCTCGCCTTCTTCTCCTGGTTGCTCGTCCATGCCCCGCACCGACCTTTGCCCGCCGGAACGAAGAGCACCCCGCAACCTGGCCCATGATCCCCTTCAGCCCGCCGCGCATCGATGACCGTACCGTGAAGGCCATGGAAGAGGCCCTTCGCAGCGGATGGATCACCACCGGCCCGCGCACCAAGGAGTTCGAACGCAGGCTGGCCGCCTACTGCGGCGTGGACCGTGTGATCGCCCTCAACAGCTGGACCAACGCCTGCGAACTGGTGCTGCGCTGGTACGGCATCGGGCCGGGCGACGAGGTGATCGTGCCGGCCTACACCTATTGCGCCACGGCCAACATCGTGATGCACGTGGGCGCCAGGCCCGTCCTGGTGGATGTGCTGGACGACTTCACCATGGACCCCGAGGCGGTGCGCCGGGCCATCACACCCCGCACCAAGTGCATCATGCCCGTGGATATCGGGGGGCTGCCGGCCCGCGTACCGGAGCTCGTGCGCATCGCCGAGGAATGTTCTCCGCTCTTCACCCCGGCCGTGAACCTGCGCGTGGCGGGGACCAACCCGCAGATGCGGCTGGGCCGCGTCCTGGTCCTCTCCGATGCCGCCCATTCCTTCGGCGCACGGATCGGCGGCAAGGCCGTCGGTTCCCAGGCCGACATCACCGGCTTCAGCTTCCACGCCGTGAAGAACCTCACCACGGCCGAGGGCGGTGCGCTGGCCCTCCACCTGCCCGCACCCTTCGACCATGAGGAGCTGTACCGCCTGTTCAACACCATGAGCCTGCACGGACAGAGCAAGGACGCCCTGGCCAAAACGCGGCCCGGCGCCTGGCGCTACGATGTGGAGCTCCCCGGCTGGAAGTGCAACATGACCGATCTGCAAGCCGCCATCGGCCTGGTGGAACTGGACCGGTACGACAACGACACGCTGGTGCGGCGGCGCGCCATCTGCCAGCGCTACGACAAGGCCTTCGGCAGCGACGACCGCTTCGTCATCCCGTTGTTCGACGATGGCCAGCGGACGAGCAGCCACCACCTGTACATGCTCCGGGTGAAGCAGGCCACCGAGGTGCAGCGCGATGCCGTCATCGACGCCATCGCCCGGCGCGAAGTGAGCGTGAACGTGCACTTCATCCCGCTGCCCCTGCTGAGCTACTACAAGGGCCAGGGCTATCGGATGGACGAACACCCGAACACCTTTGCGCAGTACAGCCGCGAGATCAGCCTGCCGGTGTACTACGATCTCAGCGACGCGCTGGTCGACCAGGTCGTGGACGCCGTGAAGGCGGCCGTTACCGAAGTGCTGGGCTGATCCATGGCCATCAAGCGGGCCTTCGACGTCGTTTTCGCGCTGGTGGCGCTGGTGCTGCTCGCGCCGCTGATGCTGCTGTTCGGGCTTGCGGTGGCGCTCACCTCGCCGGGTGGGGCCCTGTTCCGGCAGGTGCGGGTGGGGCGTGCGGGGAAGGAGTTCCGCCTGCTGAAGTTCCGCAGCATGAGGCCGGGGAGCGAGGCCCGGGGACAGCTCACCATCGGCGGGGGCGACCCGCGCGTGACGCCCGTGGGGCGGGTACTGCGCAAGACCAAGCTGGATGAACTGCCCCAGCTCTGGAACGTGCTCGTCGGGGAGATGAGCGTGGTGGGCCCGCGCCCCGAGGTGCCCCGCTATGTCGCGCTGTACACGCCGGCGCAGCGCGAGGTGCTCCGGGTACGGCCGGGCATCACCGGCATGGCCAGCCTGGACTACGTGGACGAGAACGAACTGCTGGCGCGCTCCTCCGACCCCGAGCGCACCTATGTGGAAGAGGTGATGCCGGCCAAGCTCGCGCTGGACCTGCGCTACGTGCACGAACGGAGCATGGCGCTCGACCTGCGCATCATCGCCGCCACCGTGCGGCTGATCTTCAGGGATTGAGCCGCGGCGGCTCCTCCGCCGGAACACCCAGCACCCGCCGCAGGCGGTCCAGTTCGCCCGCACGCTCGGCATCGCCCTGCTTGGCATAGCTGTGGTGCAGGTTGTTCAGCTGCCGGCGCACGATATCGCGGTTGCTGCAGGGCTGGTAGAAGATCTCCTGCGGCTCGATCTGGAGCTTCTGCAGGAACTCGTCGATCTCGTTGCGGCCCAGGATGTCGCCCTGGCTGAACGGGTTCACATAGAACAGGATGTTCTGCCGCAGGTCGCTGCCCCCGCCCACGCTGCTCTCCTCCAGGTAGGCCAGTACGAAGTGGTTCGGCAGGTTCACACCGCGCAGCGGAAGGTCCAGGTCCTCGGCCAGCACCTGGTACAGGATCGACAGGGAAAGGGGATTGCCCTTGCGGCTGTCGAGCACGTCGTTGATGAAGCTGTTCTGCGGCGCGTGGTAGTTGCGCTTGTTCCCCTTGAACCCGTGCACCTGGAAGAAGATGTGGTTGAACACGCGCACCTTCTCGAAGGCGGTCAGGTGGTCGTTCAGCTCCAGCCAGATGTCCTGCCGGATGGCGGCCAGGCGCGCCCTGAACCGGTGTTCATCCAGGTCCGGATACCGGTAGCGGCTCACGATGAGCGCCCCCTCCAGCAGGTCCTCGCACCCTCTGTCGCACCAGTCCCTGAGCCGCCCTTCCACATGGTCCAGGTGCAGGGTGTGCAGCAGGTCCTCCACCCGGCTGCGGAACAGGTCGCCCAGGTCGTCCACCTCCCAGGCGCGTTCCAGCACCGGACGCATCCGGTCGCCCATCGATACGATCCGGGACCTGACCTGCGCGTAGATATCCTCGTCGGGATCCTCGATCAGGGTGATCAACGCCTGGATCTCGTTCTCGCTCATGCCCCCCGATGGCCGTTGCACGGCCCCGACGAAAGTAGCCGGGGCCCGTCGCGGAGCGGGTCGGCGGCACGCCGTACTTTCCAGCACTACGCTGTTGATCGCTCCAGCACTTCGCCCACCATGCGCCGCACGGCGGCGTGATGGTCCAGGCTGAACTCGCGCCGGAAGCGATTGGCCACCACCGTGCACACCGTGCAGCACCGGTGACCGAGCAGGGCTCCCAGGCCGTACAGGGCGCTGGTCTCCATCTCGTAGTTGGCGATGCGCAGATCCCCATGCCGGAAGGCCGTGAAGCGCTCGTTGAGGTCCATGGCCGCAGTGCCCAGCCGCAGCTGCCGCCCCTGCGGGCCATAGAAGCCACCGGCCGTGGCGGTGATGCCCGCGTGGTTCCCTTCGGCCATCAGGTCCACCAGTTCCCGGTCACCGGCGGCCAGGTAGGGGCGTGGCAGTGCCGACGGCCAGGGCACATGCGCCAGGAAGGCGTCCAGCAGGGCCTGCTCGCCTTCGTCGTGCTCGTGGGCGTAGTAGTGCAGCACGTTGTCCAGGCCCAGGCCATGGGTGCTCACGATGCGGTCGTCCACCGGGATGTCGGGCTGCAGCGAGCCGCAGGTGCCCAGCCGTACAATGCGCAGGCTCCGGGTCGTGCTGCGGGGGGTCCGGCGCTCCAGGTCCACGTTCACCAGCGCGTCCAGCTCGTTGAGCACGATGTCGATGTTGTCCGTTCCGATGCCGGTGGCCAGTGCGGTGATCCGGGTGCCGTGGTAAACGCCGGTGTGCGAGACGAACTCGCGGTTCTGCTCCCGGTGCTCGATGCGCTCGAACAGGGCACTGATGCTGGCAATGCGTCCCGGATCGCCCGCCACCAGCACCAGGTCGCCCACCTGCTCCGGCCGCAGCCCCAGATGGTACACCGCACCCCCGGCACCCAGCACCAGTTCGCTGTCGGCCAGGTGGCTTCCGGGGGGAATGGTTCGTGTGGACCGCATGGGGGATCAGTTGCCGAACACCCGTTGGAGCAGTTCGGTGGTGCGGGCCACGGGGTCCTGGCGGATCTTCCGTTCCTCGTCGGCCAGCAGGGTGAAGAGGCCCGCGACGGCCCGGTCGGTGACGTAGGCATTGAGGTCGGGGTCCACCGCTTGGCCGCCCGTGAAGAGGGCCGCGCTGTTGTACGCGTTGGCCAGCGGTGTCCAGAAGCTGGTCAGGGCCACCTGGGCCGTGGCCTTCTCCACGATGGGCCGGAAGCGCTGGCCGAGCGCTTCGCCGGTCCGCTGGCGCAGCAGGTTGGTGGCGGCGTCCGGCCCGCCTTTCAGGATGTTGAAGCCGTCCTCCACGCTCAGCCCCGTGATGGCGTCCACGAACACGGGCACGGCTTCCTTCACCGCGGTCTCGGCGGCCTTGTTCAAGGTGTGCTCGAAGTCCTCCACAGGTTTGGTCATGCCCAGGCCCAGCAGGGTGCTGCGCACTTTTTCGGCCTCGGCCGGAAAGGGGATGCGGATGCGCGGCTCGTTCCAGAAGCCGCCGTCCCTGCCGGCGAGGTCCACGCTGCGCTGGCTGCCCACCTCCAGGGCCTGCTTCAGGCCACGCACCACCTCGTCGTTGCTCAGCCCTCCGCTGCCGGTGGCGCCGCCAAGCACCTGACCGGCGGTGCCCAGGATGTTCTGAAGGTCCTGCGTGGTGCCGGGGAGCGGGACGAGCAACAGGGCGCCCAGGCTCAGGGAGAGAATGTTCCTCATCATGTTCAGGCGTCGGCCTCCAGGGCCTTTCTTATGCGTTCGGGGATGGGTATGGTGGCGTTGTTCCGGTGATCGAAGCAGACCATCACGCTCCGGCCCTCCGCACACAAGGTCCGTGCCGCACCTTCGACCACATGCACGGCATAGGCCAGGTCGAAGCTCTTGCCGCCCACGCGCACGCACCGGCAGTCCACCTCCACCAGATCGCGCAACCTGACGGGACGCCGGTAGTCCACCTCGTTGCGGCCGATGATGAGCCCTTCGGCGGTCCAGTCATGGTCAGGCCCGAAGACCGGCGCCAGGAAGGCCATGCGCGCCAGCTCGAAGTAGGAGAGGTACACGGCGTTGTGTACATGCCGCGCCATGTCCACGTCGCCGAACCGGACCTGCACGGGTATGGTCACTGTTCGGGCCATGCTCAGGTGATCGGGTTCAGGATCACCGAGAACACGACGATGCTGTTGGGGTCCCGGTCGTAGTACAGCTTGTCCAGGGCGTCCAGCACGTTGCGGGCGTGGAAGTAAGAGGTCTGGAGCTGGTTCTCCCCGCGCATGGTCCACTGGATCGTGTAGGAGCTTTCCCGCTCCTTGTAGGTGCGTACGTACTGGATCATGGCCCGCAGGGCGTCCAGCTTGTCGCTGCCCTCCGTGCTGTGGAACAGGAAGCTCTGGTTGTGCCGGGGATTGATGGTGATCAGATGGAGCTTGGTCCGACCGGCGGGGGCTTGCTCGAAGTTGAAGACCAGCCCATCGGAGCCCACGCCGATGTGTTCGGCGATCTCCTTTTGCGCTTTGGCGATGTCCAGGTTCCTGTCGCGTGTCATGAGGCGGTTCGGATGGGCCGCAAAGGTACCCGCCTATCGCGGGCGGTCGGTGTCGAGGGCCTCGAACACCGAGTTGCGGCTCCGGTACTCGGGCACCAGGGCTTTCATGTGTGCCACCAGGGCATCGGGAGCGCTGTCACCGGCTGCGGCCATCAGCGTGCGGACCGCCTCCATCGTGCCCGGCGGAGGAGCACCCAGGTCGCGGCCGATGAGGATGCGCGGGTGGTGCGTGGGCTGGGTGTCCTCCTGTGCGGCCAGCAGTTCCTCGTAGAGCTTTTCGCCCGGTCGCAGGCCGGTGTGCACAATGGCGATGTCGCTCCCGGGCTCCTTGCCGCTGAGGCGGATCATGCGCTCGGCAAGGTCCTGGATGCGTACCGGTTGCCCCATGTCGAACACGTACACCTCGCCACCCTGGCCCATGGTGGCGGCTTCGAGCACCAGCCGGCAGGCTTCGGGGATGGTCATGAAGTAGCGCGTCACCTCCGGATGGGTCACCGTCACCGGCCCGCCCGCAGCGATCTGCCGGCGGAACAACGGGATCACCGATCCGCTGGACCCCAGGACGTTGCCGAACCGCGTGGTGATCAGCCGTGTGCCGGGGCCCAGGGCGTGCTGGGCGCGCACGAAGAGCTCGGCCACGCGTTTGCTGGCCCCCATCACACTGGTGGGGTTCACGGCCTTGTCGGTGCTCACCAACACCAGTTCCCGCACGCCGTGCCGAAGGGCCGCCTCCACCACGTTCACGGTGCCGCCCACGTTGGTGCGTACGGCCTCGGCGGGCTGCAGCTCCATCATCGGCACGTGCTTGTACGCCGCCGCGTGGAAGACCACGGCCGGGCGTTGTGCGGCCAGCAACCGCTCCACCATCCCGGCTTCGCGCACATCGCCCACCACCACGGCCAGTTCCACGTTGGGAGCGGTCCGGGCCAGTTCCACGGACAGGTCATGCAGGGGGCTTTCGGCCTGGTCCAGCAGCACCAGCCGGCCGGTGCCGAGTGCGGCCAGCTGGCGGCACAGCTCGCTGCCGATGCTGCCCGCTGCACCGGTCACCAGCACCCGCTCCCCGGCGAAGCGCGACCGCACCACCGCATCGTCCAGCCGGATGGTGGGCCGCCCCAGCAGGTCCTCGATCCGCACCTCGCGGATCTGCCCCGCGCTCAACTGCCCGTTGATCCAGGCGCTCACCGGTGGGATGCTGCGCACCTGCACCCGGGCCGCCACGCAGGCGTCCACCACGCGCCGGCGGTGCTCGGGGTCGGGGCTGGCGATGGCGATGATCACCTGGTCCACATCGCCCGTGGCCAGCAGGGCCGGCAGCCGGTCGGTGTGCTGCACCTCCACGCCCTCCAGTCGCCGTCCGGCCTTGCGCGGGTCGTCGTCCACGAAGGCCACCACCGTGTAACGCACCGACCCCTCACGCTCCAGGGTGCGCTTGGTGATCAGCCCGGCCTCGCCTGCGCCATGGACCACCACGCCGATGCGTGCCTTGCCGCTGCCACGCGCCTTGAGGTAGAGCAGCTTCACCGCGATGCGCGTGGCGATCATGCCGATCAGGGCGCCCATGGTCTCGATGATCAGCACCGAGAAGGGAAGGAGGTAGCGGCCGTCCCACAGGCGCTCGCGCAACAGGCTCAGCAGCGCCAGCACCCCCGTGCCGGCCATGATGGTGAAGAAGATGCGGCGGGCGTCCTCCGTGCCGGTATGGCGCACCATGCTGCGCTGGATGCCCGCCACAAGCAGGGACCCCAGCCGGACCAGCACATAAACCGGCAGCACCGGCCACAGCAGTTCCCATTCCAGCGGCGGCACCTGGAAGTTGAAGCGCAGCTGATAGGCCGCCAGCAGGGCGGTCAGGCACAAGCCCAGGTCCAGCAGCAGCACCGCCCAGCGGGGAATGGCCTTCGCACGTTCCATGCGGCTTGGCGGCCAAGGTACGGGACACCCGCACGTGACGGCCATGGGCTTTCTTTGTGCGCACCGATGCCCCGGATCCTGTTCATCGGCGCGCACCGCCGCGATCGCTCCCCGAGCCAGCGCTACCGGTTCGACCAGTTCATTCCCTATTGGGAGCGCCACGGCTTCGATGTGCACTACGCCTCGTTGATCGACGAGGCGGACGATGCGGTCTTCTACACCCCGGGGAACCTGCTGGCCAAGGGCCGGATCTTCCTGAAGAGCTTCCACCTCCGCAGGGAACACGTTCGCATGGCGGCGTGGTTCGACCTGGTGTTCGTGCAGCGCGAGGCCTTCATGACCGGCAGCACGCGCTTCGAGCGGGCCCTGGCGCGCAGCGGACCACCGGTGATCTATGACTTCGACGATGCCATCTGGCACATGGACGTGAGCGACGGCAACCGGCATCTCCGGTGGCTGAAGGACCCCGGCAAGACCGCCACGCTGATCCGCCTGGCCCACCACGTGATCGCCGGCAACGAGCACCTGGCCGAGTATGCCCGCGGGCACAACGGGAGCGTGGAGGTGATCCCCACGGTGATCGACACCGAGCGCTACGTGCCCCGCACCCACGGCCCGCAGCGGGGCCCCGTGGTGATCGGCTGGACCGGGAGCCGGACGAGCATGGCGCACCTGCGCAAGGCGGCGCCTGTGCTGCAGGAACTGGCACAGCGATGGGGTGATCGCATCCGTTTCCGCGTGGTGAGCGACCAGCCCTTCACCCTGCCCGGACTTCCGGTGGAGAACGTGCCCTGGCGCCACAGCAGCGAACCGGAGGACCTGGCCCCCATGGACGTCGGCATCATGCCCCTGCGGGACGACCCCTGGAGCCGCGGCAAATGCGGGCTGAAGGGCCTGCAGTACATGGCCATGGGCATCCCCCCCGTCATGTCGCCCGTCGGGGTGAACAGCAGCATCGTGCGCGACGGGGAGAACGGCTTCCTGGCCGCCGACCCGGCCGAGTGGACCGCCAAGTTGGGTCTGCTCATCCAGGATGCCGACCTTCGTGCCCGACTGGGCCAGGAAGCGCGCAGGACCGTTGAGCAGCAGTATTCCACCGTGGCCTGGCGCGACCACTATGTACAACTCTTCAACCACCTGATCCGAACCCATGGAGACCGGAACCGAACTGAAGTCCACCGCGCTGCGGCACCTGCATGAGGCCCTGGGGGCCAAAATGGTCCCCTTCGCCGGCTTTCTGATGCCCGTGCAGTACAGCGGCGTCACCGACGAACACCTCGCCGTGCGCAACGGCGTGGGCCTGTTCGATGTGAGCCACATGGGCGAGTTCCTCGTGCGAGGTGCCGCCGCCCTGGACCTCATCCAGCGCGTCACCAGCAACGACGCCTCCAAGCTCGAGGTGGGCAAGGTGCAGTACAGCTGCCTGCCCAACGCCACCGGAGGCATCGTGGACGACCTGCTGGTGTACCGCATGCAGCACGCCGACGACCATCACTACCTGCTGGTCGTCAATGCCGGCAACATCCGCAAGGACTGGGAATGGATCATCGCCCACAACGACCTCGGTGCCCAGTTGGAGGACGTCAGCGATCGCATGGGCCTGCTGGCCGTGCAAGGCCCCAAGGCCATGGCCACCCTGCAGGGCCTGTTCAGCGTGGACCTGTCGGCCATGGCCTACTACACCGCGCAGTACGCCGAGATGAAGGGGGTGGGCCTGGTGCTGATCAGCGCCACCGGGTACACCGGTGCCGGCGGCTTCGAGGTGTACGTCCCCGATCCGTTGCTGGAAAAGGCATGGAACACCATCATGGCAGCCGGAGCAGCGCACGGGATCAAGCCCTGCGGGTTGGCCGCGCGGGACACCCTGCGCCTGGAGATGGGCTTCTGCCTGTACGGCAACGACATCGACGACACGACCTCGCCCATCGAGGCCGGACTGGGCTGGATCACCAAGTTCACCAAGGACTTCGTGAACGCCGCCGCCCTCAAAGCCCAGAAGGAGCAGGGCACGGCGCGGAAGCTGGTGGGCTTCGAGCTGGTGGACCGCGGCATACCACGCCACGGGCACACGGTGGTGGACGCCTCCGGCGCGGTGATCGGCACGGTGACCAGCGGCACCCACAGCCCCTCGCTGCAAAAGCCCATCGGTCTGGCCTACGTCCCCAAGGCCCTTGCGGCACCGGGAAGCGAGCTCCTCATCGACGTTCGGGGCAAGGCCCTGAAGGCCCGGGTGGTGCCCCTGCCGTTCTACAAGGCCCCGGCATGAGCGCCCGCTCCATCGATCCCAACTACCGCTACCGGGTGGAGGTCTGCTTCTTCCCCGACCAATACCCCTTGTACGCGCCGGAGATGGACATCGTGGTGGTGATCGACGTGCTGCGGGCCACCAGCGCCATGGTCACCGCCATGGCGCATGGGGTCGAGCGCATCATACCGGTGGGCACCGTGGAGGAGGCCCGCAGCTACATCGGCCGCGAAGGCCACATCGTGGCGGCCGAACGCAATGGCGAGATCGTGGAGGGCTTCCAGTACGGCAACTCGCCCCTGGCCTTCCAGGGACCCGAGGTGGCCGGCAAGACCCTGGTGATGACCACCACCAACGGCACCCGCACCATCGCCCTGGCCAGCGATGCCAAACGCCTGGTGATCGGCTCCTTCCTGAACCTCACCGCCCTGAGCGATTGGCTGCTGCGGCAGGACGGCAACATCCTGCTGCTATGCGCCGGATGGAAGGGCAAGTTCAACCTGGAGGACAGCACCTTCGCCGGTGCGGTGATGGACCGCCTCCTGGACAGCGGCCGCTTCGGGCTGGAGGAGGACAGCAGCATCGCCGCGCAATACCTGTTCCATGCCGCCCGGGAGAACATCATGGGCATCCTCAAGGCCGCACCGCGCCGCCGACGCATCGAACAGCTGCGCATGCTTCCGGACGTGAAATTCTGCCTTACCGCGGACACCACGGGGGTGATCCCCATGCTGCGCAACGGGGTGCTGGTGCCCATGGCGCACGAACCTGCGGCCTGATGCGCCTGCCCCGACCCGCCTTCCTGATCGTACCCCTCGCCGTGCTGCTCGCCTGGCCTATCGTGCTCTCCGAACCGGCGGGTGCCTGGGGTTTCTACGGGCACAAGCGCATCAACCGCATGGCCTGCTTCACCCTGCCGCCGGCCATGTTCCCCTTCTTCAAACGGCACATCGACCTCATCAGCGACCATGCCGTGGACCCCGACCGGCGCCGCTACGCCGACCCCGAGGAGGCTGCGCGGCATTACATCGACATCGACCATTACGCACAGGGCGGACAGGACCCCTTCGCCGTGATGCCCGAGAACTGGGACGACGCGGTGGCCAAGTTCACCGAGGATACCTTGAAGGCGTACGGCATCGTGCCCTGGCAGGTGCAACGCACCTTTGGCCGCCTGGTGAACGCCTTCCAGCGCGGCGATGTGGACCGCATCCTGCGCAACGCCACGGACCTGGGTCATTACGTGGCCGATGCCCATGTGCCCCTGCACACCACGGAGAACTACAACGGCCAACTCACCGGGCAGCACGGGATCCACGCCTTCTGGGAGAGCCGGATCCCCGAGCTCGGTGCGGAGGGCTACGACCACCTGGTGGGCCGCGCCCGCTACCTGGACTCGCCCCTGCGCGCCGCCTGGGACGCGGTGCGCGACAGCCACGCCGCCGTGGACAGTGTGCTGGCCATCGAACGCGCCGTGGACGAAGCCTGGCCGGACGACCGGCAGTACGTGATGGAGGACCGGGGACGCAACACCATGCGGGCGTACAGCCGGGAGTACACCGCGGCCTACGAGGCGGCGATGGGCGGCATGGTGGAGCGCCGCATGAACGCCAGCATCATCGCACTCGGCAGCTTCTGGTTCTCCGCATGGGTCGATGCCGGCCAACCGGACCTGGAGCGCTTGGAGCAGAAGGAGGTCAGCGACAGCCTCAAACGTGTTTTCGCCGCCGAGGAGGAACAGTTCCGGATGGCTCGGAAGGCCCTGGGACGCGACCACCCGGAATGACCGTGCCGTTCACCGGTAAGGCACCTGGAACAGCGGCGCTATCCGTTCGTCGTTGAGGGTGATCAGGGTGAACACCCCGAGCAACAGGCCCAAGGGAAGGTTCAGCAGGTCGAAGGCGGCCACCACCATGCAGGCCGTGCGGTTCGTGCGCCGGGCCAGCCATCCGCCCGCGAGCAGGTTCAGCACGCCCACGGTCTCCACCAGCGCGAAGAGGATCCAGCCCAGGGTGCTGAGGAGGGTGCCCGCCCAACCCACGGCCTCGCCGTCCGTGCGGTCGGCAAGCAGGTCGCTGCCCAGGAAATGGCCGATGGCCACCAGGCCGAGGAGCAAAAGGCCCGAGAAGCATACAAAGGCACCATAGGCATAGTGCAGCACGGAAAGGGTGCGCAGGCGGGCGTTGGGGTCCATGACGGGGGTCGCTTGAACACGAAGATGGGCACCTGAAGCAGGAACGACAGACCTTCCCGGATGGGTGGCTTCCGGGCCCCATGAACGGACCGTCGGCAGTGCCGAGGTCCCCGGTCCGTGCCGCCCCGACCTGCGGGCCTTCGGAAATGGCGGTGGGCGGGAAGCTCCCGGAGGGAAGCGCCCGCCCACCGCACCGTGGCGTTCAACGTCCGCCCGTTCGTCCACGGCCCGATGGGGCCTGGCCGCCACCACCGCCCTGCCGCGACGGCGCGGGCGATGCGGGACGGGAAGTGCCTCCGGGGCGGGCCGTTCCATTGCTGCGCTGGGGCGCGTTCGGCCGCGTGCCCGGGGCGGAGCGATGCGGAGCGGCACCACCCCTGCGGGGAGCGGAAGGCTGCGCACGATGCTCCTGGTAGGTCCGTTCGCGCTGCTCGGCGCGTTGGCGCTCTTGCTCGATGCGATGGGGGTCCTGGGGCTGCGGGGCGGGACGTGCCTCCGGCCGGGTGCCGGGCGTGGGTCGCGTCCCGGGCACGGGCCTGGCCTGTGGGCGGGCGTCCTCAGGGCGTGCCTGATCCGCGATGCCGCCGGGCCTGTCCGGCATCGGGGCGGGTACTTTCTCCCACGTGTTACCGGTGTAGCGTTCGGCGTTGCCGTTGTTGCGGCGGTACACATTGCCGGCGGCATCGGTGAAATGGTCGGGCACCGCGGGCTTGACCGCGTTCGCGACGGCCGTTGCGCGTTCCACGCGGCTCGCCGTCACCCCAGGCCGTTGGCGTGTGGCATACAGGCTGCCGCCCCCGGTGGCCGGTGTGCTGCGCGAAGCGTTCAGCGGTGTGTGGTGGCCGTAATAACTGTTGGCCGTGCCGTGGCAGCAGGGCGGCACATAGTGACAGGGACCCCACCAGCTCCAGCCGCAGTGGCCCCAACCACCCCAGCCTCCATGGCCCCAGCCCCAGTTCCATCCGCCCCAACCCCAGCCCCAGCCCGGTCCATACCAGTTGTAGCCCCAGCCTCCGCCAAAGCCCCAGCCGGTCCACGGGTCATAGAACATCCCGAAACCCCAGGTGAAGGGGCGCGGCCGCCAATAGCGGGGCCATGGCGCATAGTAGAAGCCCGTGCCGTACACCACGATGCCCCCCTGCACGTAGCAGCCCATATATCCCGGTGTGTACCCCATGTACACCCAGTCCGGGGTGTGGTCGTAGATGTACACGTAGCGCAGGTTGTAGGCCTCGCTGCTGGGCGGGATGTCGTTCACGGCGGCGGGCACCTCGGTGCTCACCATCCACGGGCCGTCCGGCGTATCGGCCTCGAACCAGATGCCGTTGTCGCAGGCATGGTAACGGCCGTTGATCCGCAGCACGCTGGTGCTGGCGTTGCGCGCCAGTTCCACGGCCGTGCCGGGTATCGCATCGAACACCGGCGCTCCGTCATAGGTCACGGTCAGGCTCGCGCTCCGGCGGTCCACCTTGGCCGTCTGCGGTATGCGTGCATCGCGCACGGCCTCCCGCGCGGCCTGGGTGCCGGCCACATGCGCCAGCACGGCGTCCTTTTTACCGCCCTCGGGGATGGCCTGGAAATCCTTGGGCAGGTCGGCCGATGGTACGAAGGTCCACGGGCCGTTGCGCAGGTCGCCCGTGCGGTACCAACGCCCGCTGAAAAGCGCGTAGTGCTGCTGCGTGGCGATCTCCAGGAACAGGTTGCGGTCGGTGTTCATCACGGCCAGAAGCCCCGTGTTCTCCACAGGCTCATACTGGGGCGGGCCGTCCATGTCCAGCAGTTCCGCCGGCGTGCTGCGCATCACGATGGCGGGCGGCTGCGCGGCGGATTCATTGGCGGCGGTCAGTGCCGCGCCATCCCCGGCCTTTGCGGCCAGGTCGCGCAACACCTGGGGCACCTCGCGCTTCACGGCCCAGGGCCCTTCGAGGGCCGTGCTGGCGTACCACAGTCCGGAACCGTACAGGTAGTGCTGGCCCTCGAGGCGCATCACCAGGAACGGGGTGTTCATGACCCGCTCCACACGTGCGCTCTTCGCCGATCGATAGACCGGGTCGTCCGTGTCGGCCACCTCGTCCAGGGTCTCGTAGCGCGGAGCGCCGTCGATGAAAAGCAGCGCGCTCGGTGTCTCCGTGTAGATGATCTCCGGTGCCGCATTGCCCAGGCCATCCTCCTGGGTGCGCTCGTCCTCCAGCGCCGCCACCA
The DNA here is from genome assembly GCA_014584605.1 of Bacteroidota bacterium. GTDB lineage: Bacteria > Bacteroidota > Bacteroidia > Flavobacteriales_F > PHOS-HE28 > PHOS-HE28. The sequence goes on along the minus strand of JACTMO010000079.1, from coordinate 62,995 downwards.
GCAGGTCCATGCTCAGACGGGGCGCGCGCTTGGGCACCTCGGTGCTCAGGGCCGTCCGCGGCCGCAGCAGCTCGCCCTCGTCGGTGATCCCCGGGAAGCGGGCATCGGTGACGCTCAACGACAGCAGGCGGCCCATCCGGTCGGCACGGTCCATCTCCAGCATGCCGTCGCCCCACACCGCTCCGAACACCGGCGTGGCATCGGTGGGACGCTTCACGGCCACGGCCATCCGGGCCGTGAAATGGATGCCGACCAGCCGCTCGGGCTGAGGGGCGAACACCTGGATGTCCATGCCCTCGGCCGTGAAACGCAAGGGCCAGTTCTCTTGCGCAAGGGACGGGGCGGCGGCCAGCAGGCCGGTGATCCCCAGGGAACGGAGCATGTTCATGACGCGGGTTGCTTGGATGCTGCTGTGTGTTTCGTCAAATACCCTGCCGGATCCGCGGCATCGGCCAGGTACGCCAACGGCCCCGCGCTCCAGGCGGAGGCGCGGGGCCGTTCCCGGCGTGCCGTGGTCAGTCCCTCCGGTCGTCATCGCCGAAGTTCAGGCCCACCGTCAGTCCGTAAGTGAGGTAGCGTGAGCCGATGTCCTTCACCAGGACGTTGTCGCTGAACACCCGGCTCAGGCCGAAGCTGACGCTGGGTTCCAGGGTGAACATGCCCATGTCGAAGCCCAGGCCGGCGTCCACATTGAAGGAGCCCTTGTTGAAGTCGCCCTTGTTCCAGCCGATGCGGTCATCGCGGTCGTCCACGCTCAGCAGCACGTCGTAGGTGGGGCCCAGGAAGAACCGCAGGTCGAACTGGTAGCTGTCCACGATGCGATATCCGCCCAGCAGCTTCAGGCGCAGGGTCGTCCGCATCAGGTCGCCCTCGGCGAGCACCGAGTCGTTCAAGGTGGTCTTCACGGCGGTGACGTTGCGGCCAAGGAACACGCCGGGCTGGATGTAGGCCTTGTTGCCGATGCGGAAGTCCATGCCCAGCTGCCAGCCGATGGTGCCGCGGAATTCCACGTTGGCATCCGCATCCGCCGTTAGGTTCTGGTAAGTGAGGCCCAGCTGGGGGTTCGCCTGGAACTGGGCGGAGGCCGCTCCGCCCAGGAGCGCGAAGGCGGCGATGATCGTGAGCTTTTTCATGGTGTTGGCTGTTGCCGCACCCCCTGTTCCAAGCCGTGTGCCAAAGCCGGGCGGGCCCTGTGCACCAGCTTGTTGTGCAGGGAGCATGACCGCGCCTCCACGCCGGTGACCTCCGAGGGGCGTTCCTGCGTCCGGTGCACCGTGGTCGGGAACGCTGGCCGAACTTCGCCGCATGGGGGGTGCCCGGTGGCCGGTGGTGGTGATCGGTGGCGGTGCTGCGGGGCACATGGCCGCCATCGCTGCGGCCGGAGCGGGGGGGCGGGTGCTGCTGCTGGAGGGAAGCGACAAGTCGCTGGCCAAGGTGCGCATCAGCGGTGGAGGGCGCTGTAACGTCACCAACGCGGACCTCGCCCGCCGTTCCGCCGGAACGGCACAACTGGCCCGGTACTATCCGCGAGGTGCCGCCTTCCTGCGCCAGGTGTTCAGGACCTTCGATCAGCCGGCAACGGTGGCGCTGTTCGCCTCCTGGGGGGTGGACATGCACACCGAGGCCGATGGTCGCATGTTCCCCATCACCAACGACTCAGGCACCGTGATCGATGCGCTGCGGGCCGCTGCGCTGCGGGCCGGGGTGGTCACCCGGATGCAGCATCCGGTGCGCGCGTTGGAAGCCCTTGGTCCGGGCTGGCGAGCGCACGGCCCTTTCGGCGCGGTGGAGGCCGATGCCGTGGTGGTGGCTTCGGGCGGAAGCCCCAAGGCCGAAGGGTTGAACTGGCTCCGGCACCTGGGCCATGACATCGTGCCGCCGGTGCCATCGCTCTTCACCTTCAACATCGCGGACCGTGCGCTGCGGGAACGGATGGGCGTGGTGGCCGACCCGGTGCGTGTGCGCCTGGCGGGCCTTGGGCTGGAGGCATCGGGACCTGTGCTGGTCACCCACTGGGGATTGAGCGGACCGGCCGTGTTGCGCCTCAGTGCCTACGGAGCGCGGTGGCTCGCCGAGCGCGGTCACCGTTGCACCGTGCTGGTGGACTGGACCGGCGGGGCAGGGGAGGCGGCGGTGGTCCGGACTTTGGAGCGAACGGTCGTGGAACATCCGCGCAAGCACCTGGCCAACACCCCGCTCTTCGGCCTGGCCGCACGCCTGTGGCTCTTTCTGCTGGAGGCCGCCGGAATGCCGCCGGTCAAACCCTGGAACGAACTGGGCCGACGCGGCCGTGACAAGCTCGTGGCCGTGCTCACCAACCAAAGCTTCCCGGTGCAGGGCAAGACCACTTTCAAGGAGGAGTTCGTCACCGCCGGTGGGGTGGCGCTCCATCAGGTGGACCCACGCCGCATGGAAAGCACGGTCGCCCCAGGCCTGTTCTTCGCCGGGGAAGTGCTGGACGTGGATGGGCTCACCGGCGGGTTCAACTTCCAGGCCGCATGGAGCACGGGCCATGTCGCGGGTCTCCATGCCGCCCGGCACCGGGCCTGACGAAGGTCGTACGCCCATTCCCGCGAGCTGGGCCTGACCCAAGGCCCGCTGGTCTATCTTGCCCGACCTATATTCCGCACCGATGCGCACCCTTCCCACCCTTGTCGCCCTGACCACCGCCGCCACGCTTGCGGCGCAGAACGAATGCAGCAACGGCAGATACCGGGATGCGACCTTGTTCGACAGCCTGGTGGTGGACCTGGCCGTTCCCTTCGGGGCCAACATCGGTGTTCCAGGCAACAACCAGACCCTGTACATGGACGTGTACCGGCCGGCGGTGGACACGATGACCGCACGGCCGGTGGTCCTGGTGGCCTTCGGCGGCAGCTTTGTGGCCGGCACCCGCGCCGATGTGGCCGGACTGTGCAGGGCCTTTGCCCATCGGGGCTACGTGGCCGTGGCACCGGACTATCGCGTGGGTTTCTTTTTCCCCAACGCCACCACCACCCAGCAGGCGGTGATGCGCGGTGCCCACGATCTGCGGGCTTGTGTGCGCTTCCTGCGGAAGACCGTGGCCGAGCAAGGCGACCCGTACGGGATCGATCCCGACCGGATCATCGTGGGTGGCGTTTCCGCCGGTGCCATCTCGGCCATCCACGCCACCTACCTGGACCAGCCCGATGAGATCCCGGCCGTGCTGGTGCCCGACTCGGCCGCGCTTGGTGGCATCGAAGGCAACTCGGGCACCCCGGGTTACAGCAGCGAAGTGCTGGCCTGCTTCAGCTTCAGCGGCGCCATCGGCGATACCGCCTGGATCGTGCCGGGCGACCAGCCTCTGGTGAGCCTGCATGAGGCCGGAGATGCCATCGTGCCGTGCTATACCCAGGAGGTGAGCGTCTTCGGTATCCCCACCGGGCTGGTGGCCAGCGGCAGCGCCGACATCCATCAGCACGCCGAGGCCATCGGTCTGGAGCATTGCTTCCTGCTGTACCCGGGCAATGGCCACGTGGGTTACCTGAGCAACGATCCGGTCGGTGCCGAGGACTTCGTGGTCGATTTCCTGGCCAAGGTGGTGTGTGGTGAGCCTGCGGCCTGCGGCATCCAGGCGGCTTCCGTTCCCGAGGCGGCTGCGGCCGACCCCTTGGTCGCCTTCCCCAATCCATGCACCGGGCTGCTCACGGTCCCGCTCGCGCAGCCGACCGTTCTGGACCTCTTCGATCCGACCGGACGCCTGGTCGCCCGTTTCAACGGCCTGCAAGGCGACCACGTTCTGGACCTCGGCGTGCTTCCCGGTACCTACCTGTTGCATGATCGTCAGCAGCCGGGCCGGGTGACACGCATCGTTGTTCAAGCACCCTGAGGCTGTACGCACGCGCCTGGGTCACCGCCTGGAAGCGCTGGCTCGATCCACCGTCGTGGCCCGGCTGGCCCAGCCGTTGACCTCCATCATGGCCTCCGGTTCCACCACGCCATAGCAGCGTTCGGCCAGGGCACGGCCTTCCGTATCGAAGCGCGACCAGATCCCGTGCTTCACGCCATCCATGTACGCCCCCGTGCTTTCCAGGCGGCCGTTCGCATGGTGGTAGGCGAAGGCGCCGTGGGCCACGTGGAGGTCGGCATCGCGGTAGGCACCGGTCATGCGCAGGCTGCCGGTCGGGCCGGTGATCCGCACCTCATACCCCTGTTCCGTGGTGGTGACGGCCCGAAGGTGGTCGCCGGTGGGGGAGGGCTGAAAGGCGGCGTTCACCCGCTCGTACCGCACCCCGTGGTCCACAAGGACGGTCCGCCCGCTGTGTTGCAGCTGCGCCATCCGGTCCAGATCGGCCGGAACGGTGCTGTGCTGGGCGTGGGCGGCGAGATGGCCGCTGAGGGTGGCGAACAGGAAGGCGTAGGGGAGGAGCTTGCGGGTCATGGGGTGTTCGGTGTTGATGCTGCGAAACTGGCCCGGCCCCATGCCCGGCACACGCGAGGCTGAGCAGCTGGCGGCCGCGATCGATCCGGCGGCGGAGCCGACGTACCTTGCTCCCATGTTGGACCAGATCCTCTCCACCCTGCAGGGCCAGGTGGGCCCGCAATTGATCGACCAGCTTGGCCTCAACGAGGGCCAGGCGAAAGGCTCCGTCGCCGCAGTGGGCGATAGTGTGAAACAGGTGCTCGGCGGGGGCGACGGCTTCGGGCTGGACGACGTGCTGAACCTGTTCAGCAGTGCCCAAAACAGCGCCGGAGCCAACGGCATCCTGGACCAGATCGGCAAGGTGTTCAACCAGAAACTCACCGGCGAGGTGGGCCTGAACGGCCAGCAGGCCGGCGGGGTGATGGCCCTGGTGCTGCCGCTGCTGACCCAGTTGCTGAGCGACAAGGTGGGTGGGAACGCCGGCAACCTCCAGGGACTGTTGGGCGAGCTGGGCAAGGACGGCGGCCTGGCCGGCATGGCCAAGGGCCTGCTCGGCGGCCTCTTCAAGTGAGCCGCCCGGCCTCGTTGGCCAGCACGCTTACCTTGGCCGCCATGCGGACCACGGAAGAGTTCACCCAGGCCATGCAGGCGGGATACGCCACGCAGGGCGGATCCATCACTTTGGGCGCGCCGCTGTACCAGGGGACCTGTGCGGCAACGGCCCCGGTGCGGATCCCCTTGCGCACCATGAACCGCCACGGCCTCATCGCGGGTGCCACCGGCACCGGCAAGACCAAGAGCCTGCAGGTGCTCGCCGAACAGCTCAGCCTGAACGGGGTGCCCTGCCTGCTGATGGACATCAAGGGCGACCTGAGCGGCATCGCCGCACCGGGCACGCCGAACCCGAAGATCGAAGAACGGCACGTCCGCCTCGGGATCCCCTACACGCCCGCCAGCCTGCCGGTGGAGCTGTTGAGCCTGAGCGATGAAAAAGGCGCCCGCCTCCGCGCCACCGTGAGCGAGTTCGGACCGGTGCTGCTGGGCCGCATCCTGGAGCTCAACGACACCCAGCAGAGCGTGCTGGCCCTGGTCTTCAAGTACTGCGACGACAACGGGCTGCCCCTGCTGGACCTGAAGGACCTGCGGCGCGTGCTGCAGTTCACCACCCAGGAGGGGAAACGGGAGGTGCAGAAGGAGTATGGCGCGGTGAGCCCGGCCACCGTGAACACCATCATGCGCAAGCTGATCGAGATCGAGCAGCAGGGCGCCGAACGCTTCTTCGGCGAACGCAGCTTCGACGTGAACGACCTGCTCCAGGTGCGCGACGGCAAGGGCGTGCTGCACATCGTGCGCCTGACCGACATCCAGGACAAACCCAGGCTCTTCAGCACTTTCATGCTCTGCCTGCTGGCCGAGGTGTACGCCACCTTCCCCGAGGTGGGCGACGCTGAGAAGCCGAAGCTGTGCCTGTTCATCGATGAAGCGCACCTGATCTTCAGCACGGCGACCAAGCCGTTGCTGGAGCAGATCGGCACCATCGTCAAGCTGATCCGTTCCAAGGGCGTCGGGGTGTACTTCTGCACCCAGGACCCCACGGACGTGCCCGACGAGGTGCTGGGTCAGCTCGGCCTCAAGGTCCAGCACGCCTTGCGCGCATTCACCGCCAAGGACCGCACCGCCATCAAGCGCACGGCCGAGAACTACCCGCTCACCGACCACTACAACACCGAGGAACTGTTGACCTCCCTGGGCATCGGCGAGGCCCTGGTGACGGCCCTGAGCGAGAAGGGAACACCCACACCGCTGGCCCACACCCTGATGTGCGCACCGGCCACCCGCATGAACGTGCTCACCGCCTTGGAGCTGGACGCCCTGGTGGCCCGCAGCGCCCTGGCGGCCAAATACAACGAGGTCATCGACCGCGACAGCGCCTTCGAGATCCTGGAGAAGAGGCTCAAGGGAGAGGCGGCCGACGACGACGCACAGGGCAAGCGGGAACCCGCAACACCGGCACCGCGGCCCGCCAAGCCCGAGCGCTCCCTGGTGGAGGACCTGAGCCGCAACACCATGGTTCGGCAGGTGGGCAACACCCTGGTGCGCGAGCTCACCCGCGGGTTGTTGGGCGTGCTGGGCGTGCGCACCCGACGCCGCTGACCATGCGCACCGTTCTGTTGGGGCTCGTGCTGGTCGTCGAGGCCATGGCTTGTGGTCCTGCGGCGGCGCCCAGGGACCGCCCCAAAGAGCAGGCCGATGGCCTCCCTGCCACGCCTCACCGTCCGCTGAGGCCCCTGGGCGGCCAGGTGCTGGTGAGCTACAACGTGGAGAACCTCTTCGACACGGTGGACGACCCGCTTACCGACGATGAGGAGTTCCTGCCCGCTGGCGACCTGCACTGGACCGCCGAACGGTACCGGCACAAGCTCGCACAACTGGCCAGGGCCATCGCCTGGACCGCGAAGGAGCTGCCGCCGATCGTCGGGCTGATCGAGGTGGAGAACCGTGCGGTGGTGGAGGACCTGGTCCGCACGCCACCGCTGGACCGCGGGGACTATGCCGTACTGCACTTCGACTCGCCCGACGAACGCGGGATCGATGTGGCGCTGCTGGTGCGCAGGCCCTTCGCCACGGTGCTGCACACCGAACCGCTCGCCCTGACCCTGCCGGGCAACGACCGCACCCGTGATGTCCTCTACGCCAGGCTCGCCATCGCCGAGGAGCAGGAACTGCATGTGCTCCAATGCCACTGGCCCAGCCGCAGGAAAGGCGTGGCCGAAAGCGAACCCGAGCGCATGGCCGCCGCCCGCCTGGTGCGCCGCCGTGTGGATGCGGTCCTGTCCCGGGACCCGCAGGCCCGGGTGCTCATCATGGGCGACTTCAACGACCACCCCCAAGACCGCAGCATCCGGGAAGGACTGGGCGCCGGTTGCGACCGCCGGGACGGGAGCGACCTCATCGACCTGATGTGCACCGACCCGGGCCGGGAAGGCGTGGACGGCAGCTACCTGCACCAGGGCCGCTGGGGCTACCTGGACCAGATGATCGTGAGCCAGGCGCTGGCATCGGGTCCGGGGCTCCATGCCGTTTTGGCCAGCGCCTTCGCGGACGACCGGCTGCTGTTCAGGCATCCCAAGTACGGCCCGGCCCCGGACAAGACGTACAACCGCGGTGCGTACAAGGGCGGCTTCAGCGACCACCTGCCCGTTGTGCTGCGGCTGCGGTAACGGAAAAGGCCACCGCCGGAGCAGTGGCCTTTCGACCGCACGGGGCAGGGGGGGTCAGTCCCGGCGGTTCATGAAAATGGAAACGTAGTACAGCAGCGTGGCCAGCGAACCGATGGCGGCCACCACGTAGGTCCGTGCGGCCCACTTCAGCGCGTCGGCGCTCATGGCGTACTCCCCGGCGGTGACGATGCCCTTGCGCTTGATCCAGGCCAGGGCCCGGTTGCTCGCGTCGTACTCCACCGGCAGGGTGATGAAGGCGAACAGCGTGGTCATGGCGAACATGAGGATGCCGATGAGCAGCAGTTGCGGAAAGGTGTTGATCAACAGGATGCCGCCCAGGATCACCCACTGCATGAAGTTGCTGGCCACCTGCACCACGGGCACCAGCTTGCTGCGCATGGTGAGCCAGCGGTAGGCGGTGGCATGTTGCACGGCGTGGCCGCATTCGTGCGCGGCCACGGCGGCGGCGGCGGCGTTGCGCGCGTGGTACACCGCCTCGCTCAGGTTCACCGTTCGGTTCGCGGGGTTGTAATGGTCGGTGAGCTGGCCCGCCACGCTCACCACCCGCACATCGCCGATGCCGTGGTCGTGCAACATCTGCTGCGCGATCTCGGCCCCGCTCATGCCGTTGGCCAGCGGGGTGGCGCTGTACTTGCGGAAACGGCTCTTCAGTTGCTGGCTCACCAGCAGGCTCACGAGCATCACCACGATGCCGATGAGATAGGCTCCCATCATGGGTCGTTCAGGTTTGGGGTCGGCACCCGCAATTCCGGTTCCATTCCGGCAAAGGGGGGGCGCTGGTGCCGGTCGGGCAGCCCTGCCTGCAAAGATGGCAGTTCATTCACCCTCGGCCTCGGCCTTCTTGATCTCCAGGTCCAACACCTCTTCCATCACCTTCAGTTCCTGCGCGCTCACCTTGGCCTGGGCGCGGGCCTGCTGTTTCATGAACCGCCACATGGCCGCCTTGCGGATCTCGTACGCCACGTACACCGTGTAGGCCTGGGTCTCCGGGTTGTGATAGGTCTCCTCGCCGATCTTGCGCAGGTCCGCCATCTCGGTGTTCATCACCTCGCGCACCAGCGTCTGGAACTTGTCCGCCACATCCGCCGAACCGACGTTCTCGGTCTGCCCCAGGTACTGATCGGTCACAGCCTTGACGCTGGTGCCCACCTGGGCGGCCAGCTGACTCCTGGCATCCAGATCGGCCTTGCTGCGGGCGATGTTCTGCTTGGCGCTCACCGCCTGCCCGGTGCCCCGGAAGTAGCGGTTGTTGCTCTCGTACGCGCTGCCGCTGAAGGGCTGCTTCACCTTGTTCCCTGCGGGCGAGGTGCTCTTGCTGCACGCGGCCAGGAGCGCCACGGTGGAAAGGAACAGGAGCGGAAGGCGGATGGACCGGATCATGGGGAGGGGGTTCGTCCTTGCAAAGAAAAGAGCGTGCCAACCGTTCGGCCCGTGCGGCGGGTGGATCCGACGCGTCGCGCATCTTTGTGACGAAACCGGTCCGCGCCCATGCGAGCATTGAAGACCATCCTCATCATCCTGCTGGCCCTGTTGGCCCTTTTCGTGATCCTGGCCCTCATGGGCCCCAAGACCTTCCGGGTGGAACGCAGCACCGTGATCGCCGCAGCGCCGGAAGTGGTGTTCAACCGCGTGGGCAAGCTCGAGGAAATGAAGAACTGGGGGCCATGGCAGGCCATGGACAAGGACCAGGTGCAGCACATCGAGGGTACCGACGGCACGGTGGGCGCCGTGTGGAAGTGGGAGGGCGACACCGTGGGGAAGGGCATGCAGGAGATCACCGCCATCGTCCCCAACAAGAGCGTTCGCACCCGGCTCACTTTCCTGGAACCCATGAAGGCCGTCAACGAGGGCACCTACGACCTGGAGCCCTTGGGCGACAGCACCCGGATCACCTGGGGCCTGCAGGGCGAGAACGGGTTCCTGGGCCGGGTGATGAACCTGTTCATGGACATGGACGCGATGATCGGTCCCGACTTTGAGCGTGGGCTGGGCAACCTGAAGCTGCTGGCCGAGGCGGATGCCAAAGCCATCGCCGAGCAGCAGGCGAAAATGGTCGATGGCTTCGAGGTGAACATCGTGGAACGCCCGGCCCTGTGGTACCTGGGCGAGCGCAAACGGGTGAAATGGAAGGACATGGACGCCTTTTACAGCCGCGTCCTGGGCAAGGCCATGGGCATCACCCATGCGGCCGGGGTGCAACCGGCGGCGGCCCCCAGCGGTTTGTTCTACGCCTGGGATGAGGACGGCCAGGAGGCGGACATGATGGCGGGGATCCCGGTACCGGTCACAGCAACCGCGAAGTTGAAGGGCATGACCCTGGTGGAGGTGCCCGCCGGCAAGGCGTACGTGATCGATCACTACGGACCGTATGCGAACACGGCCAAGGCCCACGAGGCCATCGACAAGAAGATCAAAGCGGACGGCGCCACCCTGGGGCCCGTCGTCATCGAGGAGTACATCACCGATCCCGCTGCCGAGCCCGATACCAGCAAGTGGCTCACCCGGGTGGTGTATCCGGTGAAGTAGGGACGGTCCGGCACCACCGCGCTTCTTCCTCTGGTCTTGTTCGGAACTCGGGACCGGGTGGACAAACCGGGCACACGCCATGGCCGACCTTGGTGCCGTGAAGATCGACCTCCTGCCTTACCGCCTGCGCTTCAAGCGCCCGTTCGGTACCGCGCACGGCATGCGCGATGGCACGGACAGCGTGCTGATCCGGGTGGAACACGGCGGCAGCACCGGCTATGGCGAGGCCACCACGCCTCCTTATGTCGAGGAGGATCAGGCAAGTGTATTGTCAACGTGTAAATGTGTTGATGTTCAGGAGATTGATATATCTGACTTTAAGTCATTATCAAAGTCTCTGGACCGCGTGGTCATGGGTAGGGCGACCACGGCCGCACGCGCCGGACTGCATACGGCCTTTATGGACCTGATAGGGAGGAGAAAAGGTCTGTCGGCTTCGGCGATCATGCCAAGTTCGGGCAGGCCGGTGGGTAAGGCTATCTACACGCTGGGTATCTGTGAGTTGACTGAGATCGATCTTAGGTTGGCGGAGATGCCGGACGTGCCGGTCCTGAAGGTCAAGCTCGATGGTTCTGCTACGAGCTTGGAGGTCCTGGCCTGGGTTTCGGCACGCACCAAGGCGGGTTTGTTGCTGGACGCCAACCAGGGCCTGCGGTCCGTGGACCAGGCACGGCAGGCGGTGAAGGCCGCTGGCGGACCCGCCCGGGTGGTCGCCATGGAGCAGCCGTTCCACAAGGACGCCTTGGACGACCATGCCGCATTGGGCCTGGAGATCGCCGTACCCGTGATCGCGGATGAGTCCATTCAGGGGCTGGACGACCTGGAGGCGCGGGGCTGGGCTTTCGGCGGGGTGAACCTGAAGCTCATGAAGTGCGGCGGTCTGGACCGTGCACTGGCCATGGCCGAACGCGCAAGCGCGCTGGGCAAGCTGGTCATGCTCGGCAGCATGAGCGAGAGCAGCCTGGGTTGTGCGGCCATGGCGGCCTTGGGTGGTTGGGCGGAGCTCTGCGACCTCGACGGGCCGTGGCTCATCGACAATGATCCGTTCACCGGCTTCGTGCTGCACGATGGAACGTACCGGGCCACCGGGTCATCCGGCTTCGGCGTGGAACCGGTCGTTGGCTTGTTTGAAGGTCCAATTGGCGCATAATTTATATTATGTTAAGTTGCATTGTTCTGAGTTTCAGACCTTCCAGACTGTGTCCCCTCGATCGATCCCGCCCTTTCGGGCTGGACTACCTTCGCGCCCCCATGTGGCGTGCTCCCCTTCGGTCCGTGGCCCGTTCGCTCACCCGCCTCCCCGTTCGGGGGCGGCATCGGCTGGCCGATCTGGTGGGGACCTGGACCGACACGGGCCGACCGGTACCGACCGAGCGCCACGGTGTGCGTTTCGAGCTGGACTTGGGTGTGCGTCAGCACCGTATGATGTTCTTCGACCTCTACGAGGTGAACATCATGAACTACCTCTCCCGCACCCTGCGTCCGGGCATGGTGGTCTTTGACCCCGGCGCTAACATCGGCTATTTCGCCGCGCATTGCCTGGGCCTGGTGGGTGCTTCGGGCCATGTGCACTCCTTCGAGCCTTCGCGCACGGCGAACGCCCGCATCCGGGAGTTGAACGACCTGGGCACCTTCCGCACCTGGTCGCTGTGGGACCTGGCGCTGACCGACCACACCGGCACGCACACGTTCTATGACACGCCCCGGGTGATGGTGCGGGGCTTCGCCTGCCTGGAAGGCACGTTCGACCCCAAGGACAAGATCCCCTATCCGGTGCAGGTGACCACGGTGGACGCCTTCTGCGCCGGGCAGGGCATCGGCCGTGTCGACTTCCTGAAGCTGGATATCGAGGGCTCGGAGCTGCCGGCGTTGCGCGGTTGCCAGCGCATGCTGGCCGAGGAGCGCATCGCCCGCATCATGGTGGAGACCACCCTGCTGGACCGCTCGCGGGCCGAGGTGCAGGCCATGGACGACCTGCTGCGCGGGGCGGGCTTCCGCTCGTTCCGGGCACGCACCGACGGACGCACCGTTCCTGTGGACGTGATGGCGCACCGGGAACTGCGGGAGGACATCCTCTGGCTGCGCGAAGGTTGACCCCCTGAAGCGCAGAGAGCCCCGGCCATGACCGGAGCTCTCACCCTTAACGCGCCAACGGCCTTATTGTCCGAGCTTCGCCTTCATGGCGGCATACTTGGCCTGGTCGTCGGTCTTGGCATACAGCTTCATCAACTGTTGGATCGTTTGCACGTCGTCCGGACGGAGCTCGTGCGCTTTCTCAAAGTACGGCACGGCCTTCACGAAGACCGCGTCGCAAGCGGTCTTGGCCTTCTCGTAGGCGGTGTTGTCCTTGATGCCGTTGGCCTTGCTGTAGCAGGTGGCCGCGCGGTTGTTGTACAGCACGCCGATGTTGAAGTAGGCGTCGAAGAACTTGGGGTCCCGCTCCAGGCTCTTCTTGTAGTTCTCCTCGGCCAGGTCGGTCCACTTGGCCACATCGGCCTCGGCCGGGGCGGGTCCCTCCTTCGGATTGGCCTTGGCGTCGTACAGGCTGCCCAGGATGCTGTAGAGCACGGCGTTCTCCGGGTCGGCGGCGATGGCCTCGCTCACGCTCTTTTCGGCCTCCTCGGTGCGCCCGGTCTCCAGCTGGTAGCTCATCTCGTCCAGGATGAGGTCCTTGTTGCCCGCGTGCTTGGTGCGGCCCTGGCGCACGGTGGCGATGGCCCCCTCCACATCCCCGGCCTTCTTCTGCAGGTTGGCCTTGTAGCGGTAGATCTCCGGTTTGTCGTAGCCCAGGCTCAGGCATTCGCCGTAGCGCTCGATGGCCTTGGCCGCGTCGCCCTTCGTCTCGTAGGCCAGGGCGCTGTTGAAGATGGCGTTGGTGTCCACCGCCCCGAAGGCCTTGGCGATGCGCTCGCTGTTGCCGTACAGCGCGATGGCCTTGTCGTACTCCTTGGCGCTGAAGGCATCGTTGCCCTTGTTGAGCGAGGCGGCCTGCAAGGCGAGCAGGTTCTGCTGGATCTCGTTCTTGTAGCTCCCCTTGGTGTCCAGCTCCTGGGCCTTGATGTAGCTGTCAATGGCCCGCTGCATGGCATCCGGGAACTGGGCCTTCAGGGTCTCGTCCTGCCCCAGCGCCATGAGCCGGTAGATGTCGCCGCGGTAGCGCCAGGTCTTGTCCTTGCCCATGGTGGCCTCGTTGGTGATGGCGGGCTCGATGAACTCGGCCGCCTTCGCCAGGTCGCCGTCCTGGAGGTAGTTGTAGGCGTTCACCACGTTGCTGTTCTGGGCGTGGAGGCCCAGGGTGCCGGCGGCGAACAGGAGGATAAGGGTACGCTTCATGGAGGGTCGGTCGTGTCTTCGGTTCAGGCTTCGGGGGCCGGGGTATCAACTTCGGTGCCATTCGCGGCACCGTCCTGCTCATCCGTCGACGGCTCCTCATCCTCGTGCAGGTCGCTGTCCACCTTGGCCACGGCGGCGATGCGGTCGTTGGAACGCAGCTCGATCAGGCGCACGCCCTGGGTGGCCCGGCCCAGCTCGCGGAGCTCGTTCACCCGGGTGCGGATGGTGATGCCGCTGCGGTTGATGATCATGAGGTGATCCTCCTCGGTGACGTCCTTGATGGCCACCACCTTGCCGGTCTTCTCGGTCACCTGCAGGGTCTTCACCCCCTTGCCGCCGCGGTTGGTGATGCGGTATTCGTACTCCCCGTCCTTGTCCTTCAAGGGGGTGCGCTTGCCATAGCCGTTCTCGCTCACCACCAGCACCTGGCGCGTGCCGGTCTCGGCCTTGTCGATGGTGATCATGCCCACCACCTCGTCGCCGTCCTCGAGCAGCATGCCGCGCACCCCGCTGGCCCCGCGGCCCATGGGACGCACGCGGTTCTCCTCGAAGTGGTTGGCCTTGCCCTCGCGGCTGGCCATGATGATGTGGCAGTTGCCGTTGGTGAGGCGGGCCTCCAGCAGCTCGTCGCCCTCGCGGATGCCCACGGCGATGATGCCGTTGGCGCGCGGACGGCTGTACGCCTCCAGGGTGGTCTTCTTGATGATGCCGTTCTTGGTGCAGAGCACCACGAAGTGGTTGTTCAGGTAGTCCTCGCTCTTGAGGTCCTTCACGTTGATGTAGGCCAGCACCTTGTCGTCCGCCTCGATCTGGATGAGGTTCTGGATGGCGCGGCCCTTGCTCTGGCGGGTGCCTTCGGGGATGTCGAACACGCGCATCCAGTAGCACCGGCCCTTCTGGGTGAAGATGAGCAGGTAATTGTGGTTGGTGGCCACGAAGAGGTGCTCCAGGAAGTCCTCGTCGCGCGTGGTGCTGCCACGGCTGCCCACCCCGCCCCGGGTCTGGGTGCGGAACTCGGCCAGCGGTGTGCGCTTGATGTAGCCCAGGTGGCTGATGGTGACCACCACGGCGTCGTCGGCGATGAGGTCCTCCATGTTGAGGTCGGCCCCACTGGCCACGATCTCCGTGCGGCGCTTGTCGCCGTACTTCTCCTTCACCTCGCGCAGTTCGTCCTTGATGATGCCCATGCGCATGCCCTCATCGGCCAGCACGGCCTTCAGGTGGGCGATGAGGGTCATGAGCTCGGCGTGCTCCTCGCGGATCTTGTCGCGCTCCAGGCCGGTGAGGCGCTGCAGACGCATGTCGAGGATGGCCCGGGCCTGGATCTCCGAAAGGCCGAACTCCTTCATCAGGCCGTCGCGGGCCTCGTCGGGGGTCTGGCTGGCGCGGATCAGGGCGATCACGGCGTCCAGGTGGTCCAGGGCGATCAGCAGGCCCTCCAGGATGTGGGCGCGCTCCTCGGCCTTGCGCAGGTCGTACTTCGTGCGGCGCACCACCACGTCGTGGCGATGGTCCACGAAGCGGGCGATCATGTCCTTGAGGTTCAGGAGCATGGGACGCCCGCCCACCAGCGCGATGTTGTTCACGCTGAAGCTGCTCTGCAGCGCGCTGTACTTGTAGAGCTGGTTGAGGACCACGGTGCCCATGGCCTCCCGCTTCACCTCGTAGGCCAGGCGGATCCCGGTGCGGTCGCTGTAGTCGTTGACGTCGCTGAGCCCTTCGATCTTCTTGTCGTTCACCAGGTCGGCCACGCCCTTGTACAGCTGCACGGCCTTGTTGGTCTGGTAGGGGATCTCCGTGCAGATGATGGTCTCGCGGCCCGTGCGCTGGTCCTCCTCGATGTGGCACTTGCCGCGGAGCACGATGCGGCCACGGCCCGTGTGGTAGGCCTCGCGCATGCCCTCGGTGCCGTAGATCACCCCGCCGGTGGGGAAATCCGGGCCCTTGATGTGCTGCATCAGCCCGTCGATGTCGATGTCGCGGTCGTCGATGTAGGCGATGGTGGCGTCGCAGACCTCACTGAGGTTGTGCGGCGGCATGTTGGTGGCCATGCCCACGGCGATGCCGGCGGCCCCGTTCACCAACAATTGGGGGATCCGCGTGGGCATCACGCTGGGCTCCTCCAGCGTGTCGTCGAAGTTGGGCCGCATGTCCACCGTCTCCTTGTCCAGGTCGGCCAGCACCTCCTCGGCGATCTTCTTCAGGCGGGCCTCGGTGTATCGCATGGCGGCCGGGCTGTCGCCGTCGATGCTGCCGAAGTTGCCCTGTCCGTCCACCAGCGGGTAGCGCAGGCTCCAGTCCTGCGCCATGCGCACCATGGCATCGTACACGCTGCCGTCCCCGTGCGGGTGGTATTTGCCGAGCACCTCACCCACGATACGGGCGCTCTTCTTGTAGGGGCGGTTGCTCAGTACGCCCAGCTCCTGCATGCCGAAAAGCACCCGCCGATGCACGGGCTTGAGCCCGTCGCGCACATCGGGCAGGGCACGGCTCACGATCACCGACATCGAGTAATCGATGTAGGCGGTCTTCATCTCGTTCTCTATGTTGATCGGGACGATCTTCTCTCCGTCGGTCATGGCTGTCATTTCGTCATTGGCACGGTCCGTGCGGACGGGGTGCCGAAAAGGGAGCCCGAAGGTACTTCCCGGAAGGGTTTCGCCCCCCCCGGAATTATCCACAGACCGCACAGTTTCCTGTGAATAAAAGCACGATGGCCGGACCGGAGGGCTCGAAGCCCGTTGGATAGCTTGCCCCCGGTGCCTCGCGCCATACCTTTCATCCCACGGAAGCAGCACCGCAGCCACACCGCATGGACGCCAAATTCTCCCCCCGGGTCCGGGAAGTCATCACCTACAGCCGCGAGGAGGCCCTCCGGCTGGGGCACAACTACATCGGCATCGAGCACATCCTGCTGGGCCTCATCCGCGAGGGTGAGGGCAACGCCGTGAAGATCCTCCACCACCTGGACGTGGACCTGGAGGAGCTACGCCGGTCGGTGGAGGGAGGCATGGAGCCCGCCAGTGCGATGCGCCCCCCCGACAAGGACAAGATCACCCTGATCAAGCAGGCCGAGAAGATGCTGAAGATCACCTTCCTGGAGGCCAAGCTGTTCAAAAGCCCCCACATCGACACCGAGCACGTACTGCTGAGCATCCTGAAGGACGAGGACAACCTGGCCACGCGCACGCTGCACAAGTTCCACGTGGATTACGAGAGCGTGAAGAACGAGGTGGACGCCATCCTGGCCGGCGGCGGCCCCTCCCCGGCCGGCGGCCCCACCAAGAGCCCCAAGGCCCAGGGCCCCCAGAGCGCCGACGACGACGATGACGACAGCGGCAGCAGCTACTCCGGCGGCCCGCGCAAACCGGCCGACAGCAAGAGCAAGACCCCGGTGCTGGACAACTTCGGCCGCGACCTCACCAAGCTGGCCGAGGACGGCCGGCTGGACCCCATCGTGGGCCGCGAGAAGGAGATCGAGCGCGTCAGCCAGGTCCTCAGCCGCCGCAAGAAGAACAACCCCGTGCTGATCGGTGAACCCGGCGTGGGCAAAAGCGCCATCGCCGAGGGCCTGGCCCTGCGCATCATCCAGCGCAAGGTGAGCCGTGTGCTCTTCGGCAAACGCATCGTGGCGCTGGACATCGCCAGCCTGGTGGCCGGCACCAAGTACCGCGGCCAGTTCGAGGAGCGCATGAAGGCCGTGATGAACGAACTGGAGAACAGCCCGGACGTGATCCTCTTCATCGACGAGATCCACACCATCGTGGGGGCCGGCGGTGCCAGCGGCAGCCTCGATGCCAGCAACATGTTCAAGCCCGCCCTGGCACGGGGCGAGATCCAGTGCATCGGCGCCACCACCCTGGACGAGTACCGCCAGTACATCGAAAAGGACGGGGCGCTCGAACGCCGCTTCCAGAAGGTGCTGGTGGAGCCCACGAGCGTGGACGAGACCATCCAGATCCTCAACAACATCAAGGAGAAGTACGAGGACCACCACAACGTGAACTACACCCCTGAGGCCATCGAGGCCTGCGTGAAGCTCACCAACCGCTACATCACCGACCGCCACCTGCCGGACAAGGCCATCGACGCGCTGGACGAGGCGGGCAGCCGGGTGCATATCAGCAACATCGTGGTGCCCAAGAACATCCTGGAGGTGGAGGGCAAGATCGAAGAGGTGAAGGAGGAGAAGAACAAGGTGGTGCGCAGCCAGCGCTACGAGGAGGCCGCCAAGCTGCGGGACCGCGAGCGGCAGCTCCAGGAGGAGCTGGAGCGTGCCAAGAAGCAGTGGGAGGAGGAAAGCCGCACCCACCGCACCACCGTGGGCGAGGAGAACGTGGCCGAAGTGGTGGCCATGATGAGCGGCATCCCCGTCACCCGCATCGCCGAGAAGGAGAGCGGCAAGCTGCGCCGCATGAAGGTGGAGATGCAGGGCAAGGTGATCGGCCAGGACGAGGCGGTGGGCAAGGTGGTGAAGGCCATCCAGCGCAACCGCGCCGGCCTGAAGGACCCCAACCGCCCCATCGGCTCGTTCATCTTCCTGGGCCCCACCGGCGTGGGCAAGACACAGCTGGCCAAGGAACTCGCACGCTACCTCTTCGATACCGAGGATGCCCTGGTGCGCATCGACATGAGCGAGTACATGGAGAAATTCTCCGTGAGCCGCCTGATCGGCGCCCCGCCGGGCTACGTGGGCTACGAGGAAGGCGGCCAGCTCACCGAGAAGGTGCGCCGCCGCCCCTACGCCATCATCCTGCTCGACGAGATCGAGAAGGCCCACCCCGACGTGTTCAACCTGCTGCTGCAGGCGCTCGATGACGGCAAGATGACCGACAGCCTCGGCCGCCACATCGACTTCAAGAACACCATCATCATCATGACGTCGAACATCGGGGCGCGCGACCTGGCGGACTATGGCAAGGGCGTGGGCTTCGGCACCACCGCGCGCAGCGAGGCGCAGGAGGAGACCAACCGCGGCATCATCGAGAAGGCGCTCAAGAAGGCCTTCGCCCCGGAATTCCTCAACCGCATCGACGACATCATCATGTTCAACGCGCTGAAGCGGGACGACATCCACAAGATCATCGACATCGAACTGGGGCACCTGTACAAGCGCATCGGCGAGCTGGGCTACGAACTGAAGCTCACCGACGAGGCCAAGGACTTCCTGGTGGAGAAGGGCTACGACGAGAAGTTCGGCGCGCGCCCGCTGAAGCGGGCCATCCAGAAGTTCATCGAGGACCCCATGGCCGAGGAGATCATCAACCAGGGCATCGAGGAAGGCGACAAGATCTCCATCGGGCTCAACAAGGAAAAGACGGACGTGTCCATCAAGGTCACCAAGGGCAGGAAGAAGATCGGCAAGGCCGAAGGCGGCGAGCCCAAGGAGCTGCCCCCGGCGCCGGGCGAATAAGGGTTTCACCCTCCATGCGAAGCGGCCCGCCATCGGCGGGCCGCTTCGCATCCGGACCCATCACTCCCCCCGGTCCGCGCTCTTTCGGAACCGCGTGCTGAAGCCCAGGCCCACGGTGAGGAATCCGTACGGCGGGCCTTCCGCCTGCACCGTGCGGCCGGGGAAATTCTCCAGACCGAACTTGTCCGGGCTCAGGGTCTGGGCGTCCTGCTCGTAGCCCACCTGCACGCCGAAGGCCAGGTTCTCCGTGGCATGCAGGTAAAAGGTGCACTGGCCACCCCAGTGCAGGCCGGAGACCTTCACGGTGCGCCGCTCCCCCACCCCGCTGCTCGTGTAATGGTAATCGGAGACACCGGCTTTGCCCGCCAGTTCGATGAAGGTGCGCCCGCCGGTGTACTTCTCCCATTGCAGCTTGCCGAACCAGGTGGCCCGCACGATCTCGCCGCTGATGTTCTGCGGGGCGAAGGAGCGCTCCTCGAGCCCGAACCAGGTGGCCCGGCCGCCCAGGCCCGCGCCGAGCCCCTTCCAGAACGGATACTGCACGCACAGGTCGATGCCGCCCACGCTTTCGGTGAGGGCGTTGAAGAGCGGGATCCCCACGGGCACGGGCAGCACGAGGGTGCCTTTCAGCGTGAAGGACGGCTCGGGGGTCCCCGGGTCCTTCTGCGCCGCCATCCGCAGTGCGAGCAGGGCGGCCCCGGCCAGGACGAACGTGCGAAGGGTGCGGATCATGCTTGTGCCAGCCGGAACCGGCGGATGGTGCGTTGGCTGTCCGAGGCCATCTGCAGGTGGTACACGCCGTCCGCCCGGGTGCCGAGCGCCAGTTCCACCGCCTGCTCTCCGGCGTGGAGGGGCTGGTCCGGCCAGCGATGCAGTTCACGGTGGGCCTCGTCGAGCAGGGTCCACGACAGCGAGCGGGCCATGGGCATGCGCACCCGCACCAACAGCCGTGTGGGGTGATAGGCCACTTCCAGACCGATCAGTTCGACATGCCCGGCCACCGGCAGGTCCCGCCGGACCACCCGGTCGCGATAACGCCGGAACAGCACCAGGACGAGCAGGATGCTGAGCGTGATGGTCAGGGCGATGCGCAGGTTCTCCATGGTCCGGGGTCACAGCACGATGAGGCCCGGGATGGCGGAGGCCCGGTCGTACCGGTCCACCACGTCATCGGCGCTCATCATCACCTCGGTGACCGTGATGCTGAGGTACCGCCCCCCGGTGGAATACTTGCGCAACAGCTCCGCCTCGGGCGGGAACAGGGCGGTGACCGCCTCCAGACGTCCGGTGTCCGGCTCCAGGATGAACTTGAACATGTACACCGAGGGCCACTCGTGCACCTGCTCCAGCCGCTGCCGGAGCCGCTCCTTCACCTCATCGCTCAGCATGCGCGTACCTTGCAAAGGTAGCCCCGGCCCGGCGATCGAACCGATCGGCACGTGGCGTGTACGGGGCTGTGGATACGATGCGAGCCTCCCTCCTTGCCCTGATGTTGCCGATCGCCTTCCCAGCGTTCGGACAGGCGATCGCGCAGCCGCCGACACCCACCAACACCCTGCAGGGGCCGTGGGACGAACCTGCCTTGCGTCGCAACGGCGAGGCATGGAACAGCGCCGTGGAGGCCCGTCCGTCCGATGCCCAAGCCCGATACCAGCTCTACAGCAACGAACGGCAGGCGGCCTTGCTTCGGGGGAATGGCCACATCGCCCCGGCCGACGCCGAGCGGTTGGAGGGGGCCGCGGACGAGCTGGTGCGTATGGCCCCGACCAGCGTGGACGCCCAGCTGGTCACCTACTACCAGGAATTCCCCGAAGCCTCCTCCTTCGCCGCCTTGGAGGCAGCCCTGGCCCTGGACCCCAAGGCCCTCCGGCTGGTGGTGCCGCGCATGACCCTGGCGCTCCGCAACGGGGACGCCACCGCCATGCGCGCCGCCGCCAGGGACCTGCGCGAGAACGGCCTGGTGGCCCCCGGCCTGCTGCTGATGGCCGAGGACCTGCTGGCCTCCGTGGACCCTGGCGGCGTGTTGCTGCTGGGCGGTGAGCTGGACACCTACCCCACCATCGCCGTGCAGCAGGGCGACGCGGCACGGAAGGATGTGCTGGTGGTGGACGTGCGCCTGCTCGCCGATGCCGCCTACCGCCAGCGCGTGTGGCAGGAAGCGGGCGCCGCAGGCACCGCGCCCGGCACGGTGCAGGGCGTGGTGAACGCCCTGCCGCAGGCCACCGCCCGGCCCGTGCACCTGGCGTTGAGCCTGCCCGGCGAACTGCTGGCCCCCTGGCACGAACGCTCGGCCCTCACGGGCCTCACCCTGCGCGCAGGCGGCAGCGGGGAGCCCATCGCACAGCTGGCGGCCCGCTGGCAGCGCATGCACCGCACCGCCGAGGTCGGCCCGCTCTCCTGGAACTACCTGGTGACCGGCAGCGTGCTGCTGCGCCACTACCGTGCGGTGAACGATGAGGCGGGCATGGCCCGGACCGAACAGCAGCTGCGTCGGCTGGCCGGGCGCATCGGCGCCGTGGACGAACTGTACCGGATGGGCGTGCTGTCGCATTAGACCATGGGATCCCTCTTCGGCACCGACCTGCGCAGCGCCAGCGATGAGCGCCTGATGGAGCGCGTGGTGCGCGGGGATGAACGCGCCTTCGCCGCTCTGTACGACCGTTACCATGTCCGGGTGCTGAACTACTTCCACCGCATGTTGTGGAGCGACCGGGAGCGGGCCCGCGACATGCTGCAGGACCTGTTCACCAAGCTGGCCCAGCGGCCCGATCAGTACGATGCCGACCGCCCCTTCCGCACCTGGCTGTTCAGCGTGGCCAACAACATGTGCAAGAACGAATACCGCCGCGAGGAGGTGCGCCGCGCCGCCGTGCCCGAGCTGCGGCACAACGGACGGGCCGTGCAGGAACCGCATGCGGGCGAAGCCGTGGACCGGGCCCTTTTCAGGCAACGCCTGGAAGAGGAGCTCGACCGGCTGGACCCCGACCAGAAGGCCACCTTCGTGATGCGTTACGAGGAGGACCTGGCCATCAAGGAGATCGCGATGGCCTTCGGCATCTCGGAAGGCACCGTGAAGAGCCGCCTGTTCTACACCTTGAAGAAACTGGCCGAACGCCTCAAGGAGTTCGGCCCCTTGCCCCTGCCCCAACATGGACGCGCGTGAGCGATACGACCCCGAGGACCTGGAGGCCCTGTTGAGCGAGCGGACCTTCGACGAGTTGCTGGCCGAGGAGCGGGCCTTCGTGCTCCGACATGTGGCCGACCGCACCGAGTACGATACGCTTCGCACCACCCTGGCGCAGGTGCGGGCGCACGGCCGTCCCGGCCCCATGATCATCGCCGACCCGGAGGTGCGCGACCGGGTCCTGGAGGCTTTTCGTGAGGCCCGGCGCCCCGCATGGCGCATCTGGCTCAACAGCGTGGGCACCTGGCTGATGCCCCCGAAGCCCGCCTTCTATTGGCGGCCTGCACTGGCTCTCGGTACCCTGGCCCTGCTAATCGCCGTGGGCATCGCCGTGTGGGCCCCGGTGCCGGACGACCGGCAGGAAGGCCTCGCCGAACTGAAGCCTGCACCCCCGCCGGAGCCGGCGAGCCCCGCGAAGAACACCGATCCGGGGCTGACCAAAACTGGCGAACAGCCTTCCAGCAGTGCCGGTGCCGGAGCGCAGTCCCTCACGGAACAGGCCCCGGCAAAGACCGAGGTCTTGCATACCGCAACGACCGATGGGGACATGGACGGCAGCGCCATGGCCGAAGTACCTGCCGAAGCGGACCGTGCGATGGAGGAAGAGCCATCGCCGGCCCAGGCCGCGGCAATGGTGGAGGAGCTGCCCCTGTTCGAGCAACAGGCCGCAGCCACCGGCGTGGCCGCAGCGCCCCCCGCAGTGGAACGCGATGGTGGGCGGACGCGCGCGGCGAGCGAGGACGTTCGGAGCACCTCCGGCACCGCCAAGATGGCCAAGGAGTCGATGGATGGCGAGGCGTCCGCCTCGCTGGGTGGCGGCAATGCCGACCTGCTCGGGTTGATGCGTGCGGCCTGGTAGCGGCCTATTCGATGGTGAAGCGCTGAGCCAGCTCCAGGTCCCGCGCCTTCACCGTCAGCACCATCTCCCCTTTCGGGAAGAGCCCCTTGTCCAGAACCCGGACCAGTTCGTTGCGGAGGGCGCGTCCTTCCTCCCGATAGAGCAGCCGGCCATCGGCATCGGCGATCTGGAGCACCACACGCCCGATGCGCCTTTCGGCGTTCAGGTGGAGGCGGATCAGGCCGGAGCTGCGGCTGCATTCCACCCGGGCGGAGCCGCCATGGTCCTCGCTCCCGGCCTGTACGGACAGGGAGGAGACCAGCAACACCGAAGCGAGTAGCACGTGGCGCATGGGGCGAAGATAGCTCGGCGCGGGCGGGCCTCCGGACCGGCGGGCCTCAGGGCTTCCACTCCCGCATGTGGCCCGACTCCAGCAGGCGATGGCCTGCGGCGTCGCTCACCGCGTAGGTGAACCCGTTGTAGATGCTGTACGCCCCGATCGCGCCGTCGCCCCGCAAGGCCAGGAAGCCCACCTGGTGGCCGTCGATGTTCCCGGAGCGGCGTACGATGCGGTCCACGGCCTGGCGGCAGGCCTCGGTGGGATCCACCCCCTGGCGCATGAGCTCCACCACGGTATGGCTACCGGCGATGCGGATGACGAGCTCGCCGGTGCCGGTGGCGCAGGCCGCACCCACCTCGCCGTCCACGAAGAGGCCCGCGCCGATGATGGGGCTGTCGCCCACGCGGCCATGCACCTTGTAGGCCAGGCCGCTGGTGGTGCAGCTGCCGGCCAGCCGTCCCTGCGCGTCGATCGCCAGCTGGCCGATGGTGTCGTGGTTCTCGATGTTCACCACGGGCTTGTAGTCGCTCTTCACCGCCCACTCCTTCCAATCGGCCTGCACGCCCGGCAGGGTGATGCGCCGTTCAGCGAAGCCGTTCTCCCGGGCCCATCGCTCGGCACCCTCGCCCACCAGCATCACATGCGGCGTCCGTTCCATGACGGCCCGGGCGATGCGCACCGGGTTGGGGAAGTGCTCCACGAAGGCGACGCTTCCCGCGCGGCCATCGTGGTCCTGCACACAGGCATCGAGCGTCACATGGCCATCGCGATCGGGCCGTCCGCCCTGGCCCACGCTGCGGTTGCCGAGGTCGTTCTCCACCACGGCCACTCCTTCCACCACCGCATCGAGCACGCTGCCGCCGGAGCCGAGCACTTGCCAGGCCTTGTGATTGGCGTTCATGCCGTGGTCCCAGGTGCTGAGGACCACCGGGGAGGCCGGAGGCAGCATCAGGTGGGCGGCCCGGGCCCAGGGCACAGCGGTGGCCAATGCGCTGGTGGAGCTGAGGCGGAGGAAGCGGCGGCGGTCCAGCGACATCGGGGACAAAGAAAACGAGAAAGGCCCTGCCAAAGCAGGGCCTTTCCATGCGGATCCGGAGGCTTAGTGGGCCACGACCACGCGCTCCGTGAAGCGCTTGCCGCCCATTTCCACGGTCACGGTATACGCGCCGTTGTTCAGCTCGGAAGCGTCGAACTGGTAGATGCGGCGGTTCACCTCGGCCAGGCGGTCGCTGTTCACCAGCTTGCCGGCCAGGTCGGTGATGGTCACCACGGCCTCACCCTGCAGCGCGTTGAAGCTCAGGTTGATGGTTCCATTGGCCGGGTTGGGATACACCATGATGCCAGGCAGGTTCTCGTTCTCGAAGAGACCGATCGAACCCCCGTCCGTCACCAGTTCCACATCGTCCACCAGAATGTTGGAGACGTTGGCGGTGGTCTGGAAGCCTTCGATCTTGATGGTGTGCGCCGCACCGTTGGCGTAGGCGTTCACGTCAACGTTCAACAGGGCATAGTCGCCGAACTCCAAGGTGTCCAACGCGGTGACGGTCTCCAGTATGGTGCCGTCCACGCTCACCTCCACACGGTCATCGACCAAGCCGTTGGAGAGGGCCACTTTCACGTACAGCAGCAGGCGCACATCCGGTCCGGTGGGAATGGTCGCACTCTGTTCCACAGAGCCGGTCTCCGTGGCGCCACCGGCACCACCGTACCACACGTACCAAGCACCGGTGCGGGGTGCGCAGGGGCCGCCGCAGGTTCCACAGGCCGCGTCGCACAGCGGGGTACCGAAGTTGGTCGATGCTTCCGTCCAAGCGCCGCTGCCGGCGCCGCCTTCAAAACCGCCATCCGTCACCTGGGCGGAAAGGGGGAGTACAAGGCCAAGGCTGGCCACAAGGGTAAAGTGCTTCATGTGAGATCGTTTAGGGTTTCGTTCAGGCCAAAAGTAGAATTCGTCCCCGAAGTACGGATCACCTCCGACCATTGTGTGGGAACCGCGGACGGTTGATAACCCAGCAGGCCCACCTGAGCCTGCCTCCGTCAGGATCGATCTTGGCCGCACACGGCATTCACCGCCTACCTTTCCCGCCACTCTTCGCCCATGCCTGCGACGACCCGCCCCATGGTGGTGCTCACCACCCTGTTCTTCATGTGGGGCTTCATGACCGTGATGAACGACGTGCTCGTGCCGCACCTGAAGGCCGTGTTCACGCTGAGTTATGCCCAGAGCATGCTGGTGCAGTTCAGCTTCTTCGGTGCCTACTTCCTGGGCTCGGTGGCGTACTACGCGGTATCGCGCAACGGCGGCGATCCCATCGCGCGGATGGGGTACAAGCGCGCCGTGGAGGCCGGGCTGGTGCTGAGCGCTGTGGGCAGCCTGCTCTTCGTGCCGGCCACCTACCTGCACACCTACGGCATGTACCTGCTGGCGCTTTTCGTGTTGGGCCTGGGATTCACCTTGCTGCAGATCGCCGCGAACCCCTTCGTGGCCATCATCGGCCCGGCGGAAGGGGCCAGCAGCCGCCTGAACCTGGCACAGGCCTTCAACTCCCTGGGCACCACCCTGGCTCCGCTGATCGGAGGTACGCTCATCTTCGAGCTGTTCCGGGGCGATGCCGCGGTGCGCTGGCCATACGCCGCCTTAGGCATGCTGTTGCTCTTGCAAGCCCTGTGGGTGCGCCTTACCCCCCTGCCCGAGCCCGGTGCCGGTGCCGCTTCGAAAGGCGATGCCCTGCAGCACCGCCCCCTGCGCTGGGGCATGATGGCCATCTTCTGCTACGTGGGCGCCGAGGTGGCCGTGGGCAGCCTGCTGATCAACCTGCTGATGCTGGACAGCGTCCTGGGTTTGCCCGAGACGGCCGGCAAGAACTACCTGGGCCTCTATTGGGGCGGTGCCATGGTGGGCCGCTTCCTGGGTGCCGTGGCCCTCGCGGGCCAGATGAGCGTCCGCCGTCGGCAACTTTTGCTGCCTGCCCTGGCGCTGCTCCTGTTCGTGCTGCTGTGGGGCATCAACCAGCTTTCCGGCGCCCTGACGCTGGAACACCTCTGGCCAATGCTCGTGCTGATCCTGGCCAACATGCTGGTCTTCATGCTGGCCGGCCGCCGACCCGGCCAGGTGCTGGGCTTCTTTGCCGCAGCGGCCATGGCACTGTGCCTGCTGGTGATGTCCAGCGGTGGTGCATGGACCCTCTGGGCCGTGGTGGCCATCGGCCTGTTCAACTCCATCCAATGGAGCAACATCTTCACCCTCGCGATCGACAGGCTGGGAACGGCCACCGGCCAGGGCAGCAGCCTGCTGGTGATGATGATCGTCGGCGGTGCGCTGGTGCCGCCGTTGCAGGGGCTCTTCATCGATCTGTTCCAGGGCGGCGATGACGCGGAGGTGGGCTTTCATCTGAGCTTCCTGTTGCCCGCCATCTGCTACGGATTCCTCGCCTGGTACGGCTTCCGGGGTTCGCAACGCACATGATCGCAGGTATCGACATCGGGGGGACGAGCACCAAGCTGGGTTTGGTGGAAGGCGATCGGATCGTGGGGCGCACACGCATGGCCACGGTGGGACATGCCGACCCCGACACCTTCGCCGACGCGCTCGCGGCAGCGGTCCGGGAGTTGGTGGACCAGGTAGGCGGCGTGCTGGACAGCGTGGGCGTGGGCGCCCCGAACGGGAATCAGCACAGCGGCAGCATCGTGCAGGCCCCGAACCTGCCCTGGCGCGCGGACGTACCGCTGGCGTCCATGCTCGGCCAACGGCTGGGCGTTCCGTGCGTCCTGGGCAACGATGCCAATGCGGCCGCCCTGGGAGAGTGGCGCTACGGCGCCGGTCGAGGCATCGACGACCTGCTGGTGGTGACCCTCGGCACCGGCTTGGGCAGCGGGCTGATCGTGGACGGAAGGCTGCTGCTGGGACCGTGCGGCAACGCCGGCGAACTGGGCCATACGATCGTGGTGATCGACGGTCGCGCATGCACCTGCGGACGCAAGGG
Organism: Bacteroidota bacterium; assembly: GCA_014584605.1. GTDB lineage: Bacteria > Bacteroidota > Bacteroidia > Flavobacteriales_F > PHOS-HE28 > PHOS-HE28. Next base: position 35,752 of record JACTMO010000079.1, on the reverse strand, counting down.
CTGCCTGGAGGCCTACGTGAGCATCCGCGGCATGCGCGAGACGTTCCGCGAGCTCGGCGGTGAACCCCGGGTGTTGCACCGCGAGGGCGTGCTGCCCATCACGGAGGCGGCACAAGCCGGCGTGGACGAGGCGCTGCAGACCTTCCGCAGCACGGCCCGCTGGCTGTCCGTGGGCCTCAGCAATGCGGTGGCTTTCACAACACCCCGGCGCATCGTGCTCTTCGGCGGCATTGCCCGCAACGGCAACCTCCTTCTCGGCCCGCTCAAGGAGCGGTTCCAACAGGACCTGCTCTCCATCTACCAGGGTCAGGTGGACCTGGTGCTCAGCGAACTGCCCGAGGATGATGCGGGGATCCTGGGTGCTGCTGCGCTGGTTTCCCTTTGACCATGACCATGATCGGTACGTTTCATCGCATCCAGCACGGTCGACCCGGTGGGTCGACGTTACAGGGCCTTTGCATGGTGCTCGCCGCCGCTGTTGGAATGACGGCCTACGCCCAGCACCCCGCCCGCGACCTGGTGAACCCGTTCGTTGGCACGGGCGGCCATGGGCACACCTTCCCCGGCGCCTGCGTACCCCACGGCATGGTGCAGCTGAGCCCGGACACCCGGCCGGATGGGTACAACGACTGGGATGGCTGTGGTGGTTATCACTATAGCGACAGCCTGATCTACGGCTTCAGCCACACGCACCTGAGCGGTACCGGTGTGGCCGATCTCTGCGATGTGCTGCTGATGCCGATGAGCGGCCGCTGGTCGGTGGACCCCAAGGAATACCGGTCGTCGTTCAACCACGCGAACGAGGCGGCCCACGCCGGCCACTACCGCGTGCACCTGGACGAGGAGGGCGTGGATGCCGAGCTGACGGCCACGGCGCGCGTGGGGATGCATCGCTACAGCTTCCCGAAGGGCCGGGAGGCCTTTGTGGTGCTGGACCTTGCCCACAGGGACCAGCTGCTCGCCGCGCAGATCAGGCTCGACGGTCAGGAACTGGTGGGTGAACGACGGAGCACATCCTGGGCCCGGGACCAGCGCCTGTTCTTCTGCGTGCGCTTCGGCAGCCTGGAGGGAGCGGTCGCTGTGCGTATGGAACACCTCCAGGACAGCACCAAGGCGGTGTTGCGCCTGTCCGGGCCTCCCGATGGAACCGCCTTCCTCATCAAGGTGGGCATCAGTGCCGTGAGCATCGAAGGGGCACGGCGGAACCTGGAAGCCGAGGTGCCGCATTGGGACTTCGACCGGGTGCGGGCGGAGGCCGAGGCCGCCTGGAACACCGAGCTGAACAAGGTGCAGGCGAAGGGCGGTACGCCGGAACAGCAGCGCATCTTCGCCACCGCGCTTTACCACAGCCTGATCGCGCCCTGCGTGTTCAACGATGTGGACGGCCAGTACCGGGGCATGGACGGCCAGGTGCACCGGGCCGATCACAACGTGTACACCATCTTCAGTCTCTGGGACACCTTCCGCGCCACGCACCCGCTCTTCGTCCTGCTGGAACCGGACCGGGTGAACGACTACATCCGCACCTTCCTGTTGCACTACCAACAAGGTGGTCGGCTGCCGGTGTGGGAGCTCTGGGGCAACGAGACCGACTGCATGATCGGCTACCACAGCGCCAGCGTGATCGTGGACGCGCACAGCAAGGGCATCCGGGGGTTCGATGCCGGCCTGGCGCTGGAGGCCCTGGTGGCGGGTGCCATGCGCGACGAGCCTGGGCTTCAGGCGTACCGGACCCGGGGCTTCATCAGCAGCGAGGACCAGGCCGAGAGCGTGAGCCGTACGCTGGAGTACGCGTACGACGACTGGTGCATCGCGCAGCTGGCCGAGATCCTGGGCGAGGACAGCCTGGCTGCGGTGTTCACCCAACGTTCCTACGCCTGGCAGAACCTGCTCGACCCACGGACGCACTTCTTCCGCGCACGCCGCAACGGCGGCATGGTGGAGCCCTTCGACCCCTACGAGGTGAACCATCATTTCACCGAGGCCAACGCCTGGCAGTACAGCCTTTTTGTGCCGCAGCACCTGGACGAACTGATGCAGGATGCCGGTGGCGATGACGCCCTCCGCGCACGGCTGGATGCGCTCTTCGGAGCCGATCGCCGCACCACCGGCCGGGACCAGGCGGACATCACGGGCCTGATCGGTCAGTACGCGCACGGCAATGAGCCCAGCCACCACATGGCCTACCTCTACGCACGCACCGATGCCCCGGGCCGGACCGACGAACTGGTGGGCCGGATCCGCGAGGAGTTCTACCGCGATGCCCCGGACGGTCTGATCGGCAACGAGGATTGCGGTCAGATGAGCAGCTGGTACGTGCTGAGCGCGCTGGGCCTCTACCCCATCTGCCCCGGCTCACCGCAGTACACCATCGGCCTTCCGCTCTTCGATGAGGTGGCGGTGCAGCTTCCCAACGGTCGCATGCTGCGCGTCACCGCTGAACGTTCAGGCCCCACCGACCGTTATCTGAAGGAGGTGCGCTGGAACGGATCCGCCCCGGAGATCTTCCGGCAGGTGAGCCATGACCGCCTGATGGAAGGCGGCACCCTGGCCTTCAAGCTGGCCGCGCATCCGGGGCAGGCACCTGCGTCGCACCCACAGGACGTGACCGGATACTCCGCAGAACGACCCCTGCCCGCGCCATGGGTGAACGCGGGGGCCAGGACCTTCACGGATACCCTGGCCGTACGCTTCCTGGCCCCTGTTCCGTACGGTGTGCTCCAGTATCGCTTTCAGCATGGCGGTCCGAAGCAATGGCGTCCCGCACCCGAGGTCCTCACCCTGCGGAAGGCGGCCACGGTGGAGGCCCGTGCGGTGCTGGGCGATCGCAGCAGCCCCGTGGTGGAGGCGCGGTTCGAGCGGCTGGAGACCACGCACACCGTGCGCCTGGAGAGCACCTATGCCAACCAGTACGCCGCCGGTGGCGATCAGGCGCTGGTGGATGGGTTGCGCGGAGGCGCCGATTTTCGTTCCGGGGAATGGCAGGGCTTTCAGGGCCAGGACGTGCTGGCCACCATCGATCTGGGCGCCGAACGCAGGCTGGATGCGGTGAGCGTGGGCGTGCTGCAGGACCAGCGTTCGTGGATCTGGTACCCGGAATACGTGGACGTGGCCTGGAGCATCAACGGGCGCCAATGGAGCAGCACGGTGCTGACGCACACGGTGGCCCGCGACGCACAAGGCGCCCAGCGCATGGACCTGCGCACCGGCCCCATCGGCAAGCGCGCACGGTACGTGAAGGTGATGGCGAAGAACGCAGGCCCCTGTCCCGACTGGCATCCCGGCAAGGGCGGCACCAGCTGGATCTTCCTGGACGAGATCGGCATCGAGGCCGGCCCGCCCCGGTAAGCACAGCCCCGGAAGAACGAAGGCCCGGCGCTGGGCCGGGCCTTCAAGAGGTTGGGGCAGCTTAGCGGGCCACCTGCACCGGGCGCGTCCGCACGAACTCGTCGGCATGCACCTGCAGCAGGTAGTTGCCGTTCTGCAGGCCGGAAAGGTCCACCTTCACCGAGCGGTCGTTCACCGTGGGTGCGGGCAGGTCGATCACCTGGCGGCCGGTGAGGTCGTACACGCGCAGCACTGCGTTGGTCAGCTGATCCACGTCGAGTTGCAGGGTGACCGCACCTGTGGTGGGGTTCGGATAGAGCGTGAAGTCCGCCGCATCGGTCCCGGGCTCCGCGATGCCCACCAGGCCGCAGCCCACGTCCCACACCATGGGTATGGTGGCCTGCCCATCGTCGCAGGAGCCGGAGGCGTTGGACTGTACGCGCAGGGTGAGCAGGTTGTCCGGGTTGGCCGAGCTGATGGACAGGCCCGTAAGGTCGCCGCCCAGGTTGCCGTTGAAGAGCACCCCGGACAGGTCGTAGGCCCCGTTATAGACCACCACCTTGTCCTCCACCAGCATCTGCCCTTGCAGGAAGGTGATGGTGATGGGCAGGTTGGGATCGCTGGACTGGTACACGAACCAGCCATCGTCCGAATTCTCGTAGCAGTACGTGCTGTTCACGTTCAGACAGGCCGGGATCACGCAGCTGTCCTCGTAAGCCACCACGGGTCCGCTGAAGATGCGGCACAGGCTGTTGTCGCCGTTGAACACGGCCAGGTTCACCACCGTGTCCATGCCGATGGGCCCGAAGTTCTGGATGCCGGTGCCGATGCCGAACAGGGTGTCCCCCGGCAGCACCAGGTCCACCGTGGAAGCGTCCCCCGTGGAGGTCACGTTCACCTCGATGCTGTACTGACGATGGATGCAGTCGGGCACCACCGAGAAGGTGGCGGCCGGCACGTCGCAATCCAGGCAGCCCACCGTCCAGTTCCACTCCCACCCCGTCATGTTGGTGCAGGAGACCGAACCGTCCGAGCTCATCTTCATGAACAGGTTCGGTCCGGTGGACACGATCGGGGGCAGGGTCGAAAGGTCCAGCGTGGGGCCGTTGTGGTCCCAGAGGATCGGGCTCTGGTCGTTGGGGCCGTCGTACACCGTGAGGTGGTCCCAGGACGAGCTTTCGATGGTGCCCGAGGAGAACAGCAGGGCCAGGGGGTCGTTGGAGGAGCTTTGGTACCACCAGAACTTGGAGTCGCTGGGTCCATAGCAGTAGTTGCCGTTGAGCTCCACCCCGCCGCAATCGATGATGGTCGGGCACAGGCCGGTGCTCTCCAGCCCGGAGAAGGTCACGCTGCAGGCGGCCTCCAGCTCGTGGCCCACGGTGATGTCCACGATCGCGCCCACGGTGAAGGGGCCCAGGGTCACCACCCCAACGCCCAGCCCGGGCATCTGCGGCTGCGGCGTGCCGTTGATCATGTGGTCGATGTTCACGAAAGCACCATCCCCTGTGCTCAGCACGTTCACGTCGATGGTGAAGCTGTTCGTGTTGCAGTCATCGGTCACCGTGTAGGTGGCCTGCACCGGCGTACAGTTCAGGAAAAGCTGGACCGTGGTGGTCACGCAGTTGGTGGCCGTACCGCACTGGTCGTTCGTGTTCCAGTGGGGGTAGAGGTCCCCGTTGGTCGCGGCCGTCACCGTCACCGGGCTGTACCCCTGCCCGATCACGGCCCCCCCGGGGAAGTCCTGCCGGACGGTGATGTAGCCACCGCTGCTCAAGGTGAACTGGTAGTTGGCCCCGGCCGTGATGCCCGTCACCAACGAATATTCCGCTTCAAAGCTGCAGGTGCTGATGGTGGTCAGCGCTCCGAAAGGGTCGGGTGTGGCCTGGCCGTACTGGCTGGCGTTCTGGCAGTTGCCTTGTGCGAGGGCCGCGCCCCATGGAAGCATGGCCGCAGCAAGGATGAAAGCTTGGTGAAGGGGTCGGAATGCGCTCATGCGTGGGGCGGTTGTCCGGTTGATGGATGCCGAAGGTAGGGCATGTTCCCGGCATCGGCCAAAGCGTGGGCCGGTACGTTTCCTCCACGGTTGTTGAAATCCTGAACGCCGCGTTCACGGCCAGGTCTCCAGCGCAGGGCCTTCGGGCGGTGCGCCCACCACCGTCACCCGCCGACCCGGCCCGGGAGTGAGCGGGAAGTAGTTGTCGCTGAACACCGCTCCGGAGGCATGCAGGCGCACCACGGCCACCGGCTTGTCCGTGCGGACGAGGTAGCTCCCCTGCTCCAGCGGGTCGGCCGCAACGGTGACCCTGGCCCGCTGCCAGGCCGTCTCCCCCACCCGCAGCACGGGCCGAACGCGCTCCGTGAGCGCTTCCCCTTCGGCGGTGCTCAGCCCGGCACGGACCACATGCAGCGCCCGCTGGTCCGGAGGCAGGCCAAGGCTGCCCGCGAACAGCCGTTGCCGACCGGGCACAAGGTCCGCCCGCAAGCTGTCGCGACGCACCAGGGTCCCGTCCGTGCGGTAGAGCTCGATCCGCAGATGTGCGTTGTGCAGGCCCTTCCTTTCGTTCCACAGCCACACCTCCGCCGAGTCCCCGGTGATCCGCAGGTCCATCACCACAGGCCGATAGCTGCGGGCCACTTCGTACATGGCGGCCTTCCAGGTGCCGCTGTGGTCCACCGTGCTCCAGCTGGGGCCGGCCCACACGTCGTTCAGCTGCCAGAACAGGGTGCCCATGCAATGCGGCTGGCCGGTGACGTGCGCCCAGATGGCCAGCCGGTAGGCCTCGGCCTGGGCCAGCTGGCTGAAGAGGATGAACTCCCCCAGCGTCCGCGGCCGGATGCCGTACTCGCGTTCGATCGCTTCCCGGATGGGGCGGTCGGTCTTGTAGCTCCGTTGCCGGGCTTCCAGGACCGGATCGCCCAGATGCAAGTGCCCGGGATCGACCTGCGTGGCCAGGGTGGCGCTGTCGGGGTAGCTCTGAAAGCCGTACTCGCTCACGAAGCGGCCCACGTTGTGGGCCAAGGAGCTGAAGGCCGAATCGCCGTGCCACACGCCCCAGTAGTGCAGGTCGCCGCTGCGAAGCCCTGCCTTGTTCCCCCAGTTGCTCCACGGCGATGTCGGCACGTAGCGGTCCCGGTCGCTGGCCGGCAGCGCGTTCGGCAGCACATGTTGAAAGAGGTCGATCATGCCGCGTCGCACCCTTGCCGAATCGGCACCGTGCAGGCGGTAGCGGTCCTGCCAGCCCCAGTTGTTCCAGGCCACCTCCAGTTCGTTGTTGCCGCACCAGAGCACCAGGCCGGGCCAGCGGGCCAGCCGCGCGGCCTGGTCGGCGACCTCGGCGCGGACGTTGTCCAGGAAGGGCCCTTCGGCCGGCGGCACGTAGCCGAACATCAGGTCCAGCCACACCAGGATGCCGGCCGTATCGCATGCGGCCATGAAGGCATCGGGAGGGTACACCCCACCGGCCCAGACGCGCACCATGTTCATGCCCGCACGCCGCATGTCGGCCACGCGCGCCACCCACAGGCTGTCCGCTCCGGGGTACATGGATGGCGGCACCAGGTTGCAGCCCTTGATGAAGAAGGGACGCCCATCGCGCAGGAAGCGGAACGCCCGCCCGATGCTGTCCGGTCCCTGGTCCAGCACGACCGTACGTACCGCAGCAGGCTCCGGGGAGGCGGGCCGTTCCAGGGCCACGTCCTGCCAGATGCCGAGGGTGACCAGACGCGGCCCGAGGTCCCACCCGAACTGGTAGGCCGCCTTCCGTACGTAGGGCGCCACCCCGGTGGGGTCGCTGTCGTGGGGAAGCTGTGCACCGTACTCAGCCCGCAGGCGGGCCCCTTCAGGCACCGGGCTGTGCAGCACGACCTGCAGTTCGTTGTCCTCCCGCCGCAGGACCCCGTGCACGGGCCATCGCCAGGTGCGGAACATGTTGTCGGCCCCGCCGATCCGCACGCCGTTGAGCCGTACGTCCGCGAAGGTGTCGATGCCTTTGAAGGTCAGCAGCACATCGGAATGCGCCATCCAGGTGCTATCCGCATCGAAGTGCAGCACGTATTCCCAGTCGCGCAGTTCCACCCAACGCGCGCTGTCGTGGCCGGCGTTGTGCATCGGGTCGGGGATGCGGCCGATGCGCAGGAGGTCCTGCTGCACGGTCCCCGGCACCACGGCGGGCCACCACCGTTCGGTGCCGACCTCGCGGAAGCGCCAGCCCGTATCGAGCACCTGCCGCATGGTTTGGGCCAGGAGCGGTGAAGCACAGGCCACGAACAGGGTGAGCAGCACGGGCCTCATCGCAGTCGGGCCTTCGCCAGTGCGTTGAGCACCCCTTCCACCTTGGCCTCATCGGGTACGCTGTCGAAGCTGAGGCCGCGATGTCCCGAGCTCATGCTCACTTCGTGAGGCTCGGGCGGCAGTTTTCGCCGGGCGGCGAAGTGTACCTCGGTGACCCCGGTGCGTTCCACCAGTTCCACCACGTTCTGCGGGTCGATGCCACCGGCGGCGGCCACTTGAAGACGGCCCTGTGCCCCCTCCACCATGGCCCTGATGGTGAGCGCGCCGTCCAGGGCCAGGGTGCGCCCTCCGCTGGTGAGCACGCGCTGCACCCCTTCGGCCATGCAGGTGGCGAAGGCCTGCGCGGGATCGGCGCTGCGGTCGATGGCCCGGTGGAAGGTGATCTCCGCTTCCGGGGCGGCCATCCGCACGGCCCGGATGAAGGCGATGTCCGGGGCGCCGGCCTCGTCCAGGGCGCCGACCACCAGGCCCGGAACGCTCATCCCGATCAGCAGCGCGTCGCGCAGCATGGCCTGTCGCTCTCCCATGCTGTAGTGGAAGCCGCCCGGGGTGGCGCGGACCAGCACGCGCAACGGGATCCCCAGTTCCTCCTTCACGGCGTTCACCAGTCCGTAGCTGGGCGTTACGCCCCCGCAGTCGGGCCAGGTGCACAGTTCCACGCTGTCCACCCCGGCCCGCGCGGCGGCCATGGCCTCGGCCAGGCTCGTGGCGCAGACCTCCACGCGCACCTTCATGGGCCAAACGTAGCAAGGGCGGATGCAACCGGTGCTGCCCTGCGTGCGTAGAAGGGCCGATGCGCAGCGCGCTCCTGGCCCTGTTCGCGTGGCTCGCCGTTGTCGGCGGGCTGCAGGCTTCCCGTCTGGAACACGGCAGGACCGAACGGGCCACTGGATCGGCCGACGCCCACGACCGCGCATTGGTCCTGCTGGAACTGGCCCGCACCATGGATGCGGAACGGCCCATGGAGGCCCTCGCGCAACGTCGTAGTGCACTCCATTTCGCCGAGCAGTCCAAGGACCTGGAGCTTACGCACCGTGTGCTGGTGGAGCTGCGCCGCAACGAGCTCGATGCCGGCGGGCTCGATGGGGTCCTGAAGGCTTCCTTGCGGGCCCTGGAGGTGTCCGAGATGCTGGGGCGGCCTGCCGTGGTGGCCAATGACCTGGCCTGGCTGAGCCGCGCCTACAGCGAACTGGGCCAGCCCGTGCGGGCCATGGAGATCAGCCAGCGCGCCCTCCTGGCCGTCCAGGGGCTGGGGGACAGCCTGCGACTGGCCCTGGCCCACCTCGATGTGATGGAACGCATGATCGCCGCCGGGCGCCACCGGGAAGCCCAGGAACACGGTCACCGCGCCGACGCTCTTTTCACCGGCGGCGCGCACACGGACGGCCGGGCACGGCGTTGGATCCTGAGCGCCACGGCCCTGCTGGACCTGCGCAAACCGGCCGACGCGCTCCCCTGCCTGAGCAAGGCCGCCACCCTGCTGCAGCACGGCGGGGACCCGGCCCTGCTCACCGCCCTGCGGGAGGAACAGGCCCGTGCGGCCCTGGACATGGGCGATGCCCGCAGCGCGGAGCGCTACCTCGATTCCCTGGAACTGCTGCTCGACCGGAGCGGCGACCGGTGGGAACGCCTCCATCTGCTCGATCTGCGGCAACGGACGGCCCGGGCCTTGGGCGCCGAACAGCAGGCCCTGGAGTACATCGATCAGCGCATACGGCTCAAGGACTCGCTGCTGAACGCCCAGATGGCGCGGCAGTTGGCGGGCCTGCAGGCCATGTACGAAATGACCGCGCGGGACCGCGACAACGCTCTGTTGCGCGCACGCAATGCCATGAACGAAGCGGTCATCGCTTCGTCCGGTCGCCGGGGACGGCTGCTGACCTGGTCGCTGGTGCTGGTCACGGCACTGCTCCTGCTCTTCGGCACCACCCTGTACCAGGTCCGGCGCACCATCGGTCGCATGCGGCACAAGAGCCAGTTGATCCGTGAGCAGGGCGAGCAGTTGCAGACGAAGAACCTCGAACTTCAGCGACAGAACGCCCGGCTTGCCGCATCGTTGATGGCCGAGGGAGAGAAGGACCTGATGCTCCGCGAGATCCACCATCGCGTCAAGAACGACCTGCAGGTGGTGAGCGCCCTGGTGCGGCTGCGCATCATGCACGAACCATCGGACGGATCGCGCGAGGCCCTGGAGGACCTGGAGCGCCGTATTCGGACCATGGCCCAGGTGCACGACCGGCTCTACCGTTCGAACGACCTCCGGCACATCGGTCTGTGCGACCACCTGAACGACCTGGTTTGCGGGGTGGTGCGCAGCTTCGCCGCCGAGCACCGCGTCTCCGTCCGGGTGTCCTGCGCCGTGGACCTGCTGCCCACACCGATGCTGATCCCCCTGGGGCTTTTCGTCAACGAGCTGGTGATGAACTCCCTGAAGCATGCGTTCTCCGGAGGCCGGCAGGGTTCGGTCGAACTGGTGCTCGAACCCTGGGAGGGCGGCCTCCGCCTGCTGTACCGGGATGACGGGGGCGGCAAGGCCGGGACCGCCGCGATCGCCAATGGCGGCTTTGGGCACGACCTGCTGCAAGCGTTGAGCGAGCAGCTCGAAGGCGAGCTCCGGATGGAGGCCGGGGATGGCCTGCGCGTGGAGCTCCGCATCGCGGCGGGGGAGCAACCCATGCGGGCCGCCGTCTGACGCCTGCCGCCCGCAGGACCTAACTTCGCGCCGCTCCGTACCCGACCAACCGGTGCCCGGATGCACGTTTCACCACATGGGCTTTTCGCAACTGGGGATCTGCCCCGACCTGCTCGAGGGCATTTCCGCCATGGGCATCCGCACGCCCACGCCCATCCAGGAGCAGGCCATCCCGGCCGCCCTTGACGGACGTGACCTGATCGCCTGCGCACAGACCGGCACGGGCAAGACCGCGGCCTTCCTGCTGCCCATCATGGACGTGGTGCACAGTTACCGGCCCAAGGTGGAAGGCAGCATCCGGGCGCTGGTGGTGGTGCCCACGCGCGAGCTGGCCCTGCAGATCGATCAGCAGTTGCAGGCCATCGCCTACTTCACCCCCATCACCTCCATACCGGTGTACGGGGGCAGCGATGCCTCTTCGTTCGACCAGCAGAAGCAGGCCCTCACCGGGGGTACCGAGGTGGTGATCGCCACGCCGGGCAAGCTGCTGAGCCACCTCAATCTGGGCTATGTGCCCGTGCAGGGGCTGGAGTTCCTGGTGCTCGACGAGGCCGACCGCATGATGGACATGGGCTTCATCGACGACATCATGCGCATCATCAGCTTCCTGCCGGAGGACCGGCAGACCCTGTTGTTCAGCGCCACCATGCCGCCCGCGATCCGGGAGCTCACCAAGCGCATCCTGAAGGACCCCGTGGAGATCACCATCGCGCTGAGCAAGCCGGCCGAAGGGGTGGACCAACAGGCCTTCGTGGTGCATGAGATGCAGAAGGCCCCCGTGCTGGAACACCTGTTGCGCACCACCGAGGCGAGCTGCATCGTGCTGTTCGCCGGGCGCAAGAGCGAGGTGCGCAACCTGGCCAGGCATCTCAAACGCAAGGGCTTCGATGCCGAGGCCATGCACAGCGATCTGGAACAGAGCGAACGCGAGGAGGTGCTGTTGCGGTTCCGCAACCGGAAGCTCCGGATCCTGGTGGCCACCAACGTGGTGAGCCGGGGCATCGACATCGACGACATCGACATGGTGATCAACTACGATGTGCCCCAGGACCCGGAGGACTACGTGCACCGCGTGGGCCGCACGGCGCGGGCCGCCCGGAAGGGACAGGCGGTCACCTTCATCAACGACAAGGAGATGCGCGAGTTCGGCCGCATCGAGAAGCTCATCGGCTACGCCGTGCGCAAGGTGCCTCTGCCCGCTGAGTTCGGCCCCGGACCGGAGTACCGGCCCGATGCCCCCAAGCGGCACGATGCCGGAGGTCAACGCCGCAGCGGCCCGCGTTCCGGCGGTGGGCGCAGCTCAGGCGGCGGCCGCGGCCGCCGTTAGGTCAGCGAGGGCGGAACATGCCGGCGTTGGCCGCCAGCACCTCGGTGGCATTGAACGCCTGGGCCTTCTCCCCCACCCGTTCGATGCGGATGTGCTCGATCCGGTCGCCCTGGCCGATGGCGTTCACCACGCCCTGCCCGGCGGTCACATGGCCGAACACCGTGTGGCGACCGTCCAGCCAGGGGGTTTCCTTGTGGGTGATGAAGAACTGGCTGCCGTTGGTCCCAGGTCCGGCGTTGGCCATGCTCAGGATGCCCGCCCGGTCGTGCTTCAACGCGGGATGGATCTCGTCCTGGAAGGCGTAGCCCGGGCCTCCGGCACCGGTGCCGGTGGGGTCGCCACCCTGGATCATGAAATCGGCGATCACCCGGTGGAAGGTGAGCCCGTCGTAATAAGGCTGGCCCTGTGCCCGTGCCGTGTTCTTCACATTGCCCTCGGCCAGCCCCACGAAGTTGGCCACCGTCACCGGGGCCTTCTCGTGCTCCAGAAGGACGGTGATGAGGCCCTTGTTGGTGGTGATCTTGGCGAAGACGCCTTCGGTCGGGTCGCTGCTCATGGGTGCTTTTTCGGTGGAGGTAAGAGGGTCTGTGGCCGGGGCGGTCCGCTGTGCACCGTCCTGGCCGGACGGAGTGCAGGCGGCCAGCAACAGGGCCCAGAAGGCGGAGATGGGGGCGGCGATGCGGATGGCGGACATGGTGGCGCGAATGTACACGACCCTCACTCCATCAGCTGCTCTTCGATGGCGTCGAGCTTCTCCAAGGAGAAGGCGCCTTCGGTGCGATGCACCACCCGGCCCTCCCGGTCCAGCACGAAGAAGTACGGGATGTCCTTGTTGTGGAGCCCCAGCGCCAGTTCGAACGGCGCGATCTCTCCCTGATAGAAAAGCACATGGTCGGCCACTTCCGGGTCGGCGCTCTTGCGGAAGCGTTTCATGCTGGGCTCGTAGGCCACCTTGTTCCCTCCGACGAACATGGGGATGAACCACACGTCGGCCTCGTAGGTGCTCGCGAAGAGACCGTGCTTGGCCACCAGCCGCAGGAAGGCCGGTTCGGCCCATTCCTCCAGCATGGGCGAGGCCTGCTGACTGTACGCCAGCCCCACCACGGTGAACCCCGTGGCCTTCGGGTCGGGCAGCTGCACCTTGGTGCCGTCCGCCTTCTCCCCTTCCAACCTCGGGAAGGTCACGGTCTGGGCGGTGGCGGGCAGGGACAGCAGCGCAGCGAGCAGGACGGTCGGGATCGGGTGTGGTCGCATGGTCGTTCCTTACTGCAGGAATGATGCCGTCAATGAACGCCCAGGTCCGGATTCCGACCGCGCACGGGCCGGAAGTGGTCCTTCATGGCCTCCACATCGGCCTCCACATTCCCGGTGGGCCGGAACGGCGGGGAGAAGGAGACGCACTTGCGGCCGTAGTCCATGGCGGCCAGGATGATCGGGACACCAGCCTTGACGGCGATGTGGTAGAACCCGGTCTTCCAGGTGTCCACGCGTTTGCGCGTACCTTCCGGGGTGATGGCGATCTTGAAGCCCGGTATGGTCCGGAAAAGCTCCGCCACCTGGTCCACCAGCTGGTTCTTCTGGCTGCGGTCCACGGGATAACCGCCCAGCGCGCGGAACAGCGCACCGAACGGGGGGCGGAACAGCTCGCGTTTGGCGAGGTACTTCACATCGCCCATGCGTGCGATGCTGCGGGCGAAGAGGCCGATGGGGAAATCCCAGTTGCTGGTGTGCGGGGCCACCACCACGATGTAGCGGTCGAGGTCCTTGGGACGATGGTCCTCGATGCGCCAGCCCATCAGGCGGAACATGAACAGCGAGAAAAGCCGGAACATGCGCTCAGGTCTGTTGAAGCAACCAGGCCACGGCGTCCTCCTCGGTGGTGTGCACGCTGGTGGGGTACGGGTGCTTGATGTAGTCGTAGTACATGCGGGCCAGCTTCCCGTTGAGGGCCGTGGTGGCCACGGTGGCCTCGGCCAGGGTCCGGTCGGCCACCATGGGCGCGGTGTCCGTGGTGGTGGTGCCTAATTCGAAGTCCACGTCCGGGGCCAGCACGACCATCACCCGCCGGGGCTCCGACCGGCAGATGCGGCGGCGTGCGGTCACCACCTCCTCCACGCCGGCCACATCGGTGACCAGGCCGTGCTTGAAGCGGATCTCCACGATGCCGTCCGGGCGCAGGCGCAGCACCGCCAGCCGTACCTCGATCGTTCCCCCGGGTTCCATGGCACGGCAAGGTACCAAAGCAACCCATGCCCGGAACCCGCCCGCCCGCCCCGCCGTATGAGCGGACCATGGACCGTGCGCAATACGCCGTGGTGGATGTGGAGACCACGCTGGGCGACCCCATGCGGGGCCGCATCATGGAAATGGCCCTCGTGCTGCTGAACGAGGATGGGCCGGTGACGTGGAGCGCACTGGTGGACCCCGCCGGGCCCGTGCCGCCGTTCGCACGGATGCTCACGGGCATCCCGGCCAGGGCCCTGCGCCATGCCCCCCGGTTCCATCGCCTGGTGCCCCGCCTGCTGCTGTTGACCGAGGGCCGGGTGATGGTGGCGCACAATGCGCGGTACGACATGACCGCGCTCGCCGCCGAATGCGCCCGGGCCGGAGTGACCTTCGAGCGGCCCGCCCTCTGTACCGAAAGGCTCAGCCGACAGCTTATGCCCCAGCTCTCCCATCACAACCTGGGCGAGATGTGCCGCTACTTCGGGATCCCCTTCACGGGCCGGCATCGTGCGCTGAACGACGCACGCGCCACGGCTGCGTTGCTGGAACGGCTGATCGACGGCTTCGGCGTGGAGCGCGTCTCGCTGGCCGTGAAGCATCCGCCCCAGGCGGCGCGCGCCTGAGCCCTTCAGGGCAGCACCCCCGAGGCGTACAAGACCCACAAGAGCACGGCGAGGGTCGCTCCCGCCCCTGCAAGGACAAGGGTCCGTTGCACCTGGCGCAGGCCCTGCGGCCCATGGCGGTGCGGAAGGGTCAGGGCACGCGCCCTGACGCGCCAGGCGAGCCCCAGGGCGACCAGGGCCATTAACAACGCCGGGGCCACCAGCTGGGCCAGAAAGGCCGTCGGCAGGCTGAGCACCGCGAGCACGCGTGCCGTCCGCGACCAGGGAACGGGTTCCATGTTGCTCATCGCGCAGCGCGTTGCAGCTGGGCCTGATGCACTTCAAGCACCTGGGGGATCACCGGCCGGCGGTCGTCGTTGATGATCACCTGTGTGGCCGCCGCCCGCATCCGCTCCTCATCCGGTTGAGCCGCCATGCGGGCCCGCACCGCCTGTTCATCCGCTCCATCGCGGGCCATGGTACGCTGCAGGCGCAGCGCTGCAGGCGCGGTCACCAGCACCAGGCCGTCCAGTGCGATGGCGCCGGCGTCGGCCAGCAGCGCGGATTCCATCAGGACATAGGGCGCGTCCTGCTCGGCGGCCCACCGGGCGAAGGCCGTGCGCACGGCGGGATGCACGATGGCGTTCAGCCGGGCCCGTGCGCTGCTGTCCGAAAAGACGGTCCGGGCCAGGAAGCCGCGGTCCGGCCCACCCTGCGGATAGGCTTCCGCACCGAACGCCCCGGTCACCGCCTCGCGCACGGCCGGATCTTCGGCCAGGATGCGCCTGCCCTCGGCGTCGGCCTCGAACACGGGCACCTCGAGCACCTGGAACACCCGGCATACGGTGGTCTTGCCGCTGCCGATGCCGCCGGTGATGCCGATCCTCAGCATGGTCGTCCGTGTGCTTGCAGGCGATCGCCCAAGGCCAGGCCGCCTGGCCTGTGCGAGGTGCGCCGCCGCCTCAGCTGGCGGCCTTGACGGTCTCCTCGTTCAGCTGCTGGGAGCTGTCCAGGGCCAGGGCGCTCTTCTCGAAGCGGATCTTCACATTCGTGTCCACCTCCAGCAGCACGGTCTTCTCGTTCACCTCGGCCACCTTGCCATGCACGCCGCCGATGGTGACCACCTTCATGCCTTTCTGGATGGACTCGCGGAACTTGCGGGCATCCTTGGCCTTCTTCTGCTGCGGCCGGATCATGAAGAAATAGAAGACGACCATCAGCAGGCCCATCATGACCCAGAAGCTGTACGGGTTCTGTTGGGCATTGGCCTGGAGGAGCATGGAGAGCGGGAAGGTCATGAGCGTGGGAGTGTTCAGGGGTTCGGGAGCGGGGCGAGGACCTCGCCTTTGATGGTGAGAACGGTGGTGGGCGGCCGGGTGTTGGCCACCACGGACACGGTCTTTTCCTGCACGCCTTCGCGCCCTTCGCTGTCGAAGGAAACGGTGATGGTCCCCCTGCCGCCGGGTGCGATGGGTTGCCGCGGCCAGTCCTTGCCCACGGTGCAGCCGCAGCTGCCGCGCACGTCGGCGATCACCAGCTGGCCCTGGCCGGTGTTGCGGAAGTGAAAGCTGCGTTCCACCACCGAGCCCTGCGAGATACGGCCCAGGTGGAGCAGGGTGCTGTCGAAGGTCATGACCGGCAGCGGGCCTTCGGCATCGCCGCTCCCGGAGATCCGGCCGTCCAGGGCGGTGGGGTCCACCTCGCCGGGTCCGCGCTCGCTGTGGTCGGTGATGCGGCATCCGCCCAGCAGGACCAGGAGCAGGAGGGCGGGCCAGCGCACGGGCAACGAGGTGCGAACAACGTTGTGCACGGCCAGTGAACGATGTGCTGCTCGGGACTTCATGGTCAACTTTCGAGCAGGCCACGCCCCACCTTGTGGATGCCGCCCTGCTCCTTGAGCTCCTGGAACAGCTTGTCGAGGATGCCGTTGATGAAGGCCTTGCTCTTGGGCGTGCTGTAGGCCTTGGCCACCTCGATGTATTCGTTGAGGGTCACCTTCACGGGAATGTCCTCGAAGGTGCGTGCCTCGGTGAGGGCCATGCGCATGAGGATCATGTCGCTCAGGGCGATGCGGTCCGCCTCCCAGTTGGCGGCCTTTTCGGCGATCAGGCGGCCGTGCTCCTCGCCCTGATCGATGCTTTTGCGGAACAGGGTGCTGACGAAGGTCTGTTCGCCGGCGGGCGCGGCCAGCACTTCCAGCACCGCCGGATCGAAGGTCTCCGGTCCGCGCATGGCCTCGAGCACGCGTTTCACCAGTGCACAGGCCAGGTCGAGGTCCTCCAGCCAGTGGATGCTGCGTGCCTCGAAGTGGTCGTGCAGGTCCTCCAGGTTGGCCACGTGCTCCACGAAGAGATGGAGCAGGAACTGCTGTTCGGCCCTCAGGTCGTCCGCAGGCGTGATCAGGAAGGTCTTGAACTTCTCGTCCTGGTCCATCTGCTTGAGGACCCGTTGGAAGAGCTCGCCCTGTCCCATCCACCCCAGCTTGCGTTTGCCGGCCTCGGCTTCCAGGACTGCGGAGCCGACGATGGCCTTCAGCAGGGTCCCGTCCACGAAACGGCGGTTGGGGTTGAGGTCCTCGGGGGTGGGCAGGCGCTTGAGGCGACGTTCCTCGATGCGCATCTCGCTGGTCCGGCGCAGTTCGCCGAAGGTGAGCAGCAGGGAGACGAACAGGTCGAAGGTGCGCTCGATGCTCAGGAAGAGCTCCTTCTCGATGCGCGCGGCACTGGCCGGACCGCTCTGCCAGAAGGCATAGAGCGACTGGTACACCTTGATGCGCAGGTAGCGCCGGTTGAGCATGCGAGCGGGTGTCGTTGCGTGGCGGCGTGCTCAGGAGCCCAGACCGGCCTGACGGATGCTGCGCACGCGTTGCTCGGCGGCCTGGTTGGCGGCGAGGTAGGTGGGGATGCCTTCCTCGGCACTGCGCTTGAAGATGGCCAGGGCCGTGTGATAGATGCCCTCGGTCTGCATCAGGGCCGCCTTGCGGTCGTAGCCCTTGCGCTCCCACGCGCAGTTGATGATCCCACCGGCGTTGATCAGGAAGTCGGGGGCGTAGAGGATGCCGCGGCGCATCACCTCGGGGCCGTGCACGGCCTCGTTGGCCAGCTGGTTGTTGGCCGCACCGGCGATCACGCTGCACTTGAGCCTGGCCAGGGTGTCGTCGTTCACCGTGGCGCCCAGCGCACAGGGGGAATAGATGTCCATGTCCTGGTCGTAGATCGCGTCGGGCTTCACCAGGGTGATGGCCGGCAGTTCGGCCTTGATGGCGGCCAGCTTCTCGTCGTGGATGTCGGTGAGGAAGACCTGTGCGCCGTCCTTCACCAGGTGGGCCGCCAGGTGGCGCCCCACGTTGCCGGCGCCCTGGATGGCCACCTTGCGGCCGCTCAGGCTGTCGCTGCCGTAGGCGGTCTTGGCGGCGGCGCGCATGCCGCAGAAAACGCCGTAGGCCGTCACCGGGCTCGGGTCGCCGCTGCCGCCGATCTCCACCGGCAGGCCGGCCACGTGCGGCGTTTCCTTCCGGATGTTCACCATCTCGGCCGTGCTCATGCCCACGTCCTCCGCCGTGATGTACCGGCCGTTGAGGCTGTGCACGAAGCGCCCGAAACGGCGGAACATGGCCTCGGTCTTGTCCTTGCGCGCATCGCCGATGATCACCGCCTTGCCCCCGCCCAGGTCCAGGCCGGCCAGGGCGCTCTTGTAGGTCATGCCCCGGCTCAGGCGCAGAACGTCGCTCACAGCCTCGGCCTCGGTGGCGTAAGGCCACATGCGCGTGCCGCCCAGGGCGGGCCCCAGCGTGGTGTCGTGAATGGCGATGATGGCCCGCAGGCCGGTGGCGCGGTCGAAGCAGAAGAGCACCTCCTCGTGGTCGTGCTGTTCCATGCGGCCGATGATGGCGGAGGCTTCGGCGGTCTTGGCGGTGGTGGTGCCCATGGTTCGGATGCTGGGGAGAACGGGGGCCGGGGAAGGCAGGAGCGACGGCTACCTTTGGCGGGCCTGTCCTCCACGGCGGCGCAAACTTAGCACGTTCGCCGCTCCCCGATGCGTCCGCTCCTCACGCTGAACCCCTACTTCCGCCGCTATCGGGGCCGGTTGCTGCTGGGCTTTCTGTTCATCATGCTCAGCAACCTGTTCGCGGTGTACAGCCCCCAGGTGGTGCGCGAGGCGGTGGACCTGGTGGCCGCCGGCCTTGCACAGGCCGAGCGTCCCGCGGCCGAACGCGCCCTGGCCGTGCCCGCCACCCTGGAGCTTTGGACCGGCTGGACCGGTCTGGACCTGCCCGGCCTGCTGGACGATCTGCACGATCAGGAGGCCATCGCCGCCACCGTGACCCGTTGCGCCCTCCTGCTGGCCGCCCTCTACCTGGTGTTCGCCCTGCTCAAAGGCCTGTTCATGTTCTTCATGCGCCAGACGATCATCGTGATGAGCCGCCTGATCGAGTACGACCTGAAGA
This sequence comes from Bacteroidota bacterium, assembly GCA_014584605.1. GTDB lineage: Bacteria > Bacteroidota > Bacteroidia > Flavobacteriales_F > PHOS-HE28 > PHOS-HE28. The sequence goes on along the minus strand of JACTMO010000079.1, from coordinate 16,840 downwards.
ACGTGGTCTTCGACCACTACCAGTCCCTGGACCGGGCCTTCTACAAGCGCAACAGCACCGGCGACCTGATGAACCGGATCGGCGAGGACGTGGGCAAGGTGCGCATGTACCTGGGCCCGGCCGTGATGTACACCGTCAACCTGGTGGTGCTGTTCGTGATGTGCATCGGCTTCATGCTGTCGGTGAACCCGGAGCTGACCCTGTGGACGCTGTTGCCCCTGCCGCTCATGAGCCTGGCGATCTACCGGGTGAGCGACCTGATCAACCGCCGAAGCCTGGACGTGCAACGGCAGCAGAGCGCCCTGAGCACCCTGGCCCAGGAGTCCTTCAGCGGCATCCGGGTGCTGAAGGCCTACGCACGCGAGGGCCACGCCGCCGGTCGCTTCAGGGCCGGCAGCGCGCGCTACCGCACCCTGAGCCTGGCCCAGGCCCGGATCGATGCGGTGTTCATGCCGGCCATCGGCCTGCTCATCGGCATCAGTTCGGTGCTCACCGTGTTCGTGGGAGGGCGCATGATCATCGCCGGCGATCCCTCGGTGACCGTGGGCCACATCGCCGAGTTCATCATCTACGTCAACATGCTCACCTGGCCTTTCGCATCGGTGGGCTGGGTGGTGTCGCTGGTGCAGCAGGCCGCCGCCAGCATGGAGCGCATCAACGAGTTCCTCCAGGAGCGCCCCGCCGTGGAGCCCGGCGCCCTGGTGCCCAAGGACCTGAAGGGCGAGCTGCGGTTCGAGCACGTGAGCTTCACCTACCCCGACACCGGCATCGATGCCCTGCGCGATGTGAGCTTCCATGTGCCGGCCGGTGGCACCCTCGCCATCGTGGGGCATACCGGTTCGGGCAAGAGCACCGTGGCCGACCTGCTGCTGCGCCATTACGACCCCACGGCCGGCCGCGTGCTCATCGACGGGGTGCCGCTGCCGGAGTACGACCTTTCGGAACTGCGAAGACACATGGGCCATGTGCCCCAGGACGTGTTCCTGTTCAGCGAACGCATCGCCGACAACATCGCCTTCGGGTTGGACGGGACCGACCATGCCCAGGTGGTCGATGCGGCACGACAGGCCCAGGTGCATGAGAACATCGAAGGCTTCCCGAAGGGGTATGGCACCATGCTCGGCGAGCGCGGCATCACCCTCAGTGGCGGCCAGAAGCAGCGGGTGAGCATCGCGCGGGCGCTGGCCACACAGCCACGGATCCTCGTGCTCGACGACCCCTTGAGCGCGGTGGACACCGCCACCGAGGCCGCCTTCCTGCGCGACCTGCGCGCCCAGCGCGACAAGGGACGCACCACCGTGCTCATCAGCCACCGCATCAGCGCGGTGCAGGATGCCCAGCACATCCTGGTGCTCGACCACGGTCGGGTGGTGGAGGAGGGCGACCACGCCTCCCTGCTGGCCCGGGGCGGGGCCTATGCGCGCCTGCACCAGGAACAGCTGCTCGAAGAGGCCCGATAGGCCCGGGGGGCGCCATGGCCGTCCGCCGGGCCCTTCGTTCAAGGGGACGGTCCTTGCGCGGGCAGGACCGATCTTTATATTTGGTAGTCTGTAGCGGCACCCACCCATGGCGGACGATCGTGAGGATGTGTATTCCAAGGCCGTGCGGGCCGGGAAACGGACCTATTTCTTCGACGTGAAGAGCACGCGGGGACGCGACCTCTTCCTCACCATCACCGAAAGTAAGAAGCACAGCAACGCGGACGGTACGGCCAGCTACGAGAAGCACAAGATCTTCCTTTACAAGGAGGACTTCGACAAGTTCCTGGACGGCCTGCACGACGCCTTCGACGAGATCGACCGCTTGCGCGCCACCGGGCAGTACCAGGCCGAACAGCCCCCACGCGACCCCGATGCCGCACCGCCGGCCGAAGGCGGCGCCTCGTTCACCGACCTGGACTTCGACGATCTGGACCGGAAGGAACCCTGAGGACCACGGCCGGACCGCGCCGACAGCGGGTTGTTCAAAAATCGTCCGGTTATCAACAGTGCCCTCCAGCTTCCCCTGCCCTTCTTTGCGCCGACCCTAACCGTTGACCCAACGCTTTTGTGCGATGGTGGCTGACGGGGCCGGTACACACCAATGGGCAAGATCATCGCCATCGTGAACCAGAAAGGCGGCGTGGGCAAGACCACCACCGCCATCAACCTGGCCGCCTGCTTCGGGGTGCTGGAGCGCCGCACCCTGCTGGTCGACGCCGACCCGCAGGCCAACGCCACCAGCGGTGTGGGCTTCGACCCGCGCCAGGTGAAGGCCAGCATCTATGAGTGCATCATCAACGGCATCCCCGCCAGCGAAGTGGTGCTGACCACCAGCAACCCCAACCTGGACCTGCTGCCGGGCCACATCGACCTGGTGGGCGCCGAGATCGAGATGATCGACATGAGCGAGCGTGAGCGCCAGATGAAGAAGGTGCTCGACCCGCTGCGCGACCGGTACGATCTGATCATCATCGACTGCAGCCCCAGCCTGGGCCTGGTGACGGTGAACGCGTTGACCGCAGCGGACAGCGTGATCGTGCCCGTGCAGTGCGAGTACTTCGCCCTGGAAGGCCTGGGCAAGCTGCTCAACACCATCAAGATCGTGCAACAGCGCCTCAACCCCGAGCTGGTGATCGAAGGCATGCTGCTGACCATGTACGACAGCCGGCTGCGCCTGGCCAACCAGGTGGTGGAAGAGGTGAAGACCCATTTCCAGCAGCTGGTGTTCGACACGGTGGTGCACCGCAACGTGGCCCTGGGCGAAGCGCCCAGCCATGGGCAGACCATCATCATGCACGACGCCAGCAGCAAGGGCGCGGTGAACTACCTGAACCTGGCGCGCGAGATCCTGCAGAAGAACGACATGACGCGCATTCCCGGCTCGGAGCGCGTGATCGCCATCCCCGAGGAGCAATGACCAAGAAACGCGGCCTGGGGCGCGGCCTGAGCGCCCTCCTGGAGGACAGCGGAACCGAGGTGGCCACCCCGCCCACCGCCAGCCACCTGGCCATGGCCGGCGATGCGCCTACGCGCAGCACCGGCCATGTGGCCACGATCCCCGTGGCGCACATCGAGCCCAATCCCTTCCAGCCCCGCACGCACTTCAGCCCCGAAGCGCTCACCGAGCTCAGCCTGAGCATCCGCCAGCTCGGCATCATCCAGCCGGTCACCGTACGCAAGGTGGGCTACGACAAGTACCAGCTGATCAGCGGTGAACGCCGTTTCCGCGCCAGCCAGGCCGCCGGGCTCACCGAGATCCCCGCCTATGTCCGCATCGCCAACGATGAGGCCATGCTGGAGATGGCGTTGGTGGAGAACATCCAGCGCGAGGACCTGGACGCCATCGAGGTGGCGATCAGCTTCGAACGCCTGATCGACGAGGTGATGCTCACCCAGGAGCAGCTGAGCGAGAAGGTGGGCAAGGACCGCACCACGGTGACCAATTACCTGCGGCTGCTGAAGCTGCCCCCCGAAGTGCAGCTGGGCATCCGCCAGCGGCAGATCGGCATGGGCCATGCGCGCGCGCTGCTGGCCCTGAGCGACCCTGCCCAGCAGGTGGACCTGTACCGGCGCATCGTGGAGAGCCAGCTGAGCGTGCGCGAGGTGGAGGACCTGGCGCGCACCGCCAAACGGGGCCCGGTGCCTTCCGGAACCTCCAAGCTGAGCGGGGCCCTGCACAAGCAGACGGCCAAGCAGCTCAGCCAGCGTTTCGGCACCAAGGTTGCCGTGAAGCAGAACGCCCAGGGCAAGGGCCGCATCGAGATCGTCTTCCGCAACGGCGACGAGCTGGCGGCCCTACTGGCCAAGCTGGGCAGTTGAGCCCCGCCATGCGCCGCTGCCTGCTGCTGTTGCTGCTGATCCCCCTGGCCACAGGCCTGCGCGCACAACGCGGCCCCACCCCCACCGACAGCGTGCCGGACTGGCGCCTGCGCCACAAACCCGGACGCGCCGCTCTCTACAGCGCCCTGCTGCCCGGAGCGGGCCAGGTGTACAACCGCAAGTACTGGAAGGTGCCCATCGTGGCCGCAGGGCTCGGGGTGTCGGCGTATTTCATCGCCAGCAACACCCGCGCGTACGACCGGTACAAAGACGCCTATGTGGCGCTGGTGGACAACGACCCGGCCACGGTGGACGAGTTCAACGGTGCGTATTCCGCTGCGGCCGTCCGCGATGTGGCCGATACCTACCGCCGCTGGATGGACCTGAGCTATGTGGGCCTCGCGCTGGTGTACGTCCTGAACATCGTGGACGCCACGGTGGACGCGCACTTCGTGCGGTTCGATGTGGGCGATGACCTCAGCCTGCAGCTGCGGCCCGGTCTGGACCTTGCGGCCCAGCGCGCCGTGGGTCTGTCCGTGCGTGTGGCGTGGTGAACCTTCCGCACCCGACCTTCACCCCCATGAAGATCGCGATCTACGGCACCGGCCGCATGGGCCGCGCCATCGAAGAGGCCGCCCGACACCGCGGCCATGCCATCGCCCTGAAGGTGGGTTCGGCCAATGCGGGCACCCCGCCCACCGGCTGTGAGGTGGCCATCGAGTTCAGCCGGCCGGCGCACGCCGTGGACAACATCCGCCTGTGCATCGAGGCAGGTGTGCCGGTGGTGGTGGGCACCACGGGCTGGTACGACCGCCTGCCCGAAGTGCGTGCGCTGCTGTCCGCCAGCGAAGGTGCCGTGCTCTGGGCCAGCAACTTCAGCATCGGCGTCAACCTCTTTTTCCGCGTCAACCGCCTGCTGGCCGGGCTGATGAACGGTCGCGATGAGTACCGGGTGCGGCTGGATGAGGTGCACCACGTGCACAAGCTTGATGCGCCCAGCGGCACGGCCATCACCCTGGCCCGCGACATCGACCTGCAACACACGGGCTATGCGGGCTGGGCCCTCGCCTCGCCCCCACCTGCCGCGGCCACCGGTCGGGATGCGCCTCCCTGCCCCGTCCCCATCCACAGCGAGCGCACCGGCGAGGTGCCCGGCAAGCACAGTGTGCAGTGGACCGGCGGGGACGACCGCATCATCCTGACGCACGAGGCCTTTGGTCGCGGTGGCTTCGCCACCGGCGCCGTGCATGCCGCCGAATGGCTGGCCGGTGGTGGCGAACGGCGCCGGGGCCTCTTCACCATGGACGACGTGCTGGGCCACCCCTGACCCTGCCGCCCGCCCCGGCTTCCCGCCCGTTCGTCCACCTGCGCATGGTCGCTGCCCGATCGTTGCGCACCTTCGCAGCCTGATGATCCCCTACCTCTTTCTCTTCGCCTACTTCGCCGTCCTGTTCGGCAGCCTGTGGAAGTACTTCGTCAAGGCCGGCCGCAAGGCCTGGGAAGGCTTCGTGCCCGGTTACAACCTGCTGATCTGGCTGAAGCTCTGCGGCAAGCCCTGGTGGTGGATCTTCCTCTTCCTGGTTCCCGGTGTCAACCTGCTCATGTTCATCATCATGAACGTGAACATCAGCATCACTCTGGGCGAGCGCACCTTCAAGGACCACCTGGTGATGACCCTGCTGCCGTGGGTGAAGGTCCCGCAGCTGGCCTTCTCGCCCAGGCACGCCTACGTGGGCCCGATCCCCGTGGCCCAGCGCAAGCGCGGGCTCCTTGGCCAGTGGGGCGATGCGATCCTCTTCGCCGTCATCGTGGCCACGGTGTTCCGCACCTTCACCTTCGAGGCCTTCACCATCCCCACGCCCAGCATGGAGAAGAGCCTGCTGGTGGGCGACTACCTGTTCGTGAGCAAGCTGAGCTACGGGCCGCGCATGCCGATGACCCCGCTCACCTTCCCCTTCACGCACCACACGATGCCGCTCACGGCGAGCACGCCCAGCTTCGTCACCTGGTTCAGCCAGCCCTACCGTCGGCTGCCCGGTTTCGGCACGCCGCAGCGGGGCGATGCTACGGTGTTCAACTTCCCGGAGGGGGACACGGTGGTGGCCAACTTCCAGAACCAGAGCTATTACCAGTTGGTGCGCGACCACGGCCGGGAGAAGATCCACGACCCCAACTACCGCATGCTGAACATGGTGGACGGCCAGGTGCGGCAGATGCCCACCGGCGGGATCCTGGTGCGGCCGCTGGACAAGAAGGAGAACTACATCAAGCGCTGCGTGGCCGTGGCCGGCGATACCGTGGAGGTGCGCGGCGGGCTGGTGTACATCAACGGTGTGAAGCAGCACGTGCCCGACATGGCCCAGTACGCCTATGAGTTCATGCTGAAGGACCGCTTCAACGAGCGCATGCTGAAGGAGCAGTACGACATCAGCCCGGACGACCTCTCGCAGGGCGAGAACGGCGGGGTCAGCATCCCGCTCACCGAGGCCAACGCCGCCAGGTTGAAAGGCTTCAGCAACGTGGTCAGCATGACGCGGCAGGACCATCCCAAGGGCTACAGCTCGCCCTACCACAAGCTGCCCTACTTCCCCAACCATCCGGCCTTCGATTGGACGGAGGACAACTTCGGCCCGCTGTGGATCCCCAAGGCCGGGGCCACCGTGGCGCTGACCACCGCCAACCTGCCGCTGTACGAACGCGTGATCCGGGTGTACGAGCACAACGACCTGCGCGTGGAGGGCGACCGCATCCTGATCAACGGGACCCCGGCCACCAGCTACACCTTCCAGCAGGACTACTACTGGCTGATGGGCGACAACCGGCACCGTTCGCAGGACGCTCGCTTCTGGGGTTTCGTGCCGCATGACCACGTGGTGGGCAAGGCCGTGCTGGTGTGGTTCACCAAGGACCCCTACACCGGGATCCGCTGGAAGCGCCTGTTCACCGTGGTGCGCAACGGCCTGGAGTGAACCCCGCCGATCGCCGAGCTTTGGGCGATGCGCGCGCTGTGGCACCGTTGGTTGCGCCTGGGACCCTGGACCCGGGCCTTCGTGCAGGCCCTGCTGCTGATGGCCGTGGTGCATGCCTTCGTGCTTCGCTGGGTGATCGTGGAGAGCACCAGCATGTTCGCCACGCTGGTGCCCGGCGACCTGCTGGTGGTGCAGCGCTGGCCGATGTGGACCGGTGTGAGCCGCGGCGATGTGCTGGTGTTCCGCGATCCCGCCCAGGACGATCGGCCGGTGCGCAAGCGCCAGCTGCTCGTGAAGCGCGTGGTGGGCCTGCCCGGCGACACCGTGGAGCTGCGCGCCGGACTGGTGCTGGTGAACGGCGACCCGCTGCCGCCCTGGCCCGGTGAGACGCGCCGCTATCTGGTCCGCATCGCCCCGGGCACCTCCCTGGACAGCATCGCCGAGGCCATCGGATCGCCGCGCGCCTTCGTGAACGGCGGCGAACGGCAGCTGGAGCTTCCGCTCAACCCGACCCTGGCCCGGCGGCTCGAACGTGTGACGGGCGTGCGCGCGGCCGAACCCATGAGCTTGAGCCGGCGTCCGGCGCGCCACCTCTTCCCCTTCAGTCCCTTCCATCCGTGGAGCAGCGATGCCTACGGCCCCTTGCGCGTGCCGGCCGCAGGGGACAGCGTATCCCTGGACCCCGCCCAACTGCCGCTCCACGATCGGATCCTCACGCGCTACGAAGGGCATGTGCTCGAAGTGGGAAAGGACGGGCTGCTCCTGGACGGCGCGCCGGCCACCCGGGCGGTGATCGCCCGCGATCACTATTTCGTGCTCGGGGACAGTCGCCACAACAGCGCCGACTCGCGCCACTGGGGCTTCGTGCCGGCGGACCATCTGGTGGGCCGTGCCGCACGCGTGCTGCTGTCCTGGGACGCCGGGCAACACCGCCTGCGCGGGCAACGGTGGTGGCGGTCCTTGGGGCGGTAGGACCGCCCCTGTTGCGCGCGGTACCTTCGCACCATGCGCCACCCGGCCCTGCTGCTGCCCTTGCTGGCCCTGGCCGCCTGCTCCGAGCCCTCGGACCCTTGCGCCCGTCACTACGAACCCTTCCCGGACCTGATCAGCGGACGGGCGCGCACCGAGAAGAACGCCGCGCTTCTTGACGCCATGGAACGCTACAGCGCAGGCGACCTTGCCGCGGCCATTCCCGTGCTCGAGGCGGAGCTGCGCAGCGCCCCCAACCAGGAACAGGTCCGCATGCTGCTGGCCAGCGCGCTGCTGGGCACCGGCCATCCCTATGATGCTGAACTGCAGCTGGACTTCATCGAGCACTCGGCGCGCAACGACTACGACGAGGCCGCCGCGTGGTACACGGTGCTCTGCTGGTTATGCTCCGGTCAGCAGGACCGGGCCCTGGACGGCGCGCGCACCATCGCCGCCCGGCCGCGCCACGCATTCAAGTCCCGGGCCGAGCAACTGGTGGAGGACCTGGGCGGATGACGCTGGAGGCGGTGCACGAGCGACTGGCCCAGGCCCTGCTCGGGCCGCTGCCCGGCCATGCCGCCTTCCTGGCGCGCAGCGGCTATTCGCGCGCCGACCTGCAGGCCGCCCTGCGCGCCGATGCAGCACCGCGCGCGAGCGCCGTGCTGGCCCTCCTGTACGCGCACGAGGGGAGCCCGCACCTGCTGCTCATGCGCCGGCCCGAGTACGAAGGCGTGCACGGCGGGCAGGTGAGCTTCCCGGGCGGCCGGCGCGAGGTGGAGGACGTGGACTTGCGGGCCACGGCGCTGCGCGAGTTCCGCGAAGAGACGGGCGCCACACCTTCGGACCTGCAGGTGCTGGGCTGCCTGTCGCAGGTCTACATTCCTCCAAGCCGGTCGCTGGTGACGCCCTTTGTGGCCATGGCCCGGGCCCTGGGGCCCACACGGCCCGACCCGCGCGAGGTGCAGGCCCTGCTGGAGGTGCCGCTGGCCGAGCTGCTGCGCCCCGACGTACTGCGCGTGCGCCTTCAGTACATCCGGCTGCTGGGCCGCGAGGCGGAGGTCCCCTACTTCGATCTGGCGGGCCAGGTGGTGTGGGGGGCCACCGCCATGATGCTGGCCGAACTACGCGAGCTGCTCGGCGGTTGAAGCCACGCCGATCTCCTGCAGGAACCGCGCGTTCGGCTTGCTGCCCGCCTCATCGGCACTGAAGCCGGGAAGGATGCGACGCACGAAGTACATGTCGATCTCGCCCTTGTTCTTGGCGGCCACGCGTCCGCGGTATGCGCACTCGAAGCGGCCCTTGACCAGGGCATGGGTGGTGCCACTGATGTTCACCTCCCCCGGTTCGCCGCTGCTCTCCAGCCGGCTGGCGGTGTTCACCGTATCGCCCCAGATGTCGTAGGCGAACTTGCGCCTTCCCACCACGCCGGCCACCACCGGACCGCTGTGCACCCCGATGCGCAGGGCCCACGGTGCCTTGCCCCTGGCCTCGCGCTGACGGCGCGCATCCTCCATGAGGTCGCGCACCTCCAGCGCGGCCAGTACGCATTTCACCGCGTGGTGCGGGTCCGCGACCGGCACGCCGGCGGCACACATGTAGCTGTCCCCGATGGTCTTGATCTTCTCGATACCGTAGCGGACCGTGATCTCATCGAAGCGGATGAAGCACTCGTCCAGCTCGCTGACCAGTTCTTCAGGGCTCATGTTCTCCGCGGCCTTGGTGAAACCCTTCATGTCCGTGAAGAGCACGGTGACCGCCTCGTGGCGCCGCGCCGTCGCCCGGCCCTTGTCCTTGAGCTCTTCACTCACTTCCTTGGGCAGGATGTTCAGCAGCAGGTCCTCGATGCGGCCCTTCTGGTACTCGATCTCGCGGCTTTGGGCCCGGACCTCGGCCGTTCGTTCCTCCACCTTGGTCTCCAGCAGCTGGTTGCGTGCCCGCAGCTGGCGTTCGCGCACCTTCACCCAACTGAAGAGCACCAGCGCGATGAAGGCCGTGAGCGCCGTGTAGAACCACCACGTGCGGTACCAGGGCGGCAGGACCGTGAAGGACAGGCTGACCGGGGGGCTCCACAAGCCGGCGTGGTTGATGCTCTTCACCTGGAAGGTGTAGCGGCCGGGCGGCAGTGCCGGGAAGAACGCCTCGGTGGTCGTCGTCAAGGGCTGCCAGTCGGGGTCGAGCCCTTCCAGGAAGGTGCTGTAGCGCACGGCGCCGGGGTCGCTCAGGCTCACCGAGCCGTACCGGATGCGGATGGACCGTTCGTTGTGCGCCAGGCTCAGGTCCTGTTCCAAGGGGCGGTCCTCCTGGTTCACGCTGAGCCCGCGCAGCGCCGTGATCGGAGGCGTGGGCGCTCCTTTCCCCATTCCAGGTACCACGCGGGTGGCGCCGCGGGCCGTGCCGAACCACAGATCGCCGGAGCGGGTGAGACAGGCGGCATTGGGCTTGGCCTCCACCCCGATGAAGCCCGAGCGTTCCGTGTAAGGCAGAAAGCCATCCTGGCCCTTGGGCCGGCAGTTGAGCCCGTTCACGGTCCCGATCCACAGGGCGCCCCCGGCGTCGTACAACAAGGAGCGCACCGTGTTGTCCAGGAGGCCGTCGTCCTGGGTCCAGGTGCGTTCCTCACGGCCGTCCGCGAGCACCACCAGGCCCTGGTTGCGGGTGCCCACCCAGAGGCGGCCGCGATCGTCCTGCGCGAAGGCTGTGGGCGTCAGGCTCCTTCCCAGGTCCACCGGTCTGGCCCTGCCCTGGTCGATGCGGCTGATCCCCCGGTCCTTGCTGCCGACCCACACGGTGCCCTGGGTGTCGCAGAACAGGGCGGTCACCGGTGCGGCGGGCACGCCGTCCTCTTCGGTGTACACCATGGGCGGCGCACCTTCGGTGTACCGACGCAGGCCGGTGATGGTGCCGATGTACAGATCGTCCGACCCGCCCACGGCCAGGGCGGTCACCTTGCCGCGCGGGATCAGCACGTCCAGGTCGGGGTGCGGCACGGGCTGGAAGGCCACGGGGTCCAACTCCACCAGCCCGTCGTTCTCGGTACCCACCCACACGTTGCCGTTGCGGCCCTGCGCCAGCGCACGCACCCGCGCGGTGCGCACCGTTTGCATGTTCTTGATCATCCCGGTGCCCTGTACGCGGGGGTCCAGGACGCTCAAGCCCCCGTCGGTGCCGAACCAGATGCGGCCCAAGCGGTCCTCCATCACGGCCCAGACCTGCTGGTCCGGAAGCCCGTCCTGCTCCAGCAGGTTCATGAACTGCTCCCCTTTGAAGATGTTGAGACCGCGGTCGTTGGTGGCCAGCAGCATGTTGCCCTCGCGGTCCCGGATGATCCGGCGGATGTGCACGCTCTCCAAGCCGTTGCCGGGGTGGTAGTGGCGACGGATGCCCTGCAACCCGATCACCGCGGCACCACCGCCCCAGGTGCCCACCCACACCTGGCCGACGGCATCTTCGCCGAAGCAGGTCACGAAATCGCTCGGCATCCCACCGGCCACGTTGTGGTTGACCACCTGGCCGCTGCGGGGGTCCAGCACGAAGGCGCCACTGGCCTGTGTGCCCAGCCATCGACGTCCGTTCGAGTCCTCGTACAGGGCGCTGATGCCCAGCACATCCTCCATCCCTTTCCACTCCAGGGAGGTGAAGCGCCGGGTGGTGGGGTCCCAGCGTTTCATGGTCCCGCCGTCCTCCAGGAAGGCGAGGGTGCCGTCGCGGAAACGATGGGCGTCCACCAGGTGGTCCAGCAGCCCCTGGTCGTGACCGAAGCGCTCCACCGTCAGCGGACCGCCGTGCGCAACGGGACCGATGCGCAGGGCGCCCTGCCCCATCGTGGCCACCCACACGGCGGCATCGGCATCCTGCACCAGGGCGGTGATATCCGTGGTGAGCGGTTCGCCCGGAAGGGTCAGGACGGAAAAGGAACTGCCGGAGGACCGCGTGATGCCCCCTCCGGTATGACCCGCCCAGAGCCTGCCATCCCGGTCGATCATCAGGCAGCGTACGCCTTTGGCGGCGGTGCCTTCCGCTGGCCCGTAGGTGGCGATGCCCGTCCGCTCGCGACCGTCAAAGCTCACCAGCCCGTCCTCCGTGCCCAGCCACACCAGGCCCGTACTGTCCTGCACCACGTCATAAACGTTGCCCGAGGTGAGCCCGTTCCGCATGTCGAGGCGCTCGAAGTAGAAGCGCTGCCCGGCCAAGGGCAGAGCCATGGCCGCCACCAGGAAGGAGAGGATGGCCCGCATCGGCTACCGGGTGAGGTCGTAAAAGCTCGCCTCCGATCCGGCGGCATCGCTCACCACCAGCGTATGCGACACCGACTCGCTGTAGTTCTCGATCAGGTTCTTCAGCGGGCCGTAGTTGTAGAAGGTGTAGATGTCATCCTTCTTCGCATCCACGGGGATCCAGTAGCTCTTGCCGCCCACGGTGCGGCCATGTCCGGCATACCACACCAGCACGGTGTTCACCTTGTTGCTGCGCACCAGGTCGCGCAGTTCGGTGCTGAAGAAGCGCTCGAGCTGTTGCTTGCTCATGTTCTTCCGGGAGATGGTGCGCTGTACATCGTACTTGGCGAAGGCCTTCTGCATCTTGGATGCATCGCTGCCCTGCCCCAGCAAGGCCGGGAAGCTGCGGTAATCGCTGTTCTCGATGTACACCACCCAGGTGGTCCCCGAGGAGACGGTACCACCACCGGACCTCCCGGGCGGCCGTTCCGCAGGTCTTTCGACGGGCCTGTCCGCCGTGGCACCGCCATCGGTCGGCGGCGGGGCCGCTTTGCGTTGCAGTTGCACCTGCAGTTCGCCGGCGTTGCCGAAACGGTCCTCGGCCCGCACGGTGATCCGGTCCTTGCCGGCGATCACCAGCTTGATGCTGAACTCCGTGCGGTTGGTGTCGGGGACGTAGCTCGCCACGATGCCGTCCACCGTCACCCTGCGGATGATGCTGGCATCGGTGGCCAGACCTTCGAGGAACAGTTCCTCGCGGCCGTGCGGTACGGTGATGATCCGGTCGGGGCCCGGTTCGGGCGAGGTCAGCACCAGCACCGGTGCTTCCCCCTCGGTACGCTCCACCTTCAGGTCGATGGTGGCGATGTTGCCGTACACATCCTCGGCCTCCACGGTGAGGCGCTCCTCGGTGGCCGCCAACGGGATGCTGGTGAAGAACTCCGGGTCCTTCTCGTCCTTGCCGAAGTCGGCCTCCGTGCCGTTGACGCGGATGGCCTTCAACAGGTTGCGGTCGCGCACATGCCCGGCGACCTTGATCTGCCGCAGGGCGCTGCCCACATGCACAACATCCCCTGCACGGCCCGGCTCCACCAGCGTGATCGACGGCGGGTCCTCTTCCCGGTTCAGCTCGAAGAGCGCATCGGCCACCCGCTTGCGCCGCTCCTGGATGTCCTGCGCCGTGACGCCTTCTGCGTGGAGGCCGTCGGGCAGGGCCTTGGCCGCCAGGTCCAGGTCGTGCAGGGCCCCCTCGAGGTCCACGTTGGCCTCCTTGCATGCGGCGCGCAGCAGCAGCGCCTGCACGTCCTCGGGCCTTTCCTGCAGCACCCGGTTCAGGTCGTTGACCGCGTTCTGCTGCTGGCCGTGGCCGTTGTAGTAGCGGGCGCGCTGGAGGAACACCTCGGCATCGGTGCGTCCGTTGGCGATCACCTTGCTGATGTCGTCGATGGCCTTGGCGTACTCCTTCTGCAGGGCGTACGCCTTGCTGCGGGTGAAGAGCGCTGAGGTGCTGCGCGGGTTCAGTTCCAGCGCGGTGGTGGTCCGTTCCACGGCCTTGTCCAGGGTGCGCAGTTGCATGGTGGGGCCGCTGTACTGCTCGAAGAGCTTGAGCTGCACCTCGGCCAATGCCACGTAGGCATCCTCGTAGAGGTAGTTCCACTCGATCACGCGCTCCAGATCGGCCTCGGCGGTGCGGTAGTCGCGCTGGGCCATGCGCACCAGGCCGTGCAGGTAGTAGGTGTCGGTGGTGCCCTTCTGGGCCAGGGCGGCATCGCTGGCGGCGGCGGCGCCGTCCAGGTCGTTCAGTGCCAGGCACACGCGCACCTTGGCCTCCAGGGCGTCCAAGTGTTTCGGGTCGATCGCCAGCGCCTTGTCGCACAAGGTCCGGGCCTCGCGGTCGCGTCCCACTTCCAGCAAGGCAAGGGCCGCGCGGGCGGCATGGCCGGCATCGCTGGGGTCAAGCTCATGCACCTTCAGCAGGTCCGCCGCAGCATCCTCGCGCCGGCCCAGCAGGACGAAGACCTCTGCGCGGGCCTGGTAGGCCTTGGTCATGCCGGGTTCCACCTGCACCGCCAGGCCGTACTTCTCCAGGGCCTCGGTGAGCCGCTGGGCTTCGCGCAACGCCTCGGCATCCTTGAAGAACGCCTTTCCGCTCTGACCGGACGCGGCGGGGGCCAGGACCAGGCAGATGGCGATCAGCAGGCAGGTGGCGATCCGTTGGGGCATGGCCGACGAAGTTACGCGGCCCCTCCCATGCCGTGCCGCCCCGGTACCAGCTTAGATCCGGAACCGAAGGATGCCCATGGCCAGGGAGACCGTGGGCGTGTCCTGGCTGAAGAAGGAGAGCATGTCGCGGCTGGCAAAGCCACCCTCCCACTGGCCCGAGGGCAGGCGGAAGAGCAGGCCCATGGGCAGGCGGGTGTCGTAGTTGCCACCGGTGACCACGCCGGCCTGCAGGGTGAGGAACTTCACCGGGCTGTACTCCCCGCCCACGCTGAACTGCGGCTTGGCCAGGTTGCCGGGCACCTCGTTCAACGGCAGCACCACGTCCAGGCCCACCTCGGCCTTGTCCGGCACCACATAGCCCACGCCCACGCGCAGCATGGCCGGCGTGGACACGCGCTTCTCCACCACCCCGTCCCAGTCCAGGATGCCCAGTTCCGAGGCGATCACTTCGGCCTGGTCGAAGAAGTTGTAGCTGGTGAAGCCCGGGCTGTCCAGGGTGTGCAGCGTGTCGTCCTTGGCGCTGTATGCGTTGCCATCCCACGTCATGGAGCCCAGACCCGTGGCGGCCACGCCCACCTTCAGGCGGTCCTTGTACACCGCGCTGATGCCGACATCGCCGCTGAAGCCGCGCCCCACGCTGCGCAGCCCGCTGCCGCCCACCGTGCTGGGGTTGCTGGCGGCAGCCGTGCCGTAGTCCACGTCGAACACGGGGCTCAGGGCGCTGAAGGCCTGCCACCGCCCGTCCTTCTCGCCGATGTCGATGTGCGCGAAGCCCTGCAGGTAGCGGAAGCCGATGCCACCGTGCCACTCCACCGTGCCGGTGGTGAACAGGCGGCGGCCCCACGAGAAGGCGTACTCGCGCGTCCAGCTCAGCGTCATGCGGGTGTCCCTCATCAACTGGCTGATGCGTTGGCCCTGGCCGGGGTCCACAAAGCCGCGGCGCACCATGGCCAGGGTGTCCGCGCCCAGGTCGGGCCGGTTGGCGATCACCGTGCCGTCGGTCAGCTCCAGATGGGTGAAGTAGGAGGCATGTCGGCCCTGGAAGAGCAGGTCGCTGGTGGTGCTGTTGAAGTGGCTGTCCCACTGGAAGCGGTCGCCGATGCTGACGGCGAAGCCCCCCGCATCGTCGTTCAGGAAGCTGAAGCCCAGCAGCCGTACATCGGCGTTCAGGGCCAGGTCGGCATCGCTGAAGTTCTTCGCGGCGGCGTCCTGTTCCTTTCCGCTGAAGGTGCGGTCGAAGTCGCGGAGCATGTCCTTCCGCAGCACTTTGCGCGTGGCCCCGGTGGTATGCACCGCGTAGGTGGCCTCCAGCAGCCCGAAGACGAAGCGCGGGTCCTCGTACTTCAGGTCCCAGCCCAGGTTGGCCGGGTTGATGCCGATGCTCTGATAGTCCGAGGCCAGCGTTGTGGCGATGCCAGTGCCGGTGACGGTGAAGGAGGGCCCTTCGGTCTGGGCCGTGGCGGCCAGGGCCAGCGGCAGGCCGGCCATGGCGGAAAGGAAGCGGACGGAGTGGCGCATGGGATGGGTCGGTTCATGTTATCAACCCCCGCGAGGCGCGCAATGGCGCTACTCGCCGGAGAACTTGGCGACCACCTCGGGCGTGGCGCCCGTGGTGCTGAAGCCGCCGTCGTGATACAAGTTCTGCATGGTGACGTAACGGGTCAGGTCGCTGAAGAGGGTGATGCAGTAGCCGGCGCAGTCCACGGCCGGGGCATTGCCCAGGGGGCTCATGGCCTGGGCGAAGCCGTAGAAGCCGTCGAAGCCCTTGATGCCGCTGCCGGCGGTGGTCATGGTGGGGCTCTGGCTCACGGTGTTCACGCGGATGCGCTTGCTGCGGCCCAGGCGGTAGCCCCAGCTGCGGGTGATGCTCTCCAGCAGCGCCTTGGCGTCGGCCATGTCGCCGTAGTCGGGGAACACGCGCTGGGCAGCGATGTAGGTGAGGGCCACCACGCTGCCCCCGGGGGCCAGGGCCCCGGCCTTCTCGGCGGCCTGCAGCATGCGGTGCAGGCTCATGGCGCTCACGTCCAGCGTCTGCTTGTACCAGTCGTAGTTCAGGTCGTCGTACGGTCGCCCCTTGCGCACGTTGGGGCTCATGCCGATGCTGTGCAGCAGAAAGTCGGCCGGACCGCCCAGGTGCTTGACGCTTTCAGCGAAGAGCTTCTCCAGGTCGGCGTCGTTGGTGGCATCGGCGGGGATCACCGGGGCTCCGGTGGCATCGGCCAGCTTCTTGATCTCGCCCATGCGCATGGCCACCGGCGCGTTGGTGAGCACGAAGCGCGCACCTTCGGCATGGGCCAGCTCGGCCACCTTCCAGGCGATGCTCTGTTCATTGAGGGCACCGCTGATGATGCCTCGTTTGCCACTAAGAAGACCGTAGGCCATGGATCCGGGTTGTGGGGTCGAAAATAGCCGTTCGCACGGGAGTGGACGGATGGCGGGCCGGGAAGGAGCGTGCGCAGGCGGATGCACCGTCCGACAGTTGGCCGAACAGTGGTCGGGGCGCGGGGGGCTCGGACCGGTATATCCGAGCAGGAAAATGGGAAGGATGATCGATCAGCGCACGGGGTGGTCACGCTATCGTTGTACCTTCAACCGGCCAGATCGTGTCCGGAGTCAAGCACAAAGCCCTGCTTGATACTTCATCGTGATGGACAAGTTCAAACAC
>JACTMO010000049.1 GCA_014584605.1 Bacteroidota bacterium | reverse complement strand
CGGGAGGGTCGCTTCTTCATGCGCCAAAGAGATCGATCACGCTTCAGCTTGTCAAGATCTCAGCCGCAGGAGTTGTCAACAGGTTCTTCGAACCACCCTGCATGGAATCCAAGAGCATCGCATAGCCTCTTCCCAGCGTATCCGACCGGACATAATACCGCCTCGTTCGTTCCCATTCATCCCACCCGCAGCTTGGATCGGCGTATGCATCAACGCGTTATAGGTTTGCCCGAGGATCGATGTGTCCGGGTTCGGACCCATGATGAACTTGACATGTACACAGCTGGAGTTCCCCGAATCCCACCCACACCATGATGCCGAGGAATCCGGATACGCCTGTGCAGAAGATGTGAGCGAACCCATCGCGAACAACCACGCCATGCCGAAATTGCGGGGGAGCGGTTTCATTCCGGTCCAACGGTACAGGATGAAGGTACCACTCGCGCGCCACGATGCCGCGTTCCAAGCGAACGGATCCCGTCACCCGAGTCGTTCATCTCACCACCACCAACCGCTGCGTACGGATACCCTTGGCCGTGCGCAGCACGGCGGTGTACACCCCGGGCGGCCAGGCGCTGAGGTCGATGGTGTTGCCTTGGCCGCGGAAGAGCAGCTTGCCCATGGCGTTGTACACGGTGATCCGTTCGGCGGCATCGCTCAAGTGGAACAGGCCGGTGGATGGGTTGGGGGTGGCGACCGACTCCGCGCTGATGGCATCCAACTCCGACATGGATATCGGAAACTCCGCGCATGAAAGGCTATCGGGTGCATTGGGTGAAACATAGATGGGATCGCCGTTCACCGTAACACAATCAAGTTCGATCCCGATCTCCCCGGAAGCATATAAATAGCATGTTTTCAATCCATTTGTCGAACCTATACCTTCAATGAACGAAAAGTCCGTTACCCCATCAACAAAGCCGATGTTCAATCGTTTTCTGAACATGCCGTCGATCAGTATCGAGTCAACGGATTGAACAACTGCATTCTCGAATCCACAAAATGCAAGGTCTGAATAATATCCGGTCACCGTATCACCCGTATTCATATTGAAATCATACAAGATCAGTTCGTCCATCATACCTGGAAATCGAATAAGCACCAACCTTGATGCTGTGTCCTCTCTCAGGAAGCATGCGCCTCCACCATAATCCGGATCACAACAATTCGCGCTCCCGTCAATGATCAGGTATTGCTCGGATATGATCTTGTACACGAGTCCTTCGATCAGTGTATCACCATCATAGTAGTCGCGTATGTAAGCATTTGTACCACAGACCATGTCGAAATTGCATGTGGATGACATCCCCCACACGGCGTTGCTGTCGGGGAAGGGGTGGTACACTGAAACTTGTGCCATGGACCGTGAGAAAGGGTACATGGTTATCATGGAAATAGACACGGTGACGGCCAGCATACGGCACAAACGACCAACTCGGCAGATACGGTGGCGTTCCTTGAAACGCAGCTCCAACTCAATCATAGGAATTCAGGATGATGCGGGTGGCATGTTCTTCAGTACCATGTGTCACAACCAAGGTGTACACGCCATCCGGAAAATGAATGTCCAAGTCGGTTCGGACGCCGGTCATCCGCTTGTCGAGCAATAGTTCGCCCAAGTCGTTGAAAAGACGAATCTCCGAGGTCTGGTCCCAGTCCGCATCGCTAACCAACACGGTGAAGTTGCCCGTGGTCGGGTTGGGGAACACCTGTAGTTCCGGGGTGCCGCCTTCCTCTTCTTCCGGGAATCCTGTATTACCCGTCATGAACATCTTGGGATTGAAACTATTGCCGGGTCCATCGCAAGGATGGATATACAAGTGGGATCTCGGACCCAAGTAAACACCAGAAGTGCCGGTTGTAGAAAGATGAACCTCGCTCCCAGCCCGGCCGATGAGATCGGAAACGAAAATGTCCCCCGCATCGGCCACCACGGCCAAGAGGTCCGATGCCTCCTGGAAGGAATGGGAGAGCGCAGCAGCGGTGTAGGTGGTGAACGACAAGTCCGTGTTCAATGGGCATGCGAGTGATGATTCCCAGATGCCCCTACCGAAGGTGGAGGCCCGTACTCTGTTCGTGGCATAGTTAATCTCCAAGTCCGTGACAATGCAACTCGGCAAGCCGTCCTTGAAACACACCCAGCCGGTGTTCTGGGGATCAGTAATATCATCCGCATCATAGAGCAAGCGGTTCGTGTAGAACACACCCACGTCGGTACCAACGTACAGCCCATCGTTGGAGCCTTGTTCGTATGTGATCACATTGATCGGTAGCGGGGTTAAGCCTTTTGAATAGTCCATCCAATTGGCTCCGCCGTCTGCTGAGTAGTACACACGGTTAGTACCGTTATATGGCTCAGCCAATGGGCCTCCAAAGCTGAGCCAATGAAACGATACCCAAAGACGATCTGCATTGTCTGGATCGACCGCTATGCCACTTATGCCATTTCCCTCTATGGGTAGGCTACCAGTAACGTCAATCCAAGTGGCGCCACCGTTCGAGGTCTTCCACAGTTTCTTGACCAAATTGTTCTGATCCCAAGTGGGTTCTTCAAACGCGAAGTAGATAACTTCCGGCGAAGAGGGGGCAATGGCAAAAGCACTACACCCAGAACTCCTAGGTACTCCAAGCGCTGTAAAATCTGAGAGCGGTACCCAAGAACTATTGGTTTTGTCGTAGCGGAACAGGTCGTGGAAACCGATGTACAGGTTGTCCTGATGGTCAAGTAATATAGGTGAGCTCAGTACATTCCACACATCCGGCGTAAATGGATTACCATTATCCATGTTATCTGGATTGTTAACATTTCCCCAATCTGGTTGTATAATAGTACCTGTCCATGTATCACCACCTGTTTGTGAGGTTTTTAGGTACGCATGAATATTATTGGGATTATTAAATTGACCGCCCCAATATATTTGTTCTACAGTCGCCTTTTCAGGATTCGCTTTTTCTAAAATTGCCTCGTATGCATCACCAATTACTTTGTTAGTCCATTGATAACTGTTGTACGATGCAACACCATTATCCTGTGCTCCCGCAATTAATCTGTCCGGCACTTTCTCCGAACCGGCCAGTCCATAAAATTGGCCAACAGCCAAGCCGTTACCATTGGCATTCTTCCAATTCACCACCGTGCCACTTGGTGCTACTGCGGACGTTGAAAACAGTACCCCACCGTCCGTACCGGCCAACAGAGTATCGCTCAGACCATCCAAGCTTGGGCTTATCAGTTTCAGTGCACGGATGTCACCATGGGTAAAAACTCCATGGTAGGGCGTTGTTGGCCAATATTCCGAAACGGCTATAAATGATGCACCGCCATTGATAGACTTATAAATAACACGACCTGAACCATCTCCGAGATACATGATGTTAGGGTTAAACGGTGAAACAATGAACAAAGGGCCATAGTTATCAGTTATTGTATGAAGGTACCAAGTGGTTCCACCATCATGGGAAACATCAATACGCTTATCACCGGAAGTTTTGTATAAGACAAATATATCGTTGTTGCACCGTGAAAAATGAACCGGGAAACGTGTACCGCCGGAAAACGTATGTGGAGAGGCGCTCAGGCTGGGGGTGAGATCGGACCACTGGGATGTGGAAATATCCCAGCGCCAAAGAAATGCGTCGGGCATGGTCAAGGACACTACAATGCTCTCGTTGTCCAAAGGGTCCAATGCCATGTCGCTTATGACTAGTTCATTATCATTGATGGCAGCATTCAGTCCAAGTGAAACCCAAGTCGCACCAGCATCCGAGGTCTTGAATACATCCTTAGCCGTGAATGCATAAATGGTATTGTGATCCATAGGGGACATGACCAGCTTCTTCACCGCCGCGATCTCGTTCAGGAATGGATCGAAGTTGAGGCCGGTGAACTCCCAGGTGGGCAGCGGGTCCGTGCCGTTGGTGGTTTTCATGACCCCCACGCCGTATTGTATGTCGGAACCGGTGTAATAGCCGGTGGCGATGTAGATGATGTCCGAGTTGGAGGGGTCGATGAGGATGTCCCCGATGCCCATCCCCGGAAGACCGGTCTGGTCGGTGATGTTCTGCCATTGCGGCACGGGGGCCCCTATGTCGGTGGTGCGCCACAGCCCGCCGTTGGGGGCACCGGCATAGGCCACCGCGGGGTTGTTCGGGTCGAGCGCCACTGCGTTTATCCAGCCCATCTCCTGCCGGGGGAGCTCGATGGGGCCCAGCAGGTTCCAGTTCGCCGGATAGGCCGACGGTTCCAGGCAAGGCGGCGTTTGGACCATGGACTTCATCACCTGCGCATAATGGGTGAATTTGCCCATTTTGGCCCCGTCGATGGCATCCCCCATCCGGGGTTCCCAGAACCATTTCCAGCGGGCGAAGAAGAGGCCCCGGCTTTCCGGTGCGGTGTCCGGCGGCAAGGTCTTCAGCAGGGAATCCGTCCGGGCCGCGATGGTGTAGAAATTGGCCTGGGGGTTGGCGACCATGGACCGATAATCCATTGCGTGCTGCGCCAAACAAGGCACCGCAACAAGCACCAGCCAGGGAAGAAGGGCAAGACGCATGGCGGTGCTCATTGCTTGACCAGTTTTTCAGACCGCACCAACACGCCGTTCCGGAACACCAATGCCATGTACACGCCCTTCCCCAATGCGGTCAGGTCAAGGGTGGAGCGCGCTTGGGTGATGCGGCTTCGGACCACGGCTTTGCCGGTAACATCACGGAGCACCAGGTCCAAGGGGCAGAGACCGGCACGGCACACGAGCTGCACCACGCTCGCCATGGGGTTTGGATGGAATGCAATGGGTTCCGCCACGGGCCAGGCAACGCCCTGTACACCGCTCGGCAGATCACCACATGATATCTGAGTAGGGCCGCAAGGTGCCGAATACAACAATGTATCTGCAACGGTGAAGCAATCGAGCCGGATGCTGAATGAGGTGGGTATGGTGTAACAAGCTGTCAGGCCGTTGGTAGACCCCACGCCTTCAATAATAGCTGTTGGATTACACGGCCCTCCTTGAAAAACGATCATTTTCCGGTAGCTGTTCCCGACCAGGATGGAATCGATGTATTGAACAGTGAAGATGCCTTGAGCACATAAGCCCGTGTTACCGTACAGCCCACCCAACGTGTCGCCCACTTCCAGTGTGAAATCGTAGAGCAGGGTGTCCGAGGTTGCACTCGGGAAACGCCAATACACCTTGCGCGCCGCCGTGTCTTCCCGAAGGAATCCAGCACCCAGGTCCTCGGGGATCGTGCAACTGCACCCTTCAAAATCCCCGCTGACGGATTGTGCTATGATCGTGTAGGCGTTGCCATCGATCACCGTATCGCCAGCCATGTAATCCTGGATGTACCGGTATGTGCCGCAGTTCCAATCCGTACAACTGGCCGTCATGCCCCACACGGCATTGCTGTCGGGGAAGGGGTGGTACACGGAAACTTGGGCAATGGCCATGCCCGGCCAAAGCAGGGCCAGGATGGGGCCACTGCCCAATGCCGAACGAAGCAGGTCCCATAAGGAAGTGAAGGCGCTCATGGCCTTACCGTTCAGACGTTTCCAAGACCTCCAAACGCTGCTCCAGCTCCCGTTGCTTATGCTCCAATTGCAGGATGTAGAGCGCCTGTTCCTCCACCACCTGCAACAAGCGCCGCTGGATATCGCCCAGTTCCACCCCGCCCCGGGTTTCCAATTCCGCGGCCGAGGGGATACCCGGCAAATGCCGGTTGCGGGCCAAATAGCCGCGCAATTCCTCCAAGGGCATGAGGTCATGTTCCGGCGCGAACACATGGTCCGGCCAAGTGCCCAACTTCACCAGCACATCGCGGCACACGATGCCGTCCTCCACGTACAGGCGGTACTGGTCCACCGGACCGTCCGGGGTTGTTCCGATGCCCACCTTTCCGTCCTCATCGATGAACATGCGGGTCTCATTGTTGGTCTTGAACCGGAGCGCTTCGTAGTTCAAGGATCCGAGGAAATGCCCCGGACTCAAGGTGTTCCCACAGAGGAGCCATGGAAAGGGCTTGTCCCCGCCTTGGCAGGCTTCCGTGTACACCGTTCCCGTGCCATCGAGCAATTTGAGCACACCGGTGGAATCCACGCCCATCAAGGCGAATCCGCCACCGGTGGCGAGGGCGGGAACGGCCAGGTCACCATCTGCCTGTACGCGCAACCGCTCCACCGCGTTGGTCTTGAACACCAGGTCCTTGTTGTCGGAGGTGCCGATATACTGGGTGCCGGGCGTGGTGCCCGCGTTGCCGCTCATGGTCCAGTCGTTGCGGGGCGGTTCGCGCAGGGTGAGGGTGATCCAGTCGGTCACGCATCCGTTCACGTCGGTCACCATCACCGAGAAGTCCCGCGCCCCCAATCCGCTGCGGTCCTCCACCACGGGGCCGTCCCGCCAGGTCCACGTATAGGGTGGAACGCCTCCGGAGGCACCCGCATCGATGCTGCCGTTGTAACAAGAATTGCAGCTCACATTGTATTCATTGGGGTACTCGAAGGCCTCGGCCGTGCCTTTCAGCGCACCGGGTTCCGTCAAGGTGATCTCCGCTTCGGCGAAGCCCGCATTGCTGTCGTACACCCCCACCCGGTAATAACCCGCACCGAGGTGTGCCACATCTTCGGTGGTGGCGCCGTTGCTCCACTCGTAGGTGTAGGGCGGCGTGCCCCCCGATACCGTCAGGTCGATGGTGCCGTCCTTGGCCCCGAAGCAGGTGATCGCGTATCCGTTGTGCGCGCTCGGGGTCAGTACGAGGTTCAGGGCTTGGCTGCGCGCCTCTTCAGGCAAGGCGCATAGAAGGGCTACGATCAACGAGCCGCCAGCGGCGATACCCCCCCCCATTCGGCTCGAAGAACGCGGTGTACAACGCAATTGAGGCTGCATGGTGCGGTCGTTTGGAAGGGTGAAGCTATGGCGTACCGGGCAACAATCCAAATGTTTTTCGATCGTTCGCCTGCCCATCCTCACCCGCGCCGATCCACAAGATCCGGCCACTGTTTGCACAACCTTCGATCGGGTCAACACTACCGTTGATGCCCAACGCGGAATGTTCAGGAACTCAGAACCGCCAATGCGCGCTGGCGCTCGCCCCCTCACAACGCGAACTGCCAGTCGTGCACGCCGCGACCCAGATTGGGGTTGTAGCAGGGGTCGTCGTCCACGTAGCCGCGCCAACGCTCCTGGAACAGCGCCACCTCGCGCAGGTGCCGCTCGTAGCTCTCCTTGGTCATGTGCGGGTGGCCGCGGGTGAGCGACTCGAAGTGGTAGAGCGAGACGTGCGGCAGGTACACGTTGTGGTAGCCGGCCTCGCGTAGGCGGAGGCAGAGGTCCACATCGTTGTACTCCACGCTGAAGGCCTCCTCCCAGCCGCCGATGCGCTCGAGCTTGCGCCGCTCCACCATCATGCACGCGGCCGTCACCGCGCTGTAGTTGTTGATGGTGTTGATGTAGTTGAAGTAGCCCGGCCCGTCCTTGTGGTAGCCCACGAAAGTGTGGCCGGCCACGCCGCCCAGGCCGATCACCACGCCGGCATGCTGGATGGTGTCGTTGGGGTACAGCAGCTTGACGCCCACCGCGCCGGTGGAGGGCCGCTGGCTCCAGCTGTGCATGGTGCGCAGCCAGTCCGCGTGGATCACCTCCGTGTCGTTGTTGAGGTAGCAGAGGTGGTCGCCCGTGGCCTTGGACGCACCGAAGTTCATGAGCCCGCTGAAGTTGAACGGCACGTCGTGACGATACCAGCGGAAGCGCTCGGGCTCGCGCGCGGCCATGTCGTCCAGCAGCTCGAAGAGCGCGCCCTCGCGGCTGTTGTTGCTGACGACGATGACCTCCAGGTCGGGATGATCGGTGAGCGCGAAGAGGGACCGCAGGCAGGTGCCCAACACCTCGGCCTTGTCCTTGGTGGGGATCAGCACGCTCACCTTCCCCTTCAGCGGAGCGGTGAAGCGGATGCCGTAGCCGCGGAAGCCCTCCAGGAAGCCCACTTCGGCCGGTTCGCCGCGGCGGTCGAGCGCTTCGGTGAGGGCGCGCTTGGCGGCGTCGTAAGCGTAGGGCTTCACCTCCTCGCTGCGCGCCGCGCTGCCCGCATGGATGCGCCAGTGGTAGAGCACCCGCGGGATGTGGGCGATGCGGTCGGTGCGTTCGGTGACGCGCAGGAGCAGGTCGTAGTCCTGGCTGCCCTCGAAGCCGGGCCGGAACCCGCCCACCTCGCGCAGCAGGGCCGTGCGCAGCACCACCAGGTGGCCGAAGTAGTTGCGCGAGAGCAGGTGGTCCGGGCACCACTGCGGCTTGAAGTGGGCCTCGCTGTGCCGACCCTGCTCGTCGATCTTGTCCTCGTCCGTGTAGAGGAGGTCCAGGTCGGGTGCGCGCTGCAGGCGCTTCACCACGTGGTACAGCGCATCGGGCGCCAGCAGGTCGTCGTGGTCCATCAACGCGGTGAAGGCCCCCTGCGCCAGCTCCAGGGCGCTGTTGCTCGCACGGGCGATGTGGCCGTTCTCCCTGCGGAACACGACGCGGATGCGGTCGTCCTCTTTCATCCAGCGCTCCAGGCAGCGGCGCACCTCGGCGTTGGGGCTGTGGTCGTCGGCGATGCAGAGCTCCCAGTGCGGATACACCTGGTCCACCACCGAACGGATAGCGGCATCGAGCAGGTGCACCGGCGGGTCGTACACCGGCATCACCACGCTGATGAGGGGCCGGTGGGCGAAGCCTTCGATCAGTTCGGCCTGGTCGCGCAGGTCGCTGGGCCTGGCGAAGTGGCGGGCCATCCACTGGTGGTAGGGGTCGCCCTGCACGGCGAAGAGCTGCTGCTGTTCCTCGCCCAGCAGGATGCGCACCGGCCGCTCCTCGGCGAGCAGATAGAGCGCGCGGAACACCTTGGCGAGGAACTTCCGCAGGATGCGGCGTCCCTTGCCCGAGACGAGGAAGACGCCGCGCCGCAGCCACTTGAGGCCCCGGCCCGAGGTGTCGCTGGATGTGCGCAGCAACGCCCGCATCTTGTGATAGGCCAGGCGCATGCGCCACAGCCTGCTTTGTTCGATGGCCTTGATGCGCGCCTCGTACTGGCCGATCAAGCCCTGCAGGGCCCGGCCGTGCTCGCGCTGGGCGGACAGCGCCAGCATGGCCTTGTCCACCTCGCCCACCAGGCGATGGGCCTCTGCGGCGAGCACATCCTTGTCGGCCTCGAGCACGGCGCGTTGCGCGGCCTCGCGCCCGGCCCGCTCCCCGGCCTCCTGCGCCGCTCTCTCCGCCACCGCCGCCCGTTGCAGGGCCCCCTCCGCCTCCTTCCCGGCCTGTGCCATCACGGCGCGGGCCTCGTCGGCCTCCGCCGCCGACCGCTCGGCTCGTTCCCGGTCCGCCGCTGCATCCCGCCCGGCCTCCTGCAACGCCACCTGGAGCTGGTGGCGCAGGGCACGGTCGTGGGCCTGGATGCGATGCAACTCCACCGTCACGGCGCCGACGTGCGCCGCGAAAAGCGCGGCGTGCCGGTCCACGATATGCCGGACGATGCGCGCGCGCACGTCGGGATCGTCGGCGCGGGTGCCCAAGGAGCCCGCACGCACCCGGTAGTCGAAGAGCGGCTCCGGGATGTGCATGAAACGCGCGCCAGCCGCCGTGGCCCGCACCCACAGCTCCCAATCCTCGTAGCCGTCCCGCAGCGCCTCGTCGTATCCGTCCAGGCGCTCCAGCAAGGTGCGGCGCAGCGCGGCACAGGCATCGATGCGATTGCCGGCCAGCAGCTCGGGCAGGGTGGGCACCCGCTGGTGCATCACCCCCTCCCGGTCGCCGAACGTGCGCAGGTCGGAGAAGAGCACATCGGCCTGCGGCTCCCGCACCAGGGTCTCGCGGAGCCGGGCCAGCATCACCGGCGCCAGTCGGTTGTCGGCATCCAGGAAGAGCACGTACGGGGCGGTGGTGGCACGCCATCCCGCGTTGCGCGCCGCCGGCAGGCCCAGGTGCTCCTGATGGACCACGCGCACACCCTCGGCGGGGAGGGCGGCCAGCAGGGCCTGGGTGGCCGGGTCGTCGGAACCATCGTCCACCACCACCAGTTCGGCGGGCGCCGTGGTGGAGGTCTTCACACTGGCAAGCGCCTCCCGCAGGAAGGCGCCGTCGTTGAAGCAGGGGATCACCACCGTGATGCCCGGACCTGCCGTTCGTGCCGTTGTGCGCTCCATGTCACTCTCCCACCGGTATGCCCAACAGGCCGTGATAGAACACGCCCACCTCGTGGGTGCCGCCCACCTTCAGCAGGCGCCCTCCCTCCATGCAGCCCGCCCGGTCGCATAGGCGCTGCACCTCGCCCAGCGCGTGCGAGACGAACACCACGGTGCCGCCCTTTTGCTTGAGCTCGGCGATGCGGTCGTAGCACTTGAGCTGAAAGGCCGCGTCGCCCACGGCGAGCACCTCGTCGATGAGCAGCACCTCGGGGTCGTCCGTGGTGGCGATGGCGAAGCCCAGGCGGGCCATCATGCCCGTGCTGTAGCGCTTCACCGGCATGTGCAGGTCTTCCTCGGCAAGGCCGGCGAAGGCGCGCACATGCTCCACGGTGCGGCGCATCGCGTGCCGGTCGCCGCCCATCAGCGCCGCGCACAGGCGGGCGTTCTCGATGCCGTCCAGCTCGGGTTCGAGGCCCACCCCGAGCGCGAGCATGGGGGCCACACGGCCCCGCACCACGACGCTGCCGGCGGCGGGCTCCACGATGCCGGCGAGCACGCGCAACAGGGTGCTTTTGCCGCTTCCGTTGCGGCCCACGATGCCGAAGCACTCCCCGGCCGCGATGTCGAGGTCCACGCCGTCGATGACCCGCCGGCGCTCCAGCAGGCGCTTGCCGCCGAAGGACACCAGGTACTCCTTGATGGAACGGTAGCCATGGCGTTGCACGTGATAGTCGGCCTGCAGGCCACGCACTTCGATCATGGGCTCCGTGCGCATCTCAGTAGTTGGCCACCAGCCCGCGGCGCAGGGAACCGTACACCACCATGCCCATCGCCAGCGCCGCCGCCGACAGCACCGTCACCAGCGCCATCCGTCCGGCATCGGGCAGCTGGCCGTGGTACACGATGGTGCGGAAGAGGTCGATGTACCAGTACAGCGGGTCGAGCCCGGCGACCCAGCGCAGGTCGGCGGGCACCAGGTCCGGCGGGTAGGCGATGGGCGTGATGTAGAAGAGCGCGGGCAACAGGGCGTTCCACAGCAGGCCGATGTCGCGGAAGTAGACGTTCAGCGTGCAGAGGGCGAGGGAAAGGCCGAAGACGAACACGGCGAAGAGGGCCAGGGCGGGCAGGGCCAGCAGGTGCACCGGTTGCGGGCGCCAGCCGAAGGCGGCCAGCAGCAGGGCGAAGGGGATCAACGAGAACAGCAGGTTGATGAGGCCGGCGAAGAGCTGCGCCAGCGGGAACACCAGCGGGGGCACCGCCAGCGACCGCAGCACATGGGCGTTCTCCACCAGCGCGCCCAGCACATGCGCCGAGGTGGTGGCGAAGAAGGTCCACAGGATGAGGCCCGTGAGGGCGAACACCGGGTAGTTGTCCACCTGGCCGAACGCGCGGCTGAAGATGAACAGGAAGATGGCCAGATAGAGCACCGGGTTCAGCAGGGTCCAGGCGAAGCCGAGCAGCGAGCTCTTGTAGCGCAACCGCACGTTCTTCCACGCCACCCGCAGCACCAGCGGCCAGGCGACGCGGTGCCCGGTCGGGGCGTGGACGGCATGGGCGGACATGGCGCGCAAGTTAGCCGGGTACACGCGGCCCTCGCGCTACCTTGGCCTCCATGGCGCTGGTGCTGAACGGCCGCTGCCTTCACCGGCCGGTGACCGGCGTGGAACGCTACGCCCTGCAACTGGAGGCCGCGCTGCAGCGGCTGGAGCTTCCGTTCCGCACCCTCACCACCCGGCATGCGAGCGGCTTCACCGGCCACCTGTGGGAGCAACTGGTGCTGCCCCTGCGGCTGCGGAGGCATGACCTGTTGCTCGGCCCGGCGAACACCGGCCCGCTCCTGTTGCGCGACCAGGTGCTCGTGGTGCACGACCTGGCCTGGCTCCACCATCCGCAATGGTTCGCCGGCGCCTTCGGCCGCTGGTACCGCCTGCTCCTTCCCGCCCTGATCCCCCGCGTGCGCGGCCTCCTCGCAGTGAGCGGCACCGTGGCCGGTGAGCTCGCCGACCGCTTCCCCCGCACGGCCGGCCGCATCCATGTGGTGCCGCCTGCCACAGCGCCGACCGGCGCAACGCCTGGCGCTCCCGGGGCGGCACCGCTCCTGCTCTTCGTGGGGCCCGGCGACCCGCGTAAGGACGTGGGCACCTTTCAACGCGCCTTCGCACGCCACCGGGAGCGGCACCCCGCCTCCCAGGCCGTGGTCGTGGGCGATGCGGGCCGTGTCTTCGCATCCCTGCGGCTGCAACCCGGTGCCGGCGAGACCTGGACCGGACGCGTGGACGATGCCGCGCTCCGAACGCTGATGCGCCGCGCCACCGCCCTGGTGATGCCCAGCCGCATGGAAGGCTTCGGCCTGCCCGCGCTCGAGGCCATGAGCGCCGGATGCCCGGTGATCACCAGCGACATCCCGGTGTTCCGCGAGGTCTTCGGCGAGGCCGTGCTGCACGTGCCTGTCGGGGATGCCGCTACCTTGGCCAACGCCATGACGAGGCTGGTGAACGACCCGCAGCTCCGGGCATCGCTTGTGCAGCGCGGCGCGACCTGTTGTGCCCGATTCTCCACGCAGGCCCAGGATGCCGCCCTCCGCCAGGCCCTGGCGGCCCTTGCACCCGAGCTTTGCGGCTGACACCATGCGGACCGCCCTGGTGCATGACTGGCTGGCCGTGCAGGGCGGCGCCGAACGCGTCACCCGTGAGCTGATCGACCTGTTCGACCCGGACGTGTTCGCGCTCGTGGACTTCCTGACGCCCGAGGCCCGGCAGGAGGTGCTCGGGGGACGCCGTGCACGCACCACCTTCATCCAGCATCTGCCCTTCGCACGCACCCACTTCCGCAGCTACCTGCCCCTGTTCCCCATGGCCATCGAGCGGCTCGACCTGCGCGGCTACGACCTGGTGCTGTCGGCCTCCTACGCCGTGGCCAAGGGCGTGCGCACCCGGCCCGGGCAGAAGCACCTCAGCTATGTCCACACCCCCATGCGCTACGCCTGGGTGATGGAGGAGGAATACCTGCGCGACCATGGCATGCATGGCCTGAAGGGCATGGTGCTGCGCAGGGTGCTGCGCCGCCTGCGGCGCTGGGACCTGGAACGCACGGCCCACGTCAACTGCCTGGTGGCCAACAGCAGGAACACCGCCCGGCGCATCCGCGACCACTACGGCCGCGAGGCGCGCGTGGTCCACCCTCCGGTGGACCTCGATGCCTTCACCCCGGGACCGGCACCACGCGACCACTACCTCGCCGTCTCGCGCCTGGTGCCGTATAAGCGCGTGGACCGCATCATCGATGCCTTCCGCGACATGCCCGGTCGCCGCCTGGTGGTCTGCGGCACCGGTCCGGAGCGTCCGCGCCTGGAACGCGACCTTCCACCCAACGTGCGGATGCTCGGCGAAGTTCCGCTGCCGGAGCTCGTGCGGCAGATGCGGGGCGCGCACGCCCTGATCGCCGCCGCCGACGAGGACTTCGGGCTCACCCCGCTGGAGGCCAACGCCTGCGGCACACCCGTTCTCGCGCTCGCCGCCGGGGGCTACCTGGAGACCGTGGTGGATGGAAGGACCGGGCTCCTGTTCCGCTCGGCGGACCGGCTGTCGATCCGCGAAGCGGTGGAGCGGTTCGAGCGCACGGGGGTGCGCTGCGGACCCGACGAACTGCGCGCCCATGCGGCCCGGTTCGGTCGCGATGTGTTCCGCACCGCCATGCGCGATGCCGTGGACCAATGCCTGCAGCATGGCGCGCGTTGACCTCATCCTGGGCCACGCGGCGAACGGGCTGTTGTTGCTGCTCGCCGCGCAGGCGCTCTGGCCCCTGCAGGCCACCGGCGTCCTGTTGATGGCCCTCGCGGCCGTGCAGCTGCTGCGCGCCCTGCGCGCTTCCGTCCCGCCGTGGAAGGAGCGCGGAACCCTGGTCCTCGCCCTGGGGCTGCCCTTCCTGCTCCTGGCCCTGCGTGCGCCGTTCTGCCAGGCGCCGCATGCCGCATGGCTCGCGGCCGAACGGACGGTGCCCCTGCTGCTGCTGCCCGTGCTGTTGCTGCTGGGCCCGGCACCGTCCCTGCCGCGCCAGGTGGCGCTGGACGTGTTCTGCCTGGCCGCCCTGCTGCTGGGCCTGCGCGGCCTGGTCCCCGTGCTCCTCGACCGGCCCGACCTATGGAACGAGCCCCGGGCCCTGCGTGAGGCCTTCGCCGCAGGCACCGGCATGCACGCGGTGTACGCGGCCTATCACCTCTTCCTGGCCGCGCTCGTCCAGGCCTCCATGTTCCTCCGGGAAGGCAGGGCGCTGCGGTCGGCCCTGCTGGTGCCGTGCGTCGTGCTGGGGGCCCTGCTGGCCTCGCGCATGCCCGCCCTCGCCTTCTTCGTCGCCCTGGGCATGCTGCTGCTGCGGAGCTCCGGCTGCCCGCCCGGTCGCCGTGCCCTCGTGGGCGCCGGCCTGCTCGCCCTCGCCCTGGTCGCCGCGCCCACCCTGCGCCACCGTGTGGGGGAAGCGCTTCGCACCCCGCCCGCCGTACCGACGGTGGCCAGCTCGGACACCGGCGAACGCTGGGCCCTGCTGCACTGCGGCCTGGCCCTGCTGGAGGAGAACGCCCTGCTCGGCATGGGACCCGACCGGGTGCGCGGCGCCATGGACGATTGCCTGCGCGGCATCGCAGGCGGTGCTTATGCCGACGGCCACCACGGACCGCATGACCAGTTGTTGCTGTGGTGGATCGGGCTGGGGCTTCCCGGCGCGGCCGCCTTCGCGCTGCTGTTCCTCGCCCCCCTGCGTGTGGCGCGGCGGCGCAACGACCTCCTGCACCAGGCCCTGCTCGTCCTGCTGGCCTTGTGCTGCCTCACCGAGGACCTGCTGGACCGCCAATGGGGCGTGGTGCTCTTCGCCTTCCTGAACACCTGGGCCCTGGCCATGCCGGAGGACACCCGCGCGGGCTGACACGTACGCCGGCCCTTTTCAAAAGTTATCCACGGCTCCGGGCCGCCCTTTCGCACCCGGCTATTTTCGCGGCGTCATCCCCCGCATGCCCGCTCCGAACGCCGCACCCAGCAAGGTCTCCCGCGCTTCCCTGGACGAACTCGCCCGCACCTGCTCGCAGGTGCGGCGCGACATCGTGCGCATGGTGCATGCCGTGCAGAGCGGCCACCCCGGTGGATCGCTGGGCTGCACCGAGTTCATGGTGGCCCTTTACTTCAAGGTGCTGCGCCACGACCCTACGGCCTGGAACATGGACGGTGCCGGCCAGGATCTCTTCTTCCTCAGCAACGGCCATATCAGCCCGGTGTGGTACAGCGTGCTCGCGCGTTCGGGCTACTTCCCGGTGAAGGAGCTCGCCACCTTCCGCCGCCTCGACAGCCGGCTGCAGGGGCACCCCACCACGCACGAGGGCCTGCCCGGGGTGCGCATGGCCTCCGGCTCCCTGGGCCAGGGGCTCAGCGTGGCCATCGGGGCCGCCCTCGCCAAGCGCCTCAACAAGGACCCCCACCTGGTGTACAGCCTCCACGGCGACGGCGAGCTGCAGGAAGGCCAGGTGTGGGAGGCCGCCATGAGCGCCGCCGCGCACAAGGTGGACAACCTCATCGCCACGGTGGACTGGAACGGGCGGCAGATCGATGGCGACGTGGACCAGGTGATGCCCTTGGGCGACCTGCCCGCCAAGTGGCGCGCCTTCGGCTGGGACGTGCTGGAGATGAACGGCAACGACATGGCCGACGTGCTCCTCGGGCTCGAAGAGGCCCGTTCCCGCACCGGCCGGGGCCGCCCGGTGGCCATCCTTATGCGCACCGAGATGGGCCAGGGGGTCGACTTCATGACCGGCAGCCACCACTGGCACGGTGTGGCCCCCAACGACGAACAGCTGGCCCGCGCGCTGGCCCAGCTGCCCGAAACCCTGGGCGACTACTGACCGGCCGCTCCCGATGTCCGGCTCCGTGGTATCCTGTTTGCACCGGCCCGGGCTGATGCGCTCCACCCTCCTGGCCACCCTCCTGCTGGCCGCCGCCGCCGTGCCCGCCCAGGCACCCGGCAAACCGCTCACCCGGATGCTCTTCGTGTTCGATGCCAGCAACAGCATGAACGCGTTCTGGGGGCAGCAGCCCAAGATCAACACCGCACGCGACCTGCTGCTGCGCTCCCTCGCCGAGCTCCAGGGCCGCACCGATATCGAGCTCGCCCTGCGGCTCTACGGCCATCAA
Source organism: Bacteroidota bacterium (assembly GCA_014584605.1). Lineage (GTDB taxonomy): Bacteria > Bacteroidota > Bacteroidia > Flavobacteriales_F > PHOS-HE28 > PHOS-HE28. The sequence continues at coordinate 12,095 of JACTMO010000049.1, read as the reverse complement.
ACCCCCATCGAGCCCGGCAAGCAGGACTGCGACGACACACGGCTCGAGGTGCCCTTCGGCGGCGATGCGGTACCGGCCATACGCCGCGTGCTCGAAGGGGTGCGCTGCGTGGGCACCACGCCCATCGCCCGTTCGCTGGAAAAGGCGGGGGCGGACTTCCCCGAAGGCCGGAACGTGCGCAACGTGATCATCCTCATCACCGACGGCATCGAGGCCTGCGACGAGGACCCCTGTGCCGTGAGCCGCGCCCTGCAGACCAAAGGCATCGTGCTCAAACCCTTCGTGATCGGCGTGGGCATCGAGGAAGGGCAGCAGTACAGCCTGCGCTGCGTGGGCAACTATTTCGACGCCAGTTCCCCCGAGCTCTTTGCCCACATCCTGAGCGTGGTGGTGGCCCAGGCCCTGAACACCACCACCTGCCAGGTGGACCTGCTCAACACCGCCGGTAAGCCCCTGGAGACCGATGTGGCCATGACCTTCACGGACCAACGCACCGCCCAGGTGCTGCATCAGTTCGAGCACACGCTCAACGAGCACGGGCTGCCCGACACGCTCACCCTCGACCCGGTCCCGACCTACCGGCTGGTGGTGCATACCATCCCGCAGGTGGTGCTGGAGGACATCAAGCTCACCCCCGGAGCGCACACCGTGATCAAGGTGCCCGCCGGACAGGGGCAGCTGGAGCTGAAGCTGGGAAGCGGCATGGCCGACCCCTACGGGGTGCAGTGCCTGGTGCGCAAGGCCGGCGAGGCCACCACCCTGCACGTGCAACGCGTGAACAGCACCGACCGGTACCTGGTGGGCAGCTACGATGTGGAGGTGCTCACCCTGCCGCGCATGCTGGTGCCCGATGTGCGCATCGAGCAAAGCGCCACCAGCACGGTGCATGTGCCGCAGGAGGGCGTGCTGAACGTGCAGGCCGGCACACCCGGCCACGGTGCGCTCTTCGTGGTGCGCGGCAGCGCCCGCGAATGGGTGGCCGACCTGACCCCGCGCTCCGCACAGGAGCAGTTCCGCCTGCTGCCCGGCAGCTACGAGGTGGTGTACCGAAGCACCAACGCACGCCGCACCGAATACAGCATCGTGAAACCGGTCACCGTGGAAAGCGGACGCTCCGTCACCCTCACCTTCTGATCATTCCGCCGATGAACCCCTATCCCAAGCTCGACGAAAAGGACACGCGTTCCGGCTTCGGCGCCGGCCTGCTCGAGGCCGGCCAGCGCGACCCGCGTGTAGTGGCGCTCTGTGCCGACCTTACCGGCTCGCTCAAGATGGACGCCTTCGCCAAGGCCTTCCCGGAGCGCTTCTTCCAGGTGGGCATCGCCGAGGCCAACATGATGGGCATCGCCGCCGGGCTCACCATCGGCGACCGGATACCCTTCACCGGCACCTTCGCCAACTTCAGCACCGGCAGGGTCTATGACCAGGTCCGCCAGAGCATCGCCTACGCCGGCAAGAACGTGAAGATCTGCGCCAGCCATGCGGGCCTCACCCTGGGCGAGGACGGTGCCACGCACCAGATCCTGGAGGACATCGGCCTGATGCGCATGCTGCCCGGCATGACCGTCGTGGTGCCTGCCGATTTCAACCAGACGCGCCAGGCCACCCTTGCCATCGCCGCCCACGAAGGGCCGGTGTACCTGCGCTTCGGCCGGCCCAAGTGGCCCGTGTTCATCCCGGCGGACATGCCCTTCGAGATCGGCAGGGCCCAGGTGCTGGTGCCCGGCGCCGACGTCAGCATCTTCGCCTGCGGCCACCTGGTGTGGAACGCCCTGCAAGCGGCACAGGCCATGCTCGGTGAGGGCATCCGCGCCGAAGTGATCAACGTGCACACGATCAAACCGTTGGACACGGCCGCCGTCCTATCCTCCGTTGAACGTACCGGATGCGCCGTCACCTGCGAGGAACACAACCGCCACGGCGGGCTGGGCGATGCCATCGCCCAGGTGCTGGCCTGCCATCGCCCCACGCCGCAGGAGTATGTGGCGGTGAACGACCGCTTCGGGGAGAGCGGCACACCGGACCAGCTGCTGCGCAAGTACGGGCTGGACACGCCGGACATCGTGGCCGCGGTCCGGCGCGTGCGCACACGCCGTTGATCCGGGTCGCAGGCCCCGCGGTCCGAACCCCGATGCCTGCATGACCCCGCTGAGCGACCGCGAACTGCTCGACCTCTTCCGTCAGGAAGGTTCGCGGCACTACGCCTTCAACCTGCTCGTGCGGCAATACCAGGGCCGGCTCCATGCCTTCATCCGCCGCATGGTGACCGACCCCGACGAGACCAAGGACGTACTGCAGAACGTCTTCCTCAAGGCCTGGACGGGCCTGGACCGCTTCCGCGAGGATGCCCAGCTCTACAGCTGGTTGTACCGCATCGCGCACAACGAGTGCATCTCCCACCTCAAGCGCCTGCGCCGGGGCCTCTTCGTCAGCGAGGAGCGCGTGGTCGAACGCCTCACCACCTCCCTGGACAAGAGCGAGCATTTCAGCGGTGATGCCATCCAGGCCGCCCTGCAGCGCGCCGTGATGGCCCTGCCCGACAAGCAGCGCGCCGTCTTCACCATGAAGTACTTCCAGGAGCTCAAGTACGAGGAGATCAGCGCGATCACCGGCACCAGCGTGGGCGCGCTCAAGAGCAGCTACCACATCGCGGTGCGCAAGATCGAGGACCGGCTCACCCGCGATCGAACCAAATGACCTCCACCGCGTCCAACACCTGACGACCATGGACCACGGAACCGAGAACGACGACCTGGAACGCATCGCCCCGATGCTGTCGCGCATCCCGCGCACGGACCCGTTCGTGCTGCCCGAGGGCTTCCACGACCGCTTTGCGCAGGAGGTGCAGGCCCGGCTGCCGCGCGCCAGTACGGCCGCTGTGCGGCACACCTGGTTGCGGCGCGCGGCCTTCGCCCTGCCCGTGCTGGCCGCCCTGCTGGCGGTATGGTGGATGCTGCGCCCGCCCGCACCAAATGCGATCGCCCCCACCGCCGCCGTGGCCGTACCCGCAACCGAGGCGGTGGCCGCCCTGGAGGACGACCTGCTGCACGACCTGAGCACCGCCGAGCTCGCCGACCTTGCGCCCGCGCCCGAAGCACCGGCGCTGACCCCCGACGAGCTGGCCGCCTATTACGACCTCACCGGAACGGACGTCACCGACCTGATCGAGAACCTATGAACACCCGCAACCTCCTCCGCCACGCCGTCCTGAGCGCGGCCATCGCCCTGGCCGGTGCCACCTTCGCCCAGGACGACGATCCACCCATCCCTCCCGATCGCCTTCAGGAGGTGAAGGCCCAACGCAGCGCCTACCTCACGCAGAAGATGGGCCTCACCCCCGAGGAGGCCCAGCGCTTCTGGCCCGTGTACAACCAGTACGACATGGAGAAGGAGGCCCTGCGGACCGAACGACGCGATGCCATGCACAGCATGCGCGCCGACAAGGACCTCACCGATGCCGAGGCTGCGGGGCACATCGAACGCGCCCTGGCCTCGCAACAGCGCGAGCTCGACCTGCGCAAACGGTACAGCGCGGAGTTCATCAAGGTGATCGGGGCGCGCAAGACCCTGGAGCTGAACCGGGCCGAGCGCGACTTCAACCGCGAGCTGCTCCGCCGCATGCGCGACCGGCCCGACGGTGCGCCGCCCCAGCGACGTTGAGCCCGGAGCGCGCACCTTTGTGCCGGCATCCCCGGCGAACATGAAGGACCTGCTCGGCGCGTTCCGCGCACACCTGGCACAGACCGGACCCACGCCCATCGCCCTGGACATCGTCCATGCGGAGGGCTGCCACCTCACCGCCCGCGACGGCAGGCGCTACCTGGACCTGGTGGCCGGCCTCGCGGTGAACAACACGGGCCACCGGCATCCGCGTGTGGTGCAGGCCATCAAGGACCAGTGCGACCGCTACCTGCACGTGATCCCCTATGGCGAGTTCGTTCAGGCCCCGCAGGTGCTCTATGCGGAGCGGCTGGCCTCGCTGCTGCCGCCACAACTGAACTGCACCTACTTCGTGAACAGCGGCACCGAGGCCATCGAAGCGGCGGTGAAGCTCGCCAAGCGGATCACGGGCCGCACCCGCCTGCTGGGCTGCCGCCGCAGCTACCACGGCAGCACGCACGGATCGCTGAGCCTCACGGACAACGAGGCCAAGAAGTACCGGAACAGGCCGCTGCTCCCTGACGTGGCCCACATCACCTTCAACGCTGCGGGCGACCTGGCGCTGATCACCGACGAGGCGGCCTGCGTGGTGGTGGAGCCCATCCAGGGCGATTCGGGCGTTCGGCTTCCCGACCCCGGATGGATGCAGGCCTTGCGCGAGCGGTGCATGGAGGTGGGCGCCCTGCTGGTCCTGGACGAGGTGCAGACCGGCTTCGGCCGAACGGGGACCCTGTTCGCTTTCGAGCGCTTCGGCGTGGTGCCGGACATCCTGGTGCTGGGCAAGGCCCTGGGCGGCGGCCTGCCGATGGGTGCCTTCGTCAGCTCCCAGGCCCACATGGCGCTGCTCACCCATGACCCCGTGCTGGGGCATATCACCACGTTCGGCGGCCATCCCCTTCCCTGTGCGGCCGGCCTCGCGGCGCTGGAAGTGCTGCTGGACGAAGGGCTGGTCGCGAACGCCGCGCACATGGGCGCGCTTTTCAAGCAGCTCCTGGTCCACCCCCGGATCGCCGAAGTGCGCGGCGAAGGCCTGATGCTCGCCGTGGACCTGGGCGATGCCGACCTGGTGCAACACGTGGTGAAAGCCTGCCTGGACCGGGGCGTGCTGGGCTTCTGGTTCCTGAGCTGCCCCACGGCCTTCCGGATCGCACCACCGCTGTGCATCACCGAGGAGCAGGTGCGGGAGGCCTGCAGCGCCGTGTGCGACGCCCTGCGGTGAGGCGCCTTCAGTACAGACCGGTGGCCAGCATCACCAGCGTGCAGCCCTCCACCACCTCGATCCCGCGTTGGGCCGCCGCCCGGGCCAGTGCCGGGTTCTCGGCACCGGGGTTGAAGATGATGCGCTGCGGCGCCAGGGCCAGCACCCGATCGTGCCAGGCCTCCTGGTTCCTGGCGCTGAGGTAGAGGGTCACCGTGTGGTACCGCTGTCCGTCGGGCAGATCCGTCCGCACCGGTTCGTCGCCGATGTGACCCGCGCGCACCCCGACGGCCACCACGGGATGGCCCTGCGCGAGCAGCCGCCGTACGGCCTTGTTGGCGTACCGCTCGGGATCGGGGCTCGCCCCAAGGACCAGGGTCGTCCGGCCTTCCATGCCACAAAGTTCGGCGATCCGCAGGCGGCGGGCACCTGTGGACCAAGCCCGTTCCGGGATGAGATCAAAGGCCGTCGGTCATACCCTTGCGGAGGTCCTCCACCGTGCGCGGGGGCAGCTTGTGCAGGTCCAGCACCATCAACCCGTCCAGCGCATCGTTGAAGTGCGGGTCGCAGTTGAAGCCGATGATCCGGGCGTTCAACAGCAGGTACTTCTTCAACAGCACCGGCATGGCCGTCTCATGCGGGTCGAACTCGGCGATCAGCCGGTCCATCTTCTTCATGTCCGCCTCGGAAGCCTGCACCAGGGCCTCGCTGTCGGGGCCGCTGCGCTTCACCCGGAACCGGTTGCGCGGGGTGACCATGGCGGCCATGTCCTGGTCGTAATGGTGCCGTTCCACGTAGGCCATGATGAGGGTACGCGAGAAATGGCTGTAGGTGCTGCTGATGCTCACCGGGCCGATCAGGTACCGATGGGCGGGGTTGGACGTGATGTGGATCAGCAGGCCGCGCCAGAGCATGAACAGCGGCAGGCGCTGGCGCTGGTATTCCTGCGCGATGAAGGAGCGGCCCAGTTCGAAGCTGCGGCGCAGCACGCGGTCCATCGCACGGTCCATGCGGAACAGGGTGCTCAGGTAGAGCCCGCGCCGCCCGTAGCGCGGCATGATGCGGGCCCCGTCGCCGATGCGGTATGCCCCGGCCAGCCGCCGTTTCTCGCGGTCCCACAGGAACAGGTGATCGTAGTACAGGTCGAACTCGTCCAGGTCGATCCGCTTGTTGGTGCCCTCGCCGACGGCGCGGAAGGTCACCTCGCGCAGGCGCCCGATCTCGCGCAGCATCGAAGGGATGCGGTGGGCTCCGGCCAGGTACAGATCGAACTCGGCCTGGGTATTGAGCTTCAGGTCCTGGATGCCGGCGAGCTCGCGCTCCAGCACCAGCGGGTCCATGGCCTCCACGACCTCCTTGGGGCGCCGTGGGAACAACAGCGGTCTGAACTGTTCGCGGCGCACCTGGACCCCGGAACCGAGCGCATAGGTCTTGGCCCGCAGGTAGCGGCCGAGCTGCTCGGCCGAGGTGAAGGCAGCCACCTCCCTGGCGGCGATGGGCTTGCCGATGCGCATGCGCACCTTCTTCCCCCGCATCCGCAGCATCTCGTTGGGCAGGGTGAGGGTGCGCAGGTTGGGATGGATCATGCCCAGCATCTGGAAGACCATCGAGTTGGCCCCGTCGAACCATACGGGCACCACCGGCACACCCGCGTGCTGCACCAGCTTGAGGGCGGGCACCTTCCACCGCGGATCGGCCACGGCCTTGATCTCGGTGCGCCAGCTGCTCACCTCCCCGGCCGGGAACAAAGCCAGCGCACCGCCCTGTTTGACGTGGGCGAGGGCCGCGCGCATGCCCTGGAAACTGCTCGCACTGCGCAACTGCTCGAAGGGGTTCACCCCGAAGAAACGATGGCCCAGCGGCTTGAGCTGCTGCAGCAGGAAGTTCGCCATCACCTTCAGGTCCGGCCGCAGTTCGCCGAACACCTCCACCAGGGCCATCCCGTCGATGGCCCCGTAAGGATGGTTGGCCACCAGCACCAGCCCGCCCTCCCGGGGAACCTGGGCCAGCTGTTCCGCCTGCACCTCCATCTCCAGCTCCAGCCGCTCGAACACCGCCTTCACGAAGGCGATGTCGTGCAGGTGGCTCACCTCCTCGTACACCTTTTGCAGCCGCTTGAGACCGCTCACCTCACTGAACAGCGCGATGCGGGGATCGCCCGGACGCATGTGGCTGGCCTTGGCCAGTTCCAGCGGGTCCACCAAACGGTCGTTCGCGGGCATCCCGTCAAAGGTATCAACCGGACCTTCCCGTCCATCGGGCTTGGAAAGCCCGGAATGGGCTATCTTGGGGCTCCTTATCCCGATCGTTCCATGCGCCTCACGACCCTGCTGCTGCCCTTTGTCCTGCTGCTCCCCACCACCGGATCCATCGCCCAGACCTATTGGGGCATGACCAGCAATGGGGGGGCGAGCGACAACGGCACCATCTACACGATCACCGAGTCGGGCACCTTCACCAAGAAGCATGACTTCTACCGGGTGCCGGGAGGGAACCCGAAGTGCGACCTGATCCAGGCCGGGAATGGCAAGCTGTACGGGGTCACCGAACTGGGCGGCGCCAACGGGGTGGGCACCTTGTTCGAGTTCAACCCCACGACCGGGACCTTCACCCAGCTGGCGAGCTTCAGCAACACGCTGGGCGAACAGCCCATCCGCGGGCTGGTGCAGCATACCAATGGCAAGCTCTACGGCACCTGTAGCGCAGGCGGTGCCAACGGGTTCGGGACCATCTTCGAGTACAACATCTCCACCAACACGCTCGCCAAGCGGCATGACTTCGTGAACGCGGGCGGCAACCTCAACGGCCGCTCCCCGCGCGGCGCGCTCGTGCAGGCGGCCAACGGGCAGCTGTACGGCACCACCCTGCTCGGCGGAGCCAACAACCAGGGGATCATCTTCGAGTTCCAGCCCACGGGCAGCAACTTCTTCAAGCGCGCCGACCTGACGATCGCCAATGGCGCGCGCCCCTTCGCGGGCCTCATGCGGGCCAGCAACAACCTGCTCTATGGCACCACCACCCAGGGCGGCTCCAACGGCGTGGGCGTCATCTTCAGTTTCAACACCTCCTCCTTCGCCTATACCCCGCTCTTCAACCTGACCTCGGCCGACGGCGCCGTGCCCTACGCAGAGCTCATCCAGGATGGCGTGGGCGGTCTGCTGTACGGCACCACCAGCGAGGGCGGCGCCACGGACCAGGGGACGGTCTTCAGCTTCGATATCGGCACCAACACCTACACCCGGCTGGTGGACCTTTCGCCGACCCTCGGCTACCGGCCTCTTGGTCGGCTGCGCCGTGCCGCCAGCGGCATCCTCTACGGCACCACCAGCCTGGGCGGTGCGTCGAGCCTGGGGGTGCTCTTCTCCTACGACCCCGCCACCAGCACCTACAGCCTGGTGAAGGACCTGAACGATATCGGGGTGAACGGCTGCTGGAGCGGTGTGTTCGAAGCACCCACCGGCACCCTGAACGGCCTGGCCAGCACCGGCGGCGATGGAGGCAGCGGGGCGCTGTTCCGCTACGTGGTGGCCTCCAACACCCTGACCGAGGCGGTGTCCTTCGCCTTCAGTGAGGGCTCCCAACCCAAGGGTCGGCTTGTGCGCGACGCCAACGGGCTCTTCTACGGCCTCACCTCCGCAGGTGGCACCAACGGCAGCGGCATCTGCTTCTCGTTCGATCCGGCCACCAACACCTTCGCGAGGCTGGTGGACCTCAACGGGACCACCGGCACCTTCCCAACGGGCACCCTCACCCTGGCCAACGGCAAGTACTACGGGCTGTGCAACCTGGGCGGCAACTCCAACGAGGGCACCGTGATCGAGTTCGACCCGGCCACCACCACGCTCACCGCCAAAGTGAGCTTCTCGGGCGCCACGGGCACCAAGCCGCGCAGCGGGCTGGTGCTGGCGAGCGATGGTCTGATGTACGGCAGCACCACGGCTGGAGGGGCCAACAACCTGGGCACCCTGTTCAGCTATTCCCCAGGTGCCGCATCGGTGACCCCACTGGTGGACTTCTCCCTGAGCACCGGCACCGAACCCTTCGCCGACCTCACCCAGGCATCGAACGGCCTGCTGTACGGTACCTTGAGCGAGGAGGGCGCCTACGACAACGGCACCCTGTTCTCCTTCAACCCGGGCACCTCGACCTTCACCAAGCTGTACGACTTCGACGGCCTGCAAGGCGGCAACCCCACCGGTCGTCTCTTGCAGGCCTCCAACGGGCTGCTCTACGGCATGTGCCGGGAGGACGGGCTCTACTTCAACGGGACCTTGTACAGCTGGGACATCGGGACGAACACCTACACCGAGCTGTACGACATGACCACGGCGGAAGGCGCGGCATCGGAAAGCAACCTCGTGCAGGGCACGGACGGGAACCTCTATGGGGTTTGCGTCCAGGGTGGTGCCAACGACCTGGGCTCCATCTTCCGCTACGTACCGGGCAGCAACACCTTCACCGTGCTGCGGAGCCTGGCGACGGCCGACGGCACGCTGCCCTTCGACGGCCTTGTATCCGAAAGCATCCCGACACCGCCCACGGGAGTGGCCGTGGCCTTGAAGGTGTTCCTCGAGGGTCCGTACAACACGGTCAGCGGCATGATGAGCGATGCCCTGCGCCTGCAGCCCACCTTCCCCCTCACCGAACCGTTCACCTCACTGGGCTTCACGCATGTGGGCGGCGGTGGTGGCGAAACGATCGCCCCCGCCGTGCTCACCACCACGGGCAACAACGCCATCACCGACTGGGTGCTGGTGGAACTGCGCTCCAAGACCAACAGCGCCACGGTGCTCCACACCCGAAGTGCTTTGGTGCAACGCGACGGCGACGTGGTGGACCTGGACGGCACCTCGGCCCTGACGATCAACGCGGCGGCGGACGAGTACTACATCGCGGTGCGCCACCGGAACCACCTGGCCTGCATGACGCTGAGCACGGTGCTTCTCGGCACTTCGCCCACGGCCGTTGACCTCACCAACGGCTCGGTGCCCACCTACGGGACCAACGCCCAGAAGGTGAACGGCAGCGTGCGCCTGCTGTGGGCCGGCAACGTGGTGCGCGATGCGCTGATCAAATACGCGGGCGGCTCCAATGACCGCGACCCCATTCTGGTACGCATCGGCGGCTCGGTGCCCACGGCCACCGCCACCGGCTACTGGAGCGAGGACGTGAACATGGACGCCACGGTGAAATATGCCGGCGGCGCGAACGACCGCGATCCCATCCTGGTGAACGTGGGCGGATCGGTGCCCACCGGCACCCGTGCGCAACAGTTGCCCTGATCGGGTGTGCAGGCAGGTGTTTCCGGACGTCGCAGGAAACAGCCCTCCGGTTGTTGAAACTATTTAACGACCACGGGGTTGCATGGTCCGGCAGGGCGGATAGCTTTGCGCGCCATGCACCGCCCGGCCTTCATCGCGACCCTGCACCTGCTGCTGGGAGGTCCCCTGCTTGCGCAGGTGGACAGCGCGGCGATCGGCGGTGCCGAGGAAGTGGAGGCCTATGAGGAGGCCCTGACCGACGAGGCCGCATACGATGCCATCGCGCTTCCCAGCCTCAACGGCGGTGCGCTCACCCTGAAGGACAGCCTTTGGCTGATCCCGGGGTACGACATCTACTGCGACTGGAACACCGAAAGCATCTTTGGTCATCACGACCGGAGCCTGCCGGTACCTCCCACACTGCTTCAATTGAGCCATGCCGCCTGCGACCACGAGATGCCGACCTGCGGCGCGATCACTTCGCCCTTCGGCCTGCGGCATGGTCGCATGCACTATGGCGTGGACCTGAAGCTGCAGACCGGAGACCCGGTGGTGGCGGGCTTTCCGGGCATGGTGCGCATCGCCCAATACCATCGCTCCTTCGGCAACGTGGTGGTGATCCGCCACGCCAACGGACTGGAGACGCTGTACGCGCACCTCAGCCGGATCAGCGTGGACGTCGGCCAGCTCGTGGAGGCGGGTGAGCGCATCGGGCTGGGTGGCAATACGGGCCGAAGCACGGGCAGCCATCTCCACTTCGAGGTTCGCTATCTGGGCCGTCCGCTCGACCCGTCCCGGGTCTTCAACCTCACCGAGGGCGTACTTCATTCCAACAGCCTGCGCCTCGATGCATCGACCTTTGCGATGCCCAAGGCCGCTGCGACGAACGTTTACCGGGTGAAGCGTGGCGACACGCTCTCGTCCATCGCCCGGCGCCACAGCACCACCGTGGCCCGTCTGTGCAGGCTGAACCGCCTGTCGACCCGCTCGATCCTCCGGGTGGGTCAGCGCATCCGCACCTCCTGATCAGGCCGCTACGCTGGTCGTGCCGCACCGGGCTCCGGCTCGGGCTGGTTGTTCCACCGGCTCAGGGTACCCACCAGGTCCTGGTTGTACACCGGTGACAACAGGAGCTGCCGCTGGCCGGTGAGCCGTACCAGCACCAGGTCGTCCTTGGCGTTGGGCAGGCGGTCGATCAGGCGGCGGCCGATGCCGAAGGTGGACGAGCTCAACCCGATGTCCACGCTGCAGAACCGGATGAACTCACGCTCCATCGCACGGGCCGTTGCCGGATCCAGGCCAGCGTTGCGCTGGCGGATGTAGTCGCGTGCGGCAGCGCGGTCCACCAAGCTGGCATCCACGAACTCGGACCTGTCCACGCGGTGACTGACCTCGCCGGTACTGATCACCAGGGACCCGCTGTCCACCAGGTATGCACCGATCCGCAGCCGGTCCCGTTGCACGGCGAACACGAAGCCCACGAGCGAGAGGATGATCCCGCCCCAGGCAATGGGCAGGAAACGCAGCACGGCCGACAAGATCAGCGACGCCGGCACCACCACCACGCACAGGTAGGCCCAGGCCTTGGTGTTGTACCACAACCGCTTGGTGCGAAAGCGTTTCACGCGGCTCATCAACGCCAAAGGTAACCCGGTCCCGACCGGCACGGGCCAAAGCGAGCGGCCCGCCTTACCGATCTGCATCGGATGGCGGGCCGCTCCCGGGTACCGGAGAAGGGACTCGAACCCTTACAACCTTACGGTCACACGCCCCTGAAACGTGCGCGTCTACCAATTCCGCCACTCCGGTGAATGGGGCCTTGTTCTCGACAGGGGCTGCAAATATAGCGCCTTCGGTCCATTCACGGATCACCCCGTCCAGGGCTATCGGGTCTTAATCCTTAGAAGCTGCTCGCGGAAGTCATCGGAGTAGGAGGCGGACTTGCGCTTGAGGTTCATGGAGAGCTTGGGGGTCTT
>JACTMO010000033.1 GCA_014584605.1 Bacteroidota bacterium | reverse complement strand
CCCAAAACCGCATGAGACCAGCGAAATAGGCAGGAAATGAACACCAAGAGTTCTCAACTCAACAACCGCGCGGCATCCGTGAGGTTGTTAGAGGTGCCCGCAAGGCTTCGATGTCACCCTGGCGGAACTCCACGTTCTGGAGGCCCAGCTTGGCGGCGTTGGCCTTTGCCTTGTCGATCATACCGGGCGTGAAGTCTACGCCGATCACACGGCCGTCGGGTCCGGTGGCGTGGCGAGCCACGAAGCAGTCGTTGCCTGCGCCGCTGCCCAGGTCCAGTACGGTATCACCGGGTTTGATACCGGCGGATTCGGTGGGCAGGCCGCAGCCCAGCCCCAGGTCGGCGTCCGGGGTGTAGCCCTCCAGGCTGCCGTAATCATCGGTCATGATGTTGTACACTTCCGTGCTGCAGCCGCCGGCTCCGCAGCAGCTGCTGGCGTTGGTGGTCCGGTCCTGTTGTGCGATCTCCGCATACCTGGCGCGGACCATATCCTTGGTTTCTTGTGCGGTGTTCATTTTTTCGGGGGTTCAACCGGCGGGTCGTGATCCGCCTGTACATGATCTAACAGCAGGTGATGTTCACGCTGGTGAGCAGTTTGTCCAGGTCCTTCTTCAGCGCCTCCCAGCCCTTGGGGTCGATGCAATAGCAGATGCTGGTACCCTCAATGGTGCCTTGGATCAGTCCGGACTGCTTCAGCTCCTTCAGGTGTTGGCTTATGGTGGCCTGCGCCAACCCGATCTCCGTGACGAGGGATCCATTCACGCAGGTCCCACGCTTCACCAGGCATTGTAGGATGGCGATGCGTGCAGGATGGCCCAGCACCTTGGCCAATGCGGCCAATCGGTTCTGCGCTGGTGTGAACAGGTCGGTGCGTGTAATACCCATCGGTGCAAATATATCGCGATAATACGATATTACGATAAAATGGGCATGTTAAAGAAAGTGGCGCCGTTCAAGGTACTGGCCTCACGTCCCCTGGCACACGAACTCCGTGACAGGCAGGTCGGTCTGCTTGATCGCCGCAAAGCCCCCGGCCACGTCCACCACGTTGTGGAAGCCGCGGACCTTCAACACCGAGGCGGCGATCATGCTGCGGTAGCCGCCCGCGCAATGGATGTAGTTCGTGGCATCCTTGTGGAACTCGGACAGGTGGTCGTTGAGGAATTGCAACGGCGTGAGGTGGGCGTGTTCCAGGTGTTCGGCATTCCATTCGCCGGGCTTGCGCACATCGAACACGTTCAAACGGCCGGTGCGCATGCGCCTGGCAAGTTCCCCGGCCGGGATGCTCTCGATGGTGTCGGCCTCACGCCCCGCAGCGGTCCAGGCGGTCATACCACCCTTGAGGAAGCCGCGCACGTTGTCGTAGCCCACACGGGCCAGGCGCGTCACCGCCTCGTCCTCGCTGCCTTCCTCGGCCACGAGCACCAGCGGCTGCTTCACATCGGGGATCATGGTGCCCACCCACGGTGCGAAATCGCCCCGCAGGCCGATGTTGATGCTGCGCGGCACGAATCCGTCCTTGAACACCTGTGCGGGCCGTGTGTCCAATACCAACGCACCCGTGCTTTCCACTTCCATTTCCAGCTGGTCCGGCGTCAGCGCGCGCAGGCCGTGCTCCTTCACCTTTTCCAGGCTGGGGATGCTGCCCTTGTTCATGGCCACGTTATGCGGGAAGTAGGCCGGCGGCGGCAGGATCCCCTCGGTGACCTCCTTGATGAACTGCGCCTTGGTGGCGGCTTTCAGCGCGTAGTTCACCTGCTTCTGGTGGCCCAGGGTGTCCGAGGTCTCCTTGCTCATGTTCTTGCCGCAGGCGCTGCCGGCACCGTGCGCGGGATACACGATCACGTCATCGGGCAGGGGCATGATCTTGTTGTGCAGCGAATCGTACAGGTGCCCGGCCAGGTCCTCCATGGTAAGGGAACCGGCTTTTTGCGCAAGGTCAGGGCGCCCCACATCGCCGATGAAGAGCGTATCGCCGCTGAAGATGCAATGGGCCCTGCCATGCTTGTCGAGCAGCAGGTAGCAGGCGCTCTCCATGGTGTGGCCGGGGGTGTGCAGCACCTGGATGGTCACTTTGCCCAGCTTGAGCTTCTCCCCATCGGAGGCCACGTGCGCGGCGAACTCGGTTCGGGCCGTGGGGCCGTACACGATGGTGGCGCCGGTGCGCTTCGCCAGGTCCACGTGGCCGCTGACGAAGTCGGCGTGGAAATGGGTCTCCAGCACGTATTTGATCCTGGCGCCATCCCTGGCCGCACGGTCGATGTAAGGCTGGGGTTCGCGCAACGGGTCGATCACGGCGGCTTCGCCATCGCTTTCGATGTAATAGGCGCCCTGGGCCAGGCATCCGGTATAGATCTGTTCGATCTTCATGGTCGTATCGGTCGTGGCAGGGATCTCTGCCGGTTGCACATCACGCCTGCCCCTTCAGGCGAGGGTGTAAAGTTCGCGAACAACGATGAGGATGCCCATGGCGATCAGGAACCAACCGAAGGCGGGGCGCAGCTTTTCGGGGTGGATGTGCCGGGCGGCGCGGCTGCCGACGAGGATGCCGAGGATGGCCAGCGCCAGGAAGGGCAGGAGCAGGGGAGCGTGGTCCGCCAACCGGATCTCCCGGTCGCCGAGGAAGCCGATGAAGGAATTGGCGGTGATGATGAAAAGGGAGGTGCCCACGGCGCGTTTCATCTCCATGCCGACCAGCAGCACCAGGGCGGGCACGATCAGGAAACCGCCGCCTGCGCCAAGAATACCGGTGAGCAGGCCCACCGTAAGACCGATCAGCAGGAGCTTCATGGTGGCGGGACCCCTGCTTGGAGGAGCGGTCGGTCCGTTCGGTCGGCGGATCATGCCGCGCGCCGAGGCGATCATCATCACGGCAAAAAGACCCAGGATGAACACGCCCTTGCCCACGACCACAGGCCCCAGGTGAATCATGGGGTCCGGCAGGGCAGGCAGTAGCCAGCGGCGGGTGATGAACACACTGACCAGCGAACCGGCCCCGAACACGGCAGCGCTGCGCCGATCGATGTTGCCCTGGCGGTGATGGGCGAAGAGGCCGACCCCGCTGGTGGTGCCCACGAGGAAAAGCGAGAGGCCGGTGGCGGTCACGGGGTCCTGGTGGAAGAGGTAGACCAGGATGGGGACGGTGAGCGTGGAACCACCACCACCGAAGATCCCCAGGGACAGGCCCATGAGCAAGGCACCTGCATGACCCAGCAATTCCCAGCTCATGGGTGGATGGCTCCTGGACGATGAGGGGACCGGGCCGGGATCATGGTCTGCAAACGTATCGCGCACCGTTCACGAGGGGGCATGACCGGACCACGTTGGAACTCCTGCCGCCGTCGATCAGATCGCGGCCAGCAGTTCCGCACCGAAGTGCTCGGCCTGGTAGCGTCGCACCCCCGGCAATGCGGCCAGGGCTTGCAGGTCACCAGGCTTGGTGCGGGCGATCTCCTGCAGGAGCACGTTGCTGGCCACAATGCCCATGCGCAGGTCGTGTGCGGTGGTGAGCCGGTCCCGTACGGCCTTCAGGCGTTTGAGCCGCTCGTCGTGCTCCGGATCGCGGTCCCAGCGCTTGGGGCGCTCCAGCCGGGGCCATTGTTCCCTGGGTAGCGCGGCGCCACGGCGCACCGCTTCCATGATGGCCTTGCCATGGCGATCGAAGACCTTGTCCCCCACGCCGGGACGCCGGGCCAGGTCGTTCCCGGTGGCGGGTGCCTCCTTGGCCAGGCCGAGCAGCACTTCGTTGCCGAGGACCATGAACGGCGCGCGGTCCAGGCGTTCGGCCACGCCCTCGCGCCAGGCATGCACCTCGCGAAGGATGGCCAGTTGGAGCGGCTTGAGCAGTTTGGCGCCCTTCAATCGCAGGTATCCGGGCTCGGTGTTGACCGGCAGGTCGAAGGGAGCGTCGGTGAGCAGGCCGAACTCCTCCTGTGCCCAGCTCCAGCGCCCCTTCTGCTTGAGCAGCCCTTCGAGGATGTCGCGCAGGGCGATGAGGTGGGCGGTGTCGCCGGCCGCGTAGTCCAGCATGGCTTGGGGAAGGGGACGCTTGCTCCAGTCGGCCTTCTGGAACTTCTTGTCCACGTGCAGCCCCATGTACTTCTGCAGCAGGGAGGCAAGGCCGATCTCGGGCTCATTGAGCAGTTCGGCGGCCACCAGCGTATCGAACACGTGCTCCACCCGGATGCCATGCTCCTGTGCCAGCAAGCGCAGGTCGAAATCCGCGTCGTGGATCACCACTTCCATCTCCGGGCATGCCAGCAAAGCACCCAGCAGGGTCAGCTCCGGCACGGCGAAGGGGTCCACCAGCCAGGTGCGCTCCCGGTCGCTCACCTGGACCAGGCACACCCTTACGCGGTAGCGGTGGAAGCTGCTGGCCTCGGTGTCCAGGGCGATCACGGGCGCGTCGGCCAGCGCCTCGGTCATGCGCGTCAGCGCCTCCCGCGAATCGACGGTCCTGTGGTCAACGATGCTCATGGGTGGCGGGGCGCGCGAAGGTGGTCCGGGGCTTGTTGCACAGGGCAGCTCACACGTAGCGGTCGCCCCATTCGGCGGTGGCGTCGTTCACGAACTGCTTGATCTTCTGTTCATCGTGCTTGCGCACCACCAGCAGTACGTCCTCGGTGCTGACCACGATGTGGTCCTCCAGGCCTTGCAGCACCACCAGGCGCTGGTCCTGCACATGGACCATGCTGCGTGCGCAGTCATAGAGCTTCACGTCCTGCCCGACGACCGCGTTCCCGGAACCATCCAGCGGAAGATGGGTGTGCAGGCTGCCCCAGGTGCCCAGGTCGCTCCACCCGAAGTCGCTGGTGACCACGAAGACGTTGTCCGCCTTCTCCATGATGCCGTAGTCGATGCTGATGTTCGCGCAATCGGCATAGACCCCTTGGATGAAGGCCCGTTCGGCGGGTGTTCCATACGCTTCCCGACCGGCCTCGAAGGCGTGCTCCATGTCGGGCAGGTGCTGCCGGAAGGCTTTGCGGATGCTCTTCACCGACCAGATGAAGATGCCGCTGTTCCACAGGAAATCCCCGCTGCCGATGAAGCGCAGGGCCGTTTCGTGGTCGGGCTTCTCGGTGAAGGTGCGCACCCGTTTCACACGCGGGTGGGCCGTGCCGGCCTCATCGGCGAACTGGATATAGCCGTAGCCCGTGTCGGGGCGGCTGGGCATGATGCCCAGGGTCACCAGGCAATCGTGTGCGGTGGCCTGCCGGATGGCGAGCCGCACGGTGTCGTGGAAGTCGGGCTCCTTCATCACCAGGTGGTCGCTGGGTGCCACGATGATGCGGGCCTCCGGGTCGCGTTTGGCGATCACATGGTTGGCGTAGGCGATGCAGGGCGCGGTGTTCCGGCGGCCCGGCTCCAGGAGGATCTGGTCGTCCTTCAACAGCGGAAGCTGCTGCTTCACGATGGGGGCGTACGCGGCGTTGGTCACCACCAGGATGTTCTCCGGAGGGCAGATCGCCAGGAAGCGGTCGAAGGTCTGCTGGATGAGGGTGCGGCCAAGGCCCAGGAAATCCAGGAACTGCTTGGGGCGGGCGGTGCGGCTCATCGGCCAGAACCGGCTTCCTATGCCGCCGGCCATGATCACGCAATAGGTACGCGGGTCGGTCATTTCTTCTGGTGGCGTTCAACTCGGATCGGCGGTGGTGCGCAGCGGGGATTCCAGCTGCACGCCGGCCATCCGGTCCATGGTGTAAAGACGTCTGTCGTTGAGGCAACGGCAGGCCACCCGGGTCCGGCGGGTCGCACCCTTCACGAAGAGCCTGCCCATGGATCGGAAGATGGTGTGCTCGGGCAGCTCGTCCAACAAGGGTGTGCGGTGGCCGCTGTACCGGTGCAGCACACGCTGAAGGTCGTGGTCCGCACAACTGCTTGCCGAGGCATCGGTGAGGTGCCGTTCGAGGGCGGCCCGTACGTCGTGGGGCATCACGGCCGGTGCCAGGTAGGGGCGCATGAGCTCGGCGTAGGTGCTTTTCCATTCCGCCCCATGCGGCCGCACCCGGGGACCGCAACGCTCGAAGGTGACATGGTGGGCGAACTCATGCACGAGGGTGACCAGGAAGGCGTACGGGTCCAGGTCGCCGTTCACGGTGATGCGCGCGGGCTGCCGACCGGTGGGGCTGCGGTAGTCGCCGAGCTTCGTTCGGCGGGGCGCGCTGATCCGCACCTGCACACGGTTGTGCCGCAGCCATTCCATCACCACGGGCACGGCCCCGGTCGGCAGTCGGTCGCGCAGGGCATCCGGTCCCAGGGCCTGTCTCATGCGAAGGGTCGCGTTCCGGGGGGGATGGTCCACGCATGGTGCCTCCAGTCGCGCGGCCCGGTGGGGGGGCGATCGTTCCACTTGGGGCAATCGCACTTGCGGCCCCGCTTGCGCTTGGCCGCCCCGTAGGGCGGGTGTGCCGCGCACCCGCCGAACAGCGTGGCCAGCAGCAAAAGGGCACCCAGCCTGGTCGGCAGCGTCCGCAGGGACCGGTGTGGCGGCATGGTCGGCAAAGGTAGGGGAACACCCCATGCCGCCCCGGCAGGCCGCCGCCCCGCTCGGCTGCCGGAGGCTATTTTAGCCCCGCGGGTGATGAACATCCTTTATCATATCGGCCGGTACTTCGAGTTCCTGAGCCACGTGTTCGGGCGCCCCGAGCGCTCCAGCCTGTATGGACGCCGCGTTCTGGAGGAGATCGATCAGCTGGGTGTGAAGAGCCTGGGCATCGTGGCCCTGCTCTCGGTGTTCATGGGCGCGGTGATCACCATCCAGACCGCCAGCAACATCGACGCGGCCTGGATCCCCCGTTATGTGGTGGGCTTCACCGCGCGCCAGAGCGTGATCCTGGAGTTCAGCCCCACGATCATCTCCCTGATCCTGGCCGGCAAAGTGGGCAGCAACATCGCCGCCGAGGTGGGCACCATGCGCGTGAAGGAGCAGATCGACGCGCTGGACATCATGGGGGTGAACAGCGCCAGCTACCTCATCCTGCCCAAGGTCATCGCAGCCATGCTGATCAACCCCTTTTTGATCGTGATCAGCATGTTCCTGAGCATCTTCGGCGGATGGACCGTGAGCGCGCTCACCGGCGTGGTGGCCCCCAACGACTACATCCAGGGGCTGCAGTGGGACTTCGATCCGTTCACGGTCACCTATGCGCTGATCAAGACGGTGGTGTTCGCCTTCGTCATCACGAGCGTGGCCGCCTACCACGGATACCACACCAAGGGTGGTGCGCTGGAGGTGGGCCGGAGCAGCACCACCGCCGTGGTGTTCAGCAGCGTCGTGATCCTGATCGCCAACTACCTGCTCACCCAGCTGCTGCTGATATGATCGAGGTCATCGGGCTCAGCAAGCGGTTCGGCAATGCCCAGGTGCTGACCGACATCACGGCCACCTTCGCCAAGGGGGTGGTCAATCAGGTCATCGGCAAGAGCGGCAGCGGCAAGAGCGTGCTGGCCAAGTGCATCGTGGGCCTGCACCGGCCCGATGCAGGCCGTGTCCTGTACGACGGGAGGCCCTTCCACGAGCTGGACCTGGGCGAGAAGCGCGTGATCCGCCAGGAGATCGGGATGCTCTTCCAGAGCTCGGCCCTCTTCGATTCCATGACCGTGCTGGACAACGTGATGTTCCCCCTCCGGATGTTCGCCGGCATGACGGCTGCCGAGATGGTGAAGCGGGCCCGCTTCTGCCTGGAGCGTGTGAACATCGTGGGCAAGGATGCCCTGTACCCGGCCGAGCTCAGCGGCGGCATGCAGAAGCGGGTGGGCATCGCCAGGGCCATCGCTATGAACCCCAAGTACCTGTTCTGCGACGAGCCCAACAGCGGCCTCGACCCCCAGACCTCCATCCTCATCGATGAGCTGATCAAGGAGATCACCGAGGAGTACGGCACCACCACGATCGTGATCACGCACGACATGAACTCGGTGATCGAGACCGGCCAGAACATCCTGTTCCTGCATACGGGCCGGTGCTGGTGGACCGGTGACCGCAAGGCGCTGCTGGCCTCGGAGAACGAGGAGCTCCGGGCCTTCGTGTTCGCCAGCGAACTGATGCGCCAGGCGCGTCGGGGCCTGCTCGGTCAGGTCTGACCAGGCGTTGAACCGGCCCGCCGGCCTCTATACCACTGCGGACCTACGGGACGGGAACAGGAAGCCCGGCGCAGGGCCGGGCTTCCGTTCCGTATGGGATGGTACAGGTCAGTGCACCACGGTCATCCGCTTGCTCAGGCGCTGCCCGTTGGCGGTGAGGGTGTAGAAGTACACGCCTTCGGTCAGGTCGGCGGTGTTGATGGACACACGGTGGACGCCCGCTCCGCGCTTGCCCAGGTCCTCGGTGCGCACCAGCTTGCCGCTCAGGTCACGCAGCTCCAGGCTCGTGGTGGCAGCCTCCTGCAGCTCGAAGGTCACCGAGGTGCTGGCATCGGCCGGGTTGGGCATGTTCTGGCCCAGGCCCACGCCCCCCACGCGGTCGGCATCGGCGATGCCCACGGTCGGGTCGAAGTTCATGCGGATCATCGGCGTGGTGGTGGTGTAGTACCAGTCCAGCCCGCTCGGACCATCGAAGTAGATGAAGGAGGTCTGAACCTCGCTCACCCCGTTCTGTCCCGTACGGAGCTGCCCGCCACCGAAGTGCTCCAGGCAGACGATGTAGTCGCTCTCGGCGTCCAGGGGCTGCGGGGTGTCGAACACCAGCGGGATGAACTTGTTGCCGTTCGCACCGTTGAGGTCGCTGGCCGTGATCTCGTGCTCCTCGGTCTGCGCGATGATGGTGGTGAGGTCGCCGGAACGCAGCGTGCCGCGGATCAACAGGCCCACGGTGCCGGTGCCACCGTTGCGGAGCGCCACGTTGATGGCGTACAGGTCCGTGGCGTTGGCGATGTGGAAGCCGTTGCAGATCTCGTACGGGTCGTTGTTGGCGTTGCCATCCTCGTAAGAGGCCACCGTGCCGCCATCGCGGGCGTATTCGTATTCGGACACGCCGAAGGAGGCATTGCCGCTGTTGTCCGCCGGGGCGTTGTCCGTCTGACCGGAGTTGATGCTGTACGTGACGTCATAGGTGCCGGCCTGGGCGGGCGGGGTGAAATCGGGGTTCACGAAGATCGTCTGGGTCTCGCCGGCGTTGAAGGTGGCGATGGTCTGGTCCTGGTCCAGCACGGTGGTGCCCGAACGCTCCACCAGGAAGTTCGCCGTCACGTTGGTCTGGTCCACCGAGCCGTTGTTCAGCACGGTCATGTTCAGGCCGATGGGACGAAGCTGGCTGTAGGGGTAGAGCGAGTACCGCAGCGAATCGTAGGTGAGCGCCGTGGTGGCGTCCCACTGGGTGGTGGCGGCGCTGGTCATGGCCAGGTCATACTCGTACAGTTCAATGATGCGCACATCGTCCACCTGCCAGTGGTAGTGGGAAGTGCCGGCCGTGGTGCCGTCGAAGAAGAAGCGGATCATGACGTTGGCCGGGTTGCCAGCGATGGCCTGGGTGAGGTTCACCGAGCGGGTGTCGATGTCCACACCGATGTTGGCGGCCGTGCCATGGTTCACCTCGAACCGGTTCGGCCAGGTGCTGCCACCGTCGGTGCTCACCTCCACGAAGAAGGGGGCATCGCCGCAGCAGTAGCGGTGCGACTGCTGGAACTGGAGCTGCACGTACGGGGTGGCGCTCAGGTCGATGACCGGGCTCACCAGGGAGCCCTCCCAGTTCACGAAGGTGGCGTTGGGCGTGGGCGTCTGTCCGGACCAGGTGCAGTTGGCCGAGTCGGCGGCGAACAGCATGAACCCGTTGGCGGCGCTCTCCGACTGGATGATCTCCGCTACGGGATCGCTGTAGGCACCGTTGGGGCCGGTGAAGTGATGCACCCAGATGCTGCCGTCCGGGCCGGAGAGCGTCCAGGCGCCCACACCGTTGTTGCCGGCAAGGCCGTTGGCGAAATCCTCATAGAAGACCACATCCCCACCCACCTTGGCATGGCCAGGGTTCACGGGTTTGGTGTGGACCGTTGCGTTGCGGTCGGGGCCGAAGCTGGCGCGCGCGGGTGCGGTGCGGACCCATTGGGCGTTCGCCAGCACGGCGAGGCCCAGGAACGAGAGGGCTGTGGTGTATCGAGTGACCATTTTGTTGAAGGTTGTTCCGATCAAAGGTCGCCCAAGGTAGCAACTATGTTGCTCCGTCCGGCGCCCCGTTCCTCAGATCGGACGAACGGCCCGCCCCAACGGTCCGTCCCGCCTCAGAAAGGCTGCACGAAACGGACGGTCGTCTTTTGGTTCAGACCTTCCGCCTCCAGCACGTAGGTCCCTGGCGCGAGGTCGCCCAGTGCCACCTCGGTCGTAGCACCATTACCGTCGCTCCTGTGCACGATGCGGCCGGCCAGGTCCAGCACCCGCACCGAGCGGATGGCCCACGGGGCGGTGATGGTGAGCCGCCCCACGTCCTGCTGCACCATGAGGCTGCCGCTGGCCGGCTCCGGTATGGTCACGGCCACGGGGCTCAAGTGCAGCCTCACCAGGGGGGCGCGTAGCGGATAGGTCCAAGCCGTCGCATCCCATTCGCGCATCATGGCCGTTCCCGGGCGTACCTCCCCGCCTTGGGCGAGGCGCACCAGACCGCTGTCCGGCACCTGTTCCACCAGGGCCAGCAGGTCCGTGCCGCCAGCCACTGCCACGGCGGTGTCGAAGGGGAGGAAGGTCCAGCCCCAGGCGAGGCCCGTTTGCACGTCCGCGTCGGTGACGGGAATGGTGTCCGTGGAGGCGATGGGTTGGAGGTCGGTGTTCAGGAGCCGCCCGATGATCAGCGCGCCTGCCTCGGTCCCGGCGTCGAAGCGCACACCCATGCCGTACACCTGGTCGTCCGCGTGCATTTCGTAGCGGCAGCCCGCCAGATATCCGGAGCCGCCCGCATCCAGTGCGGACTGGGTGGGGCCGGTGCGCTGGGCGTAGGATCCGTCGCCATCCGCCCAGCCCATGGCGGTGAGGGTGCGCTGCACCGTCCCTGTCTCGTCCCCCGGGTTGTCCTCCGAGCCGCTGGTGAACGCGGTGGCCGCTGCGGAGAGCGTACCGGGCCCGGACGCCGTCCATGTGGTGTGGAGCACCAGGGTGTCCGCGGCATCGGGCGTCAGCAGGAACAGGGTGTCGCTGTTCCATGTCCCCACGGGCACGCCGTTCAAGGCCAGGGCCACCGAGGCTTGCGCGCCGAAGAGCGGCAGGTGGCCCCGGTTGCGCAACACCACCGAGATGGTGGGTGAGCCCGATTGGGTCACGGGCACTTCCGCCGGGTCGAGCCCGATGGCCGTGCTGTTGAAGGGCGAGCTGCGGAGGTCGCCGAAGGCCATTTGTTCCATGCCGAGGTCGTGGCCGGCACGGCCGCGCACGCACACGTCGTCCAGGGCCAGCCCCGAGGCCCACGCACCGCGGTCGGTCCAGTGGAAGCGCAGCCGCGCCGCCGGGGCGCCGTCGGCCGCCGCGAGGTCCACGCTGCGCCGTTGCCATCCGTTGCCCGCGGCAAGGTCGGCCACCCGCATCCAGGTGTTGCCGTCCAGGCTCAGTTCCACCCACGCGCTGTCGCCTCCGTAGGCGCCGTCCATGTAATAGCGGAAGGTGAGCAGGGTGTGTTCAGCCGTGCTGAGGTCGATGGGCGGGGTGGTGAGGCGGGCGCTGTCCAGGTCGCAGTCGCAGGGCGAAGCATCGTCATTGGCCATGATGAACCGGTTGTCCACCGGCCGTTCAGGCACGGGGAAATAGCCTCCGGCGTTGGCTTCGGTGCTGTTACCCACGCGCCAGGCGGGCACGAACTCGCCAGTGCCCGCACCGTTCGCGTCGAGGCGCTCCACGTCCGGACCGATGTCCCATCCAACGGGAAGCGTCGGAGCGGAAAAAGCTTCGTTGAAGGTGCAGCCCTGCCCCTGGACAAGGCATGGTGCGAGCGTGAGCAGGAGCATGCCGGACAAGGCCCGGAAGGGCGGGGGACCGGGCAGGTGGCGGCGCGTCATGGCGGCCAAAGATAGCCCGGCTCAACGCACGGAGCCCCCGTCATCCGGGGGCTCCGCCGCTGGCGACCGGTCCCTCACTGCGCCCCGTTGCGCACGATGCGGATCGCGGACCGTCGCTCGCCGTCGATCAAGCTGAAGACATGCAGGCCCGGGGCCAGCCCCGCCCCGTTCACCACCACGTGGTGCGTGCCCGCAGGCTGCATGCCTTCGTCGCCCTGGTCCACCGGGCGGCCCAGCGCATCGCGCAGCTCCCAGCGCACCCGCGTGGGCCGGTCGAGCGTGTAGCGGACCACCGTGTGCTCGTCGAACACGCTGGGCATGGCCACGGGGGCCGTCCCGTCCAGGGCCTGTTCGTTCAGCGCGGCCGCCGGGTCGAAGTTCATGCGCACCATCGGCGTCACCGTCACATAGAACCACTGCCCCGAGCCCCCGTCGAAGATCAACGAGCTCTGCGCTGCGCTGGCGCCGCTGGTGGCGACCCAGACCTCCTCGGTGCCCCCGTAGTGCCCCATGGATACGAAGTAGTCCTTGCCGGCCTCCAGCTCCACTGGTGCGATGAGCGGAAGGCTGATGAATTGATGTGCGCCCTGCAGGTTCAGTTCGCTGGCCAGCACCTCATGCTCCTGGGTCGCCATCAGGAGCTCGAGGTCCTCGTCGTACACCGAGGCGGTCAGGAGCGTGCCGGGGTCCGTGCGTGCGCTCAGGGCCACATCGATCGCGTGCAGGGTCTTGGTGCTGCGGATATGGTACCAGTTGCCCAGCTCGTAGGCATCTCCACCGTTGTCGCGGTCGCCCTGCATGGCATCCTCGTCCCGGGCGAAACGGTCGGTGGCCACCGCGAAGCGCAAGAACATCGCATTGTCGTCGGGCAGATCCTCGGTCTGGTCCTGCACCACCGCAAGGTTCAGCAGGAAGGTGCCCGGTGTGGCCACGGGGGTGTATCCCGTGATGTACAGGCTGTCCACCTGGCCGGGCTGCAGCACCTTGGGCGCGCTGTACAGCACGGTGTTGTTCGGCCCCGGCCCGTCGATATCGGCCCGGAGGCGCACATTGGTCTGGACCTGCGACCCGTTGTTGGCCACCAGGGCCTTGAACTTCAGTTCGCGCACCTCGTCCACCGGGTAGATGGTGTAGGGCAGTCCGTTGAAGTCGGGCTCGTCCGGGCTCCAGTCGGCATAGGTGGCGGAGACCAGGCGCAGGTCGTTCTCTTCCACGGTGAGCAGGGCGATGTCGTCCACCTGCCAGCTGTAGGTGAAGCCCTCCAGGCTCAGCCAGTGGAAGCGGATCCGGATGTCGCCGGAACCGCCGTTGAGCGCGTCGCTGATGTTGAGCAGCACGATCTGGCTCACCGGCGCACCCGGGGTGCTCTGGTTGCCGGGCACTTCGCCGTTCACCGGGAACACGGCCCAGTTGAGGCCGCCATCGCTGCTCACTTCCACCTGCGTGATATCGTTGTTCAACTGGCGGAAGCTCTGCTCGAAGCGCAGGAGCATGAAGGGCACCGTGTCCAGGCCGGTGATCGGCGGGGAGGTGAGGGTCGTGTTCTCGGCCACCCCCGGAGTGCCCTCCAGGTCCGAATCGGCCATCACCCAGCTGCCGCCCGGATAACCGGTGGTGCTTTGCAACGGGCCTGGCGTGTACCCGCCCGTGTTCCCGGTGCTGGTGAGCTGCCAGGTCACCGCCCCGGTCTGCGTGTTCACGGTCCATCCGCCCAGCCCGCTCTCGAAGTCCTCGGACCAGAGCAGGGCGGCCGCGCGGTCGGTCGGCGCATCGGGACCTGGTCGTTGCGTCCCGCCCATGACGAAAGGGGTCCTGTTGTTCCAGCAGGAGGATGGCGCAGGGGAGATGTCGCCCTGTGCATGCAGCAGCGAAGTGGCGAAGGGGAGGAGCGTTAGAAGGAGTGATCGCAGCATCGGCTTTCGGACCCGGCGGTTGGGTGCCGGTCCGGGCCAAAACTGTGGTCGCCACCCGCGGCCATGCAGCGGTTATGTGATGGAACCACGGTCCTTCCGCGAACGGTTGATGCAGCCACAGACCATCGAAGGTCCGAGGTTCCGACGGCACGCACGCTGCGCCGGTGGTGCAACGGTGCGTTCGGGGACGGGAGGTTGGCCCCGGCTCAGGCCTCGGTCGCCGCGTATTCCTCCACCGGTGGGCAGGTGCACACCAGGTTGCGGTCGCCGTAGGCGTTGTCCACCCGGCTCACGGAGGGCCAGTACTTCCAGTCCCGGTTCACGCTCGCAGGGAAGGCGGCCTTCTCGCGGCCGTACGGATGGCTCCAGCTGTCGCCGCAGACCTCCTCGGCGGTGTGGGGCGCCATCTTGAGCACGTTGTCCGCCTTGTCCACCTTGCCGCTCTCGAGCTCGGCGATCTCCCGGCGGATGCTCACCATGGCCTCGACGAAGCGGTCGAGCTCGGCCTTGCCCTCGCTCTCGGTGGGCTCCACCATCAGCGTTTCCGCCACGGGGAAGCTCACCGTCGGTGCATGGAAGCCGTAGTCCATCAGGCGCTTCGCGATATCGCCCACTTCGATGCCGGCCGTGCGCTTGA
This sequence comes from Bacteroidota bacterium, assembly GCA_014584605.1. GTDB lineage: Bacteria > Bacteroidota > Bacteroidia > Flavobacteriales_F > PHOS-HE28 > PHOS-HE28. The sequence continues at coordinate 13,976 of JACTMO010000033.1, read as the reverse complement.
ACTCGCGGCAGTCCAGGATCATCTCATGGGCCACCATGCCCTGGTCGCCCACGTAGAGGATGGGATAGTGCTTCTCAAGCCTGGCCTTGAGGTAGTTGGCGTTGAGGATGGCGTAGCGCGTGGCGTCCGTGAGGCCGGCACCGCCCAGCATCCGGGCGTAGCCGTAGCTGATCAACAGGATGAGCGCGCTGCCCCAGGGAGCACCGCTCACGGCCGTGATGGCCTTGTCCCCGCCGGTGCGCACCAGCGGATGGCCGGGCAGGAAGGGCTTGAGCTTGTCGTTGACGCAGATGGGGCCCATGCCCGGGCCGCCACCGCCGTGCGGGATGGCGAAGGTCTTGTGCAGGTTCAGGTGGCACACGTCGGCACCGATCTCGCCGGGGCTGGTGAGCCCCACCTGGGCGTTCATGTTGGCGCCATCCATGTACACCAGGCCTCCGTTGTCGTGGATGATGCCGGTGATCTCCTTGATCGGTGCCTCGTACACGCCGTGCGTGCTGGGGTAGGTCACCATCAGGCAGCTCAACGTGTCCTTGTACTGCTCGGCCTTGGCCTTCAGGTCGGCCACATCGATCTGGCCATCGGCTGTGGCCTTCACCACCACCACCTGCATGCCGGCCATCACCGCGCTGGCGGGGTTGGTGCCGTGCGCGCTGCTGGGGATGAGGGCGATGGTGCGGTGCCTGTCGCCGCGGGCCTCGTGGTAGGCGCGGACCACCATCAGGCCGGCGTATTCGCCCTGGGCACCGCTGTTGGGCTGCAAGCTCACGGCGCTGAAGCCCGTGGCCCTGGCCAGGATGTCGCCCAGCTCGCGGAACAGTTCCTGGTAGCCGACGGCCTGCTCCACCGGTGCGAAGGGGTGCAATGCGTTCCACTCGGGACGGCTCAACGGCATCAGCGTGCTGGCCGCGTTGAGCTTCATGGTGCACGAACCCAGCGGGATCATGCCGTGCATCAGGCTGAAGTCCTTGTTCTCGAGCTTCTTGATGTAGCGCTGCAGTTCCAGCTCGGTGTGGTAGGCGTTGAACACCGGATGCGTGAGGAAGGTGCTGCTGCGCTGCAGGTCGGCGGGCACGGCCATGCTGGCACCGTTGCCCGCAGCCGCCGGCGCCGGCCTGCCCGCCGCCTCGGCGAGCGCGGCCACCATGTCCCGCACGTCGCCCTCCCGCACGGTCTCGTCCAGCGCGATGCCGACCCGACCGCCCTCATACCGGAAGTTGATGCCGCGCTTCTCGGCTGCGGCGCGCACCTTGTTCACCTCGGCCCCATCGAGGGTGATGCTGTCGAAGAAGCTGCCGTTGGCCACGGTGTAGTCCAGCGCCTTGGCCGCATCGGCCACGCTGCGGGTGTGCGCATGCACGTTGCGCGCGATGCGCTTCAGTCCTTCCGGGCCGTGGTACACGGCGTACATGCCCGCCATCACGGCCAGCAGGGCCTGCGCGGTGCAGATGTTGCTGGTGGCCTTGTCGCGACGGATGTGTTGTTCCCGCGTCTGCAGCGCCATGCGCAGGCCACGGCGGCCGCGACGGTCCTGGCTCACCCCGATGATGCGGCCGGGGATCAGCCGCTTGTACTCCTCGGTGGTGCAGAAGAAGGCGGCGTGCGGACCGCCATAGCCCATGGGCACGCCGAAGCGCTGGCTGTTGCCCACGCACACGTCGGCGCCCCACTCGCCCGGAGGCGTCAGCAGCACCAACGAGAGCAGGTCGGCGCACACGGCGGTCCGCACGCCGGCGGCCCTGGCCTTCGCCACGATGGCACGGTGGTCGTTCACGCTGCCGTCGAGGGCGGGGTACTGCAGGGCGATGCCGAAGTAGCCGTCGGCCGGGTCGAGCGTGTTCACATCGCCCACCACCAGCTCCACACCGATGGGTTCGCAGCGGGTCCGCAGCACATCGATGTTCTGGGGGAAGAGCCCCTTGTCGGCGAAGAACCTGTTCGCGCTGGCCAGCTCCTTGGGCCGCGCGGCATGCAGCATGTGCATGGCCTCGGCGATGGCCGTGGCCTCGTCCAGCAGACTGGCATTGGCGATGGGCAGGCCGGTGAGGTCGCTGCACATCGTCTGGAAGTTCAACAAGGCCTCCAGCCGGCCCTGCGAGATCTCCGCCTGGTAGGGCGTGTAGGCCGTGTACCAGCCCGGGTTCTCGAAGATGTTGCGCAGGATGGCGGGCGGGATCACCGTGCCGTTGAAACCGAGCCCGATGTAGCTGCGGAACAGTTTGTTCTTCGCACCCAGTGCGGCCATGTGCTCCAGATGCTGTTGCTCGGTGAGCGCCGGGCCGATCTCCAGCGCCCGCTTCGTGCGGATGCCTTGCGGAACGGTGCGGTCGATCAGTTCTTCGAGGGAGGGTACGCCGATGGCCTGCAACATGGCCTGGGTGTCCGCCGCATTCGGGCCGATGTGGCGCTCGGGGTAGGTCACTGTGTTCATGGGGTTGCCTGAAGGCGCGGCGAATATACGGGGCGCAAGGAGCCCGGAGGCTGACCTTTTCCCCAGCAGCCACGCGGCCGGAGCGATGTTCCGCGCCGCCTATCTTTGGCCGCTCCCGATGCGCTTCCCCTGGCTCTTTTCCCTGCTGCTGTGCATCGAGCTGCCGGCCCAGGACCGCATCCTGCTGATGAACGGCCAGACCATCGAGGGCCGTGTGCTGGGCCAGAGCACGCTGGAGATCCGCTACCAGGTGCCCCGCGGTGCGCGCCTCATCGAACGCAGCGAGCCCACCGAGAGCGTCTTCAGCATCACCGACAGCCTTGGGCACGAACGGGTGTGGTACTTCATGGACACGGTGTTCGGCAACGACTACAGCGTGGACCAGATGCGGTGGTTGATCAAGGGTGAGCAGGACGCCCGCGACGGGTACCGGCCCCTGTGGCCCATGATCGGCGGGTTCGCTTTCGGCGCCGGAACGGTGATGGCGCTGGACCTGGAAGTGATGTCGCTGTTGCTGCCGCCCCTCTATGCCGGGGTGATGGCCCTGCCGCGTGTGCACGTGACCCCGGGCTCCGTGCGCGACCCCTTGATGGAGGGGGATCCTTACTACGCCACCGGCTACGCCAGCCGGGGCCGGACCAAGCGGGTGCTGCGCACGCTCTACAGCACGGCGGCCGGCGTGGCCGTCGGCCTGGCGGTGCGGCAGCTGGTCATCAACCCCAACCTGGACCCCTGACGGCGATGGACGCGGGCATCCGCGGTCGCGTGCTCCGCCTGTTGGTCTATGGCCATGTGTGGCTGGCCTGCGGCGCGGCCGCGCAGACCTGGCTCATGCAGCTGTTGATGGGCCGCGCCGGCTGGCGGGTCCCCGTGCTGGCGGCCCTGGCCACCTTCACCGGATATGCGCTGATGCGGACGGCCCGCACCGGACATCCCACCATGGGCCGTGCGCCACAACTGCGCTGGGCGGCGCGCCACGCCCGGCTCCTGCTCGGCGCCGCCACCCTGGCCGTTGCCGGTGCGGTCCCGGTCGCCGCCGACCATCTGCCCGCGCTCCTGCTGCGCTGCGCCCCGGTCGCCTTGGCCGTGGCCCTCTACGTGGTGCCGGCCCGCTGGACCAAGGGACGCACCCTCGGTCTGCGCCGGGTCCCCCTGCTCAAGGTCTTCCTCATTGCCGCCTGCTGGGCCTGGGTCACCGTGGGCCTGCCCGCCACCCCCGGTGTGCATGAACGCCCTCCCCAAGGTGTCCTGGGACTGTTCGTGCTGCAGATGGGTTTCTTCATGGCCATCGCCATCGTGTTCGACCTGCGCGACAGGGACATCGACCGCGGCACGGTGCTCACCCTTCCCCACCTGCTCGGCTCGCGGGGTACGCGCGCACTGGCCGCCGGCCTGATGCTTGGTCCGGCGCTGACCCACGCCGCCTGGGCGCTCGGCTTCCGCACCTCGGCGGTGGCGCAGCACATCCCCGCAGGGCCGACGGGCCTGGCCTTGCTGGCCCTGGCCTACCTCCTGGTGGCCGTGCTGGTGGCCCGGAGCACACCGACGCGGAGCGCCCTGCACTTCGGGCTGTTGCTCGATGGTGCGCTTTTCCTGCCCCCGGCAATGGTGGCCCTGGCCGCGGTGCTGTGATCCCCACCCCCATGACCGGCCCGGGCCGGGCAGCTACTTTTGGCCGTGGACATGACCTTCGAGAACAGCCTGGCCTTCGCCCGGGCCCAGGATGCGGTCGATCCCCTTCGGCCCTTCCGCGACGAGTTCCTCTTTCCCCGGCACAACGGCCGGGAGGCCATCTACTTCACCGGCAATTCCCTTGGCCTGCAGCCCAAGGGCGTGGCCGCAGCCTTGAAGCAGGAACTGGATGATTGGGCGGAGCATGGTGTGGAGGGCCACTTCCACGCGAAGCACCCGTGGTACAGTTACCACGAGGAGCTCACCGCCAGCACCGCGCGGCTGGTGGGGGCCTTGGAACAGGAAGTGGTGGTGATGAACCAGCTCACCAGCAACCTGCACTTCCTGCTGGTGTCGTTCTATCGCCCGGAAGGCAGGCGGGTGAAGGTGTTGACGGAGCAACGCCCGTTCCCCAGTGACACCTACGCCTTCGCGGCGCAGATCGGCTTCCACGGCCTGGACCCCGGGCAATGCCTGGTGGAGATGCGGCCCCGGCCCGGCGAGCACACGCTGCGGCCCGAGGATATCGTCGCCACGATCAACGAGATGGGCGATGAACTGGCCCTGGTCTGCTTCGGTGGGGTGAACTTCCTCACCGGCCAGGCCTTCGACATCAAGGGCATCACCGCCGCCGCACATCAGGTGGGGGCCATCGCCGGTTTCGACCTGGCGCACGGTGCGGGCAACCTGCACCTGAAGCTCCACGACGACGGCCCCGACTTCGCCTGCTGGTGCAGCTACAAATACCTGAACAGCGGACCGGGCGGTGTGGCGGGGGCCTTTGTGCATCAGCGGCATCTGGGCGCCGACCTGCCGCGCTTCGCCGGCTGGTGGGGCCACGACAAACGGGAACGCTTCAGGATGGAGCGCACCTTCAAACCCATGCCCACGGCGGAAGCCTGGCAGGTGAGCAACGCCCCCGTGCTCCCCATGGCGGTGCATCGTGTGGCGCTGGAGCAGTTCGACCGGGCCGGCATGGCCCGGCTGCGGGCCAAGAGCATCCGCCTCACGGGGTACCTGCGTTGGATCATCGAAGGCCTCTCCGCGGAGCACGGCGGTCTGTTCAACATCATCACCCCGCAGGACCCCGCACAGAGCGGCGCGCAGCTGTCCATCCTCGTCAACGGGGACGGTCGCGGCATCTTCGACCGTCTCACCGCGCGCGGCGTGTTCTGCGACTGGCGGGAACCCGACGTGCTGCGGATGGCCCCGGTGCCGATGTACAACAGCTTCGAGGATGTGTACAGGTTCGGGGAGATCTTGAACGAATGTGTGAGGAAGTGAGGAGGTGAAGAAGGGAAACGAGCGACGTTTTCGACCATGAACGGATCCACTTCCTCGCCACATCTCCTTATCACTTCCCCGTCGTACCCATGAGCAAGATCACCATCGTCGGCGGCGGCCTCGTCGGGTCCCTGCTTGCCATCTTCCTGGCCCGGCGCGGCCACGCCGTGCGCGTGTTCGAACGCCGGCCCGATCCGCGCCGGACCGATGTGTACGCGGGCCGCAGCATCAATCTCGTGGTCAGCCATCGCGGATGGACAGCCCTGCGCGCGGCGGGTGTGGAGGACGCGGTGAAGGCCATCACCGTGCCGGTGCACGCCCGGATGACGCACGATCGGGAAGGCCGGCTCAACCGCGTTCCATACAGCATCGATAACAGGGCCATCTGGTCGGTCTCGCGCGGCGAGCTGAACCGGCGCCTGCTGTCCGAGGCGGAGAAGCTGCCCAACGTGCGGCTCTTCTTCGATCACCGCTGCATGGATGTGGACCTGGAGCACGCGGAATGCGTATTCGAGCACGCGGGTGCGCAGGTGCGGGAGACGGCCGACGTGGTGTTCGGTGCGGACGGTGCCTTCAGTGCGGTGCGCGGCAGGATGATGCTCGGCCGCTTCACCTACGGCCAGGAGTACATCGAGCACGACTACAAGGAGGTGGCCTTCCCCGGCCATCCGGACGGCACCTCCAGCATGGACCCGCATTGCCTGCACATCTGGCCGCGGCGCTGGTTCATGCTCATGGGCCTGGCGAACCTGGACGGCGGCTTCACGGGAACGCTGTTCATGCCGCACCGGGCCACGGCCCAGAGCCCGGGCTTCGACACCGTGCAGGGCGAGGCGGAGGTGCGACGCTTCTTCCGCGAGCAGTTCCCCGATGTGGAGCCCCTGGTGCCCGATGTGGTGGAGCAATACCTGCGCAACCCGCAGAGCAGCCTGGTCATCATTCGCTGCGAGCCCTGGCAGGTGAACGGCCGCGTGGCCCTGATCGGCGATGCGGCCCATGCCATCGTGCCCTTCTATGGCGAGGGCATGAACGCCGGGTACGAGGATTGCAAGGTGTTGAACGACCTGCTGAACACGCACGGCGACGACAACTGGCCCGCGGTGCTGCATCGCTACGCCGCCATGCGCAAGCCCAACGGCGACGCCATCGCCGACCTGAGCCTGCGCAACTTCGTGGAGATGCGCGACCTGGTGGCCGACCCACGCTTCCTGCTGCGCAAACGGATCGAGGGCCGCATCCAGGCCAGGCACCCCGACAAGTGGCTGCCGTTGTACAGCCAGGTGAAGTTCAGCGACATCCCCTACGCCGACGCCTGGCGGGAAGGGCTGCGGCACGACCGCATCATGGAAGAGGTGCTCGCCATGCCGGGGATCGAAACCAAGTGGGAGAGCGAGGAGGTGGAACGCAAGGTCCTGGGCCTGTTGTGAGACCCGACGCACGGTCCGCCCACGGGCGATCGTTCATACGTTGACGGGCCTCCCCGTCGTTCCATAGGCATGGCCCCCCAATTTCGCTCCATGCGCACCCTGGTCGTCGGCCTGATGCTGCTGTCGCTGCCCGCGCAGCTCGCCGCCCAGCGGCTCTTCGAGCGCAAGCGGCCGGAGATCATCCCCACCGACGGCAAGATGCGCCGTGGCGGGCTCTACTTCGGCCTGGGGGCCACCTACACCCTGGCCCGCTTCGGCGACCAGGAGCGTGAACTGTTCCGCAACGCCGACACCACGTACACGGCCACCTTCGACCCCAACGGCCGCTTCGGCCCGTACGTGGAGGTGGGCTGGTTCCACGCCACACGCGACCCGGTGGTGCTGGACTATTGGGACTTCGGCTTGGCGTACAAGGGCCTCAACGGCCGCCAGGACCACATCGGCGTGCTGAGGTACGGACCCAACGAGACCGATTCGTCCGTGGTGCTCCCCGGCTCGGGCACCTTCCGCGACCAGTACCTGAGCGCGCATGTGAACGCCAACAAGTTCGTGCAGACCACCGACCGGCAGTTCGTGCAGCTGAGCCTGGGGGTGAACGCGGACCTGGACGTGGGTAGTGCGCGCAGCTACGTGGGCGACCCGGTGGTGCTGGCCGACCAGGAGCTGCCACCCTCGTTCATCGGGCAGGCGCATGTGAAGGTGGGCTACGGGTTCCGGACCCGCGGTCGCCTGTTGATCATCCCCACCCTGGAGACGCCGGTGGTGAGCGTGGTCCCCACGGACAAGGGCTTCGGGCAGTTGCAATGGTTCAACAGCCGTTATCGTCCGCTCATCCTTTGCGTGCGCTTCCTGTTCCTGCGCTATCCCAAGGGCTTCGCCTGCCCGCCGGCGATCAAGCCCAACGCCCTGGAAGGCAAGAAGAAGGTGTACAAGCAGGACGGCTATCATCCGTAGCGCCCGTGCGGAGGTTTTGAGCAGGCGCTTGGCGCGGTATGGGGCCGCGCGCCGGGTCAGCGTACGGTCCTGTGCTGCAGGAAGGGGTTGCTCCGGCGTTCCGCTCCGATGGTGCTGTCCGGTCCGTGGCCGCAATGCACGACCACGGCGTCGTCCAGCACCAGCAGGCGTGTCCGGATGCTGTGCAACAGCTGATCGAGGTCGCCGCCCGGCAGATCGGTGCGACCGATGCTGCCCTGGAAGAGCACATCGCCGCCCACCAGGCGACCCACCTCCCGGCATAGGAAGGCCACGTGGCCGGGGCTGTGACCGGGCACATGGAGCACCTCGAACCGGTGGCCGTTCAGCAGCACGGCGTCCCCGTCCTCCAACCAGGCCCCGGGCTCGGGCGAGGCCGTACAGGGCACACCGTACAGCTGGCCCACCGCCGGCGCCCGCCTCACCAGCTCCAGGTCGTCCCGATGGATCTCCGGCAGCACGCCGAAACACCGATGGGCCCAGGCGTTGCCCATCACATGGTCGATGTGCCCGTGCGTGTTCAGGCAACGCACGATGCGCAGGCCGTGCTGCGTTACATAGGCCTCCAACCGACGCTCCTCCGCCGTGTTCCAGCAACCCGGGTCCACCAGCAAGGCATCGTGCCCGTCATGGACCAACCAGGTGTTCTCTTGGAAGGGGTTGCAGACGAAGGGCTCGAAGTGCAGCATGCCCGGAAAACCCTGAACTTCGCACGGGATGTGCCGCCCAGGGCGCCCCAATGTAGCTATCTTCAACGCGGTGCCCCGCCCGATCCGATCCGCCCTCCTTGCCCTCGCCACCGTGGTCGTTACGGTCGCGCACGGCCAGTTCTACAACGGGGCCCAGCAGGACTACGGCAAGAACCGCGTCCAGTTCCAGGACTTCCTATGGCAGTACTACCGCTTCGAGCGGTTGGAGACCTACTTCTACAAGGGGGGGCGTGACCTGGCCCGTTTCGTGTCCCTCAGCGGGCACAAGCACCTCAAGGAGCTCGAACAACTGCTGGACATCTCGCTGGACGACCGGATCCAGTTCATCGTGTACAACTCGCAGTCCGACTTCCGGCAGAGCAACATCGGCATCACCGGCGATGAACTGTACAACGTGGGCGGGGTCACGCGGATCGTCGGTACCAAGGTCTTCGTGTACTTCGAGGGCGACCACGCCCTGCTGGACCGTCAGGTACGCAGCGGGCTGGCGCAGGTGATGCTGGACCAGATGATGTACGGCGGCAACTGGCGCGAGGTGCTCAAGAACAGCACGTTGATGAACCTGCCCGAGTGGTACACCAAGGGGCTGGTGGCCTACGTCTCGGGCCCGATGGACGGGGTGCGTTCCAGCCGGCTCCGCGACGCCATCCTGGACGGCCGGTACGACCGGTTCAACCGCCTGGAGGGCGACGATGCGGTGCTCATGGGCCAGGCCATCTGGACCTATGTGGCCGATGTGTACGGTCAGGGCGTGATCCCCAACATCCTGTACATGACCCGGGTGAGCCGCAACGTGGAGAGCGGCTTCGTGTACGTGCTCGGCGTGCCGCTGAAGGACCTGGCCGCCGATTGCCTGGCCCATTACAGGGACCGCTTCACCAAGGAGGAGCAGCTGCGCGAAGCGAGCACGATGGAGGAGATGCCCGTTCGCCACCGGAAGCGGAGCACCTGGTCCCAGTTCAAGCTGAGCCCCAACGGGCGGTACGCTGCGTGGGTCACCAACGAGCTCGGCCAGTACAAGGTGTTCCTGCGCGACCTCTCCGAGAAGCGCACCTGGCGCATCGCCAAGGCCGGAAAGCGCATCGACCGCATCGTGGACCACAGCTATCCGGTGCTCGCCTGGCACCCGGGAAGCCGCGCCCTGAGCTATGCGGTGGAGCGCAAGGGGGAGTTGTACCTGCGCACCTACACCCTGGACGACCGCAAGACCGATGAACGGCCGGTGCTGATGCTTGAGAAGCTCCTGTCCATGGCCTATGCGCCGGACGGCCGGACCATGGTGTTCAGCGGTGTGCGGGAGGGCCGCACCGACCTGTACCTGCACCATCCCGTGGGCAACCGGCAGGAGCAGCTCACCAACGACCAGTTCGACGACCTGGAGCCCTCCTACACCCTGGACGGGCGAGGTATCCTGTTCGCCAGCGACCGCACCGACGACACCCTGCGCAGCCAGCCTGCCAACGCGGAGGTGGCGCTCGTGAACGGGCACAAGGACATCTTCCTGTACGACCTCGCCTCGCGTTCCACCCTGGTGCGGCGGCTCACCAACACCTCCTATGCGGACGAGACGGCACCGATGCCGCTGGACAGCGTGGCCTTCACCTACCTGGGCGACGGGTCGGGCCTGCGCGACCGCTACCGGGTGCGGTACGACAGCGTGGTGAGCCATGTGGACACCACCATCCATTACCGCTATTTCGCCGTGAACGACCGCATCAGCAGGGGGCGACGTGCAGTACTGGAGCATGATGTGCATGCGGGGAGCGGACGCCTCGCCGAACTGGTCTTCGAGAACGGACGTTACCGGCTGCGCCTGGGCCGCACCACCCCCGGGGCCGCCGGGGTGGGGGAGAAGGATGGGCCCACTGGCGAGCGTCCCGAGCCGCGCACCCTCCTGAGCGACCTGGGCGATCCGCTGGACCAGGTGGTGAAGGTGGAGCCCCGGATACCGCGGGCCACAGGTGATCCGGTGAACGTGGAGAACTACCAGTTCAGCGACGAGAGCGCCCCACCCCCGGCGCGCCCGCTGGAGCCCCTGCCTCCGTCCACGGCGAGCGCGCCGGTGCCCAGCGCCCCCGGCGACACCCTGGCGCAGCGGCCGTTGCTGTTCCCCGAGCAGCGCAACTACCACGTCAACTTCGCCACCGACGCGGTGCTGACGCAGGTGGACAACAGCTACAACGCGGCCTTCTACCAACCCTTCACCGGGGCGGGCAACCTCAACCCCGGCCTCAGCGGCATGATCCAGATGGGCATCAGCGACCTCTTCGAGGACCACAAGCTGATCGGCGGCCTCCGCCTGGCGCTGGACCTGAACAACAACGACTATTTCCTCACCTACATCAACCTCAAACGCCGCCTGGACAAGCGCTTCACCGTGCAGCGGCGCGCCATGCAGGGCGTGTCCCGCGTCGGCGTGGTGAAAGTGCTGACCCATCTGGCCAACTACCAGGTGAGCTGGCCCTTCAGCGAACTGGCCTCCGTGCGCGCCTCACTGCTGTATCGCCATGACCGCTACGTGCTGCAGAGCACCGACCTGCTGAGCTTGCAGGAACCCAACTTCAACGACCAGATGGTGGGCGGCAAGCTCGAATACGTGTTCGACAGCTCGGTCCCTCGTGGTCTCAACCTGTACACGGGCTGGAAGTTCAAGGTCTTCGGCGAGTACTATGTGCAGCCCGACGAGGGTCGGAGCGACATGCAGGTGCTCGGCCTTGACGCCCGGCACTCCCTGCGCATCCACCGCGACCTGGTGCTGGTGAACCGCCTCGCGGGGGCCACCAGCCTGGGCCATCGCCGCATCATCCATTTCCTGGGCGGGGTGGACAACTGGCTCTTCCCCCGGGTGGACAACAGCATCCCGATCGACCTCGGTCAGAACTACTTCTACCAGAGCAGCGCCACCCCGATGCGCGGCTTCTATTACAACGCGCGCAACGGCACCTCCTTCGGCGTGTTCAACACCGAGGTCCGGTGGCCCATCTTCCGCTACCTGGTGAACCGCCCCATGCGGTCCGACTTCCTGCAGAACTTCCAGGTGGTGGCCTTTGGTGACCTGGGCGTGGCCTGGACCGGCTCCGACCCGTACAGCGAGGAGAACACCTTCAACCAGCAGGTGGTGAACAGCAACCCGTTGCTCATCACCATCAAGAACCGGCGCGAGCCCATCGTGGGCGGTTACGGCCTGGGCGTGCGCGCACGGCTGCTGGGCTATTTCGTGCGCGCCGACTGGGCATGGGGCGTGGACGATGGCCGCGTGATGGACCCCGTGTTCCACCTTTCCCTCAGCCTCGACATCTGAGCCATGTCCGCCACCGCCATCGGCATGCTCCTCCTCATCGGCCTGCTGGCCGGTGTGCTCAGCGGCTTCGTCGGCGTCGGCGGGGGCATCATCATGGTGCCCGCCCTGGTGTGGCTCATGGGCTACGATCAGCATCAGGCCCAGGGCACCAGCCTGGCGGTGCTGGTGCTGCCGGTGGTGGCCGTGGCCGCCTGGAACTACCACCGCCAGTACCCGCTGGACCTGCGCGCCGTAGGCCTCATCGCCATGGCCTTCGTACTGGGCGGATACCTGGGCAGCCGCATGGCCCTCAGCATCCCCGCTGATGTGGTCAAGCGAGTGTTCGGCCTTGTGATGCTCGTGGTCGCCATCAAGCTGATCCTCGGCAAGTGATCGCGCGCATCCGCAAGGAACTGGAGGCCCTTGGCGAACGGCCCGTGCAGTGGCGCCGCTGGATGCATCAACACCCCGAGCTGTCCTTCCACGAGGAGGGCACCGCCGCCTATGTGGCCTCCGTGCTCCGCGAGGAGGGCATCCCTGTGCGCGAGGGGCTCGCCCGCCATCCGGACCGGTCCGCCGGCTCGGGCCTCATCGCGCTCGTCACCGGGTCCCGCACCCCGTCCGACCGCTGTTTCGCCCTGCGCGCCGACATGGACGCACTGCCGATCCAGGAGGTGGGTAAAGCCGGCTACTGCTCGCTCAACCCGGGCGTGATGCATGCCTGCGGGCATGACGCGCACACCGCCATGGTGCTTGCTGCGGGCCTCGTCCTGCACCGCATGCGCGAGACCTGGAGCGGCACGGTGATGCTGGTGTTCCAGCCCGGCGAGGAGAAGGAACCCGGCGGGGCCAGCCTCTTCGTGAAGGAGGGTGCGCTGACCGACCCCGCCCCATCCGGCATCCTGGGTCAGCATGTGACCCCTGAGCTGGCCTGTGGCCGACTGGGCTTCCGCAGTGGCCCCTTCATGGCCGCCGCCGACGAGCTCTACCTCACCGTGCGCGGGCGTGGGGGCCATGCCTCCAAGCGTGCCGAGCTCCTGGACCCGATCCTCATCGCCTCGCGGATGCTGCCCGTGCTGTACGAAGCGGCCGAACGCGTGAAGCCTTCCGGCGAGCCCATGGTGATGAGCTTCGGTCGATTCATCGCCCACGGCGCCACCAACATCGTTCCCGATGAGGCGCGCCTCGATGGCACCCTGCGCACCTTCAACGAGGACCTGCGCACCCTGCTCCACGACCTGCTGCCACGCGTGTGCGCGGGGGTGGCGCAGGACATGGGCGGTAAGGCGGAGCTGCGGATCGTGAAGGGCTCGCCGGTGGTGAAGAACGACCCCGCGCTCACCGCCCGCATGCGCCGCGTGGCCGAGGACCTGGTGGGTGCGGAGAACGTGGTGGACATGGACATCCGGATGGGCGCCGAGGACTTCGCCTACTACACGCACGTGATGCCGGGCTGCTTCTTCCGCCTGGGTACCGGCAACCCCGCGAAGCCCGGCACGCTGAGCGGCCTGCACACGGCCGCCTTCGACATCGATGAGGATGCGCTGCCGATCGGTGCGGCGATGATGGCGATGGGGGCGCTGAGCGAGCTTGGTGAAGCGGCGTTCACCCCACGATGATGTCGTCCACGCTGATCGTGGGCCTGCCGTTCCGCTCCTGAACGGTGATCTCCAGTGTATCGGCCGTGCGGCCCGCGCTGGTCCATAGGGCGAGCGACAGCTCGAACGCACCCGGGAGGTTGCGCACCGCTCGCGGACGAAGCTCCTTCCATCCGCTCTCCGGTGGCATCACCAGCCTGGCGCCGACATCATCCACGGCGGCCTCCATCTCGTCCGCGCTGAGCCGTGTGCCACCTGTGGCCTCCTCCAGCTCATCGAAGCGCCGCTCCACCAGCAGCTTCATCACGTGCTTCGCGACGAGGGTGAGGTCGTTGGGGTTCATGCGCGTGGGACCTGGATCAAGGCTAACGCCAAGCTCATCGGGGCACGAGGGGGTCAATGACAACCATACCCTAGGCCGATCATCAAGCCTGCAAAGGTGAGGATCAAGTAGGCAAGCAGCGTTGGGAACTGGTACCTGAAGTAGAAGCTACCCTTTGTGCTGGCGGATTCAACCAATAAACGCAATCGCGGGGTCATCGTGTTAGTCGGTTGAACTGGTTGATGGGGGTGTCGAAGTTGAAGCGTTTTCTTGGTCTGCGG
>JACTMO010000010.1 GCA_014584605.1 Bacteroidota bacterium | reverse complement strand
CGAGAGGCCGCAACCACTCAATTCCGGAAATGGGGATCAAGTACCCCCATCAATGATCAATCAACCGACCCTTGTGGGTTTAAGACCCGATAGCCCTGTCACCCCGTCCACGGTGGCCCGCCGGACCTTGGCCCTGCGCCTGGGTGTGGTGGGGTGATGATCGGGGCACGCCGGACAGGCCGCGCTCGCGAGCGGCCCCGATGCCGGGAAAAGTCGGCCTTGGGCGCATGGCGGCCCTACCTTCGGCCCGGCATCACCGGGTCATGGAAGGCTTCAGGCGCATGGCGGACGGCAGCATGGTGGAGCCCATCGGGCACCTCAGTGGCCTTTTGGCGGTGGCACCGAACGCCTTGTTGCGCATCGGGAGCGACAGCCAGAACCTGGGAGACCGGACCATCTACACCACCACGGTCGTACTGCGGTATCGCGCGAACGGAGCCCACGTGATCCACCTCCGGGCGAAGGCCCATCGGATCACGGACCTGTGGTCACGGCTCTGGGGCGAGGTGGAACGCAGCCTGGCGGTGGCGCACTGGCTGAGCCAGGAGGGCCATCTCCCCGTGCATGGGATCGACCTGGACCTGAACCCCGACCCTTCCGTCGGCAGCCACCTGCTGTACAGCGCCGCGATCGGCCTTGTGCGCGCCCGTGGCTACGAGCCTCGCACCAAGCCCGAGCTGCTCATGGCCACCTGGGCGGCCAATGTGCTGTGCCACCGCCGCGTCTGAAAGCACGGAACCCCCCACCGGGCTGAGCCCTAGGCAGGGGGTCCGTGACTCTTCAGATTGACCTTAGAACTACTTGGACACGCCTTGTTACGCGACCCACCGACCGGGGGTTTCGCCCGTGGACAAAAGATCCGATCAGGCCGATGTCATCTCGGACGAAACGACGTCCACTATCGACGAAGGTGGCCGTACTCAGTTCACGTCCGGCAGGAAGCTGTGCTTCGCCCCGTAGTAGAGCATCTGTTCCACGAAGTCGTCCGGGAACTCCAGCTTCACGTCGATGATGGCACCGGAGGGATCGGTGACCGGGATCATCAACGGCTGGATGAAGCCCGCATAGGGGGCGGTGCGGATGCGCTCGGCCCGCTTGAGCACCTCGGCATGCACGGCGGGGTCCACCTTCACGCCGTAGGTCTCCACCAGGGCCTTGCCCGCAGCATGGTCGCCCTGGCTCTTGATGCGCTGCACCTCGCGCAGCAGTTCGCCGAACAGGGTGCGGAGCTTGCCGTGATCGCGGATGTCGTAGTAGGTCGCACCATCGCGCACCACCCGTGCCACCACGCCGTCCTTCATGCCCTTCTCCACCACCCAGGCGCTCACCCACATGCGGTTGCGCATGTGCGCCTCCTCGATGTCCTTGCCCGGCTTGATGCGCCGCAGTTGCACCAGCAGGCCGTTGCGGAGGTACGCATCGTATTCCGCCTTGCCCACCTCCAGGCTGGGCATCACCCCCAGTTCCACCAGCTTGGGGTCCATCAGGTAGTACAGGGCGACCAGGTCGGCCCGCCCCTCCTCCAGGGTGCTGGCGTAGCTCTTGAGGGTCTGGTCGGTCTCGCCCACCCCGGGCTCCAGCTGGCCGCTGGCATGGCCCACCACCTCGTGCAGGGCAGTGTGCAACTTGCCGGCCAGTGCGCCGTAGGCCCGTGCCCGGTCGATCTCTTCCTGGTCGTGGCAGAACACTTCCAGGGTACTGCTGCCGGCGCTCTTCTCGTAGGCCTCACTGATGTTGCCCAGGCTCACGCTCTTGCTGCCGTGGGCGGCACGGATCCAGTTAGCGTTCGGCAGGTTGACCCCGATGGGCGTGCTGGGTGCCGCATCGCCGGCCTCGCCCGCCGTGTTGATGAACCGGTAGGTGATGCCCACCACGTTCTTCTTCTTGTGTTCGGGCAGCAGCGGGCTGTTGTCCTCGAACCACTGGGCGTTGCGCTGGATGGCCAGCATGTTGCGCGTGGCCTCCGGATCGTTCACCTCCACGATGCTCTCATAGCTGCCGCGCTTGCCCAGAGGGTCGTTGTACACCTCCACGAAGCCCAGGATGAAATCGACGCTGCAGGCCGTGTCCTGCACCCAGGCGATGTTGAAATCGTCCCAGGTGCGCAGGTCGCCGGTGCGGTAGTACTGGATGAGCAGTTCGATGGCCTTGCGCTGTTGCGGGTTCTCGGCCACTGCGGCGGCCTTCTCCAGCCACTTGACGCTTTCGGCCAATGCCGCACCATAGAGGCCGCCCACCTTGTACACCTGTTCCTGCAGGCGACCGTCGGCGCCACGCACCAGACGGCTGTTGAGGCCATGGGATAAGGGACGGGCGGGGTCGTCCCGCTTCTCGCGTTCGGCATAGAAGGCTTCCACCTCGGCCTGGGTGACCCCCGGCCCGTAGAAGTTCACGGCGCTGGCCTGCACCAGGTCCTTGCCGGCATCGAGGCTCACCTTCTTGGCGTCCACCGCCGGATCGAACATGGTGCGGAGCACCTCCTCGGACAGCGTGGCGCCGCACCCTTTGAGCAATTCCTCGAAGTATGCCCGGCTGAAGGCCGGTTCGTGCTTGTCGTTGCCGTAGTGATGGTGGATCCCGTTGCTGAAGAAGACCTGCTTGGCGTAGGTCATGAAGTGGTCCCAGTCCACGCCGCTGCGCTGGCCCTTGTAGCCGCTGAGGATGCGCTCCAGCGCGCGCCGCACCTGCAGGTTGTGCCGGTGGTTCTGGTCCCACAGGATATCCCTACCGGCCAGGCCGGCCATGTTGAGACAGTAGGCCAGCTGCTTCTGCTGCACGCTCAACTGGTCCCAGCCGGGGACCTGGTAGCGCAGGATGCGCACATCGGCGAACTGGTCCGTCTGCCACACAAAACTGTCGGGAGCGGCGGTGGTGGCCGTACCGGCGGTCAGGGATGCGGCACCGTGTTGCGCGGTGAGGCACAGGGGCGCAAGGAGGATCAGGAGGGCGGAGGCGGTCTTCATGGCTTGGTTCGTGCGTGCAAGGTTGCTGCCGGATGTTCGATGGGTGCGGTGCGGATGACCATGTTGGCGCGGGCCTGCTCCACGACCTTCTTCAACCGGTGGTAGGCGGCGAGCTGCTTGTTGTAGCGCTTGAGGTCCGCGTGGCTCAGGGTGTTCACGTGCAACAGGTCCATCTTGTCGGCCAGGTCGTGGAGCTTCACGCGCACGGCGAGAGGGTCCTGCATCACCCGTTCGATGTAGGCCTCGTAGTCCTCGTCGTTGCGGCGGCTGATGTGGGTGAGCGCCTTGAGGATGCGTTCCGGGAAGCCCTTGGTCTCCAGTTCGGCGACGGTGAGGCCGCTGCGTTCCAGCACATCATGGAGCGCACCGAGCACCTGCTCCTCCAGGTCGTGCCCGCGCATCATCACGCGCATCACGTGCAGGATGTACGGCTTCTCGAAACGGTCCACCTGGCCCTTGTGGACCTTGGCCGCCAGGCGGATGGCACGCTCCAGGAGATGCTCCTGCACGGGGGTCACTTGTCCAGGGTGATGCGGAGGTCGAGGGCGGTGGGATCCTTCATGATCACGCTCCAGTCCGCGTCGAGCTTCAAACGGCGCGGCTCCGGGCTATCCTGCACTACGCCTTCGGCCACCTGGCGTTCGCGGATGGCCTCGGCGAAGGTGAAGCTGTACTTGTAGTGCATGCTTTGCAGGATGGCCGTGGGGTCCGTGCTGTCCGATGCGATGCCGCCCCCCATATCGTCGCCCATCTCCAGGGCATGCGCGTTGTTGGTGCGCACCAGGGTGCTGCCCTCCCAGCGGAAGAATTCGTGCATGGCGCCCGTGCTGTCCGGCATGATCACATTGAGCGCACCGTTCAGGGCGGCCAGGTCCTTGAAGCGGAAGGAGAGCACCTGCACGTACTTCTCCCTGTTCTTCACCTTCACCTTGCCGATGCCGGGCAGGCCCTTGAGCCTGGCGGCCTGGTCCTTCATGTCCATATCGCCCGTCCCCTCGTCGCCACCCTTCCCGTCGCCAAGGCCCTCCAGGCTCTTGAGCATCTCGCCCAGTTCGCTCATGTCCACCACGTACTCCATGGTGCCGCTGCCGTCCTTCTTGAAGGTGTAGTTCTCCTCGATGGTGAGGCAGCCGGCGAACAGTACAACGGCCGCCAGGGCGGAAAGCAGATGCGCGAGGTTCCGGTGCATGGCGCAAGGTAGCACCCCGGCCGCAAGTGACCGATGGCCGGGCCGTGGCCGGGGGGGGGTCAGAACGCCAGCCGCCCCTGCTGCTCCATGGCCAGGCGCAGCTGACCCACCTCCTTCCGCAGTTCCACCACGCTGCGGGCCAGCTCGTCGCGGCTCAGGTTGGGCTCGGGTAGCTCGGCGCTGATGAAGTGGACGAACTTCCAGATCTCCAGCACGTTGGCCACCTGCACCTCGTAGGGCGTATAGAGCGGATTGGTGCTGCACAGCAGCAGGGTGCCCTTCTCCTTGAGCTGGTTGTACAACACCTTGAAAACGATGCCATCGTCCTTGGTGACCACGATGTAGGGCTGGCCGTCGCGGACGGTCTGCCAGTTCTGCACGTACTCACCGGTGACCCACGAGCCATCGTTCACCGGGGGCATGCTGTCGCCGCTGATCTGGAAGGTGCGGTACTTGCGGTCCTTGGCCAGGAAGGGCATCTGGAAGGTGGGCAGGATGCTGATGTACTCCGGGTCGGCATAGCCCAGCGCGTAGCCGGCCTTGGCCTTCTCGGGCACCAGCTCCACGTTCTCGCGGTCCTCACGGTCCACGGTGGTGGCCAGCACACGCAGGCGCCGGCCGCTGAGGTCGATGTCGCCCCCGCGCTCCAAGATGCCGAGCTGGCTTTCGCTGAGGGCCGGCAGGTCGTCCTTGAGCAGCTTGTCAATGCTCACCTTGAAGTACTCGCTCATGCGCACCAGCAGATCGAACGAGGGTTCGGCACTGCCGTTCTCGTAGCCGCTGTAGCTGGAGCGTTTCACTTCGAGCGCGATGGCGACCTCCTCCTGCGAACGGCCGCGGCGCTGGCGGAGGAGCTTGATGTTGGAACCGAAGAGCGGGGTTGCCATGGTTGCGGGGTTGTCTTATGCGGGTTGCGGGAATGTCCTATGAAGGTTGCGGGACTGTCTTATGCGGGTTGTGGGAATGTCCTATGAAGGTTGCAGGACTGTCTTATGAAGATTGCGGGACTGTCTTGTGCGGGTTGCGGGACTGTACTATGATGGTTGGGGGAATGTCTTATGCGGGGGAGGGCGGTGTTCATGCTTTGCCCGGTTTGAAGCCGATGGCCTTGCGGGCCGGGGCGGGGCGTTCGGTAAGCTGGCGCAGGGCCCGGAGGATGGCCGCGACGTCCACATCGTGACCGTCGGCGCGCTGGCGCAGCGCTTCGAGCTGGGCGAGGATGTCCTGCTGTTGGAGCAGGGCCTCGCGCATGCGGTTGAAGACCCGGATGATGTGGATGTTGACAAGGATGGCCTGCTCGCTGTTCAGCACGCTGGAGAGCATGGCCACGCCCTGTTCGGTGAAGGCCATGGGGAGGTACTTGGCGTGCTCACCCTGCTTTAAGGTACCAAAATGGCTCCTTAGCGCTTCGTTCTCCTTTTCCGTGATCTCGAACATGAAGTACCTTCCGCCTACGAAGCATGTGGATGCGGTCGGTGATGGCCGCATCGGGCGGGGCCACGGGCGTGTAGCGTGCCGGAGGCTCTTGAAGCAGGGGGACGGCGGTGTTCATGCTTTGCCCGGTTTGAAGCCGATGGCCTTGCGGGCCTGGGCGGGGCGTTCGGTAAGCTGGCGCAGGGCCCGGAGGATGGCCGCGATGTCCACATCGTGACCGTCGGCGCGCTGGCGCAGCGCTTCGAGCCGGGCGAGGATGTCCTGCTGTTGGAGCAGGGCTTCGCGCATGCGGTTGAAGACCCGGATGATGTGGATGCTGGTGGCGATGGCCCGCTCGCTGCGAAGCACGTTGGCCAGCATGAGGATGCCGTGCTCGGTGAAGGCGAAGGGCCGGTACTTGATGTTCTGCCCTTGTTTCAAGATCACAACTTGTGACCTTCATTGCTGTCCGGTTAAAAGTCGAACAAAATCAACTGGTTCGGGATGTTGGCTGGTTCTACTGCTGATCGATCCTTCTGGAAGGCCTGCTGGATGGGC
>JACTMO010000043.1 GCA_014584605.1 Bacteroidota bacterium | reverse complement strand
CCAAAACCGCATGAGACCAGCGAAATAGGCAGGAAATGAACACCCAGAGTCCTCAACTCAACAACCGCGCGGCGTCCGTGAGGTTGTTAGAGGTGCCCTCTCGTGGGTCTACGATAACACCCGGGGTCGGATGCGGCACTATCCGTTCACCGCCTTCGGTTCAGGCTATGCACCGAACTGGGATGTGATCTTCCGTCCTGTACTACTCACCGACCCCAATGGCCATACGTATGATGAGACGGACAACAGCAGTTGGTATCCCAACGGGACTGCCAACTACTTTCCAGATCCCTACGTCCCCCCGGGCCTAGAGGACATCCTATATCCGTCCGACCCGGACAATACGCCCTACCCGGACCCGAACTATCCGAACATGCTTCACCCGCCGCCTTTCGCGCTGCTGGAAGCGCCATTGCTTAGCATCGATGGGGAGGCCTACGCCGGCTACTACAAGGACCAGAGTGATGTCCAGCAGGAGATCTTCCAAGGATCGCTCGCTTGGGACGTCGCACATCAGTACATCATCGACAAGCCGATTGACCTGCGGCTGATCAATGCGGCCGAGATGATCATCTACAACCCGAGCGAGGTCGCGATAGACATAGACCCCAACTATCCAGGTCGAAAGCTCATTTTCCCTTCAGGTTACACGTTCAGAACAGTGCACGGGGTGCATCCTTCAGCAGCCTCCGTGCAGAGCGCGGACCCGGATGGTCTCTATCCACATCCCTTACTTGCACCCATTGAAAGCACACTGCCTGACCTGCCGGGCTATGATCACCCCTCGATCTACTACGTGCGGGACGGTAGCACCTTGGAGATCGAACCTTGCGTCACCATCATGGATGCGACCATTTATGTCGAGGACGGCGCGACCGTGCGCTACTACCCCGGTGCGATCAATGGGAACTTCTCGTTCGAGTGGGAGAACGAGACCATGAGCAAAGTGGAGCTCTCGGTCCCCGGCGACCTGAGGTTGTGCCCAGGCGAGTGTTACATCGCCGATACGTATGAGGTGATGGACATGACCGTGACGAACGGAGGACATTGGACCACCACGACCCTGCCCAACGACGCGAACAACGATGGTCATCTCTTGATCGGAGGAACGCTGCGGATCGCATCCGGGCAGACCGTCGACATCTCGCCCGGGGTCGTTCTGGAATTCGGCCCCAACGGCAAGGTGATCGTGGAACGCGGTGCCGTATTGGATGCCACCGAGGCCACGTTCACCAATGCGTGCGAGCTGATGTGGCAGGGAATCGAAGTGTGGGGCACCACGAACGCTTCTCAAGAGCCCACAGGAGGTAATCCGGACCAGGGCGAGTTCTACGCGTACGATTGCCTTTTCGAGAACGCCCGGACCGCCATCAAGGTCTACCGACCAGGTCATTTTGACCACAATGGGGGTCTGGTCCGTGTTCGCTACAGCACCTTCCGGAACAACCACATGGGCATCGAGATGTGGCCCACCCAGAACATGGTGGGCGGTATTGAGAAATCCAATCGTTCGGCGATCTTCCTGAACGAATTCGAGACGACGGACTTCTTGCTGGACCCCACCTACGGCGATGGCATTCATCGCCGCGCAGCCTTGGAGCATATCCGCTTATGGGGCATCAAGAACCCGTTCCTGAACGGCAACGATTTCACCACGGCCGTGCCGGGCCATACCTTCCCCCCGCACCTGCGTGGCACAGGCATCATGGCCTTCGATTCGGACGTCACTCCCTCGTCCTGTTCGTTCAACGGCCTCACTGAAGGGGTCTGGGTGGCCAACTTCCCTTACTTCAAAGGGGTGCGTGTGCGCAACAACACGTTCACGGATTGTGTGCACAGTGTCGTACTTCAAGGCACCCTGCTGGCCGAGGTCACGCGCAACGAGATCCAGGTGCCCATCTCGGCAGCTTGGCCTTATGCGGATGACGATGTACACCGGGGCTACAACAACCCGGTGGGCATCTACCTGATCGGCAGCACCAACTATCACGTGGAGGAGAACACGGTCACCGGCAGCGAGACCCAACAGCACCTGCTCTACAAGCAGTACAGCTTCGGCATCGTGGCCAGTGAGAGCATGTTCACCTGGCAGGACACACCGGACATGTACACCGATGCCCTCTTTGAGCAGAGCAGCGCGAACATTTTCTTGAACCGGGTGACCGGATGCACCTTCGGCATCCAAATGGAGGGGGACAACAAGGGCGCCTATGACCTGAACGACCCCAACACCCATGGCTATGGCCTCATGGTGGAATGCAACGACATGCAGGATGGCGGCCAGAACTGGTGGTTCGATATGGCGGTGGTGGGGAACTGGACCCCGGGCATGACCTACACAGGCGTCCTTAGGGACCAAGGCAATTGCTTCACTGTTGATCAGCAAGCGGGAAATGCTTTTTCTACGTGCGACCAAGAGCCATTCCACTTGGTCTTCGACATTAATGCGGATGCGTGGCAGTTCAGATATGCCGATCAAAGTGGACGGTTACCTGCCCCATCATGCACTGAAGCACAAGGAGCACTATTTCAACCATGCTCGCCCTTTCTAGGTGATCGCGTATGTGAATCCACCCTCGATTGTGATCCGCCCTGTGCGGAAGTTGTACTGGGAAGTCTACAATCGAAACTACTGGTCCTTGAGGATCTGTTGAGCGAGGCGACGGACAGCTTGGGCCTGGACAGCCTATTGCGCAAACATGCGGCGCTGAAAGCGAAGCAGCAGCAGTACCACAACGCCCAACTCCGATACTACCTGGAGGAGGAGAACATGGACAGCGTGTTGGCCCTTGTGCGCCGGAACACGCAGCAGACCGAACTGCACTGGAACCTGTATTTCTACATGAGCAAGGCGATGTACGCCGAGGCCGATTCCATCATCGACCTCATCATCGCCCAAGGAGGTGGTACGCCCAGCGCGCACACCACCCTTGTCCAGCTGCAGCTGAGCTTGCTGAACGCCCAGGTATCACCGGAGAACATGACCCCGACGCAGCACGCGCTACTGGAGGCCATGGTGGAAGAGAACCCCTATGGCAGTCCGAGCGCACAGGCGCTGCTGTCGCTCGCCTATCGCACACCGTACAAGCGGGTACCCTGGCTGAGGAACGATACGCTGCCGGAAAAGATATTGAGGCCGTCCGGGAGCAGCTCGGCATGCACCACACGCTGCTATCCCAACCCGGCGGACGAGCGGGTCTTCCTCGAGGGCTGCTGGGATGAAGGAACTACGATAGACGTGCACCTATACGACGCGCGCGGTAACCGCTTGGCAGTGGCTTGGAGACAGCATAGCCATCGTTTGGAATTTGAACTTACCCGGTTCCCTGCTGGACTATACATGGCTGTTGTGCATACGGCCCAACACGCGGAACAAGTTCGATTCCTTGTACAATGAAAGCGGTCCGAACAAGGCTGTTGGTGACCTCACTGATCATGGCCTTGACAGTCGCGGGGCATGGCCAGGAGCGCTGGAATCGAACATACGATGATGGTCAGCTTCCAAACCAAATAGGAAGTGTATGCCTCAGTGGTAACCAGTATGTCATCGTTTCGAATTATCAGGACATCGGCAACGGCAGCGGACATGCGACCAGATTACTTGATGCGGATGGAGTGGAGCTGGATGGTGCCATGCTTGACGAGCCGATGGTCTATTTGTTCGGAGGGGCCAGTGGATCCCTTCACCGACTAGGAAGCGGGAATCTTGCCCTTGGTGGTACCATTGCCGAAATAGGTGCTGAACCTGATGGTTGTCTGACACTCTATTCCCCGGCTGGCGACACCCTATGGCGAAAGCGTTATGGTGTGCCAGAGTTCGACAATGTGAATTGCATTGGCGTACTCCCTGATAGTGGATTCGCCTTGTTCGGCACTGTTCGGTCGGGCAATTGGTATGACATGCGCCTGATCCGCACGGACGCGAACGGGGATACGATGTGGCCAGCGCACCTTGGACGGGGGATACGTGCTCAGCGGGTTCAAGTACTTCAACAACGACCACGTGAACATGTACGTGGTGAAGACGGATAGCGCAGGCCACCAGCAATGGCACCAGTGGTACGGCAGTGCGTGGATCGACAACGCGGGCTTCATCGTGCAACTGCCGGATAGCGGGTACCTCCTGGCGGGTGCAAGGCGCGAGTTGGAACTTGACTTTCTGCATCCATGTCTTTATCGACTGGACAAGACCGGAGCCGTGATCTGGAACGAGACGTACGACCCTGATGAATGGGGGGTGTTCTTCGCCATCCCGATCCGCACGCAGGATGGCTACACCATGTCGGGAGGGCGGTATGACGATAACACCAATGTGATCGGCATGCTCATGCATGTGGATGCCTCAGGCACGAAACGCTGGGAGCGCACCTACCACACCAACACCCAGGTGGATCATTATTTCTACGATGTGAAGCGCACGCTGGACGGGGGCTACATCATGGCGGGCACGGCCTTCGACAGCCTGCTGGTGAGCCAGGATGCCTGGCTGGTAAAGGTGGACAGTTTCGGATGTTTGGTGCCCGGCTGCCAGGTGTTCGATGGATTGGAGGAGCAAATGACCGACCTGGGCGATGTCTTGGAGGTGTACCCGAACCCGGCCCGCGACCAGGCCACGGTGCACATTGCCCTGCCGCAAGGCCTGGAAAGAAAGAACCTACGTCTGGCCTTGGTCAGCGCGGAAGGGAACTTGGTCCATGAGGAGGCGGTGCCGGCCACCGCGACCATGCATTCGCTGGAGCTCTCGCGCTATCCGGCCGGCCTTTATTTCGTGCATCTGCGCGATGGAGCACGGTGGCTCGCTGGGACGAAGTTGGTGCTGTCTTCGCCGTAGCCTTGCGCGAAGGAAGGGTGGAGCAGGGTCGATCACCGGTGCCATGCACGGCGGTCGGCCGCACCGGGATCGTCGCAGCACCTTCGATCGGCGCCGCGCCTCCGCCTACCTGCGCAGGCTCCTGGGTCAGGCCGGCATCAGCGGGGCCGAGTTCCTCGATGTGCACATGGCCTCGCGGGGACCGGGCAAGTGCTGATCACTGCTTCACCACGCGCGCCTGGGCCCGGCGCTCGGGACCGGTGACGCGCACCTCGTAGAGGCCGTCGGCCATGCCGGACAGGTCGAGCGAGAGGCGGTCGCCGCCGTGCAGCGCACGCTGCTGCCGCATCACCACGGCCCCGCGCATGTCCAGCACTTCCACCAGCGCATCGCCCAGGATCCCCTCCACGCCCATGGTCAGCAGGCCGTTGGTGGGGTTGGGCCAGGCCTCCAGCGCAGCGGCGGGCACCAGCTCCTCCACGCCCACGAGCGCACCGCTGGTGAACGACCACTTGATGCTGCGGCCGAACTCGGGGTCGAAGCTCTTGAGGATGCTGCCCGTGGTGCGGCGAAGGCGGAAGTAGCCGTTGCCGGCACCCGGATCGGCCCAGTAGCTGAGGCCGTCGTTGCCGGTGTCGAGGAACTCCACCGTGTAGCAGCCGGCGAAGAGCGTCAGCGTGTCGGAGTAGGTGGTGTTGGCCGCGTGGTTCGTGCGTTCGAAGATGGTGCTGCCGTACACGTCGCGGATGCTGAGGCTGTTCTCGCCGGGGAAGTTGTTGGTCTTGTAGTTCACCACGATGGTCTCCGGATACACGGCCGGCAGCGCGAAGGCGGTGCGGTAGCTGTCGTTCACCGGGTTGGCATCGGCCCCGCCGTTGGGCGCGCTCACGCTCACGGTGAAGACCGGCGGGTCGGTGCCCACCCAGAAGCCCGCGCCATCCACCGGCAGCACCACCTCGGTGCGCTCCATGTGCTTCAGCAGGCCGGTCCAGGTCCAGCTCATCGGGGTCCCGCCCTCCACGCCGTAGGTGAAGGTGACGCTCGTGAGGTCCTGGGCACCCGCGTTGCGCAGCACCACCAGCGGGTCGTGGCACAGCGGGTTGTTGCGGCGGTGCATGTCCGTGGTGCTGGGGCGCTGCACCTCCACGATCTCGGCATCGAGCGCATGAGCGGGTGCGCCGAACTCCAGCAGGTCCATGTTGATCACGTAGTTGCCGCCGCCCATGCCCTGGTTGTTGGCGGGCACCGGGGTGATGCGGTAGTCCAGCGTGGCGGTGCCACCGGGCGACAGGCCGGGCAGCTGCACCTCATGGTCCTTCACCAGGTCGCCCGGGCACCAGCCCTCGCGGCTGCCGAGCCAGGTGCCGCCCTGCGGGTACACGGGATTCAGCGCGCAGTCGTTCGTCTGCCAGATGTGCCACGCGTCCTGCTCGGCGCCGTTGAGGTAGAGGTAGTGCGTGTTGTCTTTCCACTCGCAGCAGTGCGGATACTGGCCGTTGTTGCTGTTGTGGCCGTGGCCGGTGAGGCGGGTGCGCAGGCTCCACTGGCTGGCGGCGGGGCTCAGCTGCACGGTCACCGGTGGCAGGGCCACGTCGTTGCTGAGGTCGGCGTAGCTGCGGCTGGTGAGGCCGCCCCAGGGGCGCTGGTGGGCCACCACGGTGCGGGGTGGGGTGCCTTCGATCAGCTCGAACTCCAGGTCGATGAGCTCCTGCTGGTTGCCGGCGCTCAGCTCCACGCTGTCGTGCAGCAGCCACTGGTAGTCGGTGACGTCGAAGGTCCAACGGAAGCCCTGGGGCCCCAGTGACAGCCCGATGCCGTAAGGCGTGATGTAGCGCCCGATCTCCCAGTCGTTCACCACCTCGAAGGGGACCCCATAGTAGTCCAGCGTGTCGTTGAGGTCGAGGGTGGAGGGCACCAGGGCCGAGTCGAGCACCGAGCCATCGGGCGCATAGGTGCGGATGTGGCCGCCGAGCCAGCTGAACACCGTATCCAGGGGCACCGCGGTGTTGCCGTTCACCTGGAAGTACTCCTGCGTGAGCAGTTCGCGCGGCTCGGGGCGCTCCAGCAGCACCGTGTCCGTGACAGTGGTGTAGCTGCCCTGCACGAAGGTGAGGTCGGCGCGTGTGGCGATGGGCTGCGCGGTGTGGTGGAGCTCGGGCGCATCGCGGTAGGCGCGGCGCGGGGTGCCCAAGGGCCAGGCGTTGTGCGCGGGGTCGGCGGCGTTCACCAGCATGTGCTCCCCCGGCAGCTCGTCGCCGTGGAAACTGTAGAGCAGGTCGGCGGCGTTGGGGTGCGTGGCATCCACCGTGCGGTCGGCCCAGGCGGCGATGGTGGCGGCGTCCACCTCGGCGTCGAACACGTTGATCTCGTCCATCGCGCCAGGGTAGGGGAATTCGCCATTGGCGCCGCTGGCCAGTCGGAAGGCGGTGATGCCGGCGATGGGGCGTGTTTTGCCCGTGCCGCTGTGCCACAGCACGCCGTTGAGGTAGATCTTCATGCTGCCGGTCGACGCGTTCTTCACAAAGGCCCAGTGGTTCCATTGGCCCTCCACATTGGGCGTGGTGGCCGCCTTGTCGATGCGGTCGAAGCCGGTGCCGTCCTGTCCGGCATCCCAGTACACACGCCCGTTGCTCCAGGGCAGGTGTACGTTCAGCACGCGGCGCCCCGCGGCGTCCACCGCCTCCAACGCCGTGGTGTTCAGCGGGATGATGCTGTCGCCCCACGCGCGGAACAGGATGGTGATCGCCGGGCCCACGTTGGCGAGCGGTGCGGGGTCCACCCCGATCAGGTCGTCGCGCAGCACCAGGTGGCCATCGAGACCTGCGGCCTGAACCGCCATGCCCGGCATGGTACTGCCCAGCACCTGTGCGGTGGCCGTACCGACCGAGCGTGCTGCGGCCATGTCCACCAGGATGTTCGAGCTGCCGTCCCAGATGAACGGCGGTTCCAGCACGAACACCTGTTCGCCGGCGGTGGTGCCCAGGGTGGGCGGCGCCACCTCATGGACCGTCATCAACCCGGTCTCGTCGAACGCTGCTCCGGCGGTCGTCGCCAGGGTGTGCTTCATGCGGATGGTGAAGCGTCCGTAGGCGCCGTTGCCCTGCCCGTCCGTGGTGAAGCGCAATTGCTCGATGGCCCCGGGCTGAAGGCCGGCGGCGCTGAGCTCTGCGGCGAGGTAGAGGGCCTGCGTGCGGCTGGCGCCCTGCACGGCCTGAAGCAGCCCGGCGTCCCAGGCGCTGCCGTCGCCCAACGGGTGGATGGTCTCGGTCAGGGTGCCCGTCACCGTGCGGCGTGCGGCGGCGATCTGCCGGATGTCGAAGCTGGGCATTGCGGCACGCTCCACACTGGCCGGGGAGGCGGCGCCCACCTTGAACCACGGATGTTGCAGTGCGGTGCTGTCCAGCATCCCCGTATGCTCGTGGATGATGTTGTAGGTCAGGTAATCCCATTCCCCGCAGTTGTATTGGTCCTGCGTGGTCTGGGGGTCGCACTTCAGCGTGTGATGCATCAGCACCTTGCGATAGCTGTGCGTGGTGTCCGGGAACACCCAGTATCCGCGGCGCGTGGTGATGCTGTCGTAGGTGAGGGTCTGCACGCGCACAGTGTCCTCCTGGGCGAAGGAGGGGGCAAGGGCGAAGGCGTGCAGCGCAAGGATCAGGACGCGAAGCGAGCGGGTCATCATGCCGGAAAAGTACCCGGAACGACGATGCGGCGCGTACCGGATGGCCGCCGGTCCTGGGACCTTATCCGGCCCCGCCCCCGGCTACCTTAGCGGCCCATGCAGCGGCTGACCATCCCCTATGCGGCCACCGGCCGGTTCTCCCGGATGGTGCTGGACCTTGTGGAGGACGTGCCGGAGGTCCGTGAGTTCCGCCAGTTCGGCTTTCATGCCGACGGGATCCGCGAGGCGCTCGAAGCCCGCTCGTTCCCGGCGGCCCACCGCATGGTGCTTGCCGACGCGCTGCGCCGGCAATACGGCGCCCTGGCCCGGCCCCAGGCGGTGCAGGACAACCTGGACCGGCTGGCCCGGCCCGGCACGCTCACGGTCACCACCGGGCATCAGATCTGCCTCTTCGGCGGGCCCTTGTTCGTGCTGTTCAAGGTGCTGAACACGGTGCGGCTGGCCCGCGACCTGTCCACGGCGGCGCGCCCCGTGGTGCCCGTGTTCTGGATGGCCACCGAGGACCACGACCTGGCCGAGGTGGACCACGTGCTGCTGCATGGCCACAAGGTGCAATGGGAGGCGCGGCCCGGCGGCGCGGTGGGACGCATGACGCTCGCCGGCATCGCACCGGCGCTGCAACAGGCCGAAATGCTGTTGGGCCCGCAGGCGAAGGACCTGCGTGGAATGCTCCGGGATGCCTACTCCGAGGAGCACAGCCTCGCCGGGGCCACACGCAGGCTCATGAACGGGCTGTTCGGTCACCTCGGGCTCGTGGTGCTGGACGGCGACGACCCGGCGCTGAAGGCGCTCTTCGGCCCGGTGATGCGCGAGGAGCTGCTCCATGGGATCATCGCCCGCACGGCGGCTTATGCCGAACAGCGGTTCCCGGAAGGCTACCGCGTACAGGCGCATGTGCGCCCGATCAACCTGTTCCACCTGGGCAAGGGATCGCGTGCGCGCATCGCACCGGATGGGGACGTGCTTCAGGTGCTGGACGGCGGCCCGCGATGGACCATGGACGAGGCGCTTCGGGAGCTGGAGGCCCGGCCGGAGGACTTTTCCCCGAACGTGCTGATGCGACCGCTGTACCAGGAGACGGTCCTGCCCAACGTGGCCTATGTCGGCGGCGGGGGCGAGCTGGCCTACTGGTTGCAGCTGCGGTGGGCGTTCCAGGCGGTGCAGTTGCCCATGCCGGTGACCGTGTTGCGCAGTTCGGCCGCCTTTCTTCCGGAGGGCGATGCCGGGCACCTGGCCACGGCGGACCTGGTGCTGGAGGACCTGTTCGCCGACCGGCATGCGGTGGAGCGGCGGCTGGCGGAACGGGATGCGCCGTTCCCCACGCGGCTGGGCGCGGAACGCGAGACGTTGCAGGTCCTGTTCCGCGGCCTGGCCGATCGCACCGCAGCGGCGGGTCCCAGCTTCGTCCGGTCGGCGGCCAGCGCAGAGCAGCGCGCCCTGCATGGCCTGGAGCGCATGGAGCAGCGGCTGCTGCGCACGGCCAAGCAGCACCATGCGGCGACGCTTCGGCGGTACCAGGCGATCCGCGAAGCGGTCTTCCCCGGCGGTGTGCTGCAGGAGCGGCACGAGGGCTTCCTCAGCCTGCTCGCCGTCCACGGCCTGTCGATCATCGACCGCCTGTGGAACGAGCTGGACCCGCTTGAGAAACGGTTCTCGGTGTTCGTCGTCCCGGCGCGTTCAGCGCAGGAAGCGTAGCGGCTCCGTGCCGTTCCCGAAGCGGACCAGGTAGGCGCCGGGACGCAGACCGTCCACCGGCACCGGGATCGCGGTCGCATCCGCAGCACGGAAGCGGCGCACCGCACGGCCGCTGGCATCGAGCACCTCGGCCCACGCCCCACTGGCCACGCCCGGGCGCAACCACAGGGTGCCGTCGGCGGTGTACAGCACGGGCAGCGCCCCGGCATCGCGGAACTGCACCGGCACTGCGGCGCTCACCGTGCTCGTGCCGTCGTGGTCGGTCTGCCGCAGGCGGTAGTAGCTGGTGCCCGGGAGCGGGTCGTTGTCGTAGGCGCTGTACAGCAGGTGCTGCTGGCTGTTCCCTGCGCCGTCCACCTCCAGGACCGGGTCGAACGAAACATTGTCCGGGCTGCGCTCCACGGTGAAGAACGCGTTGTTGCGTTCACTGGCGGTGGCCCAGTCCAGGCGCACCCGAAGCCCCTCGGCGTTCGCCGTGAAGTGCAGCAGCTCCACGGGCAGCGGGTTCTGCGTGCTCACCGAGGCCAGGGTCCATGGGCTGAAGGCGGTCTGCTGCACGGCCGTGGACACCGTGCCGGATACGACGGTGCCGGTGGTGGCCCCGTTGCCGCGGTCCAGCCACAGCGATCCGTCCCAGCGCGCCACGCGCAGGTCGGGCAGGGCGGTGACGCCACAGCTCTCGGGCGTGTCCCAACTCAGCACCACCGTGGCGTTGGGCGTCCCGGCGCTGCGGTCGATGGTCCAGTATTCACAGCTGCTGATGTGGTCCAGCGTGGCGTCGAGGGCGGTGCCGAAGGTGACCTGGGGATCGGCGGCGAAGTACTCCACGGTGAAGGCGTCCGTGGCCACACCGGTGAGGCCCTGCAGCCGCGCGGTCCGCAGGCTGTTGCCCTTGCCCACGGGGTAGGTGAGGTCGGTCAGGCCGATCTTCTGCAGCGGGCCGTGCACGAAGCTCAGGTCGCTGGCGTTGGTGGCCGTGGCGGTGGGGCCCAGCGTGAGCCCCGGCGCGCTGAAGATCCGTCCCTGCAACAGGTCCAGGTTGCTGTTCACGCGGATCGCGTCGCCCAGGATGATGTCGCCGGCAGGCTTGTTGATGCGCAAGGTGCTGAACACCTCGGTGAAGCCGGTGGGCAGGATGCCCTGGTTGCCCGTGGCGTTCATCACCACCGTGCTGCCGATCTCGTCGAAGTTGGTCTCGGCCGCCGTGTTGTTCCAGTCCCCGCCCACGGTGATGGTGCCGCCGACCACGCCGTTGCTCATGTCCAGCAGGCCGCCGGGCATGATGTTCACGTCGCTCAGCACGGTCACCGTGTTGGCCGGGGCCGCGCTCTGGAACCGCGCATCGGGGGTGCCCACGTTCACCCCGTTCACGCTGATCTCGTCGCACAGGAAGCTGCTCCCCGCCGTGACATCGATGCCCATCAGGCCCGTGCCGCCCGTGCGTTCCACCACCACGGTGCCGCCGGCGTTGAGGGTGCTGGCCGCGTTCAGGAACAGGAAGCGGCTCACTCCGTTGGTGCGCACCGTGAGGTCGTTGCAGACCGCCGTGCCGCCACCGCCCACCACGCAGCTCTGCAAACTGGTCTGGTCGATCAGCACATTGGTCGTGGCCACAGGCACCCGGGCATCGTCCCAGTTGCGGCAATCGAACCAGTCGTTGGTCTTCGCCCCGGTCCATAGGCCGGGGATGAAACCTCCGGGCGTTATGGGCAGCACCGGCGCGGTGAGCCAATTGGGCAGACCTGCGTTGTAGTTGGCGCAACTGGTAAAGGAGGTCCAGTTCAAGGGGTCGTCGATGCGGATCAGCCAGCCGCGTTGGGTGGTGATCGTGAGCGGGCCGATGTATTTGCTCCAGTCCGTGGTGGCCGAGGGGCCCATGCTGAAGCACGGCATCCCCGGCGGCAGTCCGGAATGACCGGTCGATGCCTGGAAGCTCAACCAGCTTCCATTGGTGCTGAACCCATAAAGGATGGTGCCGTTGTACGTGGCGTTGGCCGAGCCACCGGGATTGGTCCATGCGGTGGCCAGCGGCAGCGTGCTCTGCATGAAGAAGATCTGGTCGCCGTTCACATTGAGGTTCAAGGCGCTGGTGAAGGAGGTGAACCGGGTGCAGGTCCAGAACGCGTCAGGGGCTGCGCCGCTCACATTGGTCCCCCCGGCGGTATTGGTCATTCTGAAGGTGATCACCGTCCCCGCAGGGATCGCAGGGCCGGTCCGCGTCAGGCGCACGGCCCCCTCATTGTCGCCCCACTGCCCGGCATTGCTGTACTCGTAGCCACAGTCCGTGAGGTCGATGGTGGTGTTCGGCGTGATGTCCTGGAAGCAGAAGAAGCTCACCTCGTCCTGGCCCGTCACCCCGCTGCACACCTGATTGTTGGCGTTCACCCCCACGATCACCAGGTCGCCCTGACCGAACACGGTGGGCGGTGCGTTCACGTCGGCGATGGTCATCACGCACACCGGGCTGGCGCCGATGGTCATGCCTCCGGGCACGGCCGTGATGGTGAAGGTCAGCGTGTTGGTCCCGTCGATCAGCAGGTCGTCGGTCGGGTCCACGCGGATCGCCGTGGCAAAACTGGTGGAGCCCACCGTCGGGGTGACGAGGATCGTGGCCGCGTACACCGGGAGCGAGGTGAAGTCGTTCGGGGCCGTTCCGTAGGTGGTGCCGGGGCTCAACGCCCAATCCACGGTGATGGAACCGCCGGGCCAGGGGGTGCCGCCCCAGGAAATGCCGATGTTCTGGATGGCCGCGCTCTCCAGGACGGTGAGCGAGACCACGCTGAACTCCACCGCCTGGGCCTGGACGCGCGGCACCAGGAGGCCCGCAGGCAGCACGAGGGCCGCCAGGGCCCGCAGGCCGAACCGTGCGCGGAGCTTCACGGCAGCAAAGATCGCGTTCCTCAGGCCAGGTCGTGTGAGGTCGATGTGAAACGCCTGTTTCATTTCCGCACCGGAAAGTTACGACGGAACCCCAGATGGCCCGCCCCATCTGCATGACGGATGGAAACCCCTATGGGTCAACCCCTTGCGTGATCAGTTTTCCACGATCCGTCCACGATCGGGGGGCGGGCGGGAGGGATACCTTTGCGCCCCGTGCATCGGCGCCCATTGCGCCAGCCCCCTGCGTGCCCGACACCATCCTCATCCTCGACCACGGCAGCCAGTACACCCAACTGATCGCCCGGCGCGTGCGCGAGCTCAACGTCTATTGCGAGATCCATCCCTTCACCAAGGCGCCTTCGCTGGTCGGCGACCCTGCCATCAAGGGGGTCATCCTCAGCGGCAGCCCCTTCAGCGTTCACGACCCCGGCGCTCCGGATACCGATCTCTCCGGCTTTCAGGGCCGGGTGCCGGTGCTGGCCGTGTGCTATGGCGCACAGCTCCTGGCCAGAAGGGAGGGTGCCCCGGTGGTGCGCAGCACGGTACGGGAATACGGCCGGGCCCATCTGGACAACATTCATCTGAGCGCCCCGCTGTTCAACGGCATACATCCGGGCACCCAGGTGTGGATGAGCCACGGCGACAGCATCACGGGCGCCGCAGGCCGCATGCAGGTGATGGCCAGCACGCATGCCGTGCCCGTCGCCGCCTACCGGTTGGAGGATGAACCCACCTTCGCCGTGCAGTTCCATCCCGAGGTGTACCACAGCACCGAAGGCCTGCAGCTGCTGCGCAACTTCGTGCACGGGGTATGCGGTTGCTCGGGCGACTGGACCCCGCATGCCTTTGTCGACACCACTGTGGAGCGTTTGCGTGCGCAAGTGGGGGAGGACCGCGTGGTGATGGCGCTGAGCGGCGGGGTGGACAGCACGGTGGCCGCGGTGCTTCTTGCCCGCGCCATCGGCGACCGGCTCCATTGCATCTTCGTGGACAACGGCCTGCTGCGCATGGACGAGTTCGCCCAGGTGCTCGAGGACTACCGCCACCTCGGGCTGAACATCACCGGGGTGGATGCGCGTGATCGCTTCTATGCCGCCCTGCGCGGCCTGGAGGATCCCGAGGCCAAACGCAAGGCCATCGGGCGCACCTTCATCGAGGTCTTCGACACCGAGGCCCATCGCATCGAGGATGTCCGTTGGCTCGGCCAGGGCACCATCTACCCGGATGTGATCGAGAGCGTGAGCGTGAACGGGCCGAGCGTTACCATCAAGAGCCACCACAACGTGGGCGGCCTTCCCGAACGCATGCGCATGCAGGTGGTGGAACCGCTGCGCCTCCTGTTCAAGGATGAGGTGCGGCGTGTGGGCCGGGAGCTGGGACTGGACGCCCGCCTGCTGGGCCGTCATCCGTTCCCCGGGCCCGGGCTCGGGATCCGCATCCTGGGCGAGGTCACCGCCGAGAAGGTGGCCCTGCTGCAGGAGGTGGATGCCATCTGGGTGCAGGGCCTGCGCGAAGAAGGGCTCTACGACCGGGTGTGGCAGGCCGGCGCCATCCTGCTCCCCGTGCGCAGCGTGGGCGTGATGGGCGACGAGCGCACCTACGAGAACGCCGTGGCCCTGCGGGCCGTCACCAGCACCGACGGCATGACGGCCGACTGGTGCGACCTGCCCCATGCGTTCCTGGCACGGATCTCGAACGCCATCATCAACCGGGTGAAGGGTGTGAACCGCGTGGTGTACGACATCAGCAGCAAGCCCCCGGCCACCATCGAATGGGAATGACCCGGCACATGCTCCGTATCGCGGCGATCGCGCTGTTGCTGCCGTTGTCCGCGCAGCTGGCGCTCCGTGCCCAGGAGGTACGCGTGCTGGACGGCCAGCGCTACACGGTGCATACGGTGGTCGCCGGGCAGACGCTCTATGGCATCAGCAGGCATTATGCGGTACCGTTGGAAGCACTGCTGAAAGCCAATCCCGCTGCGGCGCAGGGCCTCAGCATCGGCCAGGTGCTGCTGGTGCCCCAGGAGGCCGTACAGCGCAAGGACCTGCGCGGGGCCCCGAAGTTCCGCGCCACCGGAGAGCTGGTGCACACGGTGGCCCGCAAGGAGACACTGTTCGGCATCGCTCAGCGTTATGGGGTGGAGCAGACGGACCTGATCGCCCGCAATCCCGAGCTGAAGGACGGGCTGAAGACCGGCATGGAGCTGGTGATCCCTCCGGCCACCGACAAGGCGGTGCCGATGACGGCCGCCATCCCCGCCCGGTCGGACAGCAGCAGGATCCACCAGGTGCAGGCCGGCGAGACCCTGTTCGGGCTGGGCAAGGCCTACGGGGTGTCCGTGGAGGCTCTGCAACAGGCCAACGGTGGTCTGGCCGATGGGTTGCGGGTGGGGACCTACCTGCGCATCCCGGCACCGGTAGCGCCGCCAACGGCATCGGTGGACACCCTGCGCCGGCCCGTCCGGTACAAGGTCGGCCTGATGCTGCCCTTGTGCCTGGACCGCAACGACAGCATCCATGCGGCAGACCCCGAGCACAAGGGCCTCTACGAGGTCACCCGCATCGCAGGGCAATTCCTGGCCGGTGCGCGACTGGCCATCGACTCCATGGCGGGCAAAGGCATGCAACTGGACGTGCACCTCTACGACGTGGGGGAGGATGCGACCACCTGGGGGCCGGTGCTGCGCAAGGGAGAGGTCAGGACCATGGACCTGTTCATCGGTCCCTTCCACCGCGGTGCCATCGATCAGCTGGCGGCCATCTCGCGCGAGGCCCACATCGTGTGCCCGGTGCCCCAGAGCAACAAGGTGATCCTGGGCCACCCGCAGGTGAGCAAGGTGGTGAGCGGCCGCACCGAGCAACTGCACCACATGGCGCGCTTCGCCGCCGCGCGCTTCGCGCGGGAGAACCTCGTGGTGCTGCGTCCGGACCTGCCCGCCGAGAAGGACCTGCAGGACCAGTTGCAAAGGGCCGTACAGACAGCCCTGGCCGACCGTCCCGACCGCCTGCGGGACAGCCTGCTCGTGGCCCATCCGGGCCGACGCGGCCTGGGTGACCTCAGCGGCAAGCTTGACCCCGCGCGTCTCAACGTGTTGTTGGCCCCCAGCGAGGATGTGGAGTTCGTCAGCGCGTTGGTGACCCAGCTGCGGCCGCTGGTGGGCAAGTACCGGATCACCCTGTTCGGCATGCCGACATGGACCAACATGGACGTCCTGCAGCCCGCAGACCTGGACGAACTGGACCTGCACGTGCCGGCCGCCGCGTATGCCGACCGACAGTCTCCGGCGGTGCGTGCCTTCGTGGAACGCTTCCGCTCCGCGTATGGCACCGATGCAGGCCCCTACGCCTTCCTGGGCTTCGACGTCACCATGTTCTACCTCACGGCGCTGTACGAGGATGGGCCGGGATTCCCCGAGCGGATGGACCCGGTGCTGACCACCCCGCTGCACATGGGCTTCCGTATGCGGCGTCTGGGCATGGAGAACGGTTTCGGCAACGAGAGCGCGGTGATGCTCGAGTATCGCGACCAGGGCGTGCACCTGGTGCGCTGAACTAGGCTCAGTCCTTCAGGTCGTAGGTGGTCTCGTCGCCCAGCAGGTAACCGTAGGGACGCAGCCCCGGCACCGAGTCGCAGACCACCTTCACCATGCCTGCCACGGGGATGGCCACCACCATGCCCACCACGCCCCAAAGCATGCCGGCCGCGATAAGCGCCAGCATGCTCGCCAACGGATTGAGGCTCACACTGCCGCCGACCACTTTCGGGGTGATGAAGTTGTTGTCCAGGAACTGGCTGATCAGGCACACGGCCAGGGCTCCTATGGCAGGGCCGATGGAGTCCTTGGTGAGCAGGGCCACCAGCACCGGCAGAAGGCTTCCCAACAGAACGCCCAGGTAGGGGATCAGGTTGAGCAGGGCCAGCAGGAAGCCCAGGACCACCGCATAGGGGAGGCCGAGCAGCAGAAAGCCCAGGCTGTTCAGCGTGCCCAGGAGCAGCATCACCAGCAGCACACCCCGCAGGTAACGCCGGCTCAGCTGACTGATGCGACGCACAATGGCCACGGCATCCGTCGAACGCCCCTCGCTCCAGTGGGCCAGGAACTCGCGGAACTTGTCCTTCATCATCAGCAGCAGGAACACGAAGAAGGGGATGGGCACGATGACCCCGAGCGCAGCCCCTGCTCCGCTGAAGACCTGGACCACGACCTGCCCGCCCATGTCGGCCATGCCGGCCACCTGCGCGTTGAACCATTGCACCTGCTCGCGCTGGCCGATGTGCACGGCGCCTTCCACCCATTGCATCAGGGCGTCCAACCTGAGGCTCAGGGCCTGCTGAAGGCGGGGCAGTTCACTGCCGAAGCGGGTGAACTGCCAGCCCAGGAAGAAAAAGGCCCCCAGCACCACGGCCACCAGCACAAGCGTGGCTCCCAGTGCAGCCACCCAACGGGGCCGTCCCGCCCGTTCGATGCGGCGGCACAAGGGGAGGAGCAGGAAGGTGAAGAGCGCCGAGACGAACAGCAGCAGGAAGAGGTCGCGGCCGTAGGCCAGCACCACCACGGTGAGCACCACCGCCAGCAGGATCCTCACGGAACGGTCCAGGTCGTCGGGTCGGGCCATGCACAAAGAAAGGCAGGCCGGTCCCACGAAAGGCCGCCCGGGTCAGCGCAGCCACTTGCGCTCCAGCACGAAGGTGCCGAAGGGCAGCAGGCTCGCCGCGCCCAGGCCCACGAGACGCTCGGGGTCCCACTTCAGCCGGGTGAAGAGGGGCACCGCCGTGATCCAGTAGCCGATGAAGAGGATGCCATGGGCCCAGCCCACCGCTTTCACACCCCAGGGCCATTCGGCCAGGTACTTCAGCGGCATGGCGATGAACAGCAGCACCAGGTAGCTCCAACCTTCGGCGAGGGCCCATTGCCGGAAACGCGCGATGTGGGGGTCCATGCGGGCAAAGATGGGGCTCGTGGCGGCGATCAGCCCCGCTGGGGCACCTTCACGGCGGTGAACATGCGCTGCTTCACACTGTAGCAGTGGCCCTTGCTGATGATGTGCACCCGCATGCCCTCGATGCTGAAGGGATGGCCCTCCTCCACATCGGCCAGGTCGCTGTATGTGATGTCATGTCCGTCGAAGATCATCACCTGGCCGCCGCCGATGGTCTCCAGCATGTCGCCGTCGGTGATCACCACGCCGGTGTCCTCCCCGAGGCCGATGCCGATGCTGTTGGGGTTGCCCGCCACGGCCTGGGTAAGCCGGCTGAACCGGCCCCGCTCCACGAAGTGGCTGTCGATGATCACGTCCTGGATCAGGCCCGCACCGGTGGTCATCTTCACGCCGCCCTTGATGAGGCCGCTGGAGCTGTGCCCCTGGTAGATCATGGTGCTGCTCATGCACATGGCCCCCGCGCTGGTGCCCGCGATCACGAACCCGGGCTCTTCCATGTAACGCCGCTTCATCAATTGCAGGAACGCGGTGCCCCCGAAGACGGTGGTGAGCCGCAGCTGGTTGCCGCCGCTCATCATCACGGCGTCCGCGCGGGCCAGCCTCTTGATCATCGCCGGCCGCACGTCGCTGCGGTCGCGTATGTCCATCACGTCGATGTTCCGGGCCCCCAGGCGGCCGAAGGCCTCCACGTAGTTGGCCCCGACCTCCTCGGGGATGCTGCTGGCGCTGGTGATCACGGCGATCCTCCGCTCCGGCCCGCCGGCCTCGCGCACGATCCGTTTCAGAATGCCGTCCTCGATGAAGTTGTGATGGAAGACCTTGCTGTGGTGGCCGGCCTCCGGTGAGTTGCCCTTGTCCTCGTTGCCGCCAATGGCGATCAGCTTGCCTTTGGGTGTCATGTGCATGTTTGGTGCCCCCGCCCCCGTGGCCCGTGCGACCCACCGGCCAGCGCGAAAGTAGCCGACCGGCCGATCGCGGTCCAGCCTGCCGCCGGATTTGATGAACAACAGAAGGCCCCCTATCTTCCCGCCGTTCACCCATCCCGCTACCATGCGCATTCTCCGTATCGAGGCCATGCGAGGCCCCAACCATTGGTCGGTGAGGCGTCATCACCTCATCGTGATGCGCCTCGACATCCAGGAGCTCGAGGAACGGCCAACGGACACGATCCCCGGTTTCTATGAACGGCTCACCAAGCTGCTTCCCTCCACCTTCAGCCATCGGTGCAGCGAGGAGCACGAGGGCGGTTTCTGGGAACGGGTGCAGCGGGGCACCTGGATGGGCCATGTGATCGAGCACATCGCCCTGGAGATCCAGACCCTTGCCGGCATGGACACCGGTTTCGGCCGCACGCGCAGCACCGGTCAGGATGGGGTGTACAATGTGGTGTTCAGCTACATGGAGGAGCCCGTGGGCCTGTATGCCGCCCGCGCCGCCGTGCGCATCGCCGAGGCCCTCGTCTCCGGCGAACCGTACGACCTGGAGGCCGACATCCAGAAGATGCGCGAACTGCGCGAGGAGAGCCGTCTGGGGCCCAGCACCGCCAGCATCGTCCAGGAGGCCGTGAACCGCGGGATACCCTACCTGCGTCTCAACGGACAGAGCCTCGTGCAGCTCGGTCATGGGGTGCATCAGAAGCGCATCCGGGCCACCATCACCAGCCGCACCAGCAACATCGGCGTGGAGATCGCCTGCGACAAGGAGGAGACCAAGCAGCTGCTGGAGAGCTACGAGATCCCCGTGCCCAAGGGGCGCGTGGTCCGGACGGAAGAGGGGCTCAAGGATGCCCTGGAGGTCGTGGGCTATCCCTGCGTCATCAAACCCATCGGGGGCAACCACGGACGCGGCGCCACCATTGGCATCAAGACCTGGGAGGAGGCCGTTGCCGCCCTGGCCAAGGCCAGGGAGATCAGCCGGAGCGTGATCGTGGAACGGTACATCACCGGGCTGGACCACCGGCTCCTGGTCATCAACCACCAGTTCGTGGCCGCCGCCAAGCGCACCCCGGCCTGTGTCGTCGGCGATGGCCGGCGCAGCATCGCCGAGCTCGTCGAGGAAGTGAACCAGGACCCCCGACGGGGCTACGGCCATGAGAAGGTGCTCACACGGATCGACATCGACGACCACACCGAGAAGCTCCTGGCCCGGCGCGGCATGACCCCGGAGAACGTGCCACCCAAGGACGAGGTGGTGTACCTCAAGGCCACGGCCAACCTCAGCACGGGCGGCACCGCCACCGACGTGACCGAGGTGGTGCACTCCTACAACGTCTTCATGGCCGAGCGCATCAGCCGCATCATCGACCTGGACATCTGCGGCATCGACATCATGACCGACGACATCACCCAGCCCATCGGCGAGACCGGCGGCGCGGTGCTGGAGGTGAACGCGGCACCGGGCTTCCGCATGCACCTGGAACCCACCGAGGGCATCGGCCGCAACGTGGCCGAACCCGTGGTGGACATGCTCTTCCCGCCGGGAGCACCCAGCCGCATCCCCATCATCAGCATCACCGGCACCAACGGCAAGACCACCACCACCCGCCTCATCGCCCACCTGATGCGCAGCGTGGGGCACAAGGTGGGCATGACCTGCACGGACGGGGTGTACATCATGAACCGGATGCTGATGACCGGCGACTGCACAGGTCCGGTGAGCGCGCAGTTCGTGCTCAAGGACCCGCTGGTGGACATGGCCGTGCTGGAGACCGCGCGCGGCGGCATCCTGCGGGCGGGCCT
The DNA here is from genome assembly GCA_014584605.1 of Bacteroidota bacterium. Lineage (GTDB taxonomy): Bacteria > Bacteroidota > Bacteroidia > Flavobacteriales_F > PHOS-HE28 > PHOS-HE28. Next base: position 13,305 of record JACTMO010000043.1, on the reverse strand, counting down.
GGGCTTTGAGCACTGCGATGTGGGTGTGGTCACCAACGTGGCCGCCGACCACCTCGGCCTGAAGGACATCAACACCATCGATGAACTGGCCCAGGTGAAGAGCGTGGTGCCGCGCAGCGTACGCCGCGACGGCTATGCCATTCTGAACGCGGATGACGAGCGCGTGATGGCCATGCGCAAGGCCTGCGACTGCAGGATCGCGCTCTTCAGCCTCGACGAGAACAACCGCCTGATCCGTCAGCACTGCAAGCTGGGCGGGCTCGCGGCCATCTATGAGAACGGCTTCATCACCATCAGCAAGGGGGAGTGGAAGCTGCGCATCGAGAAGGCCGCCAACGTGCCCCTCACCTATGGCGGGCGTGCGGTGTTCAACATCCAGAACGTGCTGCCGGCCGTGCTCGCCGCCTATGTGCGCGGGGTGAAGATCGAGGAGCTGCGCCAGGCGCTGGCCACCTTCGTGCCCTCGCCCGCGCAAACCCCCGGCCGCCTCAACCTGTTCCAGTTCAAGAATTTCCAGGTGGTGGTGGACTACGCCCACAACCCCCATGGCTTCGAGGCCCTGGGCCGCTTCCTCAGCAAGGTGCCGGACAGCCCCAAGATCGGCGTCATCGCCGGGGTGGGCGACCGTCGCGACGAGGATACGGTCAACCTGGGCCGCCTCAGCGCCCGCATGTTCGACGAGATCATCATCCGCCAGGACCGCAACCTGCGCGGCAAGAGCGACGACGACATCATCGCCCTCATGGTGAAAGGCATCAAGGAGATTGATCCCAACAAGAAGTACACGGTGATCAAGAAGGAAGAGGAAGCCATCCGCCATGCCATCAAGACCGCCGTGCCCGGCGAATTCCTGGTGCTCTGCAGCGACGTGGTGCCCGACGCCCTGGAACTTGTGATGAAGCTGAAGGAAGAGGACGACCGCGTGTCCTTCAGCAAGGAGGACATCCCCAACCGGAACAAAGAGCTGGTGGGGAATTGAGCAGAAGGACGTGGTCCGGCCCGGCCCGGTCCCGGTAGTGCCGAACATGTGGCTGTGGGCGGCTGGCAGGTGCGCCCACCTTGGTGACCGGTGCCCATCGGTCCTTGTGGGGCTCCAGCTCGTGGGGATGCCCCCTTCGCTCGTCGAGATCCAGGGATGCTGCGATGCCCATGTCCGTAGGTATGGTGCATGAGAACCCTCATCGCCTCCGCAAGCATCGGCATGGGTGCAATGCTCCATGCCGGTACCTGGCACGTGTCCGCCACAGGCAGTGATGCGGCCAGTGGCCTCAGCATCGCCACGGCCTGGGCCACCCCGCAGCATGGTGCCGATATGGCGCTGGCCGGGGACACGGTGCTGGTGCATCCGGGCAACTACCAGGGCTTCGCGGCCATGGACCACAGCGGCACATCCACCGCGCCCATCGTCTTCCTCGGTGTCGGACCCGGGGTGAACATCACCAGCCCGTGCAGCTACAATGGGCTCGACGGCATCAACGTGGAAGGGGTGGAGTGGGTGGTGGTCCAGGGGTTCACGGTGAACGGCATGCCGCGGACCGGGATCCGGACCGCGCTTTCCGACCATGTCTCCATCCGTTACAACCACTGCGCCGACAACTACAAGTGGGGCATCCTGACGGGTTTCGCCGAGCACGTCCTCATCGAGCACAACGTGTGCATGGGGAGCGTGGATGAACACGGCATCTACGTCAGCAACAGCGCCGATGACCCCATCATCCGGTTCAACCGGTGTGCGGACAACAACGCCAACGGCATCCACATGAACGGGGATGAGAGCATGGGCGGCGATGGCACCATCAGCAACGCGCAGGTGTACGGCAACATCATCCACGGCAATGGCGTGGGCGGCGGAAGCGGGATCAACTGTGACGGCGTGTTGAACGCCATGTTGTACAACAACCTGCTGTACGACAACCACGCCAGTGGGCTCAGCCTGTATCAGATCGATGGTGGTGCGCCCAGCACGGGTAACAAGGTGTACAACAACACCATCATCAACGCCGGCGATGCGCGGTGGTGCGTGAACATCGCCGAGGGTTGCACGGGGAACCGGGTGCTCAACAACATCCTCATCAACCAGCACGCCTGGCGGGGCAGCATCGTCATCGCCGCCAGCGCGCTCACCGGGTTCGTAAGCGACCACAACCTGGTCACTGCCCGGCTGAGCCCCGATGGGGATGCGACCATCCTGGACCTGGCCGGGTGGCAGGCCCTCGGCTACGATGCGAACAGCGCCGTGGTGGGCCCGCAGACCGCCTTGTTCGTCGATCCCGGGACCGACTTCCATCCGCTGAGCGCTGCGGCCCAGCAGGTGGACGCAGGCACGGATGCCGTGTCGGACGTGTTGACCGACGACCTGGATGGCTCGCCGCGTCCGCAGGGGGGCACCTTCGATATCGGTTGTTACGAGGGCCTGTTCGCGACAGCCCTACAGGATCGGGGAACCGAGGTCGGTGGCATGCTCCGTGCCGAAGGACGTGTGCTGGTGCTGGATGCGCCGGAGGCCGGGCGGATCAGTGTGCTGGACCTATCGGGCAGGTCGGTGCTGACGGCCGTAGTGTCGGGCGGCGTGCAGCGGATGCCCGTGCCGCTTTCGGGTCCCGGTCTGGTGTGCCTGTACACGGGCTCGGGCGAGCGCCTGGCCGCGCGGAGGCTTTTGTTCCTGGAGTGAGGCCGGGGTCGGTCAACGTTCCAGCCGGATCCGCTGGCGGAACACCGTGCGCCCATTGCGCAGCTCCTGGATCGCACGAGCCAGTGCGGCAGGTCGCTCATACGTTCATGGCTTGATCTTCAAGGTTGCCCGACCCTATCTTTACTGAACGAAACGCAGAACGATGGACAATGCAGCGGTCAAATTGGAACTGTTGGAACGATTGGCCAGCATCAGGGATGAGAACGTGATCCGGCAGATCATGGACTTGCTCAAGAAAACGTTCCCTCAAGCCATGGAGGAGGACCAAGATCTCACGGACGAGGAGATCGCCGAGTTGGAGGCCCAACGGGCCGACCACCACAACGGGAGGACCAAGTCCTACACCGCCGATGAATCCATCCGCATGATGCGTGAAGGATTCAAGGGATGAAGTACAAGCTGGAGGTAAAGGCGGTTGCCATCCGGCAAGCTGCAGAGGTATATGATTACTACCAACGCAAGGTGCCAGGCCTGGGCGAGCGCTTCATTGCCGAGATCACTGAAGCCTATGCCACGCTGGAAAGAAACCCTATGTTCGAAGTACGCAGGTCGCCGTTCCGTTATCTGAAGTTGCACAAGTTCCCGCATCGCTTGATCTACGAAGTACAAGGTGATAAGGTGATCGTGTACCAAGTGCGCCACCTGAAACGCCGGTCACACCGGAAGTTTGGACCCTAGGCTGATATCCGATAGGATCAGACTTGGGTGATTTGCCCACCTACTTCTCCAACCGGATCCGCTGGCGGAACACGGTGCGGCCATCGCGAAGCACCGCCACGTAATAGCGCCCCGGCTTGGCCCAGGAAATGTCGATGGGGAAGGAAGCTTCCTTCACCGGCTGTGAGGGCTTGATCTCCATGATCGCGGTGCTGTCCTCGCTGCTCACCGTGATGTGCAGCAGGGAGACTTCGTTGGCGAAATAGTCCAGGCGCGTGCGGCCTTGTGTGCGGCGCGGGAAGAGGCTGATCACCGGCACGGTGTCCGGCGCCACGGTGGGCGTGTCGCCCGTGCTGAACAGATGGACAAAGCCGTTGCCGCAGTCGTTCTCGAAGTTCTTGAGCAGCCGGCCCGCGCTGTCCAGCAGGCGCAGGTAGCCGCTTCCACCCGCGGTGTTGTACCAGAACTCAAGCCCGTCGCCGGCGGTGTCCTGCAATTGGAGGCGGTAGGTGGCGGGCGGCAGGTGCAAAGTGTCGGAGTAGAGCGTATCGGCGCGCAGGGAGCCGAGCGGCCGGTCCACCAGCACCTTGCCGGAAGCATCGGCCAGACGCAGCGCATTGTGCTCGGGCTGGGCGTTGGTGCGAAGCTGCAGCACAACGGTGGCGGGCAGCACATCCACCGGGGCATACGGGCTGCGTAGGCTGTTATCGGCACGCCAGGCGTCGCGCTTGCCGTTCGGCTTCTCCAGCACGGCCCGGAACACCTTGCGTCCCGCTCCATGGTCCACCGGCCCAGGAAGGTCCACGGTATCGCTGGCACCGAAGGCCAGGAGGCCATGCCATTCAAAGGTCCGCATCGCACCGCCCATGCTGCCGTAGCGGATGGTGAGCGACCGCAGCGTATCGCTTCCGGCGTTGGCGATCACGATCCGGGGGCCGTCATGCGTCGCATTCATGCGGGCGTGGCGTGGTACATCGCTGGGCACCAATACCTCGGTGATCATCGCGTCGTGCGCGGCGGTGGCCCGGCCCAGTTGCACGGCATAGGCGGAAAGGTTGGTGAAAGCCGTGCTGCTGTCCGTGGTGTAGGGCTCCATGTGGATGTCCACCACATGTTCGGACCGGCCAGGGTCCAGGGGCACGGTGATCCGGTCTGGCGGCTGCATTTCGCCCGGGCACCAATCGGCGCGGTCGAAGATCCATGTACCTGCCTGCGGCGAAAGCGGGTTGCTGGCGCATTCCTTCCACAGCTTGCGATGCTCCACCTCCCGGCCGTCCACGCTGATGCTGCGCCATTTCGCGCAGAACTCACCGCAGCCGTCGGAGGGGTTCATGCCGTGGCCCGTCTGCTGGGCGCGGATGCGCAGCCATTCGGCTCCGGGCAAGGTGCGGATGGTGCGCGGTGCCAGCTCCTGTTCGATGGGCTTGCTGCTGTCGCCGTAGGCAAAGCTGCCTCGGTACAATTCCTGGATGCCCAGCACCGGCGCGATGGCCTTGCCGGTGATGTAGTGCAGGTCCAGGCTCACCGCCCAGCCGCGGTCGTTGTTGGGCTCATAGCCGTGGTGTACGTGGATCAGCTCCACGCTGTCGCGCAATACCGGCCAGAGCTCGCTCACATCGGAGCCCCAGCTGAATTGCCAGCCGTGCTTGTAATAGCCGCCGTAGGGGGTAAGCATGCGGGCCAGTTCGATGGTGTCGGTGCCGTGCAGGGGCTTCACCCACACATGGTCCAGGTAGTCCCATTCGCCGCAATTCAGGCTGTCGGGGCAGGCATAGGTGAGCTTGAGCAGGATGCGGCGCACCGGCGTGCTGGCGGGTGGCAGCTTCACACGCTTGTGCAGATAGCGCACGCCGTGCGCCGGGTCGGTCACCACCAGCGCGCGTTGCAGGGCATGCACGGTGATGCTGTCCTGGGCACCGGCGGTAAGGCCCGCGAGGAAGAGGAGCAAGGTGAGCGACCGCATGGGGTGCCAAGATCGGGAACGATCGTTCGCTCCGGCACGCTCCATGGGCACCGTATGGTGGATGCTGCCGATCCGGGCCTATTTCCGAACGGCCCGCACCACCACGATCAGCAGAACAGCACCCACGGTGGCGCAGATGATGCGGCCGAGGAGATGGGTGGCCGCCAGCCCGAGCACACCGAACACCAGGTCGCCGATGATGCCGCCAACGATGCCGAGCGCGATGTTCGCCAGCAGCCCGTAGCCGCCCCCCTTCATCATTTGGCCGGCCAGCCATCCGGCCACGCCGCCCACGATCAAGCTCCAGATGATACGCATGGGGTGAAGGATGGTCCGAACACGAAAAGGCCCCGTCGCCGGGGCCCTTCGGAGTTCACAGTGAGCCGCCTCACTGGGCCGTGGCGGCCACGTTCTGACGCTTCTCCGTGATGCGGGCGCTCTTGCCGCGGCGGTCGCGCAGATAGAAGATGCGGGCACGCCGCACATCGCCACGCTTGTTCACGTCCACCTGGTCGATGAACGGGGAGGAGGCCGGGAAGATCCGTTCCACGCCCACGTTGCCGCTCATCTTGCGCACCGTGAAGGTGGCGGTGCTGCCCGATCCCTTGCGCTGGATGACCACACCCTGGAACTGCTGGATGCGCTCCTTGTTGCCTTCCACGATCTTGTAGTGCACGGTGATGGTGTCACCGGCCTTGAACTCGGGCATGGCCTTCAGCGGTGCCCATTCCTTTTCGAGTTGCTTCAGCTTGTCCATGGCGCTCAGGCACTTATGCGGGTTGAGCCCGCGTTCGGGGCCGCAATATTACGGAACTTTCCGAAAGTGGGCATCGCCTCAGCCCTCCCCCAAGCTGCCGGCTTCATCGGGGCCTCCTTCCAGCAGCTCGGGCCTCCGTTCCCGGGTGCGTTGTACGGCCTGTTGATGACGCCATTCGGCGATCCTCGCTTCGTGGCCGCTGAGCAGCACCTCGGGCACCTTCCAATCGCCGTAGGCGGCGGGCCGGGTGTAAACAGGTGGGGCCACCAGGCCGTCCTGGAAGCTGTCGCTCAGGGCCGAGGTCTCGTCGCTCAGGACCCCGGGAACAAGCCGGATCAAGGCATCGCTCAGCACCGCCGCCCCGAGCTCGCCGCCGCTGAGCACGTAGTTGCCGATGCTCACCTCCAGGTCCACCAGATGCGCACGGACCCGTTCATCCACGCCTTTGTAGTGACCGCAGAGCAGGATCAGGTTGCGATGCACGCTGAGGCGGTTGGCCAGCGGCTGGTCCAGCAACTCCCCGTCGGGGCTCAGGTAGATCACCGCATCATAGTGGCGTTCGCTCTTGAGCTGGGTGATGGCCCGGTGAATGGGCTCCACCTGCAGCACCATGCCCGCGCCACCGCCGAACACGTAGTCGTCGATCCGCCGGTGCTTGTCGGTGCTCCATTGCCGCAGGTCGTGCAGCACCACTTCCACCAGACCTTTCTGTTGGGCGCGTTGCAGGATGCTTTCGGCGAACCAACTGTCCAGCAGGCGTGGCACGGCCGATAGGATGTCGATGCGGAGGCGGACCATGGGGCAAAGATCCTCAGGGGAAGAACAACAGCCCCACCTGTGCGGCGAGCCCCCGGGCCCGTGCGCCCGTGAAGCCGTACAGGTTGGGCAGCACCAGCTCGGCGCCCAGCCATCGGGTGATGTGGAAACGGCCGTGCAGCCCGGCCCGCAGGCCACCGAAGCCTCCGTATTGAGCGGAGATGCCCACGGCCTGTGCACCGAAGCGGCGCCAGCCCGTGGCCTGGACGAAGGGGATGAAGCCCGGCAGGGCACGTTGGGCGATCCGCAGGTCCATCCGCCAGCCCGTGTCCCAGATGACGCTGTGCTCCACCCAGGCATGCAGCGGCAACAGGCGCCATTCGGCACCCGCGGCGGGGCGTACGCCGAAGCTGTCCAGCAACTGCGTTCCACCGGTCAGTGCACCGTCCAGGTCGAAGATGTCCTCGACGTCGAAGCCGTCGAAGGTGAGGCCGGTGTCGGGGCGGCTGTGCAGGGAGCGCGGACCCCATCGCACGGCGCCCAGGTCCTCGGCACCCACGGTGATGCGCTGTGTGACGCCTGCCCGGCCGGGCAGCCCGAAGCACTGCGCGAAACTGACGGCGGCACCCATCCCGTTGAAGGCACCGAGGTCGCTACGCGCGCTGTCGCTGTTGTGATAGCTGCCATGGAGCCGGAGCTCCAGGCGGGTCCCGTCCGTTGCGGTGAGCAGGGTCGCATCCTGCAGGTCCACGGCGGTCCACGACTGTCCCTTCACCAGGTCGAGCCGCACCCAGCTGCCGGTGCGCGTGTTGTACAGACCGCCGCCCAGGGTCTGGAAGCGCTGCTGCTCGAAGGCCGACCCGGAGAGGTCCGCACGCCGACCGGCGAAGCCTGCGTTGCCGAAGAAGGTGAGCGTGTACACGTCGGGACGGAAGCGCAGCCCGGCCTGGTCCTGGTGTGTGGCGGAGACCAGCACCTTGAGGTCGGTGCGGCCCAGCACGCTGTCGCCGAACACCGCGTGCACACCCAGCTGCAGCACCTGGCCCAGCCGGTTGTTGGCTCGCAGGGCGGCCTGGCTGCGTTCGCGCACATCGCGCGCCACGAAACCGCCCCGCGTCAGGTCGAGGACCAGCTCGTTCAGCAGGGTGTTCGAATCGTAGGAGGCTCCACCGCGAAGCTCCACGCGGTCCCGGTCCGTCCCGATGCCGTGGGGCAGCCAGGCCTGTGCCGTCGCCAGCAGGGGAAGGGCCAGGCCCAGGGCCAGGACGGACAGGCGCTCACTCATCGCCGTTCACCACCTGGTTCACGTCCGCCACCACCTGCAGGTCCAGACGGTAGTGGGCCATCAGCGGTAGATGCTGCGCCTGGTCCGCCGTATTGAAGACCGCACGGACCCGCAACGGCAGGCCCGTGTACAGCAGGTCCACCATCGCCGGGGAGAGGGAGGCCGTGCAGGAGGAGCGCACCGGATCGCGCACCAGACCATCGGGGTCCACTTCGCCGGAGGCCACCTCGCCCACCACGGGAATGGTACCCACCACCAGGCCGTCCGCGTCCACGACGTCCAGCATCAGCCGGGCCTGGAAGGGGAAGCCGTTGGTGGCGAACAGGGTGAGGCTGCCTTCGCGAAGCCCGTGCCCATCGGCCGAGCCCGGAAGGTCGGGCGTGACGGTGCGCTCCACGGTGAGGTCGGTGGCGATGAGCCGCAGCGGCATTTCCAGCTCCAGCTGGGCGCTGATGGTGCTTTCGTAGTACAGGAAGTCGTGCCCGTTGCTGACGTCGCCCAAGGGGTTCAGCTCCAGGTCCATCGTGTAGCGCAGGCGGTCGGGCAGGTTCTCCACGAAGGGCGCGATGCTGCTGTTCCCGGTGTGCAGCGTGGCGTTCCATGCGGTGGGCTGGAAGCCGCCGCCCAGGTCCAGGGCACGGGTGAGGTTGATGGGAACGCCCACGAGCGGACCCGTGAGCGGCACTTCCGTTCCGGTGCGCGTGTTCTGCGCCACCAGTTCGTGGATGCGGATGCGCAGGTCGGCGCCCACCCCGTTGGTGACGCGGATGCGGGCTTCGACCTGGTCGATGTCGAGCAGCCCGTGGGTGATGCGGTCGAAGAGGTCGAGCTCCGTGTGCTCGGGCCCCACCTGCTCGGTGCGGTGCCCGAAATAACCTTCGGCATATTGGGGTACGATGCCGGTATAGGTGGCCACGGCCTTCACACTGTCCAGGTTGGTGACGTTGGCCCCGGCTCCGTTCGGGTCCAGCTGGATGCTGACCTGGGAATGCAGCGCGTTCACCTGGTCGAGGTCCGGTCCGCGCAGGTCGAACCAGTGGCCGGCAAGGTCCCGGGTGAGCGTTGTCGTGGAGGGGGCTTGTGGGCTTCCGGCGGGCACGGCCCCTTGCACGGCGACCGGCTGTCCGTTGTACGTGGCTCCCGGCAGGGCGAAGGTCCCCGTGATACCGCTGGCGATCATGTTGGTGAGCGCCACATCCAGGCGCCCGCTGCGGATCGCCAGGGCGCGGAGCTGAACGTCCTCCAGGTCCAGGGTGGTGGCGTCCTCGTCGGTGGGCAGCATGGCGCCGGCCGCGAAGAAGAGCGGCCCCGGAATGGGAAGCACGTAGCTGTACGTGATCCCCGTGTCAGGGACCTGCAGCAGGGTGTCCAGGCGGATGCCGAAGAGCTCGGTGCGGTACAGCAGCGTCAACTGGCCGTCCGCACCGGCCACCAGCAGTGAGTCGGCCACCAGGTCGCCGATCGTGAGCGAGGTGTTCACCAGGGGCGCCAGCAGGTCCACATCCCACCGGGAAGGCTCCCCCGCCTTGCGGCAGCCTGTGGTCGCCGCCAGCAGGGCGCACACCAGAGCGAAGGCCGAGGCAACCCTGGCCATGGCGGCGTCGTTCCTCATACGGGGCGTAATTTAGCCACCGGCGCTTTGGGGCGCGGCAACATCCCGGTACGCAGGCATGTTCGGAAAACGCGGGTTCCTGGTCCCTTGGATCGCCTCGAGCGTGGTGATGTACGGCCTTTCGTACCTGTGGCATGGCCTGGCGCTGACGGACCTGCAGGACCTGCGCATCCCGCTGCCGCTGTACCTGGTCCTCAGCGGACTGGTGTACCTGATCATCGGCATGGTGATCACCTTCGCGGTGCATCAGGCCATCGCCTACGAGTGGGTGAGCCTCAAAAGGGCCTTCCCGCTGATGAGCGCGCTGCTGGGGGCCGTGGTGGGCTTCGTGGTCTTCCTGCTGGTGTACATCCTGGGCATGAGCTTCGCCAAATCGGGCGCCATGCATGTGGTGATCGATGCCCTCTGGCAGATGCTGGAGCAGGGGGTGGGAGGCCTGCTGGTGAGCCTCGGGATCATCTACGACATGCACCGCCGGTTCATGGAGAACGAGCGGGCCTCCTGATCACTTGTAGCGGTCCTTCCAGATGCGGTCGAGGTGCTCGGCCCAGCGTTGTTCCCGGGCATTGTCGCCCGGGGTGTAGAGGCGTGTGCCGCTGATGTCCTCCGGAAGGAACTCCTGGTCGCCGGCATGGCCGGGCTGATCGTGGCTGTACTGATAGTCGCGGCCGTAGCCGAGGTCCTTCATCAGGCGGGTGGGGGCGTTGCGCAGGTGCAGGGGCACGGGCAGGTCGCCGGTGCGCTGCACCAGCTGCTGGGCGGCGCCGATCGCCAGGTACGAGGCGTTGCTCTTGGGGGCGCAGGCCAGGTACACCGCGCATTGGCCCAGGATGATGCGGCTCTCGGGCCAGCCCACCAGCTGCACGGCCTGCATGGCCGTGGTGGCCAGCAACAGGGCGTTCGGATCGGCGTTGCCGACGTCCTCGCTGGCCAGGATCACCATGCGCCTTGCGATGAACAACGGGTCCTCGCCGCCTTCCACCATGCGGGCCAGCCAGTACAGCGCCGCGTGGGGGTCGCTGCCGCGCATGCTCTTGATGAACGCGCTGACGATATCGTAGTGCTGCTCGCCCTGCTTGTCGTACCGTGCCGCCTGGCTCTGCACCACCTGCTTCACCAGCTCGTCGGTGAGGGTCACGGCGCCTTCGCCCGCGGCCTTCACGCACAACTCGAAGGTGTTCAGCAGCCGTCGGGCATCGCCTCCGCTGGCCCGCAACAGGGCCTTGGTCTCCGCGAGCGTGATGGACCGCGTGCGCAGTTCGGCGTCCTCCCGCATGGCGCGTTCGAGCAGCGCCCGCAGTTCCTCCTCGGCCAGCGGCCGCAGCACATAGACCTGACAACGGCTCAGCAGGGCACCGATCACCTCGAAGCTGGGGTTCTCGGTGGTGGCGCCGATCAGGGTCACCGTGCCTTTCTCCACGGCGCCGAGCAGGCTGTCCTGCTGGGCTTTGCTGAAGCGGTGGATCTCATCGATGAAGAGCACGGCACTGCGTGCGAAGAGGCCCTTGCCACCGGCCTGCTCGATGACCTCGCGCACCTCTTTCACGCCGCTGCTGATGGCGCTGAGGGTGAAGAAGGGGCGCTGCAGGCGCTCGGCGATCAGCCGGGCCAGGGTGGTCTTGCCCACTCCGGGAGGGCCCCACAGCACCATGCTGGGGAGCATGCCGCCGCCCAATGCCCGCCTCAGGATCCCGTCCGGACCCACCAGATGGTCCTGCCCCACCACCTCGTCCAGGTCGCGGGGCCGCATGCGTTCGGCCAGGGGCGCGGCATCCATGCGGCGAAGGTAGGCCCCTAACGAAGGACCCCCTCCGGTGTGGAGGGGGCCCTGTCGTCGGGGTCGTGGACCGGTCAGCGGGTCAGCACAAGGCGCCCGTGAACGCTCTGTCCGTCAAGGGTCAGGTGATAGAGGTAGGTGTTGCCCGTCAGACCGTCGGCGGTCAGCTCCACTTGGTACTCCGTGTCACGCACCACGCGACCTTCGAAGAGGCGGGCCACCGGGCGGCCCTGTAGGTCGGTGAGGTCCATCACGGCCTGGCCATCGCGGTCGGCGGTGAAGCGCAGCGTGGTGCTCACCCGGAAGGGGTTCGGGTTGGCACTGACCGCGAGCTTCTTCCCGCCCAGCACGGTGATCACCTGGACCAGTTCGCTGGTGTTGCCGCAGTCGTCCACGGCCGTCCAGGTGCGCGTGATGGTGAAGCCCTTCTCGCAGTCCTTGCTGTCAACATCCTCGGTGAACACCACTTCCACCTCACCGCTGCAATTGTCGATGGCCTTGCAGAGCTCGGGGTCCGGCACCTTGTCGCACACGGTCTCCATATCGGCCACCGTGCAAAGGATGGTCGGCGGCGTGGTATCCACCACCTCGATGGTCTGCGTGGCGATGGCGGTGTTGCCGCACGGGTCGCTCACCGTCCAGGTACGTACCACCGTGAACTCGTTCTTGCAGTCGCCAGGCACAGTCTCTTCGGTGAGCAACACCTCCAGGCCCGTGCTGCAGGCGTCCTGCGCGCTTACGAGAGCAGGCTCCGGCAGCTTCTGGTCGCACTCCAGGGTGAGGTCGGCAGGCACGCCCACCAGGACCGGCGCTTCGATGTCCACCACCGTAACGGTCTGCGTCGCACTGCTGCTGTTGCCGCATTCGTCCGTGGCGGTCCAGGTACGCACCAGCTGGTAGTTGCCCGGGCAGTTCCCCGGTACGAACAGCTCGGTCATCGTCACCGTCGAGGCGCTCTTGCAGGCGTCCGCCGCTTGCACCTCAGGCACTTCATCGCTCAGTTCATCACAGGCCACGGTGATGTCCGCCGGCACGCCGATGAGCTCGGGGCCCTGGGTGTCCACCACGGTGATGATCTGCACGCAGGTCTCGCTGTTGCCCAGGGCGTCCGTGGCCCACCAGGTACGGGTCAGGATGTAGGGGCAGCTTCCGCTCCAGCTGTCGGTCCAGCCCACGGTCACCTCGGGGCACTTGTCGTCCTTGCGGAAGATCGGATGGCCCACATCGTAGGGGTGCAGGGAACTGCCGCATTCCACGGTCACGTCCGGTCCGCACATCACGATGAGGTCGCTGCACTCATCCTTGTCACAGGGATCGATCACGACGACATCCATGGTGGCGCTGCATCCGTTCTCACCCGTCACGGTCACCGTGTAGGTGCCGGCTTCCATGGTGGTGGCCATGGGCCCGGCGCTGCTGAAGCCGTTCGGGCCGGTCCACAGGAAGGACACTGCGGCTTGCGAGGTCGCCGTCAACGTCGCCTCCATGGTGTTGCAATCGATCGGCGTGGCCTCCGCATCCAGGTCAGGCGCCGCGGTGTCCTCCAGCACTTCGGCCGTGGCGGTGCTGGTGCAGCCGTTGGTGCCCGTCACCACCAGGGTGTAGGTACCCGGCACGCACACCGTCGGGTTCTGGTCGTCGCTGGTGAAGCCGCCGGGGCCGCTCCAGCTGTAGGCGCCGTTACCCACGCCTTGCAGGGTCGCACACGGGTTGGTGCAGGTGATCGTGCCGCCAGCAGCCTGTGCACCAGGGACACTGTTGTCCTCCAACACTTCCGCCGTAGCGGTGCTGGTGCAGCCGTTGGCG
>JACTMO010000004.1 GCA_014584605.1 Bacteroidota bacterium | reverse complement strand
AAAAAAAACCTGCTTCCCTAGATGGGCGGGGTGATGCGGGGGGCAGAAAACGAAGAAGGCCCTTGCATTGGTGCAAGGGCCTTCGTATATGCGTGCGGGCGTGTGCCTATTCCCTGGGGCTGTCGGCCTTCGCCAGCCAAGCGTCAAGGACGCCAAGCAGGATCTTCCACAAGCCCTGACCGCCCGATCCGACAACAGCAGCGAAGAACAACTCGAAGCGATCGGGCTTCGCGATCGTCAACCCGCCGAACTCAACGACGCCGTCGCGGATGCTCAATAGCACCACGCTTGTCAACAGCGAAAGGATCAGCGTGGCCCAATTCGTCCAGTCGCGAACCCACACCCGCCACTCGAAGGTGGTCTTGCTGTTGCGCTTCTTACCGAGCTCCACACGCTTCACGATGCGGCCGCCCTCGACGATCACCATGCTCAAGAACATGATGATCAACATTCCGACCGTCAGGTTCAGTTCATTCAAGATGTTCCCCATGTCCGTTGTTGTTGGTGAGGCGCGAAACTACCTCGCCGACTAAAGCGGAAGTCGAGACACTATTCGTGCAAGTTCAACACGCCGTTGTGCGATCTCGTAAACATCCCGCTTGATCTCGGTTCCAACGAAACGAAGGTCCCGACCCTCAACGTGTGCGGCTTCTGCAGATGCACCGGACCCCAGGAAGGGGTCGAAGATGAACGACCCGTCCTGAAGGATCCCGAACAAGTGCCAATACAGGTCCACGGGCTTTTCCGTCACATGGATGCGGTCAACTGGAGGCCTGTATGCGTACCACCCTTCGGGGTACCGTGAGCCTTCCTCCGGCCTGTTGTCTCTCGCCCCGTTGGTGGCCCACACGATGTACTCGCAGGCGTTCGTGTAGCGGTCGGCCTGTGGCCTGGAGGCCTGCTTGTACCATGGAACGATCCCCCGCCATACGAAGCCGGCCGCCTGAACGGCATCGGTGGTGACCGGAAGCTGTCGCCAGTCCGTGAACACGGCGAGGATCGCGCCCTGGTTCATCCGGGCCATGCACGCGGACATCCACAGCCAGGACCAGGACAGGTAGCTGCGTTGGTCCCTGGTATCACCAGCGAACGTCGGGAGGCGGTCAACGTTTCCGGATCCGCTGTTGAGGTATTTCTGTGCTGGGGCTACCATGCGATCGCCCCTGACCATTCCACCGCTCGAGTAGGGCGGGTCTGCAATGACAAGGTCGAAGGATGGGCCGTCGCCTTGCAGGTATTGCAGGGCGTCGGTATTGTGGAGCTCGATCATTGAACGCTGTCGAAGAGCAGGCCGTCGCGCGTGTTTGTGGGCTTGGCCTTGGCCTCGAGTTGCCGAAGGTAGCCGTTGTTGATCTCGCGGCGTTGACCTGGGAGGCGCGGGATCTCGTTCCACGTGCGGCCGTCAAGGATGCGGCCCGAGGCCTCCGGGTAGTTGCCGCCCCACTGCTTGTGAAAGAACTTGACCCCTTGGGCAATGCAGGCGTCCCGGATATCACGAACCCACTGGACCCGGTCGTCTCGAAGCACCCACTTCTTCAGTGAGCGGTCGTACATGACCAGCCCGCGCCGTTCGCAGACCGCCGCGTCGTAGAGGTGTGATCCGCTTTCGCCGCCGGTGATCACCCAATGGATGCCGGACAGGTCAGGGTCGCCGAATGACGAAAGCAGGGGCTCGGCGCTGACATAGCGCACCTCCGCGTCCACTTGTCGAAGGATGTCAAGGCGCTCCAGGAGCCTGCCGCTTTCCACGGTCACACCCGCCCAAAAGTTGGGGGGCAGTTTGCGTTCACGACTGAACTTCAACAGGGCTTCCGGGCGCTTGGTCAACACCTGATACTCGTGCTGTGGTGTCTGTTCGATCACGTCAACTATCCGATGCCTATACGTGTCGGGAACCTTGTCCCAAAACAGGTCCGACATGGAGTTGGCGAAGATCAGGGTCGGATCCTGAAGCCTGAAGGGCTCCCGAAGCTTGTGCTCCCGGATGGTCAGGTCGAAGCCGTTCGGAAATGCCGGGGTGCCTCGCTTGCTTTCGGCCAGGGTGAGGGCATAGCAGAACTTACAGCCCTCCGTGATCTTCTCGCACCCGGACATGGGGTTCCAGGTCTTCTCAGTCCAAATGATGCCAGTTTCGTTCATGGTCGTGTTGGGGTTTCATCACAATATAGGCTATTTGCGGAAGGTGAAGTAAAGTTTCACGAAACCCTTGTTTTGCGGGCCTTCCGGGGCAAATAAGTGAACCCTATCCACGCCCCTGCGTTGCAGAAAATTGAAGATCGCCGCCTCCGCGTAATGGCTCAACACCGATGGGCAGGTCTTCACAATGCGGTCATCCATTCCGAATTCAGCGAACAGCCTTTTGTTCCTACCTCCAAGGATGTTCGTTATGTAAGTGACCACAACCCAGCCACGGAAGGCCGATGCCATTACCATGTCAAGCTGTTCAATGGGTGCGCCGTATGCGTCCAGGTCGATCACGTCGAAAGCGGAGAGGTCCATTCCGGCCATGAACTTGAGGTTGTCGCCTTGCAGGTAGACGCCTTTCGCCGTCTTCTTCACTTCGATCCTGGTAAGGTCGATCTTGCACGCGCCTTCCGCCTTCAGAGTTCCCCACATTAGTCCGTCACCGCTGTAGCAGTCAAGAACGCGGGCACTGGTCTTTCCGTCAAGGGCGATGCGACGAAGGGCCAGCTTCCCGGCCACATAGGCGTTGTCTGTCTTGGTGGTGTACTTCATCGGTCAGTTGCTCGCTTGATAGAAGTCCACACCGGTTGACTTGATCGCGTCGAGGTGATCGGCAATGGAGCCAAGCTGCTCCGGCGTGACGCTGATCAGGAAGTGGGGCCGGTTGAACGGACGCAGCTGAACCTCGCGGATAACAGGTGCCGGTTCCTTCATGGTGTCCAACATGCCGGCAAAGTCTGTCTCCTGGAACCCGATGTCGTACAGTGCATCGATCGGCAACAGGTCTGCGACCTTCTTCATGTCGAAGGCCCCGCCTCTGTTGAGGCGAAGGTTCAACTCTCGTTCCCCGGCTTCGTCGAGGCTGACCTGAACGACAGGCACGGAGGTGTTGCCCATCGCTACCCACACCTTCAGCCGGAGGTGGCCGCCGATCAACACGCCACGGCGGTCGGGGTGCATGTTCACCACCAAGGGATCGACGAAGCCGAACTTCGTGAGGCTATCGCGGATCTCGCGTTCCTCCTTCGGTGTCCACTTCCGGGGGTTGTATGCTGCCGGTTGGATCTGATCCACCGGCATGTTCACTGTCTTCGGGGTCTTGCTCATCGTCTCTGAACTTGAACGGAATGATTGTGAAGGAACCGTCGTCGTGCTGAACAACGCGATCGAACACGGTCGCCCACTGCTTTATGGCCGCAATGTAGTCCGCGAACTCCGACGAGGTTAGGCGCGTGGTGCTGCCTGGGGTTGTCTCATACTCCCCGGTGCTGGGGTTGACCAGGGTTCCTGTGCTCAAAAATTTGAGTTTTAGAAGCTCGTGGACCTCTTCGTTGGTGATGGGACCGCCCGAGGGACTTTCCCAGCCTAGACGGCGCATTTCGGTCGCAATATCGTCCACCACGACACCGTGGTAGTAGCTGTTCGCGCGGTTGGACCGATAGTTCCGCTTGAGGCGGATCGTTACCTCGACGCGCTTTCCCTCGAAGGAGGCGATCACCTGCCGCAACCCGCGACTGGTGAGCGCACCCCCCTCGACGTTGGAAAAGTAGATGGTCGGCCTACTGCTCATCCCCCGCGCCGCCCTGGTCCGGGTCCGTGATGGCCGTCTGCGCCGGCCGGTTGCACTTTCCTCCGATCAGCTTGATGACTTCCGCGTGCAGGTTGTTCGACGCGGCCTCAAGCTGACCAACGAACTCGTAATCGCTGTCCGCCTGCTGGAACATGATGCGTCGCGTTGACAGTGGAACGTGGTGCGCTGTGGTCAACAACCGGTAGCCCTTCAACTCGACGCCATCGTGCCCGTCCTTGCTGTACCACTTCACTCCGCGAACGACGAACCTGTCGCGGAGGGACTTCTTCTTCAGGTCGGACTTCACAACCGGCTCCTGCTCGGTGAGGGCAACAAGGTGCGGCACCAGTTCACCGAGGCTGTTCAACAGGTCGTCGTGGGGATCGACCTTGAACGTGTTCGAGGCATCTGTTTCGATCGCCACCTGGGCCTCGTTCAGTTGGCGGATCACGAAGCCGCACTTCACGCCGCGTGGCTTCAATTCAACAGACTTGACCTTCTCAATCATGATACGGGGTTTTTTTGTTCGCACATTGAGTGTTGAACGATGGCGGCGGCCTGTGCACGCCTACGCGCCTCGCTATGTCCTGTTCCTGGAACTTGGTGAACAGAGCTCACCAGGATCACGCCGTCGCGCTTCACCTTCCACGATCCATCGTGATACGCGAACAGTCGAAGTCCCTGCCACGTGCAGGTGTGAACGCCGACCCACTTGGGGGTCTGCCAGTCAAACGGGGGTAACATCGTGAAGTGTTGAAGTGATGAACGCGGCGGCAACCTGTGCCACTATTCCATTTCCGAAGCCGTGCAGGGCGATCTCCCGGTGGTATGGTCGGCTGGTTCCGTCGGGCAGCATTGTAGCCACGCCGGCGGAAGTCCCATCAACCAGCGGGTGTGTTCCGGGTTCAACGGGCCTCCATTTTCCATCCTTGCAGAGGAGCCAGTCAGCAGCAGCCCATGCACCGTTAGTCGGGCCGGGCCTACCTGCTTCACCTGAGCCGATAGGGCCAGCCCGGAGTTCGCGCTGTTCTGCTGTGCCCTCTCCTGTGCCCATGATGATGTCCATCCCGCCGCTTGGGCTGCGAACTGCAGGGTCATCGCCCGACCGCTGCCCGGCTTCGATAGTCCCGCCTTGACCTGGGCTTTGACGCGCTTGCGCCGTTCCATCATGTTCGCCAACTGCACCTCGTAGGGTGTTCCGTCCGACACGTTGGTCGTGTCTGCAGTAGGCCAGCCGCTCAGTTTGGGGGAATGACCGACCTTGCTCAATGGCGTGAAAGAATAGACGCTGGCGGATGTGCGGGGCCCCGAAGCCCGCAGCGCATAGATCCACCGCCCGGAAGGCGTAGCCCGCCGCTTCCAGGTCAGTCGATACAAGGTCGAGCCAAGCGAGGCCACCACCGTTCGCAACCTGTTCACCATAGATCGGCACCCCGGTAGGCTTTCCGTGAAGGATGAGGTGATACCATGCGGGCCAAAGGTGCCGCTCGTCAGCAAGCCCAGCGCCTTTGCCTGCCGTGCTGAAAGGCTGGCAAGGACAGGAGCCGGTCCACACCGGTCTGTCGTCCGGGCATCCTGCAAGGCGTAGTGCGCGGCTCCAGATCCCAATGCCTGCGAAGAAGTGGCACTGGTCGTATCCCACAAGGTCAGTTGGTCGGACATCTTCAATGGATCGGGTGTCAACGTCTCCCGGTGCAATGTGGCCGGCTGCGATCAGCTCCCGTAGCCACTGCGCCGCATCGGGGTTGAATTCGTTGTAATAGGCGCGGGTCATTGTGCGAGGTCGAACATGGTGGCCGTGTGCGCCAGCGCTTCAACCGTCACCACAACTCTAGGTTTCTTCGCGTCCGTATGCTTCGTGGCCTTCACCGTGATCACTTGGCTGTCATCGCGCAACACCAGCGCTTTCACCAGTGCGTCCAGTGCGCCCTTGATGAAGTTGTCCACGTCGCCAGCGTTCCGAACGCGGTACACGTCGAGCGACACGTTCACCGGGCCCTCGTAGCAACGGGTTCGCTGCTTCGATAGCTGCTCGGTTGCAGACTTCATCCAGGCGATCGCCTCTTTGCTTTTCAGCACCGCCGGCCGCTTAGGAACGGGCCCAAGTGTTCGGTCTACCACCATGGCCTTGCAGCTAGGACAGAAGATCGCCGGCACAGTCGGCGCTGTCGCCCCTTTCACCGGTATCTGAATGATCTGCTGGCTGTTCGTGGTGCTCACCGGAACACCGTTGATCGTGAATGTTTCCATGCCTGTCCTTCGTGTTGGCCTCCAGTCTGAGTTGGTCGTAACGGCGGATGATGTTGATCCACCAGGGGTTGAGCTTGAAAAGCCGGTCCTTGTCCTTCACATGCTCCCACTGATCATGTTCCTCGGGCAGGATCATCGCGATGTTCCGTGGGTCCAGCCGGTAGTCGGGATACTGACCCTTACCCAACAAGTGCGAGCCCTGACAATGAAAACGGGCGTGGCCCGGCGGAAGAAGGGGTTGCCCACTGAGCTCGCTTACACCACCGCGCTCTCGATAGAGTTGGACGAATAGCTGCAGTTCGCCCGTCACCTTGCGCCGACGAACCTTCGCCACCGGTGGCTTGGCCTCTCGGTTGCGTTTGAAACCCTTGCCGGGGCGCATGGTGCTGTTCCACCGCTTGCGGTCCTTGCCGTCTTTCATCGTTCGATCTTTAGAACAGTTGGCTCCGGGAAGCCTAGCTCCTGCTGTGGTGGGACCTTGGGGAACGGCTGGGCACAGTACGGACAGAAAAGGAACCCACCGTGCAACTCGCAGACCATGTAGGCCAAGCCCTGCTCTTGCCAAATGTCGAAGCCGTGCTCGGCCAAGTGCTGCTGGATGAAGTCAAATCGGCTCATCAGTTCAGACAGGTGAGGATGTTCGTTTCATCGCAGGGGATCCAAAAGAAAGGCGATGCACCTCTATGGCCGTGGTACATCAGTACGTATGGGTGATACGCCATCGGCACTGTTGCCGGCGTGACCGGGCCAAGTCACACCAGTTCGATCGGGTCAAGCGGGTGGAAGTCACTAACCAGGAACCAGGGCTTCTTCATGGGTTCACCTTGGACTGTTGGTGTCGATCGATCAACCACGCGAAGCGGCGGCCCACCTCGTCGGGCCCCAACTCTCGAAGGCATTGGTACAACTGCCTACGGACAGAAACCGTGCGGGCCAAGTGCTGAAGGTCTTCGGGAACGAGGCCGGCTTCGATCAGACTGCCCAGGCTTTCGTCCACCGCTGCATCGCGTCCGCGTGTCATACGGCTTCGGGCCGTTCGCACGTCGTAGTCGGTTGGAACGATCGAGGCAGGGAGGAACTTGAGTTTCGTGAGCACACTTTCCGCCTCAATCGTGATCACGAACACCGGGTCGTTTCCATGTGCAATGTCAGTACAGACCGATCGAAGTACTGTGTAGAACGTTGCACGGTCCTGGTACGGGTCGCGCTCTGCCTGTTTCTGCTCCAGGAGCTTCACGCCAACGCGGCCACTTACGTCCTTCTTTGCCTCCGATCGGCGTTGACGGTATGCGCGGATCACCTGGGTGTAAAACATCGCGCTGAACTGCTGGAAGTGTTGCAGCGCTTGTCCCTTGCTGTCGTGTGGCAGATGATCGTTCAACTCACCAACTGCGTACAACTCGAACGCCTGCTTGATCTCCGCTGTGGACATGTCACCATAGTACTCCTTGAGGATGTCGAGTAACCGGGTGGCATCGAACGCATCGGGCTGTCGAACAATGCCCAGATCTCGGAAGACACCGACCAAGATCGCGCGGACTTCCTTCCGCAATGTCTCGCCGTCGCTTTCGGCGATCGTGCGGTTCCCGTCGATGCTCAAGATGCGGCGCTCGACACTCGTGAGGCGCACGCCGGTGCTGTTGGCAGACAACATCAATTCGCTGTTGGTGCCTTGGTAGAGTTGGATCGCTGTGCTCATCTGCCGAGCTTCAAGAATTCCAGTTCAGCCTCCTGCCTGCTTTCTGCTTCGCCGTGCTGTCCGATCATGCGGAGCTTGCCGGTGTCTCGGTCCCGAACCATGGCACCTTCAAGAACTGCCCTCCACCCGTCGAAGTCGTGCAGGCGGCGCGGCTTCTTATCGGACCAGCGGCGGATGGCTGTCCGATAGTGTTCGAGGTCAACTCCGGCAAGCGCCTCGTTCTTGAACACCGATTCGAACACACTTTGATCGTGCAATGGGTTGTTGGCGAACTTGCTCAACCGGGATCGTGCCTGGACGTCCACCAAGCCGAACAGATCGCTCGCGCTATCTCCCTCAGTACTCTTACTCTCTGAAGTACTCCTTCCTGAAGATACCACTACTGTATGGGGCACACGGGCCGTTCGGGTTTTTCCCGAATTCGCCAGGGGCTTTTTCGGGGTTTCCCGCAATTCGGGGTTTCCCGTGATCTTGGGGTTTCCCGTGATCTCCCTCTGTGGGGTTTTCGGGGTTTCCCGCAATTCAAGCCACCCGTCAACCTCGACCAACAGACCGGCCTCGACCAGTTCACGCCAAGCCGCCGTTACCGCGTCCCGTTTGTCGGATACCCGCTCAAGTAGTCCGGTCACGGTCAAGTGTTCACCCTGGCTGGCAGATAGCATGACCAGGAACAGTCCTTTTGCCTTCATGGAAAGGCTGGGATGGGTTGCCACGTGGTACGGGACAACCACGGGGCCGTTCGTCGCTTGTAGGCCGCGAAACCGCATTGGTCAGACCTGAACCTGGAACACGGCGGCCTGCTTCGACATTTCGCGGTGATACATGGCCTCAAGACGGGCCCGAGGTTGTGTCCGAACGCCACGGCGTCGGAACTCCTTCTCCAGGGCCTTCGCCTTGAGCTTGACAAGCTCAGTTCGCTCCTGCTTGGTCAGGAACCGATACACGTAGTCGCCAACGCTCAACACCACCGGAAGTTTCTCGGGGGCCTCACCGGTGAAAGGGGGGATCTGCCTCCATTCAACACCACCAACGGAAAGGACCAGGGGAATTCCGATCGGGGTATTGTTGAAGAGGCGAAGGCGATCGCCGTTGGGGCCTTCGTAGGTGTGCCAACGATAAGCCTGTCCGTGTTCATTGGGGCTGGGCTGCGGGCTCTTGCTCGAGCGCACGCTGTTGATCAAGCGCTTCACGAAGTTCATCTGTCCGAAGGTGTAGGGGTTTCCAGTTCTTCACTCCAACCGATGCGGCCATGTCGTCCACCATGGCAAGATACTTCATCACCCTCAACGACGTGTTGAGCAGGAATTGAGCGTCAGGACGAACGCGAGCAATGAACAACTGCAGGTCCTCACGCACATCGGGGTGGTACGCACAGAAGTCGCAGAAGTCGGCACCCGTTATCCACAAGTTCCACTGTACCTGCTGCATGTCGGAGCGGCCAATCGTGTTGTTCAACCAGTAGCCGGTGTGAAGCGTTCGGTTCCTGCACTTGACTTCGATGATGCCGCGGCCGTGACTATCACGGACACCGCCATCGGGGCTACACGCCGCCGCAAGGGTGTCGTGACCGACGAACCCGATGGGCTTCACTGTGGTGAACATCCGATCCTCATAGGCACGAATGGCCTCGGGCTCAAGCTCCCGACCCCGACGCATTTCGTAGGTGTCGAAGCTGTCCTCGTCTCCTTCGTCATTGGTGCCGATCCTATCGGCGACCAGGGAGGAAGCGTAGCCCATCGCGGTTGCGCCGAATTCCTCACCTCGGGTGCCGCCCGTGAACATCTTGGAGGCATTGCTGCCGGTGATGCAGCCCCGACGTAGCTGGTACCATAACGGGCTCCGCTGTGGTACGTCGTTCAGTTCAATCGGCATCGGCTTCGATCGTTCCAAGTTGGGCAAGCACCTGTTTCGCGAAAGCCTCCGTGAACTCACCACTGGCGGCCTTGGCCCGGCACTGCTCCCGAAGCAACTCCCGATCATCACCCTGGTAGAACTCGAGGGCTTCGATCACGCGCCGGCGAAGCTCTGCCACGCGATCCGCGGCACGGGGAACCGGTGTGTAGGCGGCTTCGTCGATCGCGATGGCTGCATTGATCTCGCTGGCCTGCTTGGTGAGCGGAAGGGTCTTCACGTGCCGGCGCATCACGGCCTTGCGGTCCATTTCGTCTTGCCAGTCCTCGTGCGGGGCGCTGTTCTTCTTCGGGTCCTTCTTCCACTTCACGTAGGCATCGCTGCACTCGCGCACCTTCTCAAGTTCGGCCACATCCATGTCCTCAATGTGGCGGAAGCCGTCGGCCATGGTCGCAACGCTGTACACGGCCAACAGTGCACCGCGTTTCTTACCAACTGACCACGCGGGTATGTGCTCCAGGAGCCCCGCGCCCTTGTCAATGCGGATCTCGTCACCCTCATACACCTTGCCAGTGAGGAAGTGCCGAACTGCACCGGTGTCCGTGATCAGCTTGGCAAGGCCCCGATATGACGGCTCGAGGTGACATTCGGCCGCCTTGAGTTGGTTGTTCCACCTGGGGACCAAGTAGGCCAACTTCGCGACCGGGCTCAGGGTCAGCCCTGTGTTGGCAACGTTCATCACGGCCAGCATCTTACTCGCTGCCGTGCACTGCATCAAAGACGAGTTCTTTGCGATGATCTGCGCGGCATAGCTGGCTTCCTCCATGAAGGCTTCAGCGCCACGAAGGGCCTCGAACCGCTCTTTGATCGGAAGAAACTGGTCCGCCGATCGGGTGTTCACCTCGGTGCTCATTCGTCGATCAGTTGGCGGATGTCATTGGCCTTGAAGAACTCCGACAGACGAAGCAGGTGTCGGGGCTTGAGGCGGGTCAGTTCCAGGCCGTTGTTCCAAGCGCCGATCAGCGCCCGTTTGCGGGTGGCCGACAGTAGACGGCGCTTGCCTTCCTTGACCCGGCCTCGTTCGCCTTTGAAGACGAAATCGGCAAGCTCCTCGTGTGAGAGCTTTGACCCGTCAGGCTTGCGGCCGTGAAGGGCGATAAGCTCGTCGATCTTGATGCGTTCCATGGGGGTTGTGTGTCCGGCAAAGGAACACGCACCCTGTCTGAAATTCCAAACATTTCCTCAATCCCGCAACCGGTGGGCGATCTGAAGCCCAACGAAGGCAGCGCCGGCGAAGTTGAACAGCCCGCACCACCACCAGGGGGAGGGGGCCAGGGTAAGTACGAGCCCGGCATACGTCAGGAAGCCGGCCCACACCACTGCACACTTGGGACAAACGCCGGTGATCTTCCACCAGTTCGGCCGTAAGTCCATGGGCGCACCCTCGAGCAGTTCGTCCGTCACCTCGAAGGGCTTACCAGGGCTTTTCAGCCTGTGGCGTTCGCGGGCGTCATTGACATAGGCATTGCGAAGCTTGGCATTCCTGCGTTCACGGGCGAGCTCCACCGCCTCGTACCTCGTAAGCAAGTATCGACCAAGGCCGCTGAAGATCCGACCTTGTGTAACCGACCCGTGCATGGGATCGCCAAGGCAGAAGCTCCAAAGCTCCACCAACGCCCCGCATGTAAGGGCTACAACGAAGGCGATCAGCAGGAACACAAGGTGCGTCATGCGGCAAACCTACGGCACAAGATGTAGCTGCAGGTGGTCGTTGCGGTCTTCGCGAGGTTGCCGAACAGCGAACCAATGTCGGGACGAAACACCCTGGCAATGGTGCTATCATCCGGGCGCGTCGTGGCGGTCCAAAGTGGCGTGGTGATCAGGAACGCCCCGTAGTTCAGGCTGCTCGCAAGGCTGTCATTGGTGATCGTGTCCAACAGGCGATCGGTGGGAAGGTGCCAGTCCGTGAACCCCCCGGCTGTGCTGGCTTCGGCCGCATCGATCGCGTCGTTCCAACTGGAAAACGCGGGCAGGCTTCCTGGTCGCCAATATGCCCAGCCTGTCCAATGGTCAAGGATCAACCGGTCGCCAGTAGTCGCGGCCGCAGATCCGGACGCGTCAGTGAAGCGCAGGGTGTTGCCGAAGCTGTTGTTCGACGCGAGGACCGTGAAGGTGGATAGCTCCGCGAAGGATACAGGGTAGATGGGACGCACGTAGGTGAACCGGCCAAGCGAACGCATAGTGCCCTCGTCGCCAGTTCGGTGCACCGTGGTCTGTCCGCTTGCCAGGATGAAGCCGTTATTGTAGACGATGCCGCTGCGATAGCCGCGAACATCCAGCGCAACAGTTGCGGGAAGGCCCACCGTCGTACCGTCCGGCTTGGTGATGGTGCTGTCCGCCACGTTGATGTTCGCGCTTCCGTTGCTCTTCACCGATGCACTTCCAACGTTCGTGCTGGCGCTGTTCAGGGCGTTCGCGGTTCCGTCCGGACAGATGACGTTCGTGGATGCCCCGGATGGCACTGCGATGGCCGATCCTATGTTCGCCGCAGCACTATCCACGCGCTGAACCGAAGCGTCCGGAGCGATAGCAATCGTGCCATCCTCGTGATGGCTGAGAACGTCCGCCGCACTATTGCGAAGCTCAACGCCGGCAAGGATCACGTCCGGCGCTGTGATGTCGCCAGTGAGGTACAGGGTGGCCTCGTCGCTCAGGAAGACGCGGAAGCGCGGAAGTGTCTCGCCGGTACTTTGAAGGCCTCCGGACAGCGCAACGATGGGCTTGCTATCCTGTTGAGTTATACCGTCGGCATCAAGGTATCGCAACCCCAAAGCAGGAACATCAATCTGCGTCTGAGGGTCGGCGTAGAACAGAAGCGTGGTGCCGTCCGTGCTGTGGACTGCAACACGGTTCAACTGGAGGTTGATCTGCTGCTGGCTACCACCGCCAACAAGAGCCGTCACCGGATAGACCGCCTCGATGATCGTACCGTCTGAAAGCTCTATGTATACCAACACCCGTGGAAGCGGCCAATTCGACCCGGCCGCAGCCGTGGCCAAGGTTGAGTCGTCGGCCGTGTTGCGGATGTTCACCGGGTCACAGGGCGTGCAGATGATCGCCCGAACGGCGTCGGTCTTACCGGCACCGTCCAAGCAGACCACGATCACCTCGGGTGTAACCTCATCCGTGGCAAGCAAGGCGCAGAACAACACCGGCCTGTTGCCCGAAGGAACGCAAGCGACGATCTCGGCCGCACTGGCCGCCTCCACCAACTCACACAGGGTCGGAACGGGCCCGCCATCACATAGCCACGCGATCAGGTCCGCCCGCTGCTGAAGCGTTACGCCGGTCTGTGTGTCGAGGTCGGTGAAGTCGTATGTGGGAAGGATGCAGCCGTTGCGCTGAAGCTCGGTGAGCCCATTCACCGGATCCAGGAGGTTGGCGCACGTGATACCGGACAACGGAACCAGCACGACCTGCCCGATCAACTTCGGGTGTGTGCGCAACTTGAAGCAGTCGAACACCGTGCCGCTGGAGATGTAGGTCACGCGGTCGCCGTTGGGATCGAGCACGTGCAACCAGTAGCGGAACGACGGGTTCAACCCGTTCAGCGGCAGCATCAGCGGTTGCCCGAGGGTTCCTTGGAACTCGAACACCAGGCTGCGACCCAGGTACCGGAACACGGCCGTGTACGTACCGGTCACGGTCGCCACGACCGGGAGCTCAACGGCTACCTGGTTGCAGTACACGCAGCCCAGGTCGAAGGTGTTGGTGCAGCAGTCAGCAGACATTGCAAGGGGGGATGCAGGTTTCTCCGTCCAAGATGCCGTCGCGATAGGCAACGTCGAAGTCCACGCGGATCAGCCGCAGGTTGTCATCCCGCATGCCGTCGTCCCGCTTTGTCTCTTCCCGGTAGATCACCTGGCGGTCCGTGGAGCACCGGAGCACCGTCACGCTGTAACGGGGTTGGCCGTAGCCGCGGCAGTTCAGAAGGCCGAAGCTGAGGTAGCGGGCGATCTCGTGCTCGTTGTCGCACCGGTGGAACATGACCAGGCGTAGGCGTGCCGTGCTCCGCATGTTCGGGGCACTGGTGAGCGTGCCATTGCTGAACACGATGTCGTCGCCGTCTCGGAAGCGGATGTAGGCATGCCCAGGCACCGCGTCGTTGATGCCGACCCACTCTTCAGGCTGCTCCTTCACGATCACCCCGGTGGGGTCCTGCCTGGCGATGTAATTCACCACGTTCAGCCATGACGAGAACTGCGTGGTGAGCTGGCTCGCTATGTGGGCGCAGATGGTGTCAACCATTAGGGGTGAGGTTGCGGAGAGCTCGGTCGGCAGCGTCACGAAGGCGCTGGAAGAGCTCGTCCAGGGATCGCTGGGGCGGCTGGAAGATCACCGTGCCGTACTTCGCTTCATGGGCGGCCGCCAGCTCAGCCGCGGCCTCGTTCGTCCAGGCGATCGTGCTCACGTTCTTCGACGTGCCGGCAGCAATGGAGCCAGCCAGGTTTCCGGTGAGCTTCAGGTTCACGGTGTTCGTCGGCCTGTTCATGTGCGCTCGGAAGCCTGCATAGCCATCGCTGAAGTACATCGATGCGCGGGGCTCTCCGTTGGCGAACTTACTACCCGTCGAGTTCTTGCCGCGTCCCTTCAGCTTCGACGTGGGCACCTGCGAGCCGTAGCGCGCACGTGCGGCCGAAAGGCTCACATACATCGGCTTTCGGCTGTACGAACCGATCCTGCCACCGTCTCGATCGCGACCTTCGAAGAACACGTTCTGCAGGATGTCACCCTGCACGTCCAGGGTGGCGATCGCCTGCTCGGTTTCGATCGCCTGCATCAGCGCCCCGGGCATCAACCGGATCAGTTCCGCAGCCTCGGACGGCAGGTAGGTTGCCATGGCACGAAGCTAGGGGGCGGCCTCCATCAGCTTCTCGATGGCGCGGGCGTGCGTGTCCAACACCCGGCTGTGTGCTTCGATGTCCTTGGCGTGCCGCACCTGCTCGAGCTGCATCGTCTCCACCTTCAGCATCGATGCGCGGATCACCTGGACGCCCAGGGCCAGGAAGTACGATACCAGTCCGAGCAGGGCCGCGTTCAACGCGAGCAGCATGGTAACAGCGTCCATGCCTTCAGCACTTGGTGCAGCCATTGCGTTTCGGCTTGGGCTTCTGCACCACCCTGGCCGGGCGGCGCGTGGTGGTGAGCGGCCGGATGGCTCCGCCGGTCTTACGGATGCGAGTAGCCATAGTGAGCCCCGGAGCCGCATGTGAGGCACTCCGGATCGAGTTGGGACACGAAGTGCGCCAGCGTGCTGTTCTGAGCCTTCAGTGCGCGGGGCAATTCGACCTTCTCCCACAGCTCGACCGTGCCGGCCGCCCAATCGCGGCTGTGGATCGTGAAGTAGTTCGTCCGCGGCGAGGCCAGCCACTCCTGAAGCACCAGCACGCCCCACTGGTAGAGCACGGCGAAGCGGTACCGCTTGAGCAGGATGCACAGCACCGGGTCGATCGAGCAGAGCATGACCACCTCGGCGCGCATGCCCTGCAGTTCGTCAGTGGTGGCGCCGCTCAACAGGCCGCTGCCGCTGATCGTGGCGTAACGCCCAAGCTGTCCGCACGTGCTGCACGTGCTGAAGTACCGGGTTCCCTTGGTGCTCCCGGTCACCGGCGTGAAGTCGTCCTCTGCGACCGTGATGTCCACGGACTTCGTGCGAGCCTCATAGTTCAACCACACCTCGGTCTCCACGTCGGCCTCCAGGTCCACGGTGTAGGTGCGGGTCTCAGGCCCATCCTTCAGGGTCACCACCAGGCCGGTCACCGCAGTAGAAGAGCGCAACCAGATCCGGCTCACGCTGCCCATGCTCATCGCACCGCCGCCGAACGTGATCCGAAGGCCACGCGCGTTCACCGATGCGGCGATCGTGTTGCCTTCAGCGTCCCAGGTGCCGACCGTGCCGGCCTCTTTCGGTCCGCGTGCTCGGACGTACTCGTCCAGGGTTGCGCGGATCCTGTCGGCCACCATTTGCCCGGCCGTGCGCATCTTCTCGTCGATGAACGTCTGCACGTTGACGTACTTCCCCGGCTCCACCGCAGCCATCGACTCCATGCTGATCCCCGGCAGGTCTTCGACGAACAGGCCGCTCTTGGGAGCGGACACCAAGCCCGATCCGCATGCAGCGCGGGCACAGATGAACCCGGTGAGGCAGTTCAGGTCGGCCATGGATCAGGGCCGGAGGGGTCGTTTACGGGGCTGGGGGTCTTCACCAGCCGTGCCGGTGCCGTCGGAGGCCTGGGATGCCGCCTTTTCTGCGGTCCTGGCCTCGCTGAGCTTCAGGCCGGATGCCGTGTAGGTGATCAGGCCGTTCGCCCCGGAGGTGGCGTGTTTCGCGATCTCCGCGAGCACATTCGCCGCCCGGCTTTCGGCGTCCTGCATCTTGGCAGGCTGTTGCCATACTGCGAAGCTCACGTCGGTAGCCCGATCCTTGGCCGTGAACTTCTCGGCAGGGGGAAGGACGCGGACGCCGATGTTCTGCCGCTCCATGGCGGCGATGAAGTCCTGGGCCAGGCCCAGCAGGTTCCGCGATACGCGGAGCAGGTTCGTCTCGTTGGAGTTCATGGATCTTGGTGGTTTTGTGGAGGTACCCGGGGCGCCAAGATATGCGCCCCGGGCCTCCGTCGTCCAACTAACCCCCCTACCCTAAGGGGTCACGGTGCGCACCGCCTTGTACTTGAAGGCGTAGTTCACACCATCCCGCTCGTCGGCATCGTAGAACATGTCGTTCGTGAGCAGGAACAGGTCGAAGTGCAGGAAGTACGCCATGCGCCACACGTGCGCGCAGTCGTCATACTTCATCTTCACGTCCACGGTGATCCCTTGCACGGGGTCCGTGATCGTGTCGTGCACGTACACGTTCGGGACGACCTTGCGGAAGTCACCGCGGAACATGTTGTAGGTCGCCAACTGCACCGCGCCGGGAGCGAAGGCGAACACGTTCTCGGAAGTGCCGAGCACAATGTCCACATCGCGGTCACGGTAGAAGTCGTACGCCCCGGACAGGTCGGACACGTCCTGGCCGTAGTCGTTGCAGCAGCCGATCTGTGCCAGCTTGCTGTAGCGGCTGATGATCCCGGAGCCCACCACCAGGGGCTTCCCGGTCACGCCCAGGTTCTGCATGTCCTCCATCATCACGATCTCCCCGTCCGGCTTCGCAGCCTCGGAAATACCGTCGTAGTGCAGGAACTCGACGTTCTTGCCGGCGGCCACGCCACCGATGAACCCGCCCACACCGGTGTTGTACTTCGCGATGCAGATCTGGTTCACCTTGCGGAACAGGCCGCTCATGTGCGCGCTGATCACCTTGGCACGGTGCTCGGAAGGCGCGTCACAGAGCTTGCGGAGCTCCGCGTCGCTGAACTCGATCACCCGGGTGCTGGCGAAGCCCGTCAGGGTCTTCACGTCACGGAACACGGGCTCCTCGGTCCCCGCTTCGCAGATGTCCTGCATCGTGGTGACGGTGGTGCTCACGGGGATCGGCTTGATCCACTCGATCAGCACCTGCTTCAGCTTCCCATCGCCGCCGTCGGTGATGTAGTTCTGGCTGAAGCCGCTGCGGTTGCTCTCGCTGCGAACAGCATCGAGCAGGCCGGTCGGTTCACGCTTCATCGCCGGGTAGTTGGACCCGGCCAGGTCAAAGAGGTCCTGCTGCACGGTTTGGCAGAAGTCCTCAAGTTCGATCGCCATGGTTGTACGGTTGATGTTGGTCGCAGCCTGTCTTCAACAGGTCGGCCGCATCACCTCGGTGGCCTCTTCAACAGGTGGGCCCCCCCTCATTGGCGATCGCCGCACGCCCGCGGCGGGTTCGCTATGCCTTCTCAGCCTCCCGCTCTTTGATGGCGGCCTCGGCCGCTTTCATGCCCGGGAGGTTGTACTTGCGCTCTTTGTTGCCGCCGCCAGCGGCGCCGCCTTCGGCACGGCCCCTGTCCTTCTCACCTCCGCCGTTGTTCACCGCGAACAGCTTGGCCTTGTCGCCGTAGTGCGCCACCAGCTCGGCGGTCGTCCACGGCTTGCGCGTGTCCGGGTTGATGGCTTGCAGGTCCTTGCCCTTCTGCTTGATCACCGGCGCGGATGCCGCACGGTCCCAGCCAAGGTCGTACTCCCTGCTCAGGTCATCGCGGAGCAGGCGCAGAGTACGCGCAGGGTCGAGCACCAGGGTCCGTTTCTGATCCCCGACCAAGAGCTCCTCCAGGTGGCGCTCCAGCATCATTTCGCTGCGAGCGGCTTCGACCTGTGCCTGTGCCTGGGGCAGCTCTTCCTCCCGCACCTTCTTCAGCTCGGCCTGGCTGGCGGCCAGCTCGTCGTTGAGGCGCTGGATCTCCTTGTCCTTGTCATCGCCCGTCTTGCCTTCGCCGGAAGCCTTGCCCAACCGCTCAGCCAGGAGCTCCACGAGCTTGTCGTAGCGCTCTTTCTTCGGCATGGCCTCCACCTCTTCCTTGGTGATCAGGCCATTGCTAACCTTCACCAGCTTGCGCTCCTTGCTCGCCAGGAACTCGCCGCGTACACGCTCGGCAATGGGATCAACGAAGGTGTCGTCGTTCTCCAGCGCGGTTCGCATGGAGGCATCGATCTCCGACAGCACGGCGGCCACATCGAAGTCCACTTCGACATCGGCGAACAGCTTGATCGTCTCGGGCGTTGCGCCGAGCTTCTTCAACAGGGCTTGCAGCTTCTTCATGGTGATCGGTCAGCAGATAGGGCAGGGTGGCTTCTTCGTTGCAGAGGCGGGCGTTACTCGTTTCCCTCGTCCTCGGTCTTTCCGCCGACGAGCACGTAGCGCTGGATGAGCTTGCCATCCTTGCGCATCTTCTCATCCTTGATCCCATCGTAACCGATGCGTGACATGTCGCCGACCTGACCGGTCTGCATGTCCTTCACCTTGACCGTCTTGCTGTTGCCAGCCGCTTTCTTCGTTGCCATGGTTGTGGGGTGTGTGGCACAAATGTACTGTCCTCGATCACTTGCGCAAGATGTTCCGCTCAGGCACTTTGATCGAGCGCAACCACGCAGGAACGTCGAAGCTCGGACACGCTTTGCCGCTGTCGAACTGGTAGTGCCCACAGACCACGATACCGGGCACATCCAGGATCGTCTCCATCACCAGGAGCTTCAACGCGTGAAGCTGCTCCGGCGTGCGCGTGTCCTTGGGCTTCCCCTTGGCATCAGTGCCGCCGGCATAGCAGAAGTGGCGGCTGCTGCTGTTGATGCCGGCTACCCCGTTGGTGATCTCCCAGGGGTCGACCCGGGCGTCGGCGTTGAAGTGCACCAGCTGCTCCACGGTCCCATCGAGCCGGATGAACCGGGCATACCCGGGCACGGACCAGCCCCGGCCCTTGCCGGTGCGCACGTCCTTCCCAAGGATCATGTCGTTCGGGAGGTCCTGGCGGCTCTTGTACTTGCGGCCCTTATAGGTCACCGTTCCGTCGGAGTTGTCCGCCGGCATCGTATGCCACAGCCGGATGTCATTCCCGGTGACCTCGCGGCCCTCCGGCGTTGCGCTGCAGTGCAGAACGAGGTACTTCAGTTGTCCCATGGTCATCGGGTGTTGTGCTGTCGGTACAGGGTGTAACCGGTCACCAAGCCCGCACCGACGGCAAGGCCTGAGCCGAAGTTCTTCAGTGCACGCCCGAAGCGTCGGCCCTTCTCCTGGTTGGCCTCCTTCTCGTGCGATTCGATGATGTCCTCGAGCGCCTGGCGCACACGCCGGTCCTCGACCCTCTTGGCCTCGCAGTTGTGCGCCCTGGCGCGTTGGGTGTCGCGCTCGTTCTTCAAGGTGACGTAGAGCCTGGCCGCCATGCGCAAGCGCTCGCGGAACTCCACGTTCTCGTCCAGCATGATCGCGACGATCCGCAGTTCTTCAGTGCTCAAGCCAAGGCTGTCCGGCGTCGAAGGGCCGGTAGCCTGCGACATGGCGGCGGATGAAACGCAGAAGGCTGTCAGGAGGGGCAACAAGTAGCGCATCGCGGGTTGATCGGTGTGTGGAGGTGATGGACGCAAGCTCAGCGATCAGGGCTGCATGCTCTGCGCGCAAAGCTCGCAAAGTATCCAGCAGCTCGGCCTCCTCTTCATCGCGAACGGCCAACACGCTGTCGGATACACGGATCTGATCGCGTAGGGTCTGCACCTGCATCATGTGGTCC
Source organism: Bacteroidota bacterium (assembly GCA_014584605.1). Lineage (GTDB taxonomy): Bacteria > Bacteroidota > Bacteroidia > Flavobacteriales_F > PHOS-HE28 > PHOS-HE28. The sequence goes on along the minus strand of JACTMO010000004.1, from coordinate 14,987 downwards.
CGCCTGTCGCGGCTGTTCTCGTTGCTCATGTGCAACCACAGGAACAGCAGCACAACGGCTGACACGATCAGAACGACGAAGCACCTTGCCATGGTGCGAAGCTACGGTTCTCGCTTGGTGGGGATGGCCGAGTGCATGCAGTTGTAGCCGCCGCGGTTGACGCGCCACGTGCTCACGGTAGTGCCAGGGATCATGCCGCGACCACGGCTGAAGGCCAGGCTCAGTTCGCGCGGCAGCTGCTCCGCGGTGATGATCCCCATCTTGACCCATCGGCGGCATTGCCAGCGCGTGGTGCCGATGATGTTGCCCACGTACCGGGTGTTCGTCAGCCCGAACTCCTGGGCGATGGCTTCGTGCACCTGGCCTTCGTACTGGTTCAGGCTGTCCCGTGCCACCTGACCGACGTACTGTGTGAGCAGGCCGGCCCGACCTTCGGCGCCTCGGATCATAACCCGAAGGGCGCGCTCGGTTTCCAGCACCTCGGCCCCCACGCTCACGTGTTGGAACAGGGCCTTCTTCACCGGCTGGACGAAGCGCGCGTCGTAGCCGCTAGTGATCAGGTTGTCGGTGGTCAGGTCGATGATCCGCAGCTTGGGCTCGTTGATGAACGCCTTGGGGATCACCAGGCCGGACTCCTCCCCGTGCATGAACGCCACGTTCTCCCCGATGCGGTCGAACTCCGGCAACAGGTCGCGCACGGCTTCCCGCAGCTTCTCCTGTTCGACGATGCTCGCCAGCACGCGCTTGACCTGAAGCAAGATCTCCCGGCTGGCCTTGTCATTGTTGAACCGGCCGCCCCTGGTGCTGAAGCGGCGCAGGTACGCCAGCAAGCGCTTCTCCAGCTCGCGTTCAAGCCCGGCGAAACGGGCCTCGAGCTCGGCCGCTGCTCGATCACTGATGCGGGCGTTGTCCGCTACGAGCTCAGAAAGGGGCATTGCACGAAGGTAGGAGCTTGCGCCGTATGCTCCGGAGCGCCATGACATAGGCCCGGCGTGCTGTTTCCTTGGGCACTTCGTACTGGTCGGCGATCTGCTGCAGGGTCATCCCTTGCAGCCGGCACAGGACGACCGCCTTCTCCATTCCGTGCAGCTTGTCGATGGCCGCGCTGAGCTGGAACAAGCGCCGCCGGTCACGATCACAGAGCTCCGCGGGGCCGTCATCGGGCTCACGTCGAAGCTCTTCGGCCGCCTTTCGCCCGCTATCCCAGGCCAGGTTCTTCAAGTGGCGGTCGTAGGCGGCCGTTTTCGCCGCCTGGATCGCATAACTCACCGGCGGCGGGGTATCGGGCGGCTGACGGCGAAAGCGCGCCAGGATGCGAAGGGAAGCCTGCTGGAACACGTCGTCGGCGTCGTCGAAGGATACCCCACAGCGAAGCGCCGCCCAGATCATCACCCGGCGGCACCTGGTGAGGTAGCGGCCGGTCTCGGCGTCACTCCACGGGAGGCTCATCTACCGGCTTGGGCACGATGCGACTGGCGGGCATGATCTCCTCGACCATGGCGTCGAGCTTGGCGAAGATGTCCTGGGCCTCCAACACCGCCGGGCCTTCGCGCATGATCAGGCGTTGAAGCGCTGCCCGGGCCAACACGTGCCGCCGCAGCAGCAGGTCGTCCACCACCGTTCCGGAGGCGGACAATGCCGAGACGGCTTCCGTGGTCATCCCATAGAGCACATCATAGCCGCTCAGTACTTCGATGCTGCGGGCCACGGTGAGGTTGCCGGCGAAGCGCTTCGATGCCAGTTCGTGCTGGACGCCGACACGGACAATGCCGTCCTCCTGGGCCTCGGTCAAGCTCTTCAGCTCGTTCACCAGGTCGCTCTCGGTGCGCACCACGAAGGTCGGCGGGAGGGTGATCGACACGGCGGCCGGATCCCAGGGCCGCTTCAGCAGCTCGGTCACATCGCGCAGGCTGTTCCGGAAGAGCGTCTGGAAGAGGTGGTTCCCGATCAGGTCCAGCTTTGCGACCTGGCCTTCGCGGTCGATCTCCTTGGCCTTGCCGCTCTGTGCCTCATCAACGAAGAGCAGGTCCAGTTCGCGCTCCACGTCGCGCAGGTAGTTCCGCCAGGCCTGCTCTCCCTTGTCCAAGATGGGCACCTCCGGATGCAGGAAGCGCACCATGGGAACCTCGGCTGCAGCTCGGCTGCGGTCTTCGAGGGCGCCGGCCTCTTCGCGGACCAGGACGCCGTACATGGACGGCGGGGCGATGGTGCCACGGCCCGAACACACCTGGCAGGTGGTGATCTCGGTGGTGTCGTCGTCGGCGGTGCTGTACACCTTGCCATCGCGGCAACCGGCGGCCGTGCAACGGATCGGCTTCACCTCCCGGATGGGGTATCCCATCGTGACCATGACGCCCTGGTGGTCGCTCCACTGGCGCGCGCACTCGTTGGCGTACGGCACCGCGGAGCCGAAGTAGCTCCCGAACCAGTGCTCGTCCTCATTGGTCTTCTCGTTCGTCTCGACCTTGGGCTCACCACCAAGCACGTAGACCGGCAGGCGGTTCAGTTGGTGGCGGTAGTGCAGGTCCAGCCGGTAGAGGGCGTCTTCCTTGCGGCCGTACTGGACGAGCTTCCAGTACTCGGTGTCCGTGACCACATAGTACACGCGGCCTTGCCGAACCTCGATCTCCTTGCTGGCATCGGCCGGGTCTGTGACGATCACCGAGCTGAGCTCGTTGCTCAGCCAGCTGATCGCATCCTCGGTGATGTGCTGGACGCGGTGGGAAAGGATCATGTAAGGCCTGGGGGTCACGCGCTCGGTGAGCAGTGCGGGCACGGCATCGACCCACCAGATCAGCAAGCCGTTCGGATCGTCCAGCATGCGGCTCACCAGGTTCCGCGACCAGTAGCTCCGCATGTCCGTTCCCGCGAAGTTGGGGCCGTTGATGTAGTCGCGCACGACCTCGTCTCCGATCTCGATGCTCACCTGCGAGCTACCGAACACGCGCTGCAGGTTGGTGCGGGACCGCTTGAACGGGCCCTGGGTCACGGCCTCGTAATTCGCCAGCCGGTAGCTCATGATCTCGGAAGGCTCGTACGGGCGGCGGATACCGATCAGCCGCTTGGCGACACGGCCGTGCATGTGCGTGGTGACCCCTTCGTACTCCCCCAGCCAACGCTGTCGCAGCGCAGGCCGGGGGAGCTTGAAGAAGTCCCTTGCGTACCGGTTCGGATCTCGAAGCGGCATCAGGCAAGGATAGCGGACAGGCCGGTCAGCTTGATCGGCTTGGCAACCAGGCGGCTCTTCACCTCGCAGGTGACCTCGAACGCGGCGTCCTCGTCGTTCGTCTCGCCGCGGGTGTCGTCAACGTCGAGGCTGAAGTCCTCGAAGAAGCCGAACAGGAGGCCATCGCAGGTGTAGAACGCGATGTGCAGCAGGTCCTGGTACTGGTCCACGTACTGATAGAAGTCGTAGTCCGTGAACGTGGTGTTGTCGCTGTTGCTGTCCTTCCACGACCAGGTGCGCGTGTAGTTCACGGTGCGCTCCGGCAGGCAGGAAGCAACCCGACGCCGCGAAGGGCTACCCTTCGGCTTCTGTCCCAGCACGCGACCGGTGGCGTGGATCTGATCGGCAGCGATGGCCGTCTCCCACTCGGTAAGGTCGGTGATGAGCGTGAAGGAATAGTCGCAGCGCTTGAAGATGACGCGATCAACGCCGGCAGGCCTGGTGATGATGTTGCAACCGGATCCCGTGATCGCAGGAATCGCAGTTGCACAACCAGTCGGGCAAAGTCCCATTGAAGTTCGGGGTTTTCGTCACTGCCAACCTCTTCCGCAGGGTGGTCGGCATCCCCTCATGTCAGGCTTTCGCCTCGGTGTGCATCGGGCGTGATGCGCGACGAAGATAGCAGCGCTCGATCAGCAGTCAACTACACGCGTGCAATCTTCACGCACAACGAAGGTGTCGATCCACCACAGCAAGCCCTCCTCGTTGTTCTTCCGTAGCGTCTCGATGCTGTCCCACGGGTCGGCGTTGAGCTCCCAGGAAGAGGCCCCGGCCACTGCCTGGATCTTGCGCACCACCTCGATCGGCGTGCCGTGCGAGCGGACGCGGGCCCGGGTGCTTGACGTGGTGCGGATCAACCGGCCGTTCCGGGTCAACTCCTGATCCAAGGGCAACTCCTCCACCTCCACGCTGCCGGGGATGCGGAAGTAGTGCTGGAAGGTGTAGAACGGCACCGGGGTGTTGTCGAAGGTCGCCCCTGGGAAGAAGTCGGCCAGCACGCCGGCGTCGTTCCAGTAGCCGACGAAGGGCACCCAATCCTGGCGCTCCAACACGTCGCCAGCGTCCATCCCGCCGAAGGTGTTCATCACCAGGAAAAGGGAATTGAGCGCGGGCATCGGCTTCGCCCACACCCACTCCGAGCCGGTGTAGAACAGCACCGCCGGGATCTGCGGAGTGATCACCAGCAGCCCGGGGAAAAGCTGGGCATCCGCAAGGTCTGCAACACCGTTCGGCAGGAAGTAGTCCACCTGAGTGATCCCAGGAACCGGGTCCATGGCCCACCCTGGTCGCATTGTGTCGTGTATGAAGCCGGCACAGTCAAGGCCGGTCTGACTTGCTTCGAAAGTGATCAGAAGCTCGTCACACCGCTGCAACCGATAGTTGAACGTGCGGCACGTGTCGAACTGGTCGCCCAGCGACGGGTCCGGCGGCCCTGCAAGTCCGGTGAACTCGCCAAGCTCATAGTGATAGTAATTGCCGGTGTTCTCCGCGTAGTACGTGGTCCGCTCCTGTGCCGCCGTTCCCTCCCATCCGGTGCCGTTCCATGTCATGATCATCTCCGTACCGAAGTCGATGTAAGTGTCACCGACGTTCGGCGTGGTGATCAGTTCATCGCTGTCCACCCGAACCGCACTGCTGTCGTTGGTGCGTGCGCGGAACTCGAAGTACCAACAGTCAACGACCGGATCGATCACCTTCAACAGCAGGTCCACGTTCACCAGCACGGACTGAAATGGCCCGTGTTCGGACAGGCCAAGGCTGAAGGCGTCGGCGATGTCGCGAATGTCGCCCTCCCACAGAACCGCGCCGTCCAGGCCTCGAACCCGGAGCTCCACGAAGTAGTCGGGGCTGGCCTTCCGCCAGCCGTACACGGGCGACTGAGGGAAGAGGTTCACCCGATCCACGACCCAAAACTGCAGCGGCACCAGGTCATCCGGCTCCACCACGTAGAAGAAGGCGTCCTCGTGCGAACATCCGGGGCACGGGTCGGCCACGCAGTCGCCGCCGCTCGTCTCCGCATCGGTGAGGCATGCGTACTTGATCGGGAGCTCTTCGACCTCGCTCACGCTCAGCATTTCGTGAGCCGTGTCGGCCAGGCGCGGGTTGGTGACCTCAACGACGGTAGGTAGTGCCATGATCAGGTGGTTGGATAGATCGCCCCGGTGTAGCCCTGCAAGTTCGTGCCTCTCATCCACTTCAGTCGGATCCACTTCGTGCCAGGCGTCGGTGGGAAGTTGGCCGTGAAGGTGCCGACGAACATCGCCCAGCCGTTCCACGTCGGCGGGCTTCCCACCTGCACAGGAAGCATCAACGGGCTGTCCACCCAGGTGGCCGTGTCGGGATCGTCGTCGGTGGTGAACTGCACCGTGCACGTGCGGCACAGGTCCACGGCGCTCCAATCCGGCGACTCGCCGATGAACGTGGTGATCCACTGGAGGTTCGTGATCGCCGGGGGCCCAGGGTCAAGAGACGCGATCTGGTGGAGGTACAGGATGCCCACCTTCCCGCTGTAGTCGAAGAACGGGCTGTACTGTGCCGCGGGGCAGGAGTAGACCTGCCAGTACTGCTCAGGCGTTCCGGCCTTGGTCACGTCGTTCACGATGTCGTTCACCGACAGGGGCACGACCTCCCAATCGGTTCCGTCATCACCCGTGCCGGCGGGCACCTTCCGGACCACGTTCCCGGTGTTCTTCTCCCACAGGCTCGTCCCGGGGGTTGCGGTGTTGTGATCGCGGATGAAGAGCTCAGTCCCATCGGGCACCACAACACCCCCAGCAGTAACGGCAGGCGCGGGGGCGGGGGCGGTCAGGGCGTTCCACGTGGTCACCAGGTCGGGCGTGGGTACGTCCTCGACGCCCACGTAGTACTGACTGCCGTCGTGGATCATCCAATTAGAGCCGGTCCACTGGCAGAACCACCCGCTACCGCTCTCGTATGCCGGACGGCCTCCCATGGAGCCCGTCTCCGCATAGAAGCCATCCGCCAATGGCTCCCCGGCACCGGTCACGGTGATGCCAGCGCCCTCGTACAGGGCCTGTTCCTGTGCGAACACCACCCCGGCCACGTTCACAGGTTCCACGGGGAACGCATCGACACACTCAGCGCTGGGCGCGATCTGCGGCTGAACCACCACGTACAAGCGCCAGCGTTCGCCCTCGGCTACCTGCGTGGCATCGAACAGGAAGGTCGCACGGTTCGCCGTGAAGGTGTGCTGCACCAGCTCAATGATCGGCGCCGAAGACTGAGGCAGCACGCCAACGGGGGAGGCATAGCTCTCTTCTTCGTTCATGCCGGCAGTGCCCAAGGAGGGGTCGTAGCCGAACGGTGCGCGCATCGCGAAGGCCCGGAGCGTCCAGGTGTCGCTGCCGACCTGTGCGGGGTCGAGGCGCACTTCAACCAGCACGCGGTCCTCGCACATGCTATCCAAGGGCAGGCCCGTTTCGTAGCTCAGGAGGTTGATCGCGCTGACGACCTTCGTGAAGTTCCCGTGTGCGTTGGCCTCCACCTGTTGGCGATAGGTGTAGTGCACCAGCCAGTCGGACACCGCCGGGTAGCGGAACGCGAAGGTCCAGTCGGCGTGTACCGTGGCCCCGCTGAAGTCCGGCTTGCCGCCCTCGTTGGGGAACGCCATTGCCAGCAGCAGGTCGGCGCGTACCTCGCTTCCGTCCTCGCTCACCACCAACAAGGGATCCGAGGGCCACACGGCGCCGGCACGAATCACCGTGCGCGTGAACACGGGCACCCCGTCCTTCTTCACCGTGACGCTCACGCTCTCCAGGTTGTCATCCACCGAACCGGCCCAGGTGGTGGCCGCGGCCTGGATGTCATACTGGGCCTTCAGCAGAACCGTGCGGCACACCAAGCGATCGACCACGGTGCTCACCACGTTGTCGGTGTTGGGGTTGTGCGCATAGTCGATCACGGTCCCGCTGATCGCGGCGTCCATCACCAGCGGCGTCGGGGTTGCGCTCGCGCGCGCTTCGAGCTTGTAGCTGTTGGTGATGTAGTTCGACCCATCATCCACGGGCACCACCACCACCACGAGGTAGCGGTGGCCGGCCACCAGGTCACCAGCGCCGATCGCTCGGTCGATGCGATAGGTCGGCCCGGTGTTGAGCACCAGCTGCATGGTAATGACCGCGGCGTAGTCCTGAAGGTAGGTCCCGCCCTGCGAGCCGGGCGTGGTGATGTCCAGGAGCATGATCGTCGCCTGGGTGTCGTCCGTGGGCGCGAAGCCCGCGCCGGTCGGCCACTCGAAGCGCACGGTCTGAGCCTCGAAGGAACTGAGCGCCGTCATGGGATCACCGCCGGCATCCAAGATGGACGTGGTGCACGTGCCGAACTCGGCCGCACCGGTAAGGCCACTGGCGTAGAAGCGAAGCCCCATGATCGACTGCGCGCGCTCACGGCGGTACGGGAAGTTCCCGAAGGCCGTGAACACCGCCTTCAGCACGCGCGTGTCCGTGTTCGCGTACACGCTCGGCTGCGTGTTGACGAAGGGCAACCCGTCCAGGCGGCGAGCTTTCAGGAGGCGGTCGTTGTTCGACAAGGGCAGGCCGGTGATGTAGCCCTCGAGGTCCATGGTCGCCCGGAACCTGAACACCACGTCGACCTGGGTGGGGCTCGCCTGAACGCGGGCCTCACACGTCGCGTTTGTGTTCGCTGGGGCGTTCGTTCCCTGCCCTACCAGGGTCATCGGGTAGGTGTTGCCCGCAATCGAGCCTGAAGGGAAGGAAACGGCCCATCCTTGCCCGATGGGCGGCGCGGTGGGGTCGCCGTTGGGAAGGAACAGCGCCGGGTTGAACACCAGGGAACGCGTTGCCCAGGTGTTGATGGGGTTGGCCGCGTCGTCCGTTCCCCCGATGGTCACGCGATAGACCGCCTCGAACTCGCAGCCGATGCTGCCGGTCGTATCGCCGTCGCTGGCCGGGTGCGCTGAGGTGCCGACGGTCAGGTTCCTGATCGTCTCGTTGCTGATCGCAAGGGTTGCAGGCATGGTCAGGTGGTTCCGTGCACGAAGATCGTCTGCTCGGCGCTGTTGACGGTCATGTCCAGGATGCGGCCGGTGTACTGGCCGAGGTTGACGGTGGGGTACTGCGGAAGGTTCTGCAGGTCCTCGATCCGGTAGCGGAACGCGAAGGTGAACTCCTGGTACCGCACGCCGTTCACGCGCGGGTTGTTCACCGCCCAGAACCTCCCATAGAGCCCCATGTTCGGCTGGTCCGGCGGGTAGATCGTGTTCGGCGCTACACCGAACTCGTTGAGCTGATAGGGGAAGTTGTAGTTCTGCGGCTCGTCCAGCTCGTACCCCGGGACCGTGTACTTCCGTGCAATGCCGAACTCCATGCTCTCACCGTCCCACACGATCAGTTTCGGCGCGGCGCCGATGCCCATCTCCAGCAACATCACGTTGTTGTACTTCACGATGTCCGGGAAGATGCCAGGGAGCCACAGGTAGCTGTCGCGAATGTCGGCTTCGATCCCATCGCGGCGGAAGCGCGGGGTGCCGAAGGGGATCAACTGCAACTTCTCCCCGCGTTGCGTGCTGCTCGGCGGGCTGTTCCACTCGACGATCTCCGAGAACCGTTCGGTGCCTTCGGTGCCCACCACGTCCACGCCATCCGGCAGGAAGTGGATGTTCAGGAAGGCCGGAGCCTCTTCCTTCGCCCACTGCCAGCAGACCTCATTGACCATACGCCCCTGGGCCCTGAGCTCGTCCACGTCGATCCACAGCTGATCGCCGGGGATCATATCGCGCCGCTCGAAGTGCAGGACATTGCCCAGGATGCGGCTCTTCGCATTGAACGTCTCCCGCAGGTCGGCCATGAACGTCTCCCCGGTCTTGATGGGCCGGTTCTCGTAGATGAACGGAACGCTATCCGTGGGCTCGATGCCGCGCTTCACAGGAGCCGACCAGTAGACGGTGTTCCAGTAGTCCGACTGCGGGTTGTTCAGGATGCTCGACTGGAACGACAGGCCGCAGATCGTGCACACGTTCTCGATGTACTTCCGCAGCAGCGGGCTCGGGTGCCGGCGGCCGCAGCCCAGAGCGACCGATCGCAGGTCCTCGAGCAGGTGGTACCAGTCGGCCAGCACGTCCGGCGTGGGCTCGTTGCCCCCACTGAAGTCGATCAGGTCGGTGTTGCCCCCCGTGAGGCTGTTGGTGATCGTGATCAGCAGGTTGATCGTATTGACCACGCTCGCGAAGATCATCACGATCGGGGTCAGCGAGTTGATGGCGATCAGCGTGGCAAACGCCACGATCAGCTGCACGTGCTGCAACCAGTCCGGCCGGATCTCGTCGCAGTAGACCATCTTCGGGTGCGGCTGATCCAGGAACCCGTTGCGGTTGTCGAACACCAGGGTGTTCAACAGGCAGTCCGCTGCATCGGTGAGCTCGGTCTTCTCCACAGCGGAGGCCTTGATCGAGCACTCGCCTTCGCACCAGCTCACCATGTCACCTCGGATCTCGCCACGGAGCAGGTTGGCGCGCTTGGCTCCGCACACCTCCCACACCTCGATCGGTACGGACGCCAGCTTGCCGCCGGGGTTGTCAACCAGGGCGGCGCGAAGGACCTCGTATGCCTGGCCGCGAAAGGTGAGCTCGCCGCTCATCTTCTTCGTCAGCGTGCTGCCACGGTCATCTTCGAACACGTACTGGAGCGTACTACCGCGCTCGCCGTCCACCTCTTCGGGCGGTACGGGTTGGCCGTTCAGGTAGACAACGATCATCGGCGGGTGTTCTTGGCTGCTTCGCGGCTCTGCCTGGTCACAATGGAGCGGTGCAGGCCCTCGTCATCCAGGTGGAAGTCCGGGACCGGCTTGTCGGCAATGGCACGCACGATGCGGTCGACCTGCTCGTCGCTCATCCCACCACCGGCCACCACCAGCTTCACGCCCGGGGGCATCATCTGATCCATGTTCATCCGGCCGCGGGAAAGGCGCTGGATCAGGCTTCGGCGTTCGGCAGCGATGTCGATCCCGTTGCGGTGGATGCGCTCGAACTCCCGAAGGTTGTCGCCGGTGCCCACCACCTCGTGCGGCATGACGTACTCCATCCGGTGATACCGGTAGGGCTTGGGACCGATGGCCGTGGAGCTCTGCCGGGGGTCGCCGGAGCCGGTGAATCCGCCCTTGGGGCTCCACGGAGCCGGGCCACCGGTGTAGTATTCCGGGACCGACGTTTCGGCCAGCTGGCGGGCTGAAACGAAGCCGGCCGCCAGGCTCACCAGGGTTGCCGCAATGGTGACCGCGCTCAACCAGCCGCCGCCCTCGGCTGCTGCCCGGGCAATGGCAACGATCGCCTGTGCGGTGGCTTCGGCCTGTCGCGGAGCCGCTTCTTCTCTTCCTCGTACAGGACCGCGTTGCCACGCTCTGCCAGGTCCTTCACGGCTTCAATGCGGGCCTCCTCCTGCTGGATCTGCCGGTCGATCATTTGGGCCTGGGCATCACCCCAGGCACGCCAGGCCGCCGCTCCTGCCTGTGCGATCTGTGCGGCGCCCTCGGTGACCTCGTCCACCAGCTCGCGCACCGAGCGCTTGGCCTCCGTGGTCTGGATCGCGGGGATCTTCAGCCGGGCCTCGATCTCTGCCACGGCGTTACGGGCGCGCGTGACCTCCTCCTCCTCAGCGTCCAAGCTGTTGAGCAGGATCTCCAAGCGCTCGCGTGCGAAGGCCAGTTCCTGCTCCAGCCGGCGCCGGTTGCCGTCGGCTTCGATGCGGGCCAGCTCTTCATCGCTGGCCTGTGCGTTTCGGGCACGGACCAGGTTGCCCTCCTGCTCGATGTCGAACAAGGCGAGCTGGTGACGCTCCCGCTCGTCGAGCTCACTGAGCAGGGCGTCCTTGGTGCCCTCGTCATCCGGCCGCTCGAACAACCGCTTCTTCAGTTCGGCCAGCTTGTCCTCGGTGGCGAACAGGGCCTCGCGCACGGCGTCGATACCCTGGGCATCTTCAGGCAGTCCGCTCAGCTGCTCTTTCAGCCGGGTCACCTCACGTTCAAGGAAGGCGACCGAGCCTTTCAGGGGTGCCTCCTTGGGGTCGCTCAACAGGGCCTGGGCGTCAGCCAACTCCTTCGACACCTGGATGAACTCGTCCCGCACCTTGAAGAACTCCGGCGAGCCGATGCGGAGCGTTTCGCTGAGCTTCTTCCGCAGGTCCTGCTGTCGCTTTTCCAGCGCTTTGATCGTGCCAGCGTTCACGGCCTCCGGGTCAGCACCGGACAACCGCTGCAGCTCCTTGATCCGGGCTTCGACCTCCGCGCGCGTGCCCAGGAGGCGCTGCTTGGCGGCGGCGGCGTCGTCCGCGGTGATGGCCGTGTTGATCGTGCGGCGCACCTCACGCTTCTCGCTCTCCGAGGATCGCAGGGCGTCGAGCTCCAAGCTGAGGTCGAACCGGCGGCCCTGGTCCGCCTCGGTCTGCAGTTGAGCTTCGATCTCGGCGATGCGCTGTGCGCGCCGTGCCCGGATGGCCTCGATCTCGGCGCTGGACTTTGCCTCCGCCTCGATGGCCTTGGCGCCCTGTGCATCGATGGCCTGGATCTGCTGGTCGATGGTCTGAAGGAGCTGCCTTGCCTGGTCCTCGTTCAGCTTGCTGAGGTTGGCGTACTGCGCTTCAATGCCACGGGTTGCCCGGTTGAGCTCCTGCTCGGTCTTCAACGTCTGCCGGCGGCTCTCGTTGAGCTTGTCGTTCGCGGTGGCGGCCTCTTCCGCGCTGATCTTGAAGAACCCCAGCTTCTCAGCGGCCAGGGCAAGGGCGGACACCAGGGCAAGGATGGGCACCGCCCGCATGGCAACGGACAGGGCCCGGGTCGCCAGTGTGCTCGCCGCGGTCGCCGTTCCATACCGCAGCTGCAGCACGGTCATGACCACCAAGTAGCCCCGGTACAAGGCGGTCACCGCGGCTACCGCACGCGTCGCCAGGAAGTACGCAGTGAGCGCACCGACCACGGTGCCCAGGGCGACGAAGATGGCCTTGAGGTTGTCGGCCAGGAACAGCACCACGTCGCGAATGACCCCCGTGCTGCTCTCGAAGCTGAGCACCACGTCGGCCCATGCGTTGCGGAGCTTCGCCAGGGCCGCGTTCACCGTGGCCGTGTTCTTCGCCTGCTGCTCGTACGCGACGTTCGTACCGGTGACCTTGGCGGTGAACTCCTCGATCCTGGCCACGTTGTCGAGCAGGATGTTCCCCGCGGTGGCACTCTCCAACCCGAAGAGCTTCGTCGCCTGCTCGGCGCGCTTGGCGGGGTCGGCGATGGCATCGAGCTCCGCCTTGGTCTGCTCCAATGCGGCCACCATGTCGAACTGGCCGTCCACGAAGCCCTTCCCACTGGTCGCCAGGCGCAGGATCACGTTGCGCAACTGCGTGCCCGCCTCTGCGCCCTGGATGTTCTTCTCGGCCAGCGTCTCGATCAGCGCTGTGCCGGTCTCGAGGTTGATGTTGTTCGCGGCCATGACGGTACCCACCTTCCCGATGCTGTCCCGGAGCAGGTTCACGTCGGCGGCACCTTCAAGGGAGCCGGCCGCCAACACGTTCACGATGCGCGCGGCCTGATCGGCACCCAGGCCGAACTGGTTCATGGCAGCGGCCACGGCCGATCCGGCGTCAGCCAGGTTGATCTCGGCGGCCTCGCTGAGCGCGATCGCCTCCTTCGTCACGGCGGCCAGGGCCTCTTTGTTCGCCAGCAGGTCCGGGCGTGCCGAGCCGATCGCCTTGAACGCGCGCACGGCATCAATGGCTGACACGGTGGACACGGTGGCGACCTCCTTGGCCTGGTCCTTCAGAAACTCGAGGTCGCCCCCGGTGGCCCCGGTGATGCTGGAAAGGGCGGCCACCTCCTGCTCGAAGTCCCGGATCGTCCCGAAGCCGCTGCTGACCAATGCAATAGCACCGCGCACGGTGGCGTCGACCCCAGCGAAGGCCAGGAACGCCTTGGCGCTGCTGCTGATCCGGTTGCCCAGGCCTTCGACCTTCTTACCGGCCACCTCAGCCTCGGCGCCGAGCTGCTTCACGCGCGCGCCACCCGTGCGCATGTCGTCCGCGGTTCGGCTGGTGGTGCGCCCGGCTCCGGCCACCTTCTTCTCGAAGTCCGTGGCGCTGTTCTGTGCTCGCTTGAAGCCCTCATCCGCGTCGGCGATGCCATCGGCGAGCTTCCGCGTTCCGTCTTCGCCTTCGACCTTCGTGGTCAGGCGGAAGATCACGTTGTTCACTGCATCAGCCATGGCCCGAAGATGTTCGACGGCCCTTCCCGTCGTTGGTGTTGCTCTCTTCCTTGCTCGACCTTAACGCGACAACGTGGACGAAGGTAGACAACACCGAGTAGTAGTTGTCCGCTGTCGTGCGCAGCAGCTTGTCCACCTCACTCGGAAGCTCCTTGCACGCTAGGAAGGCTTGTGCTTCGACCTCGTCGCGCCTTCTAAGAAGGACTTCATAGATGCTGCGCGATCGCGCTTTGGCGCGCTGCTGCTCGATGTCCGCTCTTTGCGTAGCCGCATCGCGATCGTCTCCCGAGCTACCGAATAGGCGAGGATATCGCTGGCGGAGAACTCCGAGAAAACGCTTCGCGCAAAAAAAAACCCTTGGCGGCGTTGTCGCTCGCCCATGCTCGGGCCTTGATCTCGTTGTGCCTCTCGGTGGTCCGTTCGATCGGCTCGTCGTCGACCAGGTAGTACACCTTGGCGAGTTCCAGCAGGCTCCGGCCCTCACACGCCCACTCCACACGGTCCTGCAGGTTGGCGAGCACCTGGAACAGACCCACGATGTCGCCCTTCTGCCCGTGCTCTCGCATGGATGCCAGGAAGGCCCGAAGGTCGTCCCGGGTCACGTTCAGGTTGGCCCACTCGGCGGCCAGCTCCGCCTCGATGGCGCGCGCGGCTGGCATCTTCAGGGGGTCCTCGAACCCATAGTACACGTGGCCGGCTTGGTCACGGTAGACCTCAACGGCTGTGAAGGTGACGCCCTCCGGAGAGGTCCAGGTGCGGCTTTTCGGGGTCGTGGTGCTCATCGGCGGTTCCAGTGCATGGTGAAGAGGGTCTGCCCAGGCCGACGCCGTAGAACGTCGGATAACGGGGCACGGTAGCAGGACAAGCGGTAGCGCGGACGGGCCGGGCGCCGGCGCTGAACGTGAAAGGCCTGGGCCACATGGTACACGGTTCCCGAACGGGTCGCCCCGATGGACACCACGTAGTCGTCCGGCTTCGGGGGAACGTCGCAGGACGGATGCAGGTCCATCGTGATCGTGCAGGGTGCGAACTCCATCAGTTCAGTCCGATGCGGAAGCCTATGTGCTTCACCAGTACGCGCCCGCGCTCATCGACAACGTGACCGACTGGCTTGAGGTAGATCTCGTGCGGCACGCCAGCACCGAGGTCGGGAAGGTGAACACCCACAAAGCGCATCGGGCCCTGCTTTCGATCCTTGACGCGGTACACGCTGCGAACATACTCACACGGCTACGATCGCGGGATCGTCGTGAAGGTGCGCAGGTAGATGTGGATCGCGTAGCGCACGGTGTCCGACAGGTGGCCCATGCTCTCGGCGCCAAGCGGAGCGAAGTCCAGTTTCCCGGTCTTCTGAATCCCGACCTTGCCCTCATGGTCGAGCTTCCGCTTCACGTAGTTCAGATCGGTGATCAGGTACCGGCAACGCGGGTGCACGCGGAAGCCCTTGCCGCGCACCACGGTTCCCAGGCGTTCGATCACCGAATTGCACAGGGTGCGGCTGTCCGCGATCAGCGGGTTGCTCTCCGATAGGTCGAAGGCCTTCTG
>JACTMO010000081.1 GCA_014584605.1 Bacteroidota bacterium | reverse complement strand
CAGATTCTTTGCTCATCCTAGCCATCGTCCCCAAACCTATGCCAGTCAAGGGCTTCAGAGGTTCGGACCATCCCTTTTGTCCATTAACCCCAGATCTTCAGTTAACCAACTTAGGGGCCACCACACCAGTGTTGCGGCGCCCGCCGCGCACCCCGCACACCCGGAGTACTTTTGCGCCCCTTCCCTTGTCGTACCAGCTCGTCTCCGACCTCATCCCCACGGGCGACCAGCCCGAGGCCATCCGCCAGCTGGTCGCCGGCGTGCGCGAGGGCACGCCCTTCCAGACCCTGCTGGGCGTGACCGGTTCCGGCAAGACCTTCACCGTGGCCAACGTGATCGCCGAGCTGGACCGGCCGGCCCTGGTGCTGAGCCACAACAAGACCCTTGCCGCGCAGCTGTACGGGGAGTTCAAGCACTTCTTCCCGCACGACCGGGTGGAGTACTTCGTGAGCTACTACGACTACTACCAGCCCGAGGCCTACCTGCCCACGAGCAACACGTACATCGAGAAGGACCTCAGCATCAACCAGGAGATCGAGAAGCTTCGGCTCAGCGCCACAAGCGCCCTGCTGAGCGGGCGGCGCAACGTGATCGTGGTGGCCAGCGTGAGCTGCATCTACGGCATCGGCAACCCCGCCGAGTTCCACCGCAGCGTGGTGGAGGTGCGCACCGGGCAGAAGGTGAGCCGCAACAAGCTGCTCCTCCAACTGGTGGAAGCGCTGTACAGCCGCAAGGATTCCGAGCCAGCCCGCGGCCAGTTCCGGGTGCGCGGCGACGTGGTGGAGGTGTACCTGGCCTACGCCGACGAGGGCCTGCGCATCCACTTCTGGGGCGACGAGATCGAGCGGCTGGAGCGCTTCGACATCCAGGGGGGCCGCAGCATCGAGGCGGTGGACCGCACCACGATCTACCCGGCCAACATCTTCGTGACCAGCCGCGACACCATGAACGCCGCGCTGCAGGCCATCCAGGAGGACTGCGACCGGCAGGCCGGCTTCTTCAGGGACCACGGCAAGCACCTGGAGGCCAAAAGGCTGGAGGAGCGGACGCTGTACGACCTGGAGATGATGCGGGAACTGGGCTATTGCTCGGGCATCGAGAACTACAGCCGCTACTTCGACCGCCGCAGCCCGGGGCAACGGCCCTTCTGCCTGATCGACTACTTCCCGGAGGACTTCCTGCTGGTGATCGACGAGAGCCATGCCACCGTGGGCCAGGTGCGGGCCATGTACGGCGGCGACCGCAGCCGCAAACGCAACCTCGTGGAATACGGCTTCCGCCTGCCCAGTGCGATGGACAACCGGCCACTGACCTTCGAGGAGTTCGAAGGCATGATGGGCCAGGCCATCTTCGTGAGCGCCACCCCGGCCGACTACGAGCTGCAGCGCAGCGAAGGCGTGGTGGTGGAACAGGTGGTGCGCCCCACCGGCCTGCTGGACCCGCCCATCGAGGTGCGCTCCAGCAAGGACCAGATCGACGACCTGCTGCACGAGGTGCGGCTCCGCGAACAGCGCAACGAGCGTGTGCTGGTGACGACCCTCACCAAGCGCATGGCCGAGGAACTGAGCACCTTCCTGGCCCGCCACGGGGTCAAGTGCAAGTACATCCACAGCGAAGTGGAGACCCTGGAGCGCATCGAGATCCTCCGCCAGTTGCGCCTGGGCCTGTTCGATGTGCTGGTGGGCGTGAACCTGCTGCGCGAAGGCCTCGACCTGCCCGAGGTGAGCCTGGTGGCCGTGATCGATGCCGACAAGGAGGGCTTCCTCCGCAGCGACCGCAGCCTGACCCAGACCGCCGGCCGCGCGGCCCGCAACGTCAACGGCCTGGTGATCTTCTACGCCGATACGGTGACCGAGAGCATGCGCCGCACCATCGAGGAGACCGAACGACGCCGCGCCCGGCAGATGGCCTACAACACCGAGCATGGCATCACGCCCACGCCCATCAAGCGCGACCGCCAGAACGTGATCCACCAGACCGGCGTGCTGGAGGCCAGCGAGCGCACGCCCGCCAGGGCCTACGTGGAGCCCGAGACCCTGAGCATGGCCGCCGACCCCGTGGTGGCCTACCTGTCCGCCGACCAGCTCGCCGACAACTGCCGCATCCTGGAGCAGGAGATGCGCAAAGCCGCCAAGCAACAGGACTTCATCCAGGCCGCCCAGCTGCGCGACGAGCTGTTCGCCATGCGCAAGCTGATCGAGGAGCGCCAGAAGGCTTCCAACCCGGGCTGAGATCCGGGACCGCCCCCAACGTCGCGGGTGCTACTTTGCGCCTCTACTTGCGCACGCACCATGAAACAGCCCCTACACGGAACCTTCGCCCTCCTCGCCTTCCTGGCCGCCGCCCCGCTGACCGCCCAACTGGAGTTCGGCGGCCGCCCTTACGGACTTGACCGCGCGCTGCACGGCCTTCCCGAGCCCCCCGTGGCCGTGATGGGCCTGGTGGACCCCGCCCCCCTGATGGCCGAGGATGCGGCCCGGCTGGCCCCCGGCATGAAAGGCCCCCTGCGCTTCGGCGTGAACCACCCCACCGACCTGCGCACGGACAACAGCGGCGTGTGGACCGCCCTGCCCAACGGCGACCAGGTGTGGCAGCTGGCCATCGAGTGCCCCGGTGCGCTCAACGTGAGCTTCGTGTTCGATGAATATGTCGTTCCGGAAGGTGCGCGTGTTTTCGTGCACGTGCCCTCCGGCGAAAAGCTCGGCGCCTTCACCGCCGCGAGCAACGGCGGCAGCCACGTGATGGGCGTGGCGCCCATGGCCGGTGACCGGATCATCATCGAGTACATCGAGCCGGCCGCCGTGGCCGGGCAGGGCCGCCTGCACATCGGCGAGGTGACCCACGGCTACCGCGACATCCTGAACGTGACCAAGGACCTCGGCGACAGCGGCGCCTGCAACAACAACGTCATCTGCCCGATCGGCGACCCCTGGCGCCAGCAGATCCGGTCCGTGGCCCGGATCTTCGGCAGCGGCTTCCTGTGCACCGGCCAGCTGCTGAACAATTGCAACCAGGACGGCACCCCTTACTTCCTCACGGCGAACCACTGCACCCAGGGCGGCATCAACCCGGCCTCGGCCGTGTTCCGCTTCCGCTGGGAGAGCCCCACATGCACCCCCACGCAGAACGGCCCCACGAACATGAGCCTGAGCGGCGCGCAGCAACTGGCCAACAACGCCGGCTCGGACATGGCGCTGCTGGAGCTCAACAGCACCCCGCCCACGAACTGGGAAGTGTTCTACTCGGGCTGGAACAAGTCCAACACCCCGGCCAGCAGCGTCACGGCCATCCACCATCCGTCCGGCGACATCAAGAAGATCTCCATCGAGCAGCAGCCGGTATCGGCCCAGCCCTTCAGCGGAGCCCAATGCTGGCACATCGCGGCCTGGGACGACGGCACCACGGAGGGCGGATCGTCGGGCAGCGGATTGTGGGACCAGTACGGCCTGCTGGTGGGGCAGCTCTACGGCGGGCAGGCCAGCTGCAGCTACAACTTCAACGACTACTACGGCCGCTTCGACGTGAGCTACCCGCACATCGACCAGTTCCTGGGGACCTGCGGCGACACCCTCAGCGGCTTCGACCCCTCTGCAACGGGCCTGCCTGAAACGGCCGGGGCCTTCGGCCTCGGTCTGTTCCCTAACCCCACCACCGGTTCCGTCCTGGTCTCCTTCCCGGAGCTTGGCGCAGGCCAGGCCGTTCTGCGCATCACCGACGCCTTGGGCCGGATGGTGGCCGAGCGCAACCTGACGCACGGTACGGAGCGCACCACGGTGGACCTCGGCGACCGAGCCGACGGGCTCTACCTCGTCGAGCTTCGGCAGGACGGCCGTCGCGCGGTGCAGCGCCTGCTGCTGGAGCGTTGAGGCGACCGGCCCTACGGATCGGAAGGCGGCCCGAACGGTCGCCTTCCGCTTTTCGGACCGCCCGTACCTTGCGGCAACGCCGGAAGCTTTCCGCTCGTCCTTCCGTCGAAGCCCACGCCATGCACCGGACATCGTTCCTGCTCGCCCTCCTGGCCGCACCGCTCCTCACCTTGGCCCAACCCGCCTTCGGCGGCAGGCCCTTCGGGCTCTCGGCCCCCAAGCACGGCCTGCCGGCACCCGTCCTGGTGACCATGCCCGAGGTGGATATGGCGGCCCGCATGGCGGAGGATGCGCTCCACGCCCAGCAGGGCCGACCCGGTCCGGCGCGGTTCGGGACCGTGCATGAGACCGCCTTCGACCTGCGGCACCACGGGAGCTGGCACGCCGGCCCCAACGGCATGCGCATCTGGCAGCTGGCCCTGCACTGCCCGGGGGCCGTGGCGGTCGGTGTCACCTTCACCGAATTCCGCATCCCGGAAGGAGTGCGGGTGTTCCTGTACGATCCGCAGGGGCCGTACCGCGGCGGCTTCACGGCAGCCAGTGCGCCCGGCATACACAGCTTGGGGACCCTGCCGCTGGCCGGGAGCACCGTGGTGGTGGAGGTCCAGGAGCCTGCCTCGGCGGCCGGCCTCACCCGGCTCACCATCGGGGAGGTCGTGCATGCCTATCGCGATCCCTTCGGCGGCGCCAAGGGATTCGGCGACAGCGGTGCGTGCAACATCAACGTGATCTGCCCGGACGGCGACCCGTGGCGCGACCAGATCCGCAGCGTGGCGCTGATCATGGCCGGCGGTGGGAGCTGCACCGGCCAGTTGCTGAACAACTGCGCCGAGGATGGCACGCCCTACTTCCTCACCGCCAACCACTGCGTGAGCGGCAGCACGGCCAACTGGGTCTTCGTGTTCAACTGGGACAGCCCCACCTGCACCCCCACCAACAATGCGCCCGACAACCAGACCGTGGCCGGCAGCACCCTGCTGGTGAACGACCCGGGCACCGACGTGGCCCTGCTGGAACTCAGCGCCGCTCCGCCCGACAGCTTCAACGTCTTTTACTCCGGCTGGGACAACAGCGGCGCCTTCCCCGACAGCGTGGTGGGCATCCATCACCCCCGCGGCGACATCAAGAAGATCAGTTGCGACCTGGACCCGCCGGTGCAGGCCACCTTCGGCAACCCGCCCGCGCAGTGCTGGCAGATCCAGACCTGGGAGCACGGCACCACCGAACCGGGCTCCAGCGGCAGCGGCATCTGGGACCAGAACAAGCGGCTGGTGGGCCAGCTCTTCGGTGGCCAGGCCGATTGCAGCAACAGCGTGAACGACTACTACGGCCGCTTCGACCTGAGCTGGCCCCTGCTGGAGCCCCACCTGGGCAGCTGCGGCAGCACCATGGACGGCTGGGACCCCAACGGCACCGTGCCTTCCACCAACGATGCGGCGGTGACCGCCATCTTCGACCTGCCCGAACAGCTCTGCGGCCTGGACAGCATCGCCCCCTACGTGACGCTGAAGAACAACGGCACGGCCGCGCTCACCTCCGCCACCCTGCTGGTGTCGGTGGACGCCTCCCCTCCCGCCTCGCTGCCCTGGAACGGCCTGCTGCAACCGGGACAGACAATGAACGTGCCCATCGGCATACTGCCGGTCACCAACGGCACGCACACCCTCACCGTGGCCAGCAGCCTGCCCAACGGCCTGCCGGACGGGAACCCCGCCAACGACGGCAGCAGCGAGGAGTTCCTGGTGGCCTTCCCCGCACAGGACGTCGCCATCACGCTGACGCTGGATGCCTGGGGCAGCGAGACCACCTGGACGCTCACCACGGACCAGGGCACCGCCATCGATGCCGGAGGCCCCTACGCCAACGGCGTTCCGGGCCAGGAGGTGGACCTCAGCTACTGCCTGGGGGATGGCTGCTACCTGTTGACGATCGAGGATGTGGCGGGCGACGGCATGTGCTGCGCGTACGGCAACGGCGGCGTGGAGGTGCTGGACGAGGACGGAGCGCTGCTGGGCGGAAGCGACGGCACCTTCACCGACCTGGAGGAGATCCCCTTCTGCATCACGGGCACCGGTTTGCCGGAGACCCATGTCTCGCCGACGATGCGCCTGTGGCCCAACCCCGCCGACCAGCGGATCATCGTGGAATGTTCCTGGGCCGAGCGGATCGCCCTGGTGGACCTCACCGGGCGCCCGTTGCAGGTCCACGCGGTGCCCACCGGCGTTGCACGCCACGACCTGGAGCTCGGAACGCTCGCCGTCGGCAGCTACCTGGTGGAGTGCTCGGGCCGGGGCATGCGGCACACCGTTCCGCTCCTGATCCAGCGCTGAGCTTCAATAGCGCCAGATGTAGTACACGAGCTTCAGGTACTCGTTGGCGAGCATCACCAGCCCGTCCTCGTAACGCCACCACGCCTCCTCGCGGAACAGCACCGCCGGGGCCCCGTGCAGCAGCACGGTGATGCCGCGTGCCTGCGGATGCCGGGCGAACACCCGGTGCACCCTGCGCAGATGGAACTTCGAGGAGAGCACGGCGATGGTGTCGTGCCCGGCGCGGCGCGCATGGAACAGGATGGCGTCCGCCTCTTCGGCAGTGCTGGTGCCGTACCGGAGCACCGATCCGCTGCCCGGCGGAAGACCGGCGCGCAGGGCGGCCTGCAACGACACTTCGGCCTCGGGCATCGGCATGCCCATCGACTCCAGTACCGTGGGGACGTTGGAGCCCAGGAACCAGGCATGGTCGCAACATCCGGCGCGCATCATCCGGGCGGCTTCGCGACCGCGGTCGAGCGAGGCGCCGCCCAGCACGTACAGCGCATCGGCATGGTGAACGGCATCCTCACGCACCAGGAAGTCCCCCAGGGCGCGCAGCACCGGCACCCGGCCCAGCCACAGCGCGGCGCACATCGCGACCGCTGCCGTCAGGACGATGTGGATACGACGCGGTCCGGAACCCATGGCCATCGGGAGCGGATCAGTAACTGCCGCTCCGGCGCCGCAGGAACCACTCCAGCGTGAGCAGGAGCAGGAAGAGCAGGAAGGGCCAGCGCAAGGCGATGAGGTCGGTGGTGCTGGCGTACGCGTGGCTGCGCGGCGCATACCGCGGGTCGGACAGCAGGGCACCGCGCAGCGCGTCCAGACCGCCGGGCCGCACCATGCGCCCGCCGGTGCCCGCCGCCAGGTCGGCGAGCAGCCCGTGGTCCGCCACCGTGCGCACCTGCTCCACCTGAACGGGCTGCACCACGAACTCGCCGCTGGCCTTCAGCGGCGTTCCGTCAAAGGTGGTGGTGGCCGTGTAGGTGTACCGGCCCGGTGCCGCGCCGTTGATCACCAGCCGGTGTCCACGCCCGCTTCGGCTGAAGGCGTAGTTGCGCTCCAGACCTTGCGCATCGCGCAGCACCAGGTCCACTTCGGCATCGTTCACCAGTTCGTAGGCCGCATCGTACAGCTCGGCCTGCAGCTCCACGGGCTCCTGGTCGTCGAACACATCGGCGTGCAGCACCCGGAACCGGTCGGTGGCCGACCGGTTGGCCATCAGCTGCACCAGCTTGCGGAAGAACGCGTCGAACCGCTCGGTGCCGCCGTTCTGCTGCTGGTCGGCCAGGCGCCAGCGCCAGATGCCCTCGCCCGTGATCACGGCCGCGCGCGGACCGATCTGGGGGCGCTGCACCAGCAGCAGCGGCTGTTCGGTGCGCACCAGCCCGATGCGCTGGCGGAAGCACACGGCGGCGCCCGGGCCGGCGCGGTACTGCGCGAAAGGCACCTGCAGGGGCGGGAACCGTTCCATGGCCTGTGCAGTGGCCGGGTCCACCTGGAAGAGGGCGAAGGACGGCTCGAACAGCGGTAGGGCATCCGTGACCGCCGTGCGCTGGGCCCCCTCCATGCGCAGGCCGAGGCCCAGGGCGTTCACCTCCTCGGGGTCCACGTCGGTGCCCAGGATGAACAGCAGGGGCACGTTGCGTTCGCGGCAACGTGTGATCACGGCCCTTCCATCGTGGCGCGTGCTCGGCACCCGGTGCAGCACCACCAGGTCGAACGCAGCCGCATCGGCGGGCGCCTTGTCCATGGTGGCGATGGTGACGGAATAGGCCTCCGAACCTGAGAGGGCGCGGGACAGGGCCCCGATATCGGGATGAGGCGCATCGGCCAGCAGCAGGATCCGCTGGCGGTCGTCCAGGACCTGCACGGTGATCTCCGCCGCATTGTTGCGGTCCGTGTGCTCCCCGGCCACTGGGCGCAGCACCACGCGATAGCGCTGCATGCCGGTGGCCGTGGCCTTCACCAGCATGGGCACCTGGACCAGATAAGGATCGCCCTGCACCTCCACCTCGCGCTCGGCGACCACCTGACCACCGAGCTCCACCACCAGCTTGGTGCGCCGGCCGCGCAGGTGCCGGGCCTCGATGCGGACCAGCAACGGAAGGTCGTTGCCCAGGTAGGCCACGCGATTGGCCTCCACGCCATGCACCAGCAGGTCGGGCCGCACGGTGGTGTCGCCCAGGGCGATGGTGTTCACCGGCACCCCCAGGCGTGCGGCCTCGTGGCGCGGATCGCGGCCGCGATTGATGATCCCGTCGCCGTCCAGCACCACCGCGCACAGGTCGGGGCCCGCGAACCGGTCGTGCACCTGGCGCAACAGTTCGGCCATGTCCGTGCGGTTGTCCCGCTGGTCATGGCGGATCCCCTCCTCCACCTGACGCCCGTATGTGAAGGTGCGGACGTCGAAGCGTTCCGCCAGGGACAAGGCCAGTGCATCGAGCTCATGGGCGTAGGGACCGCGCAGGGCGGCCGTATCGCCGGCCAGCAGCAGGGAGGCGCTGCCGTCATGGGCCAGCACCACCACGGGCTTGCGCACCTCGCGCACCCAGGCCCGCACCAGGGGGCCCAGCAGCAGGAAGGCGAGCAGGGCCACCACCAGGGCCCTTGCGGTGGCCAGGGTCCAACGCAGCGACCGGCCCCATCCGTGCCGCTTGTCGGTGCCGCGGTACAGCAGCCAGGCATAGGCGATGCCCAGGGCGATGCAGGCCGGAATGAGCCAGGGGCTGTGGGTGAAGGTCAGGTCCACGGGGTGCAAAGGTCAGGGTTCCGCCGCCGCGCCGGGGTGTTGCGCCGGGCGGTGCGGGCCACCGGGGTCGTGCCGATGCTTCAGGTGAGCATGCCCCCGCACACGTGCAGGGTCTGGCCGGTGACGTACGCGCTCAGGTCGCTGGCCAGGAAAACGCAGGCGTTGGCCACGTCCGTGGGGGTGCCGCCGCGCTTCAGGGGGATGCCCTCGCGCCACTGCTCCACCACCTTGGGGTCCAACGCGCCGGTCATCTCCGTTTCGATGAAGCCCGGGGCGATGGCGTTGCTGCGGATGTTGCGGCTGCCGAGCTCCAGGGCCACGCTCTTGGTGAAGCCGATGATGCCCGCCTTGCTGGCGGCGTAGTTGGCCTGGCCGGCGTTGCCCTTCACCCCCACCACACTGCTCATGTTGATGATGCTGCCGCTGCGCTGCTTGAGCATGGTGCGCAGCACGGCCTTCGTCATGTTGAAGACGCTCTTGAGGTTGGTCTCCATCACCGCGTCCCAATCGGCCTCCCCCATCCGCATCAACAGTTGGTCCTTGGTGATGCCGGCGTTGTTCACCAGCACGTCCAGGCGTCCCCATGCACCGACCACCTGGTCCACGGCGGCCTGTGCGGCCTCGCTTTTCGCAGCGTCGCTGCGGATGGCCATCACCCGGCGTCCGGTGTGTGCGGCCAGCTCCGCGGCCAGCGCATCGGCGCGTTCCGGACTGCTCACGTAGGTGAACGCCGCATCGGCACCCTCTTCCAGGAAGCGCTCCACGATGCCGCGGCCGATGCCGCGCGTTCCGCCGGTTATCAGGGCGGTCTTACCGTCCAACAATCCCATGGTTGCTTGTGCCCGTCCCCGGTGGGACCGGCGGTGGCTAAGGTAGCGGCAGGGGCGATCGGGCGTACATGTGCGGATCACCGCCGCGCCCGTCAACACGATCCCTCATCCGGGTCGAAAGCGGCGCTCCTTGGGTCCCGAAGATCCGGGATGCCCACGGTGCCCCACGTCTGAACGATCTGTCGTAATTTCCCGGCACAAAGCCCATAACGATGCGCCGATCACGACCCTTGAACACTTTGGGAGGTCTGCTCTCCCTGACCTGCTTCATGGCCTGGAGCAGCCCCACCACCGCACAGGAGGTGGGCCGCAGCCTCCCGGCCCCCACCACCGCCGTGAACGGAACGCCTCACGCCGCCGACCGCTCTCCGGTGATGTCCGCCATCCGCGCCGGTGAAGCGCGGATCGATAGGAACACCACGCGTTGGGCCAACCGGGTGAGCCGGATATCGCCCCGCAACCCCAGCCTCCCGGAGGTCGAGGCCATCAAGCGGGCCAAGTGGCCGGCCAAGGTGGCCAGCTTCCGCGGCGGTGCCGGTGAGCCGGGACAACCCAAGACCGTGAACCCCTCGATCGGGGTGGACTTCGAGGCCAACTGGAGCCAGGTGAGCACGCCGCCGGACAACACCGTGGCAATCTCCGACGGAGGCAAGATCGTGACCTGCAACAACGATGGCATCGAGCTGTACAACGCCACCGGCCAGTTCCTGTCCTCCACCTTCTGGCCCGACTTCTTCAACGACCCCCAGCTGAACTCCAACATCTACGATCCCAAGGTGCTCTACGACCCGCAGGCGGACCGCTTCTTCCTGACGGTGCTGCACGGCACGACCTCGAGCACCAGCAAGCTGCTGCTCTGCTTCAGCAAGAGCAACGACCCACAGGCCGGATGGTGGACCTACCAGCTGCCCGGGAGCCCACTGGGCAACGGCACCTGGTTCGACTACCCGAGCATCGGGGTATCGAACAACGAAGTGTACGTGTCGGGCAACCTGTTCACCGACGGCAACAACCAGTTCCAGCAGGCCATCCTCTTCCAGATCACCAAGAGCGGCGGGTACAACGGGGATGCGAACCTCTCCTGGATTTACTGGTACAACCTGAGCAACCAACCCTACGCCGCCTTCACGGTGGTGCCGGTGAGCGGTGGGCAGGGGAACTACGGCCCGGGCATCCTGCTGTTGAGCGGCAACAGCCCCGGGGCCAGCAGCCTGCGGTTGTGGGACCTTACGGACGACCTCACGGGCAACCCGGCCTTGAACACCTATGATGTCCCCACCCAGCAATACGCCCCTGCAGCGCCGGCACAGATGCCCGGCTCGTCCGACCCGCTGAGCAATGGCGACTGCCGGATGCTGAGCAGCTTCTTCCTGAACGGGCAGGTTCACTACACCTTCTGCACCGACATCGGGGGTGGATGGAACGGGTTGCGCTATGGCCGCATCAACATCAACAACCTGTCCGACCAGCGGACCAACCTGGGCCAGCAGGGCACGGCCGACCTGTGTTATCCCGCGGTGGCCTCCTACTCCACCAGCAGCAGCGACCCCAGCGTGATGATCGTGTACACCCGCAGTTCGGCGCAGGTGTTCCCCGAGGTACGGGTGGTGAACGTGGACGCCGGCATGCAGTGGTCCAACGGCACCCTGGTGAAGCAGGGCGAGACCTTTGTGAACTTCATACAGCAGGGGGACGAACGCTGGGGCGACTACTCCGGCATGGCCCGACGCCACAACGCCAACCCACCGCGTGTCTGGCTGGCGGCCTGTTACGGCTCGAACATCCAGGGGGGGCTGCAGAACACCTGGAAGACCTGGGTCGCTGAAGTGGGCGATGTGGGCTCGTCCATCATCGACGATACGCCCGCGAACCTCAATGTGTCGCTGGCCCCCAACCCGGCGGTGGACCTCTTCCGGTTGAGCTTCCACATCGATGCCTTCGCCATCTACACGATCGAGGTGCTGGACATGAGCGGGCGCGTGGTGAAGACGCTGTACCACGACGGGCTCACCGCCGGTGACCACCAGCTGAGCTTCAACCGCAACGCCCTCGTCGCCGGGCAGTACCTCATCTCGATCAGCAACGGACCCAACCGCATTGCGCATGAACCTCTCGTCATCCATTAGTCTCGTGCTCGTCGCCCTGATGATGGCTTGTTGCGGCAGGAAGGGCGCTTCGAGCGGCGGTGCCTCCTCCGGCACGGACGGCGCTCCGCAGAAGGTGGTGATCAAGGACGGCGAACGGACCGAGGCCCCCGAACCCGGAAGCAACGATCCGGCGAAGTTGGACAGCATCAAGCAGGAAAAGGCCAGGGAGAAGAACAAGCCGTGACCTAACGCGCAGGAGGAGACGAAGGCCCCGCCCGACGGGCGGGGCCTTCGTCCTTCCGGCCGTCCGTCGCAGGGCGCCCGGTCCGGATGTCCGAACCCCATCACGATAATGCGTGATGTCCACCAGAGCCGCATCGACCTTTGTTTTGTGCAAGCAACACTCCACCCGGACAACACCAAGCCCATGGAACACGGATACATGCACACCATGGCCCGCAGCACCCGCGCGGCCATGTTCCTGGCGACCCTGTTCATCGCCTCCCTCAGCCTCCACGCGGCCCAAGTGCCCGAAGCGGTGACGCGGACCGTGGCCCGGCACGTGCTCACCGGCCGCACCGCAGCGCTGGACGGACTGCGCGCGGAGGACCTCGTGCTGGCGCGCACCTGGAGCGAGCTCGCCCCGGACGGGTCGGCCATGATCGACCTGATCCGGGTGTACAACGTGCCGGGGCAGGGCTTCGCCGTGGTGGCCGCGGACGACGTGGTGTCGCCTGTGCTGGGCTACTCCACCGAAGGGACCTTCCCAACGGGCCCGCTGTTGATCAACGTGGCGAAATGGTTCGAGGGCTACCTCTCCGAGGTGCGCGGCACCCTGGCCGATGAGCTTGGCGTGCCGACGGAGGTGACGCAGGCCTGGCAGGCGTGGACCTCCGGCCAGCCGCAGGCACGCTCGGCGGACCGGGCCGTGAACCCCTTGCTCACCACCAACTGGAACCAATCGCCCCATGAGAACGCGCTCTGTCCGGGCGGTTCGGTGACCGGGTGCGTGGCCACGGCCATGGCCCAGGTGATGAAGTACCATGCCCATCCGGTCACGGGCACAGGCTTCCACAGCTACAACGAGGCCGACTACGGAACCTTGTCGGCCAACTTCGGCGCCACCACTTACGACTGGGCAGCGATGCCCAACAACATCAGCGCGCCGAACACGGCGGTCGCCACGCTGATGTTCCATTGCGGGGTGGGTGTGGACATGGATTACAGCCCCCAGGTGAGCGGCGCTTGGATGATCCAGTCCCACAGCCCGGGCACCAACCACAATTCGGAATACGCGCTGAAGACCTATTTCGGCTACGACCCCACCATGCAAGGTCTGGCACGGTCGGCCTATCCGCAGCAGCAGTGGATCGGGATGCTCAAGGCCGACCTGGACGCCTCGCGGCCGGTGCTGTACGCCGGCTTTGGGCAGGGCGGCGGGCACTGCTTCGTGGCCGATGGCTACGACAACAATGACTTCTTCCACTTCAATTGGGGCTGGGGCGGCATGGCCAACGGCTACTTCGAGGTGAACGCCCTGAACCCGGGGTCCACCGGTACGGGGGGTGGATCGGGGGGCTACAACAGTGGCCAGGAAGCGATCTTCGGTATCCGGCCCGCCACGGGCGGCGGTGGCACCCCGTCCAGCAACGACATCCAGTTGGCCGACTTCGTGATGCCCAGCGCCACCACGCTGTACTACGGCCAGGGCTTCAGCGTGACCACCAACGTGATGAACAACGGCAGCAACGCCTTCAACGGGGACTACTGCGTGGGTGTGTTCGATGCCAACAGCAATTTCTATGGTTTTGTCCAGACCCTGACGGGCTACAGCCTCCCGGCAGGCACGACCCACCCCAACGGACTCACCTTCACCACGGCCGGACTGTTCAGCATGCTGCCCGGCACCTATTACCTGGGGGTATGCTACCGCCCCACCGGCGGTGAATGGGTCGCTGCGGCCAATGCGGGAGCGTACATGAACTTCCCCCAGGTGACCGTGATCAACCCCAACGACATCGAGCTGAACTCGAACATGACGGTGACCCCGGGAACAAGCCTCGTCCAGGGCGGCCAGGTGTCGGTGAACCTGGATATCGCCAACCTCGGCTTCAACACCTTCGTGGGCGACTATGGGGTTGCGCTCTACAACCTGGACGGCACCTGGGCGCAGGACATCGGAGTGCTCACCGAATCGAACGGGCTGCCGAGCGGCTATTCCTACAGCCCGCCGTACCTCACCTTCGGCCCGGTATCCGTGACCGTGCCGCCGGGCACCTATCTGCTCGCCCTCCAGCACAACCCCGGAGGCACCGGCTGGCAGCTCACCGGCTCCTCCTTCTACTCGAACCCCATTTTCGTGACGGTGACCGGTGCCACCATGTCACCGGACATGTACGAGATCAACAACAACATCGGCCAGGCCTACACCCTGCCGGTGAACTTCACCGGCAACACCGCCAGTGTGGCCACCACGGGGTCCAACCTGCACGTGACCTCGGACGCCGATCACTACAAGGTGGTGCTGCCCGCCGGGTACCAATACACGATCACGGCCCGGGCGCACGATGCCTACGACAGCGGCAACGGCAACCCGTACACGGCGGACATCCTCTGGTCCTACACCACCGATGGATCGACCTGGAGCGCGGCCTACGACGCGGTGATGCCCGGCACCATCAACCTGGTGGGTGGCGGAACGGTGAACTTCCAGGTGGCACCCTACTTCGCCGGTGTGGTCGGGACCTACCTTCTCGATCTGAACATCACGCGCAGTGCCGGATCGGGCATCGCTGAGACCGCCGGGCCCACGCTGCGGGCACTCCCCGTTCCGGCACAGGACCGGCTCACCCTGGACCTGGCGACCTTGGCGGGCCCGGTGCGCAGTGTGGACGTGCTCGACATGCGTGGGGCGCTCGTACGCGAGGTGCCGCTGACCGCCGGGCGTACCGGAACGATCACGGTGAACATCTCCGACATCGCTGAAGGGCCCTACGTGGTGCGGGCGCGGACGGATGCCGGCTCGTACACGACCCCCATCGTGATCGCGCGATGATCCGCCGGGGAGCCCTGGGCCTGTGCATCGTTCTGCTGGGCTGTCACTGCAGGCAGCAGGGCACCGGCAAGGTGGCCGGAACAGCGGTAGAGGACGTGCCTCACGTGCTGGTCTACCGGACCCGCAGCGACACGCGCACCCTGGTCCCTGTGACTCTGTCCGAGGACCGCAGCCGCATCGTTTCCTACCCGCACCCCAAGGACATCGATCCCGTTCGGAGCGCGCCCGTTGAGCTGGCGGGAGGATGGCTGCTGGACCGGCGGGGCATCACCGCGCAGGTGGCGTTCCTGGGGATGTCCTACGCGGAGTACGCCAAGCTGGCCCAAGCACCTTCGCTGCCGGAGATGATGGCGGGGATCGCCGACCGCGACCCGTTGATGGACCTTTGTGATTGCGGCCCCCGTACAGCGTTCAAGGATGTAGAGGCCGAGGTCGGTGCCTTCGCCAAGCGCAACGAGGTCCATCGGCGCTGCAAGCGGATCCATTGACGGCACGACCGCGACCGGGACCCGCGCCGGAGGTGGGTCAGCCCAGCACCTCCTTCACCTTCGCCCCGATCCCGGCCGGGCTGTCCACCACGTGGATGCCGCACGCGCGCATCACGGCCTTCTTGGCCGCCGCACTCTCGTCGGCCCCGCTGACGATGGCCCCCGCATGGCCCATGGTGCGGCCCTTGGGAGCGGTCTCCCCGGCGATGAAGCCCACCACCGGCTTCTTGCAGTGCGCCTTGATCCAGTGCGCTGCCTGGATCTCCAGGTCGCCGCCGATCTCGCCGATCATCACGATGGCCTTCGTTTCGGGGTCGTTGGCGAACAACTGTACGGCCTCCAGGGTGGTGGTGCCGATGATAGGGTCGCCGCCGATCCCAATGGCCGTGGTGATGCCCATGCCCGCCTTCACCACCTGGTCCGCCGCCTCGTAGGTGAGCGTTCCGCTCTTGGAGACGATGCCCACCGGGCCCTTCTTGAACACGAAGCCCGGCATGATGCCCACCTTGCACTCGTCGGCCGTGATCACCCCGGGGCAGTTCGGGCCGATCAGCGTGCAATCCTTGCCCCGGATGTACTCGCGTGCCATCACCATGTCCTTCACCGGGATGCCCTCGGTGATGCACACGATCACCCGGATGCCGGCCTCGGCCGCCTCCATGATGGCATCGGCCGCGAACGCGGGCGGCACGAAGATGATGCTCACGTCCGCCCCGGTGGCCTTCACCGCCTCGCTCACGGTCTCGAACACCGGACGGTCCAGGTGCTGCTGACCTCCCTTGCCCGGGGTGACCCCGCCAACGACGTTGGTCCCGTACTCGATCATCTGCGTGGCGTGGAAGGTGCCTTCACTGCCGGTGAAGCCCTGCACGATGACCTTGCTCTTCTTGTTGACCAGTACGCTCATGGGGTTAAGTGCGGTTCAGGGCGCCGAAGGTAAGGCCCGTGGCCAGATCAGGCCCCGGCATCCCCTGTTGGCCGGGCGGACCGAAGGTGAAAGAGCACGGCCAGCATGATGGCCCCGGCGGTGACATAGGGCCACGCATGGCCCAGCGTGTACAGCCTGCCCCCCATGGCCGGACCCGCCACACGCGCCAGCGAACCGAAGCTCTGGTTGATGCCCAGCACCTCACCCTGTTCGTGGGGACCGGCGTTCCGGCTCAGCAGGCTCAGGAGGGTGGGGTTCAGGCAGCCGCTGCCCAGGGCGAGCAGCGCGATGGACAATGCGCTCAGCGGGATGAACCAGGCCAGGGGGATGAAGGGGATCATGCCCAGGCCCACGGCCATGCACGCACATCCGTAGCGCATCAGGCGCCGCTCCCCGAACCTGC
Source organism: Bacteroidota bacterium (assembly GCA_014584605.1). GTDB lineage: Bacteria > Bacteroidota > Bacteroidia > Flavobacteriales_F > PHOS-HE28 > PHOS-HE28. The sequence goes on along the minus strand of JACTMO010000081.1, from coordinate 14,574 downwards.
GCTGCAACCAGCCGATGAGACCGCCCTGCACGATGGCCGAGGCCACGCCCACCATCGCGAACATCAGCCCCACCTGTTCGTCGGACAACGCGTAGTCATCGATCCACAGCAAGGCGATGGTCATCTGCATCATGCTGTACGCGGTGATGAAGACGAAGCTCATCAGGTACAGGTCCCGGAAACGCACGTCCTTGAGCGCGCGCATCACACCGGAGACAGGCTTGATGCGGACCTTGCGTTCCCGGTCACGATTGGCGATGGACTCGGGCAGCCAGGCCCACACGGCCAGGAAGTTCAGCAGGCAGATGATGGCCGCCAGATGGCCCACCCACTCCACCCCGAAGCGTGCGTAGATGAAGCTGCCCATCGGCGGGCCGAAGATGAAGCCCAGCCCGAAGGCCGCGCCGATCAGGCCCATGGCCTTGGCGCGTCCCTCGGGCGGCGTGATGTCCGTGACGTAGGCCTGCGCCGCCGTGATATTGCCCGACCCAAGCCCGGTGAGCATGCGGCTCACCACCAGCAGCACCAGGGTGGTGGAATGCGCGAAGAGCACATAGCTGGCGGCGGAGATGGCGATGGCCAGCAGGATCACCGGGCGCCGGCCGTATCGGTCGCTCAGGCTGCCCCACACCGGTGTGGCGATGAACATCATCAACGAGAACAGTGCGCCCAGGTCGCCCACCAGGGCATCGCTGGCGTGCAGCGCACGGGCATAGACCGGGATCACCGGGATGAAGATCCCGAACCCGATCAGGTCGATGAAGATGGTCAGGAACAGGACGAGCAGCCGCTTGTCCGACCAAGGGGAACCACCGGTTGGACGGGCCATGATGGAAAGTGGGTGCGAAGGTCGTACGGATCGCGTGATCCGCGGTGCAGGAGCCCCCGCCTCATCCCACGGTACGGCCCGAACGCCCCACCCTGTCAGGCACGCGGTACATCGGCACCCGGCGCTGCCGCATGGCGCACGTAGGGCCGGATGATCAGGCGGATGCTGTTCTTCCAGCTGAGGTACTTCCAGGCCCAATGGGTGAGCACCATCACGCGGCTGCGGAAACCCACGATGCTCATCAGGTGGACGAAGAGCCACAGGAACCAGGCGACGGCGCCACCGAACTGCATGCGGCCGATGTCCACCACGGCCATGTGGCGGCCCACGGTGGCCATCGAGCCCTTGTCCCGATAGCGGAAGGGCTGCCAGGCCTTCCCCTGGTCCTGCAGCAGGTTGGCGGCGAGGTGCCGGGCCTGTTGGATCGCCACGGGGGCCACCTGCGGATGGCCCTTGGGCCAGGCGGGGTCCGCGGTGTCCAGGGCCACGTCGCCGAGCGCGTACACGTTGCGAAGGACCTGTACACGACCGCACGCATCCACCCGCAGGCGCCCGGACCTCTCCTCGGTGGCGACCTCGAGCCCGGGCAGCGGATCGCCCTTGACCCCGGCGGTCCAGATGACCGTGCGGCTCTCCAGCGTGCTCCCGTCCTTGAAGGTGACGGTATGCCCGTCGTACCCGGTGACGAGCGCACCGAGCTTCACCTCCACACCCAGTTCCTGCAGGTAGCGCAGGGCCAGGCCGCGCACCTTGGGCGAGAAGTTGCCCAGCACGTCGGGGTTCGAGTCCACCAGGTGGATCCGCATGCACGACGGGTCCACCTCCCGGTACTCATGGCGCACGATGGTCCTGCGGATCTCGGCCAGGGCCCCGGCCATCTCCACGCCGGAGGGACCGCCGCCCACGATCACGAAGTTGAGCAGGGCCCGCTGCTCCTTCTCATCGGTGCTGTACAAGGCGGCCTCCAGCTCCTGCAGCAGGTCGCTGCGGATGTCCAGGGCCTGGCCGATGCTCTTGAGCTGCATGGCCTCGCGTGCCACCTGCTGGTTGCCGAAGAAGTTGGTCACCGTTCCCGTGGCGATCACCAGATGGTCGTAGGGCACGATGCCCTGGTCGGTGACCACGCATTGCTCGGTGGGCATCACGCGAAGGACCCTGGCCATGCGGAACAGGACATTGGGCATGGGCCCCACCGTGCGCCGGAAAGGGTGTGCGATGTTATCCGCGCCCAGGCTGCCGGTGGCCACCTGGTACAGCAGGGGCTGGAAGCAGTGGTAGTTGTTGCGGTCCAGCAGCACCACCTTATAGGGCTTGCCGGCCAGGCGCTTCACCAGTTCCAGCCCGGCGAAGCCTCCGCCCACCACCACCACCACCGGATGGTCCAGGGCATCGAATGCGGCACGATCCGGAGTGGACATGGGCACAAAGATCGCGCTCAGGCGGCGCCGTGCGGCGACCCAAGGACGGGACCGGGCGGGTGCGCACCTTTGCGGGCATGGATCCCGTGGACACCATCTGCGCACCGGCCACTGCGGCGGGCGTGGCGGCCGTGGCCCTGGTCCGCCTCAGCGGTCCGGCGGCGGTGGCCGTCCTGGAGCGTCTGGCCGGAGGGCCGCGCACCTGGCCGGACCGGCGTGCTGTGCGGGTGCCCCTGACCGATGCCGCCGGGCAGATCGACGAGGCGCTGACCACGGTGTTCAGGGCCCCGGCGAGCTACACCGGCGAGGACGTGGTGGAGCTCGGCCTGCACGGATCGCCGTACATCGTGCAGCGCGTCCTGGAAGCGGCCGTGGCCGCAGGCGCCCGGCTGGCGCGGCCCGGCGAGTTCACCCTTCGCGCCTACCTCAACCGCAAGCTGGACCTCAGCCAGGCCGAGGCCGTGGCCGACCTCATCGCCAGCCAGGGCGCCGCCGCCCACCGGCTCGCCATGCAACAATTGCGCGGGGGCTACGGCAAGCGCATCGATGAGCTGCGCCAGAGGCTCATCGATTTCAGCGCCCTCATCGAGCTGGAGCTCGACTTCAGCGAGGAGGACGTGGAATTCGCACGGCGCCCCGAGCTGCTGGCCCTGCTGGACGAGGTGCTGCGCGCCTGCACGCACCTGATCGAGAGCTTCCACTACGGCAATGCCCTGAAACAGGGCGTGCCCGTGGCGATCGTCGGCGCGCCCAACAGCGGCAAGAGCACCCTGCTGAACGCGCTGCTGCAGGAGGAGCGCGCGATCGTGAGCGACATCCCCGGCACCACGCGCGACACGGTGGAGGAGACGATCACCCTCGACGGCATCCTCTTCCGCTTCATCGACACCGCCGGCCTTCGCGAAACCGGCGACACCATCGAGAACCTCGGCATCGAGCGCAGCTACCGCAAGGCGAAGGAGGCGGACATCGTCGTCCTCCTCGGCGACCCTGCATCCATGGACGAGGGCGCCTTGCGGATGGAGGCGGACCGGCTCGCCGTGCGCATAGGCACGGGCCCGTCGATCATACCCGTGCTGAACAAGGCCGACCTGATGACGCAACGACCGTCGCACACCCTCGCCATTTCCGCCAAGCGCAACGAGGGGCTCGAAGCCCTCAAGCACCGCTTCGTGGAACACGTGAAGGGAATGAACGCGACGGCGGGCGATATCGTGGTGACCAATGCCCGCCACGTGGAGGCATTGACCCACGCGAAGGAGGCGTTGCTCGCCGCGAAAACCGGCATCGCGCAGGGCCTGGGCGGCGAACTGGTGGCCAGCGACCTGAGGCGCGCCCAACACCATCTGGGCGAGATCACCGGGCGCATCACCCCGGACGATCTGCTGGGCAGCATCTTCGGCCGGTTCTGCATCGGCAAGTAGCGGGGCGGTCCGACCCAGCAGGAAAATACCCGGAAATGGGTATTGCGGGAGCCTGGGCGGGCATGCACATTTGGCACACCTCCAACCCCGCCCGACATGTTCGAAAGCGCCATCCTCGACACCGCCATTTCGCTCGTGCTCATCTATTTCCTGCTCAGCACGCTGGTCACCAGCATCACCGAGCTATGGAACAGCTGGCGGCAGGCACGCGGCAGGATGCTGAAGTTCGCCCTGGATGAAGTGCTGAACGACCGGCACAACCGCAACTTCTCCGAGCTGCTTTATACCCACCCGCAGCTCGACCTGATGAAGGAGCATTCAGGGAAACTGCCCTCCTACCTGGGCGCGTCACAGTTCGCCACGGGGGTCATGGACCTGGTGGGGGAACTGGGCGACGAGGTCACGTTCGAGCAGGACCAGGCGACCGGCGCCGTGCGGGAGGTAATGGTGCCCGGCGGGAACAACGCCTTCGAGCGCCTGCGGGCCGGCATGAAGAAAATGAAGTACGGCGACCTGAAGGTCCTCCTGCAAAGCCTCGTGGAGCAGAGCAGTGCCCCCGTTGATCCAGGCGACCTGTCCAAGGGCTTCGTCCCCTCGCCGGAGAAATTCCGATCGGCGCTGGAAACCTGGTACGACGCTTACATGGAACGGGTGAGCGGATGGTACAAGCGCAAGGTTCGCGTAACGGTGTTCGTGATGTCGATCATCGTCACCGTGGTGCTGCGCGTGGATTCGATCGAGCTGGTGCGTGCGGTGCACAACGATCCGGTGCTGCGGGCCGCACTGGTGAAAGTCGCTGAGCGGGAGGTCGACAAAGCCGAGGAAAAGGCCATGAAAGCGGCCCGGGCCAATGAAGCATCGCCCACCGAAGCGGTGCCGAACGTGAACCAGTGGGACCAACTCGATTCCATCCGTGCCCAGGTGGACAAGATCAGGGCCCTTGACCTGCCGATCGGCTGGCGCTGGTTCAAGGAGGAGAAGGCGGAAGTGAAGTGTGAAAAGATCAACTGGGGTTCCATGTTCCTCGGCATGGCGGCCACGGCGTTCGCACTCACGTTCGGTGCGCCGTTCTGGTTCGATGTGTTGAAGAAGCTGGTGAACATGCGCAGTGCGGGCAAGTCGTCCTGAACCCCTTCGCCGGCACCCCATGCGCATTTACAACTGCCATACGCACATCTTCAACTTCGCCTGCGCGCCCAACGGGTTCCTGTCCAACTTCATCGGTCGGGTGGGCGCCCAGATCGTCGGCCGGTTGCTGCGCGTGAAGTGGCTGCGCCGTCCGCTGAACTGGTTGATCGACCACCTGCCCTTCACGAAGAAATATGCCGCCCTGGTGCAGGTGGGCACCAGCAAGAGCATGAGCGAGGTGTACGAAGGCCTCGCTTCGCACTATCCGGAGGGGACCGCTTTCGCCGTGCTCACGCTCAACTTCGACCACATGGCCGCGGGGCAGGCCCCGGCCGACTTCAACACCCAGCTTCGGCTGGTGCAGGAGGTGAAGCGCAAGTACCCCGATGACTGCCTGCCCTTCCTGTGCATCGATCCCCGCGCGGCTTCGCGCGAGGAACTGGGTGCGCTCGTCGAGCGGACCTTCGATCCCGCGGCGCGCAGCGGCTTCGTCGGCATCAAGCTCTATCCCTCGCTCGGCTTCTTCCCTTTCCACCCGAACCTGGAAAAGGTGTACCAGGTGGCCGAGGCGCGCGGGATCCCCATCATGTCGCATTGCACTCGCGCGGGCGTGTACTTCGTGAAGGAGCCGATGGACCCGGGCATGGCGCAGCCGGTGTCCTTCAACCCGGCCCCACCGAAGCGCGTGAAGGACCGCCACAACGAAGACCAGTACAGATACCACCGCAAGCGGAAGAACGCGGACCTCTGCGACAATTTCCTCGACCCCGTGAACTACCTGGCCGTACTGGCCATGTTCCCCAGGCTCAAGCTCTGCCTGGCCCATTACGGCGGCGACGATGAGATGCGCGTTCCGAAAGACGGCGTGCATCCCGGCTGGTACGAGATCATCCGCGATGAACTGCTCGTCAAGGACCACCCCAACGTGTACACCGACATTTCGTACACCCTTGCGTACGACGACATCTGGAAGAACATCCAGGAGGACCTGAAGGATCCCGAACTGCGGAAGCGCATCCTTTTCGGCACCGACCACTTCATGACCTTGAAGGAGCCGTTCACCGAGCGGCAGCTGTACGAACGCTTCCAGGCCCGCCTCGGCCAGGCCGATTGGGAGCAGATCTCGAACACCAACGCGAAACGCTACCTCACCTCCGACGTCTATGCCGCTCCCTGACCGCTTCGCCGACCTGCATTGCCATCCCTCCTTCAAGGCCGTGCTGATGAAGGGACGGGGGCTTGATCCACAGCGTTCCGCATGGCATGCCTTGAAGCTCGGTGCCGAGCCCGGCAAGACCCGGGACAGGGTCTTCATGTCGCAGTCGTGCCTTTCGCAGTTGCATGCGGGCAGGGTGAACCTGGTGGTGGCTCCGGTCTACGGGCTCGAACGCGCCTTCACCCGCTCCAACATCCTGCAACTGGTGGCCGCACTGGCGGAGAAGATCGACCATCGCTTCATCCAGGACATCAAGCACGGAAAGCACGCGTACGTGGACCTGATGCGCATGGACCTGAACGCCTTGAACGCCTTCCCCACAGACCCGAACAACGGAGGGCAGCATGCCCGCGTGCTGTCGTCCATCGCCGAATTCGATCCCGACTCGTCCGATGTACAGGTGATCCTCGCACTGGAAGGGGGGCACAACTTCTACGGCAGGCAGGCCAACGGCGACGACGACGTGAGCCTCGACACCATCCACCACAACCTGGACGAGTTCAAGCAGCCGGGTGGTCCGCGCGCGCTCTACCTCACCCCCACCCACCTGGCACGCAACGTCTTCGGCAACCACTGCTATGGGGTGAAGATGATCCGCGACCAGGAGTTCTTCCCGAACGGCCACGGGCTCACGCCGATGGGCCGCGACCTCATCGCGCGCGCGCTCGACACGTCCGATGGCCGGCGCCGCATCCTGATCGACATCAAGCACATGAGCCTGCAAATGCGCATCGACTTCTATCGCATGCGCTGGGATCTGCCCGGCGGCGACCGGATCCCGATCCTCTGCAGCCACGCCGGCGTCACCGGCATATCGCAGGGACAGGTGTTCCGCTACGTGGATGGATGGTACAAGCCGCTCTTCCAGGAGCACATCAACGTGCGCTACATCAAGCCGAAGGGGATCGATGGCTGCGAGTTCAACCCCTGGTCCATCAACCTGTACGATGAGGACATTTATCAGATCATCGCATCACGAGGGATCATCGGGCTCTCCCTGGACGAGCGGATCCTTGGTTCCGGCAGAGTGGCCATGGAGCGCATGAGCCCCCTCGAAGCCTTCAAGCCATCGCGCTACCAGATGACCTTCCTCGACGACCGCGAAACGGAGGATGGTGAAGTGGACGTGGAACGGACCGTGAAGCAGTTGTGCGCCACGTTGCTGCATGTGGTGAGGATCGGCACGCACGCGCCCAATGCCGATCCCTGGGACCACGTGTGCCTGGGCTCCGACTACGACGGGCTCATCAACGCGGTGAACCCGGCTCCCACCGCCGAAAGCATGGGCGAACTGGTGCGCGCCATGGCCGCCGCACTACCGCCCATGGCACAACGGGCGGGCATCGCCATCGGCGACGTGGAGGAGAAACTGCATCGCTTCTTTTTCGGCAACATGCTGCGCTTCCTGCGGCAGCATTTCAATTGACCGAAGCCCGGAACGGCATCGCACCGGCAGCCGCACTCCTTGGACCGGAGGACGGAGCGCCCACCGGAACGACCCACGGATGCAACGCCCGTGTTTGCAACATGTTAGTTACTAACTAACGTGTTACATTGGTCCCATGAACGAAGAAAGCCCCCCCTTCCATATCGGCACGGTCGTTTCCGGAGAGTCCTTCGTGGACCGGGCGCAACAGCGAAAACACCTGCGCACCAATTTCCGGTCGGGCATCAACACCATCATCATCAGCCCGCGCCGGTGGGGGAAGAGCTCGCTGATCAAGCAGGTGGCCGAGGACATGTCGCACGACAGGCAGGTACGGTTCGCCTTCGTGGACCTCTTCCATGTGCGCACCGAACAGGACTTCCTTGAACGCACCACCGAGGCGGTGATCAGGGGCATCGGCCCACGGCGCGCCGCACCTGCTCGATGTACACATACTCGTCGGCACCATCGCCTTCCGCGGCCGGCCCCATGCCCATGGTGCAGATGGTCTCCACCACCCATGGATCGCCCGCCTGTTTCACGGCCTTGCGATAGGCTTTCTGCAGGTCGGCGTTCGTGAAGGCGATGAGCGGCTCCCCCTCCTCCTCGCCCATGTCCATGCCGGCGGCGCACGGCCAGCTGAACTTCGCACCACAGGGCTGGAAGCTCTGCGCGTCGGCCATGTAGGTGAAGGTGCCCAACAGGCGCATCCGCGGTATGGCATCGCCGAGCTCGTCGGCCAGCTTGTCGAGCGAATAGTCCAACCCGCTCTCAGCGGCTTCGCCCATCTCGTCCACCAGCAGCAGCCCATCCTTGACGTACCGATAGAAATACGGCTTGTCGCCCGTGTAACCGATGGTGATCAGCCCGTTCACCACGTGCCACTGGCCGATGGTGCCATACGGTACCGAGTCACGCCCGAGGTAACGTTCCTGAAGGATGAACGTGCTGTCGCTGCGCACCCAGAGGTCGGTGAGGATGCCGGGGCAATCCGCGCAGGGCAGCGTATCGGTGTAGTAGCCAGCCCAGCTGGCGGGCACTTCCGGCGGGGCGACCACCCTTGCGGTGGTATCGGCGGTGGGCAACGGCTCTTTCGGCGCCGGGCTTGAACAGGCAGCGAGCAGCAACAGGCTGGACCATGCGAGCGGTTCCCCTTTCATGCCCGCGAAGCTATCCGGTTCCACCGCAACGTACGTCGCATCTTCGCGTCACGATGGTCCCGCTCCTTTCCGCCTTCTACTTCGGCAGCGTGGAGCACTACCGCCTGCTGGCACGGCATCCGCGCGTCATCATCGACGTGGGTGAGCATTACGTACGGCAGAGCTACCGCACGCGCACCGGCATCGTGGGCCCCAACGGCCGACAGGACCTCAGCCTCCAGGTGGTGCACGATCATGGGCGTAAGATGCCCATGCGCTCGGTGCGGCTCTCCTACGCGGAGGCCTGGCCGCGGCAGCACCTGCACGCCATCCGCAGCGCGTACGGGCAAACGCCCTGGTTCATCCACTGCATCGACGATATCGAGGCGGCGTTGCTGAACAAGTACGAACGCCTGGTGGACCTGCAGCTCGCCACGATCCACCTGGCCATGCGCTGGCTCAGGCTCACCACCGAGGTCTTCGTGTCCGAGCGCTATGTGGAAGGTCCGGAGATCCGCATGGGCAAGGGAGGCGTCGGGCCTGTGGACCACCTGACACCGGCCGAAGAACGATTCCCCATCGTCGATCTGCGCGCGGGCTTCCACCCCAAGAAACCGCTTCCGCCGGAGGTCACGCCCGTGCCGCCGTACGCCCAGATCTTCGCGGACCGGCACGGCTTCCAGCCCCGCCTGAACGTGATCGACCTGGCGTGCAACCTCGGGCCGCGCGCCCATGAGCAACTTCGTGCCGGAACATGAGCATGCCCGGGGATCACCTTCGCGTACGAGCTTGCTTGGATGGCATCCATCCCATGGCCGAAAGCGCCTGGCAGGAACTCACCGCACGCCTGCGGGAAAGGCGCTGGCCCAAAGGTGCGGTGATCACAGGGGTGGGCGATGTGCAGCGCGACCTGCTCTTTGTGCTCGAAGGGGTTCAGTACAGCTACTTCCTCAAGGACGACAAGCCCTATGTGATAGCCTTCACCTACCCGGTCGGCATCAGCGGCATCCCGGAGTCCTTCCTATCACAAGATCCGAGCACGTACATCCTGGAGGCCATCAGCGACACGCGCATGCTGGCCCTCGCCCATGCGGACCTCCAGCACCTCTACGACGCCCATCCCTCGATCGAGCGCCTTTTCCGCAAAGTGGCGGAGCGGATGCTCATCGCTGCCGTCCAAGGCCGTTACCGTCAGGTTAGTACCAGCGCCGAGGAACGCTTCCGCCAGTTCGCCGCACAGAGCGCACACCTGTTCCAGCTCGTGCCGCACAAGCTCATCGCAAGTTACCTGGGCATCCACCCGACCAACCTCAGCAAGCTGTACAACCGCGTGCGCATCTGAGAAGTTGGTCCGTACCAAGAATTGCGGCTCGGGTCCTTAGGAGCTTTGGGCCATGATCTCCCATCCCGCTTGGTTGGACCGGAATGAATACCCGTTCACCGGTCGCACGTTCGTTCACCCCGATGGCCGCATCCATTACGTGGACGAAGGCGCGGGTCCGGTCATGCTCTTCGTGCACGGCACCCCGGACTGGAGCTTCGGCTTCCGGCATCTGATCAAGGCCTTCCGGCCCACGCACCGCTACATCGCCCTCGACCACCTGGGCTTCGGGCTCAGCGACAAGCCGGCGAACGCGGACTACACCGTCGAAGCGCATGCCCGGCGGCTCCAAGCCTTCATCGACCATCTTGGACTGAAGGACCTCACCCTGGTGGCCACCGACTTCGGCGGCGGTATCGGCCTGCCGCACGCCTTGAAACATCCACAGAACGTGAAGGGCCTCGTGCTCTACAACACCTGGATGTGGGACCTGATGCCGGACAAGCGCTTCAGCCGTCCGAGCGCGATCATGAACTCATGGATTGGCAGGCTCCTGTACCTGCGCTTCGGATTCAGCGTGAACGTGATGATGCCCAGCGCTTACGGCGACCGGTCGAAGCTGACGAAGGCGCTGCACGCGCACTACAAGAACGTCCTGCCCGATGCTTCCTCGCGCACGGCCACCTTCGCCTGCGTGCAGGAGATCGCCAACGCCGGGCCTTTCTGGAACACCCAATGGAGCAAGGTCGATCGCCTGAGCGCCATCCCCACCCTGCTGTGCTGGGGCATGAAGGACCGCTTCTTCCCTACCGACCTGCTTGAACGATGGAAAGAGGCCCTGCCGCATGCGCAGGTGGAGAAGTTCGCCAGTGCCGGGCACTTCGTGCACGAAGAGGCGGCAACAGAGCTATCGAAAGCAATGCAACGGCACCTGGAGGCCGCATCCCATCAGTGACATCCGTGATTGCTACACTCTTGTTGAATAATTGATGTCACACAAGGCGCAAGGATGAGCGCGGGCATGCGCTCAGCGACGGACGATCGGGCTTGGAGGGCTACCGCAGGAACCGATGCGTTCGCATGGCAGTGCTCGTGCCCATGCGCGCGAAATAACAACCGGGAGACAACTGTCCAAGCAGGTACGTTCCCGGTGCGCTCATGGGCAGGTCGATCCGACGCCCCAGGCCATCGAAGAATCCGATGTTCCCTGCGGCGGTCGCATCCGCGATCATCAGCGTCTCCCCGTTCGACACGATCACCGCATCCTTGCTTCCGTCACCGAACGCGTTGATGCCGGTGCTGAGCGGCACTTCGACGGTGGTCGTGTCCGTGATCACCTGGCCGCATGTCGGATCGTACAACCGGACCTGGTAAGTATGCCCGCCCGGCACGTTCCAGAACATGAAGGTGGTGCCCGAACAGGTCACCATGTCGCAATTGATGCATGGCGCAGTGGTCATCTCCGTCACGCCGTCCTGCACCAACCGCACGTATGTGAGCGCCGGATCGGGAATGCAGCAGGGAGTGTTGAAGGCGGAGGTGTTGCACCAGGGCACCTGCGCCCAACCGGATATTACGTATCCCCCGCCCTGCGGATAGGCCATCACGAAGACGATCGACCATTCAAGCTGCTGCACCTGCAGCGTGTCGGCCGCCACCACCAGCCCATTGTCATAGGCCTGGTAGGAATGGTCGCCTATGGGCAGGTCTTGCACCCACATCCCCTGCCATCCGTTGGACCAGACGACGAAATCAATACCCGGCGGGCAGGTCGACAAGGCGATGTTGCCGAGGGCACAGGACCCGAACGGATGGCCTGTAAAGCTCAAACATGTCGTTTGTGATAGCGTCCGGTGGCCCACAAGGCAGGCAAGAAATACGAAAAGGATCGAGCGTACCATCCGATGTTACTCCTTTGTACCCATGACGATGGTGCTGTTCGTCGGTTGCTTTATGAAACCGATGGAGCGGTATCCGACTTTGTCCCGGGCCCGGCATGCGGCAGATCCTTGGCTGCGGGGCAGGAAAGCAGGATGCAATGGCCTCTCGGGAAATGAAGAAGACCATGAACGGCCCTGCCCGCATGCACGAGTCCATCCACGCTAACGATCGGGCAGCTTCCGGGGCAGATGCAGAACCGATAACATCCGTGTTTGTAACATCGTTGTTACAAACATTTGTGTTACATTGGTGCCATGGACGAGAAAGACTCCCCGTTCCTCATCGGCACCGTGGTCTCCGGCGACTCCTTCGTGGACCGCGAAGGGCCGCGCAAGCGACTGCGTGCCAACTTCCGCTCCGGCGTGAACACCATCCTCATCAGTCCGAGGCGCTGGGGCAAATCATCGCTCATCAGGCAGGTGGCGCTCGATATGCAGCGCGACAAGGATGTGCGCTTCGCCTTCGTGGACCTCTTCCATGTGCGCACCGAACAGGAATTCCTGGAGCGCACCACCGAGGCGGTGATAAAGGCGCTCGGGAAGACCATGGCTGAGCGATTGAACGATGTGAAGACCTTCATCCGTGGTTTTGTACCGGAACTCTCCTTCGGCCCCGATCCGCAGAGCGAATTCAGCCTGAAACTGAACCTGCCCGAAGGCACACGCACCCTGCAGGACCTGCTTGACCTGCCCGAGCGCATGGCTCGCGCCAAGGGTGTGCGCCTGGTGCTCTGCATCGATGAGTTCCAGAACATCGCCATGCTGCCCGATCCCGTGGGCTTCCAAAAGATACTGCGCGCCTCGTGGCAGCACCACAAGGCCGTGTGCCATGCCATCTACGGAAGCAAGCGCCACATGATGATGGACCTCTTCAACAAGCAGAGCATGCCGTTCTACCGCTTCGGTGACATCCTGTTCCTGGACAAGATCGCACGCAAGGACTGGCTGCCCTTCATCCAGAAGCGGTTCGCAAAACAAGGTATCAGCATCGCGCCAAGCGTGTGCGAGCACATCTGCGAGCGCATGCAGGATCACTCGTACCACGTGCAACTGCTCGGTCATGCAGCATGGTTGCGCACCGATGGACGCAGATGCACCGAAGAGACCGTGAACGCGGCCTTGCAGGACCTGCTCAACCAGCACGACGCCTTGTACCACCGGCTGGTGGACGAGCTAACGACCCCGCAGCTCAACTACCTGCGCGCCCTGCTCAACGGGGTCACCCGCTTCACCACCATGGAAACCATCCGTCGCTTCCAGCTCGGGTCCAGCGCCCACGTGAAACGCATGACCCTGGGCCTGGAGAACAAGGAGGTGCTCGACTTCGTGGGGCCGAAAACCGAGTGGATCGATCCGCTGTTCAAGATCTGGCTGGAGGAACGGTTCTGGGGAGGAAGATTGAGGATGGTGTGAGCGATGCCGACCGAGTACTTGATCACAGGCCCGTGCCGGGGGCATCTCCTGGTCGTGAGCCATGGTCCGATGGAACGGAACAAGCGATGACCGATGCTCGTCTGCTGGCATGGACCTGAAGCCGCATACCCGGGTAACTTCCTGAACAATGTGTAAGGTCACGAGCGGAGAGAGCCGAAGTGCATGGCCGACCTCGACGAAAAGCAGTTGGCGGCCTGGATGAAGCAGTCGGCGACGATGCCCTTCGTTAGTGCGGCGAAGAGGAAGAAGGGCTGATCAGAATGCCTGCGGATCCTCAGTCGAACCACAAGGACGCGGAGAGTGCAGGGGGATCCAGCCCGATCTGAACCTGCTATTGTTGGATCACACAGGATGTTCGAAGTGGTTTCTTTGAGAGGTCTTCAGACATTTACCAGCATCAGCGCCTTCATGAAACTACTGCTCGTTCTGGTGGCCACGCTAGGGTTTGCCTTGCGCGTGAATGCGCAAGTCGCTGATGCTGGACCGGACCAATGGGTGTGTGGGGACTCGGCTTACATGCAAGGCAGCTCTCCTGGCATGGGGTTCACTGGGATCTGGAGCCTAAACTCAGGCTCTGGCGTATTCGTGAACCCTTCTGTTGGCAGTTCACAGGTCACAGGTCTTACCTATGGCAATAACGAGTTCGTTTGGTCGGTGACCGACGGTGTGACCACAACGACCGATACGGTGCTGATCGTGGCTTATGACCCATCCGTTACGTCGGTCTATACCATGGGCGATACCGCTATCACCGGCCCACCGTTCGCTCTCATGCTTTTCGCAAGCCCATACTCATATCCGCAGTTCTGCAACTGGTCCTTGGTTATGGGAACGGCCACCATCTGGCAGCCGAACGCGTACACCACCTATGCATCGGACCTGGGTATCGGGGAGAATGTGTTCGAGTGGTACTGTAACAACGGTCCTTGCGGTGTGAGCATCCAGCAACTAGCGATCTCCGTCAACTGGATCACCACCTCTGTGGCTGATGTTCATGTAGCACCTCCTTTTCATTTCGACCCCGCCAGTGGAACGCTCGTGGTTTCGTCAAGCCTGCCGATTCGAGATGTTCGCATTCGCGATGTCGGGGGCCGGGAAGTGACCGGCACTGCGCTCATGGATGGCTTGTATGTAGCCACCGCTAATGTTGGCGGCACCTTGTATTTCCAGCGTTTTGTGGTCTGTCGCTGATCCTGCATTCCGCGTGACTCTAGACTTGCCCCCGGTGGGTATGCCGATACTTACCGCAAGCCACGATCTCAACAGGGAACTGAGCGGGGCGGCAGGTGAACCAATTCG
>JACTMO010000073.1 GCA_014584605.1 Bacteroidota bacterium | reverse complement strand
AGCGCGGGCATCGTCAGTTTCCTTGAATCATTCTCCCTCATACCATGGCAAGATCCACAGATCGTGCCGATCGTCCGCTACTTCGATGCCGGATCAATATTGTAAACGGTACGAATGCTGTCATGACCAGCCCTCTCGGCCAGGTCCATGAACAGGCACCAATAGGCGTATCCGAGGTCGCGTTCCGGCCCGTGTTCCTTCAGTAATTCCACGGCTCTGTTCAGCTCTTCCGCATCCCCGCCGCGGTCTCCAGCGGTCTGCTTCGCCGCGACCCTGCGCACGATGGCGCTGCCGAGGAGCGATGGATCATCCACGCGCTGGGCAAATGTGATGGCCTCCTCCGCGGCTTCCATGGCGCTCATGGGATCGGAGCCGCACTGGTACCACGAGAGGCGCTCGAGCTTGCGGGCGCGCTCGTGCGGGCTCAGGTCATCCTTTGCCAATTCGCTCTTCAGCCCGCGGATGATGGCGCTTTGCCCGGCGACCATGCATGCGAGCCCACAGCAGACCCCCAGGAGAAGGAAGCGGATCGACGGCATGCGGCAAAGGTGCGCGGAGTTGTTCGCACGGAAAATAACCTGCAAGGGTGATGCGGCTGGCTTAACCCGAAAGGGTTATTCCACTTGCTCCACCCACCCCTGAGCTTTGGCGCATCAACGACATCATCATGCCACTTCATCGGATGCTGCTCTTCTGGACATGCCTTGTTCTTGCTTGCTCGGCACACGCGCAGAACCTCACCCTCGATAGCACCTTTTGGCAGCTCGCCGGAGAAGGTTTCTGCGTGATGGAGGACACCGTGGATGACCGCATCATCATGGGCGGCATATTCAACTATGTGCTCCCACCTGAGCCGATCCCCTATGGCCTGGAGGTGGATGCGACGACCGCCCTGGCCACCGCCGGCCAACCCGTGTTGGACGGAGCCGTGCGTTGTAGCGCGCCCGATGGCCGTGGTTGCCGACGTACAACCTGCGGCGGTGCAGCGCCACGAACAGGTGATCCCCGCGATCGCTTCCGCTCCATTGGTGATGGACAGCGGCCGGGGCGAAGTGATGGAGGTCATCGCCGGGCAACTCGCGCAGAAACAGGTGCTCGTGGTGCACAGTCGTGAACGACGAAGGACCCGCGATGTCCTGGACCCAATGGAGTATGGACCGTCTTGGTGGAATGGTGGCCACTCCTGCTTCCACGCAGCGCTGGTCGAGGGACCGGCGGGAATGCTGGCTGGCACAGCCTTTCCCCACACCCTTCCCGGCCCAGCCTTCGGTCACGCTCGCCCGGTGATCAGCTACGTGGCTGACAGTCACCAGTCCAAGCCGCAGCAAAGGATCCCCGTTGACAGCTACCTTAGCTGGGACCAAACCGCACCACCATGCGCACCGATCCCCTCCGGTCCTTCTTTCATCTGATGGCCATCCTGGGCACCTCCATGGGGACCACGAACGCCCAAGAACTCACTTGGGCGAAACAGTTCACCAGTTCTGACGAGATCATGGTGTTCGACATGGCCTTGGACAACTCCGGCAACACGTTCACCACCGGCCATTTCTTCGGCACCATCGACTTCGACCCGGGGCCGAACACGGCCAACCTCACAGCCATGGGGCTGTCGGACATTTTCGTGTGCAAACTGGACGCGCACGGGGACTTCCAATGGGCCGCTCAACTGAGCGGGCCGCAGGACGAGGACGGACTTGGCATCACGACGGACCCGGCCGGCAGCGTTTATGTCACCGGTCAATTCCTCGACGTCGTGGATTTCGATCCCGGGCCGGGGTCATTCAATTTGTCCGCGAACACGATCAACGGCGGCGTGCCATACGCTGGCTTCCTCTGCAAATTGGACGGCAACGGAGAATTGGAATGGGCACGCAAACTCGGCAGTGATCCAGCGGACATCACCTCTGGCAACGCATATGGTTACGATTTGGCCATCGACCCTGCTGGAACCACCGTTGCGGTATCCGGATCGTTCGCGGATACCTTGTACACCAGTCCCGGGAATGCGGTCATGGTGGGAAATGGTTACGCCGTTTACCAAGCGTATGTGGTCACCTTCGATGCCGCCACCGGCGATGGCATCTGGGGCGGGCATATCGACGGCTTTTCCTTCAGCACCGCCGATGCCGTGAAACTCGATGGTGCGGGCAACATCTATCTGTGCGGCCATTTCTCGAGCATATCGGATTTCGACCCGACCATTGGCGTTCATGAGGAGAACTCCCTCCAAGGTTTCGACGGATATGTGCTGAAATGGGGACCCGGTGGCGCGTTCAACTGGGTACGGACCTACCACGGCACTTTCGGGAACGTTCTTGTGGATGACCTCTGCCTGGACAATTCCGGAAATGTGATCAGTACGGGCAATTTCAACTTCGACATCGATTTCAGCGGCGTTCCTCTGACCGCCACCTCCAACGACGCGTTCATGGTGAAGTTCGATGCGAACGGCGGCCTGCAATGGGTTCGGCAATTCAACGCGGTTCAATCCGCCAGAGGTGCCGGGATCGCCACGGATGACGATGGGAACATTTACAGTACCGGCTTCTACATGGTCGCCGTCGACATGGATCCCGGCCCGAATGTGTTCACACTGGATGCCGGCACCAACTTCGAAGTACCGTACATCAACAAACTGAGCCCGGCCGGTGACCTCATTTGGGCGGTTGATCTCGAAGGCGTCTGGGGTGCGAAAGGCTACGGCATCGCTGTGGATGCCCTCGGCAGTGTGCATTCCGCCGGCCACTTCCGCTCAACGGTGGATTTCGATCCACAGGCGGGATTATATCCGCTCACCGCTGAACTGCTGGACAACGGGTACGTGCACAAGATGTGTCAGCAGAGCTCCAGTTCGATCACGCTCACCATCTGCCAGACGGAGTACATCTCCCCTTCAGGCAATGTGTACACCCAGCCCGGTATCTACTTCGACACCATCCCGAACACCGCCGGGTGCGACAGCATCATCACGACCGACCTTTCATTCTCCAGCCACGATACCACGGTGATCGAGAACGGAAACACGCTCACGGCAGTGGCCACCAATGTGGATTACATCTGGCTCGACTGCAACAACGGGTTCGCCTGGGTCCCGGGTGAGCATTCCCAGAGCTTCACCCCGACCGTGAGCGGCAGCTATGCCCTCATGATCTCCGTCGCCTTCTGTTTCGCTGACACCTCGTCCTGCCATACGGTGATCATCCAGGATGTGCCGGGCTCCGCTGCACCGACCGCCATCACCGTCCGGCCCAATCCCACGCGCGGGGAGCTCTCCGTGGACCTCGGCTTACCCCGGCAGCGCGTAATGGTTGTGATCAGCGATGCGACCGGACGCACGGTGCAACAGCTAAGCTCCGGACCGACGAACCTGCTTCCCATCACCATCGAGGGCGGCAACGGTGTCTACTTCCTGCGGGTGGTGGCAGACGATGGTCCTGCCTTGGTTCTCAGGGTGCTGAAGCAGTAGCTCGCGGCAATTGCGCGACATCCACATTATGTCGATCCAGGTATGTTTTCGCGGCTGCAGCCTTGAGCGGAGGGCCTGCCTTCCGCGAAGAGCGCTCATTCCATTTCGACAGGCGGGATCACCCGACTGAGGCACCTCTCTTGGGTCGCCGACACACCGGAATGCGGGGTCGCCCCCCTGGGGGGCATCGGCGCCTTCCGCATCGCTGGCGGTGATGATGGGGCTGTGGAAATAATTGTAGCCCTGCTGGTCGAAGTACTCGTGTATGCCGAAGCTCACCTGGTGGCGGATGCGGAAGATGGCGCTGTAGGTGTTGGTGCGGAAGCGCAGGTGGGCGTTCTCGCGGAGGAACTCCAGGCTGTGCTTCTTCGGCTGGATGGGGTAGGCGTTCGGGTCGCTGTCGCCGAGCACCTCCACGGAGGCCACCTGCATCTCCACGCGCTGGCCGCTGCCCTGGCTTTCCACGATGGTGCCGGTGCAGCGCACCGAGGCGCTGGTGGTGAAGCGGGAAGGTGTGGCCGCGTCCACCTTCTCCTGGTCGATCACGCCAGGTTGTGGATGGTGCTGCCGTCGTTGAGCGCGATGAAGCGGTCGTTGCGGAAGGTGCGCACCCAGCCGGCCACGGTGACGGTGGTGGCGGTGAGGGCGGTGTCGTCGAGGACGGACTTGATGAGGGTGGGTTCCATGGGCGGACGGGGCCGCAAAGGAACGAAGGCGGGTGCAAGCGGCCTTTGGCCGACGGCCTCCGGATCCCGGCCGCCAGCTGCCGGCCACCGGCCTCCAGCCTCTGGCCGCCGGCAACATACGGTCCGGCACCCGGCCGTGGTGGCCCATGAGCCGTTCATCCCTGTTCATCAACCGTCCATCACACTGGAAACAAAACGTGTTGCAAAACGGTTCCGCTGTTCACTACGTTTGCGGCCCTTTCCGCCCCACCTCCCTCATGGACGCCAAGAAGCGCGAACTCCTCGAACAGGCCCTCAAGCTGTTCATGCGCCTGGGCATCAAGAGCATGACGATGGACGAGGTGGCCACCCAGCTCCGCGTCAGCAAGAAGACGCTCTACGAGCACTTCTCCGACAAGAACGACCTGGTGGAGCAGGTGGTGAGCGCCGTGTGCGGCCATCATCGCAGCAGCATCGATGCGATCTGCGCCAAGGGGCTCAACGCCATCGAGGAGCACATGGAGATCACCCGCTTCCTGGTGGCCCAGGTGGGCGGCATGCACCCCAGCGTGCAGTTCGACCTGCAGAAGTACCACCCCAAGGCGTGGGCCATCATGGACTCCTGTGAGAAGCGGGTGGTGCATGGCTGCATCAGCGCCAACCTGACCAAGGGGATCAAGGAAGGCCTGTACCGGGAGGACCTGGACGTGGAGGTGATCACCCGCCTCTACCTGGCCCGCATGGACAGCACCTGGGACGGGCAGGTCTTCCCGGCCGATCGCTTCAGCATGTCCGACGTGCTGTGGAAGCACCTGGACTACCATATCCGCGGGATCGCCAGCAGGAAGGGGATCGCCTACCTGGAGAAGAAAGCCAAGAACCAGCAAGCCTGATGAGAACCCTGCCCACCCTCGCGATCCTGGCCTGCGCGCTGACCGCCGCCGCCCAAGGCCCCATGGCCCTGAGCCTGGACCAGGCCCTGGACCTGGCCGCCCGCCAGAGCTATGCCGTGCGCAACAGCGAGCTGGCCGCGGAGAAGGCCCGTGCCCGGGTACGCGAGGTGCTGGCCATCGGCCTGCCCCAGGTGGAGGTCACCGGCGGCCTGAACAACTACGTCGACGTGCCCACCAGCGTGGTGCCCAACTTCTTCGGTGGCGAGCCCGAGTTCCTGGAAGTGCAGTTCGGCGTGCCCTGGACCGTGACCGGCGCCGCCCAGCTGAGCCAGCTGCTCTTCGACGGCAGCTATCTGGTGGGGCTGGAGGCCACCCGCGAGCTGAAGATGCAGAGCGAGCAGGAGCTGGAGAAGGCCCGCGCCGATGCCATGGCCCAGGCCGCCAAGGCCTATCTGGGCGTGCTGGCGGCCCGCGAGGGCGCCCGGCTGGCCGCCGAGGCCGTGCCGGTGCTGGACAAGAGCCTGCGCGAGGCCGAGGGCATGGTGCAGGTGGGCTTCATGGAGAGCACCGATACGGACCGCCTGGCCATCGCACGGGCGAGCGCACAGGACCGCGCCCGCAGCTTCGCCCAGCAGGAGAAGGTGGCCCTGGCCTACCTGCGCCTGGTGCTGGGCGTGGCTGCCGACACCCCGTTGGAGCTCACCGACGAGCTGCGCAACATCGTGGACGACCCCGAGGAGAAGAACCTGGTGACCCGGGCCATCGACCTCGGCAACCACATCGATCACCAGCTGGCCAGCACCCTGGTGCGCCTGCAGACGATGGACGTGCGCAACCAGAAGGCCGGCTACCTCCCCAAGCTGCACGGCTTCATCAGCCACCAGCGCCAGAGCTTCGGCACCGGCGGGCCCGTGGAGACCGACTGGTTCCCGGCGACCCTCTGGGGCGTGAACCTCACGGTGCCCATCTGGAGCAGCGGCATGCGGGCCAACCGCGTGAAGCAGGCCACGATCACCCTGGACCAGACCCGCGTGAACCTGCAGGCCACCGAGCAGCGCCTGCTGGCCGAGGCGGCCGAACGCCACGAAAAGGCCCTGGCGGCCGAGGAGAGCTACCGCAGCGAACAGGCCAGCCTGGACCTGGCCCGGCGCATCTTCGAACGCACCAGCATCAAGTTCACCAACGGCCTGGCCAGCAGCTTCGAGCTCAACCAGGACCAGGGCCAGTACCTGCAGGCCCAGCAGCTCTACGTGCAACGACTGGCCGAACTGCTGATGGCGCGCGTGGACCTGCGCCGCAGCCTTGACCTCTACTGAACCGCAATACCGCTCCGCCCCCGCGGGCCCCCACCCCCATGAGAAAGACGATCGTGCTGATGACGATGGCGGCCCTGATGGCCGCCTGCGGTGCCGCCCCGGCCACTGGCGAGCTGGGCCGCAAACGCACCGAACGCGATTCGCTGAAGGCCGCGTACGATGCCCTCGGTCTGCGCATCCGCGAGATCGAGGAATGGCTCGCCGAGCACGACACCATCAACCGCCGCAACCTGCCCCTGGTGAAGGCCATGCCCGTGCGCATCGGGCGCTTCGACCACTATGTGGACGTGCACGGCAGCGTGAAGGCCGACCGCGCCGCGGACCTGCATCCCCTGACCGGCGGCCGGGTGCGCGCCCTGCACGCCGCCGTGGGCGACCGGGTGCGCCAGGGACAGCTGCTGGTGAGCCTGGACAACGACATCGTGCGCGAGCAGATCGCCCAGGCCCGCACCGGCTACGAACTGGCCCGCACCGCCTTCGAGAAGCAGGACCGCCTCTGGAAGCAGCAGATCGGCAGCGAGATGCAGTGGCTGCAGGCCAAGGCCCAGATGGAACAGGCCAAGGCCGGCTTGGAGACCCTCGAGGAGCAGCAGCGCCTGAGCAACATCACCGCCCCCTTCGATGGTGTGGTGGACGACATCGTGGTGCGGGTGGGCGACCTGGCCGCGCCGCAGCTGCCCGCCGCCCGCGTGGTGGACCTTAGCGGCGCCCAGCTCGAGGCCGACATGCCCGAGAGCTACCTCGGCCGCATCCGCAAGGGAGCGCCCGTCCGGGTGTCCTTCCCCGCCCTGGACACCGTGCTCGAGGCCCGCGTGGGCCACACCGGCGCCTACATCGATCCGGCCAACCGCACCTTCAAGCTCGTGGTGCATGTGCCCGACGGCGGCGCCTACATCCATCCCAACCTGCTCAGCGACATCAGCGTGCTGGACCTCAGCATCGACAGCGCCATCGTGGTGCCCGCCGCCGCCGTGCTCGAGGACCTGAACGGACAGGCCTATGTCTTCGTCCTGGAGCCCGGGAACGGCGACGAGGCCCGCGCCGCCAAGCTGCCCGTGCGACGCACCAGCGAGTACAAAGGCCGGGTCTGCATCGAGCCCCTCACCGCAGGCGCGCTGCGCGATGGTGTGCGGGTGGTCACCGAGGGCGCGCGCAACGTGAGCAACGGTCAGGCGGTGCGCGTGGCGAACTGAGGAGGCTCATCCACCACCACGGCGGCACGGTACACAGTGAAGAACCACAGGATGAGGCAGGGAGCCGGACGGAGCGCAGGGTCGCATCTCCCCGTGTGCCCCGGGCCGCTGTGGTGAAAAGCATTCCAACATGAGCGCACACGACATCGAGAAGGACCTCCACGGCCCCGAACGCCAGTTCGCCATCACCACATGGGCCGTCAACAACCGCACCACGGTCATCGTCCTCACGTTGCTCATCTGCATCGTGGGCATCTACTCCTACATCGTGATGCCCAAGGAGAGCTTCCCCGAGGTCGTCACCCCGGAGGTGTTCGTGGGCACGGCCTACAACAGCAGCTCGGTGGTGGACATCGAGAAGCTCATCACCAAGCCGCTGGAGAAGGAGATCAACACCATCAGCGGGGTGGACGAGATCAAGAGCACCAGCGTGCCCAACTACTCGGGCATCAACGTGAAGTTCAACTACAACATCACCCCCACCGAGGCCCTGCGCAAGGTGAAGGATGCGGTGGACAAGGCCCGCGGCGACGCCGACTTCCCGCGCGACCTGCCCGCCGAGCCCAACGTGTTCGAGATGAACTTCAGCGAGCTGATGCCGGTGATGAACATCAACATCAGTGGCGACTATCCGCTCGACCAGCTGCACAGTTACGCCAGGCACCTGGAGGACCGTATCGAGAACCTGCCGGAGATCAACAAGGTGGAGATCCGCGGGGTGCCCGAGCGCGAGATGCGGGTGAGCCTGGACCTGCCCCGCATGGAGGCCCTGGAGCTTGGGTTCAACGATGTGGCCATGGCCCTGCAGATGGAGAACCTCACCCTGAGCGGGGGCGAACTGCTGGTGGGCGACCAGCGCCGCGCCGTGCGCGTGATCGGGGAGTTCAAGGACGCCGAACAGGTGCGCGACATCGTGGTGAAGAACGAGTTCAGGCGCGAGGTGCGGCTGGGCGACATCGCCGACGTGGCCTTCACCTACAAGGAGGCGGAGAGCTTCGCCCGCGAGTACGGCAAACCCGTGGTGATGCTCGACGTGATCAAACGCGCCGGCGAGAACCTGCTCACCGCCAGCGACAAGATCAACGCCATCATCGCCGAGGACCACGGCCGTGTCCTGCCCGCGGACCTGGTGATCACCAAGACCGGCGACCAGAGCGACCAGACGCGCGCCAGCGTGGACGAGCTGATGAACCACATCGTGCTCGGCGTGATCCTGGTGGTGGGTGTGCTGATGCTCTTCCTGGGCCTGCGCAATGCGGTCTTCGTGGGGCTCGCCATCCCCATGAGCATGTTCATCTCCTTCACCGTGCTGAACGCCTTCGGCGTCACGCTGAACATCATGGTGCTCTTCTCCCTGATCCTGGCCCTGGGCCGCCTGGTGGACGACGGCATCGTGATCGTCGAGAACATCTACCGCCACATGAGCAACGGCGAGCCACCGCTGAAGGCCACGCGGCTGGCGGTCGGGGAGGTGACCCTGCCGATCAGCACCGCCACCCTGGCCACCGTGATGGTCTTCGTGCCCCTGCTCTTCTGGCCCGGCATCATGGGGGCCTTCATGAAGTGGATGCCCATCACCTTCATGATCGCCCTGGGCAGCTCGCTGTTCGTGGCCCTGGTGGTGAACCCCGCCCTGGCCTCCAAGTTCATGCGCGTCAACGAGGCGCCGCCCAGCATGCGCCGCACCTGGCGCACCGCCGGCATCCTGATGGCCGTCGGCACCGGCCTGGCCGCCCTGGGCCTGGGCACAGGCGTGAACGCCATCTTCGGCCTGGGCACCCTGGCCCTCTTCCTCGGCGTACTGGCGCTCGCCTTCACCAAGTGGATCGTGCCGGCCACCGACTGGTTCCAGACCAGCTGGCTGCCCCGCCTGGAGGACCGCTACGAGCGCCTGCTGCGCTACGCCCTGGCCAGGCGCCACCCGCGCACCTTCTTCCTGGGCACCATCGGCCTGCTGTTCGCCGCCTTCCTGCTCATCGGCATCGCCCCGCCGAAAACGCTCTTCTTCCCGGTGAACGAGCCCCAGTACATCAACGTGTTCATCGAGGCACCCATCGGCACCGACATCCTGAAGACCGACAGCGTGGCCCGCATCGTGGAGGCCCAGGTGATGGCCGTGATCGACGGACCGGCGTACACCGAGGAGCGTACCGTGCACCTGCCCGACGGCGGCACGCGCTCCGAGCGCGTCAACAAGGTGGTCAACTCGGTGATCACCCAGGTGGGCCGCGGCACCAGCGACCCCGGCAGCGGCGAGATGGAGCTCAGCGCCACGCCCCACAAGGCCCGCATCCAGATCAGCTTCGTGAAGTACGTGGACCGCCACGGCATCAGCACCAACGACGTGCTGGCCGAACTGCAACAGCGCGTGGCGGGCTATCCGGGCGTGCTGGTGTCCGTGGTGAAGAACGCGGACGGCCCGCCCGTGGGCAAACCGGTCAACATCGAGCTCACCGGCGACGACATCGATGGCCTGCTGGCCGAGGCCGAGCGCCTGAAGGCCTTCGTCGCCTCGCGCAACGTGCCCGGCGTGGAGGCGCTGCGCATCGACATCGACCGTGCCAAGCCCGAGATGCCCATCCACATCGACCGGGCCAAGGCACGCCTCTTCAACGTGAGCACCTACGCCATCGCCGACGCCATCCGCACCGCCCTCTTCGGCAAGGAGGTGAGCACCTACCGCATCGATGGCGACGACGACGACTACGAGATCAACGTACGGCTGAAGGACGAGTATCGCTACGACCCCCAGCGGTTGATGGACATGAAGATCACCTTCCGCGACATGCTCACCGGACAGATCCGCCAAGTGCCCATCAGCGCCGTGGCCACCGCCGAGCGCAGCAGCAGCTTCAGCGCCATCAAGCACAAGGACCTCAAGCGCGTGGTCACCGTCAGCAGCAACGTCATCGCCGGGTACAACAACAACCAGGTGGTGCAGCAGGTGAAGGACGAGCTGGCCTCGGGCTTCCACCTGGACGACCGCTTCGGCATGCGCTTCACCGGAGAGCAGGAGGACCAGGCCAAGGACATGGACTTCCTGATGACGGCCTTCCTGGTGGCCATCTTCATCGTGTTCCTCATCATCGTGGCCCAGTTCAACAGCATCAGCTACCCCACGGTGGTGCTCAGCACGGTGGTCTTCTCCACCATCGGCGTCTTCCTGGGCCTGGTGGTCTTCCGCATGGAGTTCGTGGTGATGATGACCATGCTGGGGATCATCTCCCTGATCGGTGTGGTGGTGAACAACGCCATCGTGTTGATGGACTTCGCCCGGCTGCTCTTCGCCCGGAGCCGTCGCCTGCTGGGCCTCGGCGAGGATGCGGTGCTGCCCATCGCCGAGAGCCGCGAGGCCCTCGTGCTGGCCGGCAAGACGCGCCTGCGCCCGGTGCTCCTCACGGCGGTGACGGCCATCCTGGGCCTGCTGCCGCTGGCCGTCGGGCTCAACTTCAACTTCTTCACGCTCTTCACCGAGCTGGACCCGCACCTGCACATGGGCGGCGACAACAGCATCTTCTGGAGCCCGCTGAGCTGGGCGGTGATCTTCGGGCTCACCTTCGCCACCTTCCTCACCCTGATCATGGTGCCGGTGATGCTGCTGATCATCGCCAAGATCAAGCACCGCCGCTGGGCCCGGCGTCAGGCCCGCGCCCCGCAGCCGGCGGCCACGGTCTGACGCGCCGCCCACCGCCCGTTCCGCGGCCGCGGTGGCGACCGTCCGATGCTCCGGGCGTGCTTCGTCCGCAGGGGCGATGGCAACGTGCCGTTCTTGGCCCCGCATCGCGCGTGCAGGCGCTGCCCGATGCTTCAGGATGCCCGGCCGATCACGGCTCCAGCCCCACGATCTTGCCGTCCTTCACCACCCACACCTTGGTGCCGTGCATGCGGGCCACGCGGCGGGCCTCCTTGGCGGCACGTTTCAGGGCACGGGTAACGGTGGCAATGAACTCGTCCGCCTCGGCTTTTTGTTTCGCCTTGCTCATGGATGGCTGTCGATCAGGATCGGTGTCGGGCCGGAGTTCTCGTACATGGCCCAGCGATGGGCCAATGGCTTGTAGAACAGGTCAAAGTTATGCAGGCCACGGGCATAGCGACGGCGTACATCGTTGTCCGGCACATGATGGCCGCCCTGCTTCACACGATGGGCCACACGCTTGATCGCCAGTTCAGGGCTCTTCAAGCACAGGAATATGATCTCGACATGGTAGCCCTTGTCCTTGACCCGCTTCAATCGGCCCATGTAGGTCAAGCCGCTCAGGGTGCTTTCCAAAGCGAAGGATTCACCGGCGGCCGATAACCGCTCCAGCTCTTGGAGCAACAGTCACCGGCGGCTTGTGCAGCTCGCTCCGGCCTCAATGGCGACAGGCCCGCGGCAATGGAATCCGCGTTCACGAAGTTCTCGATCCCGGTATCCTGCAACAGGTAGTTGCGCGCGAACGTCGTCTTCCCCGCCCCATTGGGCCCGGCGATGATGATGCAGCGAGGTTTCGCTTTCCGGGGAGCGGCCATGCCGCCAAATTACGCGCTCACCTTCACCGCCTTCCCTTTCGCCCTCATCGAACCCGCACTCCGCGTACAGTTCCGGCTGCGTGCCGTGCTCGATCCAGCGGTCGGGAATGCCGAGGCGCTTCACCTGGGCGTGGTAGCCATGGTCGGCCATGAACTCCAGCACCGCACTGCCCATGCCGCCTTGGATGCAGCCGTCCTCGATCGTCACCACGTGCTTGAACTTGCCGAACACCTCGTGCAACAGCAGTTCATCGATCGGCTTGGCGAAACGCATGTCGTAGTGCGCCACGCTGTAGCCCTCGGCCTCCAGCGCATCGATCCCCTTCGCGGCGATGTTGCCGATGTGACCGATGCTGAGCACGGCGATGTCGTTGCCCGAGCGCACCTTGCGCCCCGTGCCGACCTTGATCTCCTTGAAGGGGGTCTTCCACTCGGTCATCACGCCCTCGCCCCGCGGGTAGCGGATGCTGAAGGGGCCGTGGTCCTTCAGCTGCGCGGTGTACATCAGGTCGCGCAGCTCCTCCTCGTTCATGGGGGCGCTCACGATCATGTTCGGTATGCAGCGGAAGTAGGCGATGTCGAAGGCGCCGTGATGCGTGGGGCCATCGGCACCGGCCAACCCGCCGCGGTCCAGGCAGAAGACCACATGCAGCTTCTGCAACGCCACATCGTGCACCACCTGGTCGTAGGCGCGCTGCATGAAACTGCTGTAGATGTTGCAGAAGGGCACCAGGCCCTGCGTGGCCATCCCGGCGCTGAAGGTCACGGCGTGCTGCTCGGCGATGCCCACGTCGAAGGCGCGGTCGGGCATGGCCTTCATCATGATGTTGAGCGAGCAGCCGCTGGGCATGGCGGGTGTCACACCCACAATGCGCGGGTTCTTCTCGGCCAGCTCCACGATAGTGTGGCCGAACACATCCTGGTACTTGGGCGGCTGCGGGCTCTTGGGCACCACCTTGATGATCTCGCCCGTGTCCTTGTTGAACAGGCCGGGCGCATGCCAGATGGTGGCGTTGCCGGTCTCGGCCGGTGCGTAGCCCTTGCCCTTGACGGTGACCGTATGGAGGATCTTGGGTCCCGGGATGTCGCGCAGGTCGCGCAGCACCTTCACCAGGCGCTCCACGTCGTGGCCGTCCACCGGACCGAAATAGCGGAAGTTGAGGCTCTCGAACAGGTTGCTCTGCTTGAGCAGCGCGCTCTTCACGGCGTTCTCCACCTTCTGGACGATGGCCTGCGCGTTGGGCCCGAACTTGCTGACCTTGCCCAGCAGGTTCCACACCTCGTCCTTCACCTTGTTGTAGGTGTGGCTGGTGGTGATGTCGGTGAGGTACTCCTTGAGCGCGCCCACGTTGGGGTCGATGCTCATACAATTGTCGTTGAGCACCACGAGCATATCGGTGCCCGCGCCGCCCGCGTGGTTCAGCGCCTCGAAGGCCATGCCGGCCGTCATGGCACCGTCGCCGATCACGGCCACGCACTGGCGGTCCTGCTCACCTTTCAACCTGCTGGCCACCGCCATGCCCAGCGCCCCGCCTATGCTGGTGCTGCTGTGCCCCACGCCGAAGGTGTCGAACTCGCTTTCGCTGCGTTTGGGAAAACCGCTGATGCCCTTGTGGATGCGGTTGGTGTGGAAGATGTCCTTGCGGCCCGTGAGGATCTTGTGCCCGTAGGCCTGATGCCCCACGTCCCACACCAGCTGATCGTACGGTGTGTTGAACACGTAATGCAACGCCACGGTGAGCTCCACCACGCCGAGGCTGGCGCCGAAGTGCCCGCCCTTCACGCTCACCACGTCGATGATGAAGTCGCGCAGTTCCTTGCACACCTGTTCCAGCTGGTCCTCGGGCAGCGCGCGGAGGTCGGCCGGGAGGTTGATGCGGTCGAGGAGGGGGTATCCGGAAGGGACTTGGGGCATCGGGGCGCGTTACGGCAAGGTGAACAAAAGTAACGGGATCGGGGGGGCGGACCTGCTGGGCCGTGCTGCGGCCGCGTGGAACGGAAAGCGGCGGTCCGGGCAATGCCCTCCGTCAGTCGCCGCGATCGCGGCAGGACACTACATTTGGCCCCGACCCTCGCCCCGGCGCCCGCGTGGAACCCATTTCGACCCCGCACGATTACCTCCCCGTCCTGGTCCAGGCGGCCATCGCCGTGGGCTTCGTGGGCTTCGCGCTTTCGGCGGCCGCCTTCCTGGGCCCCAAGCTGCACGGACGCAAGAAGGACGAGAGCTTCGAGTGCGGCATCGAGCAGCAGGGCGACGCGCGCAGGCCCTTCAGCGTGAAGTACCTGCTGATCGCCATCCTCTTCGTGCTCTTCGACGTGGAGGTGATCTTCCTCTACCCCTGGGCGGTGAACTTCAAGGTCCTGGGGGCGGTCGGCTTCGTGGAGATGGTGGTCTTCGTGGGCTTCGTGCTGGCCGGCCTTTACTATGTGCTTCGCAAGGGCGTGATGCGGATCGAATGAGCGACCGGAAGAACATCGAACGGCCACGGCCCACCTTCGTCCAGGCCCCCGACGGGCACAGCGGCGAGGGTTTCTTCGCCACCAGCGTGGACAAGGCCATCGGCCTGGCGCGCGCCAACAGCCTCTGGCCCCTGCCCTTCGCCACCAGCTGCTGCGGCATCGAGTTCATGAGCACCATGAGCTCGCACTACGACCTGAGCCGCTTCGGCATGGAGCGCCTCAGCTTCAGCCCCCGCCAGAGCGACCTGCTGATGGTGATGGGCACCATCGCCAAGAAGATGGCCCCCGTGCTGCGCGACGTGTACATGCAGATGGCCGAGCCCAAGTGGGTGTTGAGCATGGGCGCCTGCGCCTGCACCGGCGGCATCTTCGACAGCTACAGTGTGCTCCAGGGCATCGACCGGGTGATCCCGGTGGACGTGTACATCCCGGGCTGCCCGCCGCGCCCCGAACAGGTGATCGACGGCATCCTGAAGATCCAGGAGCTGGCCAGGAACGAGAGCGGGCGCCGCCGTTACGAACGCGAGTACCAGGAGCTGCTCGCCAAATACGTCATTGACTGATGCCGGGGTTCGCCGTGAAGGCCGAGCGCGACCAGCAGGTGAAGGACCTGCTGCACGCCGCCTTCGGCGAGCGCATCACGGCCATGGAGCAGGAACGCGACCTGTTGTGCGTGCATGTGCGCAAGGAGGCGCTGCACGACCTGCTGCGCACCCTGAAGGAGCACGGCTTCGCGTTCCTCACCACCTGCTGCGGCATGCACTTCCCGGGCCAGGCGCAGGAGTTCGGCCTGGTGTACCACTTGCACGACATGCGCGCCGGCCACCGCATCCGGGTGAAGTGCCGCACCACGGCCAACGACCTGGAGTTCCGCACCGCCACCGACCTGTGGCCGGCCGCCAACTGGATGGAGCGTGAGGCCTGGGACTTCTTCGGCATCCGTTTCCAGGGGCACCCCAACCTCACCCGGATCCTCAACATGGAGGACTTCCCGGCCTTCCCGCTGCGGAAGGACTACCCGCTGGAGGACCCCACCCGCCAGGACAAGGACGACCGCTTCTTCGGACGATGAGCAAGCTGCCTGCCACCGATCCCCGGTCCACGGACCTTGTGCACGGCAGGGACCTGAGCGAGCTCACCACGCTCAACCTCGGCCCCACCCACCCGGCCACGCACGGCATCTTCCAGAACGTGCTCACCATGGACGGCGAGATCGTCCTGGACTCCAAGCAGACCATCGGGTACATCCACCGGGCCTTCGAGAAGATCGCCGAGCGACGTCCGTTCTATCAGATCACCACGCTGACGGACCGGATGAACTACTGCAGCGCCCCCATCAACAACATGGGCTGGCACATGACGGTGGAGAAGCTCCTGGGCCTGGAGCTGCCCAAGCGGGTGCAGTACATGCGGGTGATCGCCATGGAGCTGGCGCGGCTCACGGACCACATCATCTGCAACACCATCATCGGGCAGGACGTGGGGGCCACCACGCCCTTCCTCTACGTGTACCAGTGGCGCGAGAAGATCTACGAGGTGTACGAGGAGATCTGCGGCGCACGCCTCACCACCAACATGGGCCGCATCGGCGGCTGGGAACGCAACTGGAGCGACACGGCCTGGGCCAAGATCAGGGCCATCGTCAAGGAACTGCCCGCATCGCTGAAGGAGTTCGACGATCTGCTGCTGCGCAACCGTATCTTCATGGACCGTACCATCGGTTGCGGGCCCATCAGCGCCGAGCGGGCCCTGGCCTATGGCTTCACCGGGCCCAACCTGCGCGCCGCAGGGGTGGATTACGACGTGCGCGTGGCCGACCCCTACAGCAGCTACGAGGAGTTCGACTTCATCATCCCCGTGGGCACCAACGGGGACACCTACGACCGGTTCACCGTGCGCCAGGAGGAGATGCGCCAGAGCCTCTCCATCATCCGCCAGGCCCTGGACAAGCTGGACAAGCTGGGCGACAAGACCACCTACCGGGCCGACGCGCCCGAGTGGGTGCTGCCCCCCAAGGAAGGCGTGTACAACAACATGGAGGAGCTCATCTGGCACTTCAAGATCGTGATGGGCGAGACCGAGGTGCCGGTGGGGGAGGTGTACCACTGCGTGGAGGGCGGCAACGGGGAACTGGGCTTCTATCTGGTGAGCGACGGCGGGCGCACCCCCTACCGGCTTCATCTGCGGCGGCCCTGTTTCATCTTCTACCAGGCCTTCCCCGAGATGATCAAGGGCGGCATGCTCAGCGACGCGATCATCACCATGAGCAGCATGAACGTCATCGCAGGCGAACTGGACGCATGAGCGCGCGCACGAGACCCATCACCACCACCGAAGGCGTCCGCCCGTTCACCTTCAGTGAAGCCGCGCTGGCCGAGTGCCGCGCCCTGATGGCCCGGTACCCGGAGGGGCGCAGCAAGAGCGCCCTGATCCCGGTCCTGCACATCGCACAGGCCGAGAACGACGGCTGGCTCAGCGTGAACGCCATGGACGCTGTGGCCGAACTGATGGGCCTGCGCCGCATCGAGGTGTACGAGGTGGCCAGCTTCTACAGCATGTTCAACCTGCACCCGGTGGGCACCTACGTGCTCGACGTGTGCCGTACCACCCCCTGCATGCTGCGCGGCAGTGATGACCTGATCGCCCACCTGGAGAAGAAGCTCGGCATCCATGCCGGTGAGACCACCCGGGACGGCATGTTCACCCTGAAGACCGTGGAATGCCTGGGAAGCTGCGGCACCGGGCCCATGTTGCAGTGCGGCTCCAGCTACCACGAGGACCTCACCACCGAGAAGGTGGACCGCCTGATCGACGAGCTTCGCGCCCGGAACCGACGCGCCAACTACACGGACCGATGAGCGACCAGTTGGCATCCCGCCGTACGACGGGAATACGTGATCAGGCCGCCACGGGCAGCATGCCTTCCTTGGCGCGCACCGCGGCTGTGCGTGACCTTCGCATGCGCCGCGCCCTCCATGCCTCTGTGGTCAATCCCCCTTCCCACTGATGGCCCGTAAACTCCTCTTCGAGCACATCGACAAGCCCGGCATCCGGGGGCTGGAGGGTTACCGCGCCAACGGTGGTTATCGCAGCGTGGAGAAGGCCCTGCGGACCATGGCCCCCGAGGCCGTGGTGGAGGAGGTGAAGAAGAGCGGCCTGCGCGGGCGTGGGGGCGCCGGCTTCCCCACGGGCATGAAGTGGAGCTTCCTGGCCAAGCCGGTGGGTGTGCCCCGCTACCTGGTGGTGAACGCCGACGAGAGCGAGCCCGGCACCTTCAAGGACCGCTACCTGATGGAGAGGATCCCGCACCTGCTGATCGAGGGCATGGTCACCTCCTGCTTCGCCCTGGGGGCCAACACGGCCTTCATCTACATCCGCGGCGAGTATTTCCATGTGGCCCGCATCCTGGAGCAGGCCATCGGCGAGGCCCGTGCGGCTGGCTGGCTGGGAAGGAACATCCTGGGCAGCGGCTTCGACCTGGACATCCACGTGCATGTGGGCGCGGGCGCCTACATCTGCGGGGAGGAGACCGCCCTGCTGGAGAGCCTGGAGGGCAAGCGCGGCAACCCCCGTCTCAAGCCGCCCTTCCCGGCGGTGAAGGGCCTGTACCAGTGTCCCACCGTGGTGAACAACGTGGAGACCATCGCCGCGGTGGTGCCCATCGTGAACGATGGCGGGGAGGAGTACGCCAAGATCGGCGTGGGCCGCAGCACGGGCACCAAGCTCATCAGCGCGGGGGGCAACGTCAAGCGACCGGGCGTGTACGAGATCGAGCTCGGCCTGCCGTGCGATGAGTTCATCAACAGCGACGCGTACTGCGGCGGCGTGGACGGCAGGGCCTTCAAGGCCGTGGTGCCCGGCGGCAGCAGCGTGCCCATCGTGCCCTACGAACTGTTCCTGCGGACCGCGGCGGGCGAACCGCGCCTGATGTCGTACGAAAGCCTGTCCGACGGCGGCTTCGTGAGCGGCACCATGCTGGGCAGCGGCGGCTTCTACGCTTACAACGATGCGCAGTGCATCGTGCGCAGCACCTGGAACCACGCCCGCTTCTACCACCACGAGAGCTGCGGCCAGTGCAGCCCCTGTCGCGAGGGCACCGGCTGGCTGGACAAGGTGCTGGAGCGCCTGGAGCTCGGCGAGGGCCGGGCCGAGGACATCGACCTGCTGTGGGACATCCAGCGCAAGATCGAGGGCAACACCATCTGCCCGCTGGGCGACGCCGCCGCGTGGCCCGTGGCCTCGGCCATCCGTCATTTCCGCGACGAGTTCGAGTACCACGTCACCCACCGCCAGAAGGTGAAGGACCCGAGGCATTTCGAACGCGAACCCTTCCGGCGGGCCGCCAGTCCGCAGATCGCCTAACCCACCGCCATGCCCAAGGTCACCATAGACGGCATCACGATCGAGGTCCCCGAGGGTACCACGATCCTGCAGGCCGCGCGCATGATCGGCGAACGCAACAGGGCCGACCGCCATGTGGTGCCGCCGGCCATGTGCTACTACAGCAAGCTGGAGACCAGCGGGGGCTATTGCCGCACCTGCCTGGTGAAGGTGCCCAAGGGCAGCGACAAGGACCCCCGCCCCATGCCCAAGCCGGTGCCCAGCTGCCGCACCACCGTAATGGACGGCATGGAGGTGGCCAACACCACCGACCCCACGCTGATCGATGCGCGCAACGGCGTGGTGGAGATGCTGCTGATCAACCACCCGCTGGACTGCCCCATCTGCGACCAGGCCGGCGAGTGCGACCTGCAGGACCTGAGCTACGAGAACGGCACGGCCGCCAGCCGGTACGAGTTCGAGCGCCGCACCTTCGAGCCCATCGACATCGGCGACACCATCAAGCTGCACATGACGCGCTGCATCCTGTGCTACCGCTGCGTGAAGGTGGCCGAGCAGCTCACCGACGGCCGCGTGCACGGAGTGATCAACCGCGGGGATGCCGCCGAGATCAGCACCTACATCAGCCAGGCCATCGACAACGACTTCAGCGGCAACATGATCGATGTGTGCCCGGTGGGCGCCCTCACCGACCGCACCTTCCGCTTCGCCAGCCGCGTGTGGTTCACCAAGCCCATGGACGCCCACCGCGACTGTGACACCTCGGGTTGCACCGGCAAGGTGGTGCTGTGGCTCAAGGGCGATGAGGTGCTGCGCGTCACCGGCCGCAAGGACCAATGGGGCGAGGTGGAGAGCTTCATCTGCAACACCTGCCGGTTCGGGAAGAAGGACCTCGCGGCCTGGACCGTGGAGGGCCCCCGGAACATCGACCGCCATAGCGTGATCGGTCAGGGCCACTACACGCTGAAGCGCGTGCAACCCGTGCTGACGTCCCCGGCGCCCAACGTGCCCGAGCTGGCCAAGCGCAAAGAACTCAAGGACCGATGACCCTCGCCACGGCCCTCTTCCTGCTGGTGCTCTTCGTGATCACCCTCACGGTGGCGGCCTATTCCACCTACGCCGAGCGCAAGGTGGCCGCCTTCCTGCAGGACCGCATCGGGCCCGACCGGGCCGGCCCCTTCGGCATCCTGCAGCCCCTGGCCGACGGGACCAAGATGTTCATGAAGGAGGACTTCATCCCGGCCGCGGCCAACCGGCGCCTGTTCACCCTGGGACCGGCCATCGCCATGGTCACCGCGCTGATGACCGGGGTGGTGA
The DNA here is from genome assembly GCA_014584605.1 of Bacteroidota bacterium. Taxonomy (GTDB): domain Bacteria; phylum Bacteroidota; class Bacteroidia; order Flavobacteriales_F; family PHOS-HE28; genus PHOS-HE28. The sequence goes on along the minus strand of JACTMO010000073.1, from coordinate 24,364 downwards.
TCCCATGGGGCGGGGAACTGACCCTGTTCGGCGAGACCTTCAAACTGCAGGGGACCGATCCCGAGATCGGCATCCTTTACGTTTTCGCCATCGTCAGCATCGGGGTGTACGGCATCATGCTCGGCGGCTGGGCCAGCAACAACAAGTACGCGCTGCTGGGCTCCGTGCGGGCGGCCAGCCAGATGGTGAGCTACGAGCTCGGCCTGGGCCTGAGCATCGTGGCCCTGGTGATGCTCAACGGCACCCTGAGCCTGGGCGGCATCGTGGAGCACCAGGCCGCCAACGGCTGGAACATCCTCTACCAGCCCCTGGGCTTCCTCATCTTCCTGGTCTGCGCCTTCGCCGAGACCAACCGCTCGCCCTTCGACATGCCCGAGTGCGAGACCGAGCTCGTGGGCGGTTACCACACCGAGTTCAGCAGCATGAAGCTGGGCTTCTTCCTCTTCGCCGAGTATACCAACATGTTCATCAGCAGCGCGGTCATCTCCACGCTCTACTTCGGAGGCTATCACGTGCCCGGCCTGGACCGGCTGGGCCTGGACCCGAACCTGACCACGCTGATCGGCACGGCCGCCCTGTTCGCCAAGACCTTCTTCTTCATCTTCTTCTTCATGTGGGTGCGGTGGTCCACGCCCCGCTTCCGCTTCGACCAGCTGATGAACCTGGGCTGGAAGGGCCTGATCCCCCTGGGCATCGCCAATGTGTTGATCACCGGTACCGTGTACCACCTCGTCGAACTCTGGAAGGGATGAGCGCGCCCAAGCCCCTGACCGACCGCTCGCGCGTGGTGAGCGACAAGCGGATGACGCTCATGGAGCGCATCTACCTGCCGGCCATGGTGGCGGGCCTGCTGATCACCATCAAGCACTTCTTCCGCCGCAAGCCCACCATCCGCTACCCCGAACAGGAGCGCCCGCGCCCGGCCGTGTATCGCGGACGGCACGTGCTGAAGCGCGACGAGCAGGGCCGGGAGCGCTGCACCGCCTGCGGCCTGTGCGCCGTGGCCTGCCCCGCCGAGGCCATCAGCATGGTGGCCGATGAACGGAGGCCGGACGAGGCCCACCTCTACCGCGAGGAGAAGTACGCCCGCATCTACCAGATCGACATGCTGTGCTGCATCTACTGCGGCCTGTGCGAGGAGGCCTGCCCCAAGGAGGCCATCTTCCTGACCGACCGCCTGGTGAAGGCCGACCACCTGCGCATGCCCTTCGTCTTCGGCAAGGATGAACTGGTGGAGCCCCTGGACCCCGCCAAGCGCATCGACGTGAGCGGACGACAGACCGCCGCCGTGCTCAAGTTCAAGCAGAACCCCCGCTACGCCCACAACCGCTGATCCCGATGGCCGCGCTCTTCTACATCCTTGCCGCCCTCAGCGTGATCAGCGCGCTGACGGTGGTGGGCGCACGCAACCCGGTGACGAGCGTGATCGCGCTGGTGGTCTGCTTCCTGAGCATCGCCGCCCATTACGTGCTGCTCAACGCCCAGTTCCTGGCCATGGTGCACGTGATCGTGTACACCGGTGCCATCATGGTGCTGTTCCTGTTCGTGATCATGCTGTTGAACCTCAACAAGCCGGACGGGCCCCGGAAATCCCTGGCCATGCGCCTGGCCGCCGCCGTGGCCGGTGGGCTGCTCTTCATCACCCTGGCCGCGGCCGTGCGCCAGGGCGTGCAGATACCGCCGGCCGCCGGCTTCGACCCCGGGGTGGGCCTCGTGCGCTCCGTGGGCCACGTGCTCTTCACCGAGTTCCTCCTGCCCTTCGAGGTGAGCAGCGTGCTCTTCCTCAGCGCCATCGTCGGCGTGGTGATGCTCGCCAAGAAGGACAAGGACGGGACCGACCAGGCCACGGACATCACCGAGGCGGAACGCGCCCGACGCGCCGCATAGACCATGGAGCAGGGCATCCTCACCGCCATCCGCACGGTCCCCCTGGACCACTACGTGCTGCTGAGCTTCCTGCTCTTCGGCATCGGCGCCGCCGGGGTCGCCCTGCGCCGCAACACCATCATCGTGCTGATGTGCATCGAACTGATGTTCAACAGCGTGAACCTGCTGCTCGCCGCCTTCAGCGCCCACCACAGCGACCCGCGCGGGCAGGTGTTCGTGTTCTTCATCATGCTGGTGGCCGCCGCGGAGGTGACCGTGGGCCTTTCCATCCTGGTGATGATGAAACGCATCGTGGACAGTGTGGACGTGGACCAGATGAACCGCTTGAAAGGATGAACCAGGACTTGCTCGCAGCCTTGGTACCTGCGCTCCCGCTCGCGGGTGCGATCATCCTGGCCTCGCTGCGCCGAAAGCTGAGCGCCAATGCGGCCGGTGGACTGGCGACCGCGCTGATCGTCGGCGCCTTCGCCGCCAGCGTGCTCCTCTTCCTGGGCTTCGATGCGGCCCAGGGCGGCCGCACCGTGAAGCTGCTCGACTGGGTGCGCCTGGCCGGCATGGACATCCCCCTGGCCCTGCGCATCGACGCCCTCTCACTGACGATGATGTTCATCGTCACCGGCGTCGGCGCGTTGATCCACCTCTACTCCATCGGCTACATGCACGCCGACGAACGCGCGGCCACCTTCTTCGCACAGCTCAACCTGTTCACCTTCGCCATGCTCCTGCTGGTGATGGGCAGCAACTTCCTGGTCACCTTCATCGGTTGGGAGGGCGTGGGCCTGTGCAGCTACCTGCTGATCGGCTTCTGGTACCGCACCCCGGAGTACAACTACGCCGCGCGGAAGGCCTTCGTGATGAACCGCATCGGTGACGTGGGCATGGTGCTGGCCATGGTGCTGCTGTTCCAGCGCTTCGGCACCCTGGAGTACGATGCGATCATGGACCGTGCCAGCGGCGTGAACGACCCGCTCATGGTCGCGGCCACCCTTTTCCTGTTCCTCGGCGCCACCGGCAAGAGCGCGCAGATCCCGCTGTTCACCTGGCTGCCCGACGCCATGGCGGGCCCCACGCCGGTGAGCGCCCTGATCCATGCCGCCACGATGGTGACCGCCGGCATCTTCCTCACCGTGCGCAGCAGCGCCCTGTTCGAGCTGGCTCCGTTCACGCAGGACATCATCCTGTGGGTCGGTACGGCCACCGCGCTGCTGGCCGCCAGCATCGGCCTGTTCCAGAACGACATCAAGAAGGTGCTCGCCTACTCGACGGTGAGCCAGCTGGGCTACATGTTCGTGGCGCTCGGCCTGGGCTCCTACAGCGCGGCCATGTTCCACGTCACCACCCACGCCTTCTTCAAGGCGCTGCTCTTCCTGGGCGCGGGCAGCGTGATCCACGCCCTGGGCGGCGAGCAGGACATCCGCCGGATGGGCGGCCTCAAGGCACCGGTGCGGACCACCTACATCACCTTCCTGATCGGCACCATCGCCATCGCGGGGCTGCCGCTGATGAGCGGCTTCTTCAGCAAGGACCTGATCATGGCCTTCGCCTTCCAGCGCTCGCCGGTGCTCTTCGCCCTGCTGCTGGCCGGGGCGCTGATGACGGCCTTCTACATGTTCCGCCTGCTGTTCCTGGTGTTCCACGGCAGCTACCGCGGCAAGGCGCACCCCCATGAGAGCCCCCTGACGATGACCGTCCCCCTGATGGTGCTGTCGGTGCTGAGCGTGGCGGGCGGTCTGTTGAACCTGCCGCACCTGTTCGGCGGCCACGAGGCCATGAAGCACTTCCTGGAGACCGCAGCGGAAGGCATCCGCTACGAGAGCCTGGAGCTGAGCGCCATGACCGAGATCGTGCTGATGGCGCTGACCACCGTGCTGGTCGGGGTGGTGATCTACATCGCCCACGGCCGCTTCGCGGTGAAGGCGACCCTGGAGGGCGACGAGGCCGCAATGCCCTTCCTGAAACGCCTGGTGGCGCGGCGCTGGCGTGTGGACGAGCTCTACCGCGCCCTGTTCGAACGGCCCTTCGGCTGGCTGAGCACCAACCTCCACGCCATCGCGGAGAACAGGGTGGTGGCCCCCCTGGTGCGCGGGGTGGGCGATGCGGCCCTGCGCGTCGGTGAGACCGTACGCGGGCTCCAGACGGGCAACGCGGGCTTCCACCTGCTGGCGATGCTCTGCGGCCTGATCCTGCTCCTGACCTTCACCTTAATGGGCGGCTGAGATGATCGCGGCGCTCCTCTTGCTCATCCCCTTCGTCGGCGCGCTCGCGCTGCTGCTGCTGCGCCCCGCGCAGGCACGCCCCATCGCCCTGGCCGCCACCCTGGCCTCGCTGGCCGTGGTGCTTTACGCCTGGGCGACCTTCACCGGTGGTGCCATCACCCACCTGGACCTGGCCTGGGCCGACGCCTGGGGGCTTCGCCTCACCATGGGCCACGACGGCGTGGGCCTGCTGCTGCTGCTGCTCACCGGCGTGGTCTTCCCCTTCATCGTGGCCGCCGGGTACGGCCAGCCCGAGGACCGGCCCGCCACCTTCAACGCGCTGCTCCTGTTCACGCAGAGCTTCCTGTACGGGGTGTTCCTGGCGCAGAACGCCGTGCTGTTCTACATCTTCTACGAGCTCACCCTGATCCCGGTGTTCCTGCTGCTGCTCTACTGGGGCGGGGAACATCGGCGCAGCATCACCATGCGCTTCTTCATCTACACGCTGCTCGGCGGCCTGGCGCTGCTGTTCGGCATCGTGTACCTGCTGGTGCAGAACGGCGGCAACGGCGACTTCGCGGCGCTCGCCGCGATGGACCTTCCCGCCGGGACCCAGCAGTGGCTCTTCTGGGCGCTCTTCCTGGCCTTCGCCATCAAGCTGCCCATCTTCCCCTTCCACGGCTGGCAGCCGGAGACCTATCACATGGCACCGCTGCAGGGCACCATGGTGCTGGGCGCCGTGATGCTCAAGATGGGCCTCTACGGCGTGTACCGGCTGGTGCTGCCGGTGGTGCCCGCAGGCACGGCCTACTGGCAGGACACCGTGATCGTCCTGGCCCTGATCGGCGCGGTGTACGGCGGGGTCATCGCCTTCCGGCAGTCCGACCTCAAACGCCTGGTGGCCTACTCCTCGCTGAGCCACGTGGGCCTCCTGTGCGCCGGGCTCTTCGCCGGCAATGCTTACGGCATCGGCGGTTCGCTCTACCAGGCCTTCGCCCACGCCATCCTGGTGCTGTGCATGTTCTACATCGTGGGTGCCGTGCAGGAACGGACCGGCACCACGGACCTGCGGGCCATGGGCGGGCTGAAGAACGCCGCGCCGCGCCTGGCCGCTCTCTACCTGCTGGTGGTGGTCAATGCCGTGGCCCTGCCCCTCACCCAGAGCTTCGTGGGTGAATGGCTGATGTTCGCCGGGCTCTGGCAGGTGAAGGGCTGGTACGCCTTCCTGGGGCTCACCACCATCGTGCTGGGGGCCATCTACGTGTTCTACGCCTACCAGCAGGTGATGCTCGGCCCCGGCCGCGATGGTCCGGCCGCGGCGGACGCTTCCATGCGAGACCACCTGGTGCTGGTGCCCCTGATCGCCATCACCCTGCTGCTCGGGGTCTGGCCCGGCCCGGTGCTCGACCTGGTGGACGGCCCCGTTCTCCAACTCCTTTCCGGCCTTACGGCACCCTGAAGATGAGCGCCCTGGTCCTGCTGTCCGTCGTCGGTGTGCTGTTGCTCTACCTGGGCCTGTTCAACCAGCGTGCCTCCCTGGCCGTCACCGGGGTGGTCGGCCTGGCGGGCGCCATCATCGTGATCGCCGCCGGCTGGCACCTGGAGAGCCCCCTGTTCGGGGCCATCGTCCGGTTCGACGGCCCGGCCCGGGCATTCTCGCTGCTGATGGCGGGTGCCACCGTCCTGCTCTTCCTCTTCGGGGTGGATTACTACGCCCGCATGCAGCGCAACGTGGCCGAACAATACGCCCTGATGTTGTTCTCGCTGATCGGCGGCATCCTGATCGTGAGCTTCTCCAACCTGGTGATGCTCTTCCTGGGCATCGAGGTCCTCAGCATTCCGCTCTACATCCTGGCCGGGGGCAAACGCGACAGCTTCCGCAGCGGGGAGGCGGCCTTCAAGTACTTCGTCCAGGGCTCCTACGCATCGGGCTTCCTGCTGATGGGCCTGGCCCTGGTGTACGGTGCCACGGGTTCCTTCGACCTGGCGACCATCGGCAGCTGGTCCACCGACCCGGCCCACGGTCACGACGCGATCTTCCTGCTGGGCCTGCTGCTCACCCTGGCGGGCCTGGCCTTCAAGCTGGCCGCCGTGCCCTTCCACTTCTGGAGCCCGGATGTGTACGAGGGCTCGCCCACGTTGATCACGGCCTTCATGAGCACCGTGGTGAAGACCGGGGCCTTCGCGGCCTTCCACCGGTTGATCACCGCCCTGCAGCTGCCCGATGCGGTGGGGACCATGTTGCTGACGCTCACGGTGCTCACCCTCTTCCTGGGCAACGTGGTGGCCCTGCGGCAGACGCAGTTCAAACGGCTGATGGCCTACTCGAGCATCGCACACACAGGCTTCCTGCTGCTGGCCCTGCTGGGCGGCGATGCCCGCAGCGGCGACGTGCTCTTCTACTACCTCACGGCCTACACCCTGGCCACCGTGGGCCTGTTCATCATCCTCACCCTGGCCAAGCGCGCCGCACAGGGCGATGAGCACATCCGGATCTTCCGCGGCCTGTTCCGCGAGCAGCCCTGGGTGGCGGTGGCGGCCCTGCTGATGCTGCTTTCGCTGGCCGGCATCCCGTTCACGGCGGGCTTCGTGGCCAAGTACCGGGTATTCCTGCTGGGCCTGTCCAGCGGCCACCTGTTCACCACCCTCTTCGCGGTGGCCATGGCCCTGCTGGGCATCTACTACTACGCCCTGGTGATCCGTGAGGCCTTCGCGCCCAGGGAGCAGGAGGGCGGCACCCTGGCCGTGGCCCCGCTGAACCTGTTGGTGATCACCCTGTGCGGTGTGGGGGTGGTGGCCCTGGCCGTGTGGCCGGTGGCCCTGCCTTAAGGGCGCTCAGACCTTGCGCCGCTCGAACCGCTCGCGGTACGCCCGCTCCAGCTCCTCCCGGTGCTCCGGCGCCGCGATGTCGATCAACGCCCGGGCGCGCTGCTGCAGGTTCCTGCCGTAGAGGTAGGCCACGCCGTGCTCGGTGACCACGTAGTGGACGTGCGCCCGCGTGGTGACCACGCCTGCGCCCTGCTTCAAGAAGGGCACGATCTTGCTGACGCCTTTGCCGGTGGTACTGCACAACGCGATGATGGGTTTACCGCCCTCGCTGAGCGCAGCACCCCGCATGAAGTCCATCTGGCCGCCCACGCCGCTGAACTGGTAGGTGCCGATGCTGTCCGCGCACACCTGGCCGGTGAGGTCCACCTCGATGGCGCTGTTCACCGCCACCACCTTGGGGTTCTCGCGGATCACCTTCGTGTCGTTCACATACTGCGCGTCCAGGAAGGCGAAGAAGGGGTTGTCGTCCACCAGGTCGTAGAGCCGGCGCGTGCCGAAGGCGAAGGCCGTGGCCACCTTGCCGCGGTGCTTCTTCTTGTACTTGTTGGTGACCACCCCGCGCTGCACCAGATCGATGATGCCGTTGGAGCACATCTCGGTGTGGATGCCGAGGTCCTTATGGCCGCCCAGGGCGCTCAGGATGGCGTCAGGAATGGCACCGATGCCCAGTTGCAGCGTGCTCCCGTCCTCCACCAGGGCGCTCACGAGCCCGGCCACGCGCCGCTCCCTGGGGCCGATCTGCGCGGCATAGTCCACTTCGGGCAACGGGTCGTGCACCGCCACCAGTGCCGCGAAGCGTGAGATGTGCACGGGACTGTCACCGAGGGTGCGCGGCATGTTCGGGTTCACCTGTGCGATGAGGGTACGGGCGTTGCGGACCGCGCTGCGGGCCACGTCCACGCTCACGCCCAGGGAACAGAAGCCGTGCTTGTCGGGAGGGGACACATGCACCAGGGCCACATCGAGCGGAAGGATGCCGCGATCGAAGAGACGGGGGATCTCGCTGAGGAAGACGGGGATGTAGTCGCCGTGTGGGCCGTCCACCGTGGTGCGCATGTTGGCGCTCACGAAGAGCGCGTTCAGGTGGAAAGGGCCCTGCACCTCGGGCCGGTCGAACCCGAGATCGCCGAAGGTGCTGATGGCCGTGAGCTCCACATCATGCAGTTCGGCATGGCGGTCCAGCAGCGCACGCACCAGGCGTACGGGCGTGGCGGCACTACCGTGGATGAAGACCCGGTCGCCGCTGTTCACCAGGCGCACGGCCTCCGAAGCGGATATCCAAGGAAGGGAGGACATGGGCGCAAAGGTGTGTGTACGGACCGGTCGTCGGGCCCAAGCGAACCAACCCTCGAGGGAGCTCCGTTCGAACCCGTGACCGGACGATGGCCTTACAAGAATGTATATATATGCTTTGTAAATATATTCCATGGAATATAACTTTGTGCCGTCAATGTGCGAACGATCGATGCCATCAATGGACCGAAAGAACTTCCTCCGCAAAGGCCTGCTGGGCACAGGCCTGCTGGTGGGCGGCACCGCCGCGGCCAGCCTCATGCAGAACGACATTGATGCATGGAGACCCTTGGAGCCCGTAGGCTTCGACCACCTTCCTCCAACACCCCCTGAACGCATGGCCAACCTGATCCTGCACCGCGCCAGCGAGCGCGGTACCGCCGACCACGGCTGGCTGAAGGCCAACTTCAGCTTCAGCTTCGCCAACTGGTACGACCCCACCCGCATGCACTTCGGTGTGCTGCGTGTGATGAACGACGACCTCATCGCGGCGGGCAAGGGCTTCGGCACGCACCCGCACGACAACATGGAGATCATCACGATCCCCTTGAAGGGCGCGCTGCAGCACAAGGACAGCATGGGCAACACCAGCATCATCCACGCCGGCGACGTGCAGGTGATGAGCGCCGGCACCGGCATCCTGCACAGCGAGTTCAATCCCTATCCAGACAAGGATGCGAACACGCTGCAGATCTGGCTCTTCCCCAAGAAGCGCCAGGTGACGCCGCGCTATCAGCAACTGACGCTGGACCCCAAGGACCGCGTGAACAACTGGCAACAGGTGCTCTCGCCCGACCCGGATGATGCCGGTGTGTGGATCCATCAGGACGCCTGGTTCCACATCGGCAGGTTCGATGCGCGGAAGAAGCCCACGTACACCGTGAAGCGGAAGGGCAACGGCGTGTACGCCTTCGTGATCGAGGGCAGCGCCACCATCGAAGGCCAGCCGTTGGGCAGGCGCGACGCACTGGGTGTGTGGGATACCGACCTCGTACACATCGAGGCGGGCCCCAACGGCGCGGAGATCCTCCTGCAGGATGTGCCGATGCAACTACCGTGATCCCTACCGAACAGATCGTACGGGCGGATCATGCCGCCCATTTTCTCCCTTGAACCACACGGGCGGGAAATTTCCCGCCCCGACCAAACAACAACCATGGAAACAGCAACGCAAACGACCACCACGTGGGCCATCGACCCCAGCCACTCCGAGATCCAGTTCAAGGTGAAGCATCTGATGATCAGCACGGTCACCGGCAGCTTCAAAGAGTTCGGCGCCGATGCCGAGCTGGAGGGCGACGACCTGAACAACGCCCGGGTGAGCTTCTGGGCGAACACCGCCAGCATCTTCACCAACGACGAGCAGCGCGATGGCAACCTGCGCGGAGGTGACTTCTTCGAGAGCAGCAAGTTCCCCAAGCTGCACTTCCGGAGCACGCGCATCGAAGGCAGCGGGGACAGCTGGAAGCTGACGGGCGAGCTCACCATCAAGGAGGTGACCCGGCCCGTGACCTTGGATGTGGAGTGGGGCGGCGTGGCCCGCGACCCTTGGGGCCATACCAAGGCCGGCCTGCAACTGAGCGGCAGGATCGACCGCAAAGCGTGGGGGCTCAACTGGAACGCCGCACTGGAGGCAGGTGGTGTGCTGGTGAGCGACGAGGTCCGCATCCAGGCCGAAGTACAGTTGGTGAAGCAGGGCTGAGCCCTGCCGCACTGGGCAGGAGGGAAGGTCCGCCCGATCGGGGTGGACCTTCTTTCATTGCCACCGCCGGGCACGGGCCCTTCCGGGCGGGCTGCGCGCATCACCTACATTCGTCAGAGGAACGAACGGAGCCCAACGATGAACGACATGGAGAACAAGTTGACACAGGCCGGGGACTGGGCCTTGCGCTTCAAGGACCAGGCGATCGCCTTCGCACCCAGGCTGATCCTGGCGCTGCTGGTGCTCTGGGTCGGTTCGTTGCTGATCAAAGGTCTTGCACGGCTGCTCGGCCGGGTGCTCGCCGCACGCGGTGTGGAACCCACCCTGCAACGCTTCCTGCACAGCCTGGTCACCGTGTCCCTGCGCGTGTTGCTGCTGGTCACCTTCATCGGCATGCTCGGCGTGGAGACCACCAGCTTCATCGCCATCATCGGTGCGGCGGGCCTGGCCATCGGCCTTGCCCTGCAGGGCACCCTGGCCAACTTCGCCGGCGGCACCCTGGTCCTGCTGTTCAAGCCCTACAAGGTGGGCGACCTGATCGAGACGCAGGGGGTCACCGGCCATGTGAAGGAGATCCAGATCTTCACCACCATCATCCTGACGCCGGACAACAAGACCGCCATCGTGCCCAACGGCCCCATCGCCAACGGCAACATCGTGAACTACACGCGCGAGGGCAGCATCCGGGTGGACCTCACCTTCGGGCTCAACTACGCCGCCTCACTGCCCAAGGCGCGGGAGGTGCTCATGGGCGTGATGACCGCCCATCCCAAGGTGCTCAAGGCCCCGGCGGCGAGCGTGAACATCGCCCAGTTGAACCTGGAAGGGGTGCAGCTCGCGGTGCGTCCGTATGTGGCACCGGAGGACTATTGGACCGTGTACTTCGAGGTGTACGAACAGGGGCTTGCCGCACTGCAGGCCGCCGGCATCGCCGGTCCGCAGCCGAGCATGAAGGTGTTCACCGAGGCCAAGGCCTGAACCCCCGCGGGCCGTTCGCCGGTGCGCGGGCCGGAGGGCCATGAGCACTTGACCCCGGTCACTGGCGGCCACGGTCCGATGCTGCATCTTGCGGTATGAAGGAACTACGCACCGAGGAGGTCCTGGCCTGCCGCCGGGCATTGGCACGTGCGCAAGGGCCTGAACGCAGCCCCCTGTTGCGCGGTGTGTCGGGGCGGCCCATCCGGTCGCCCAAGGCCCTGAAGGAGTGGCATGACATGCTGCTCTTCCTGCGGGCCCATCCGGCCGATGCCGGTGAGTTCGCCACGGCCGACGCCGAACTGGAACGGGTGGCGGGCATCGCCTCCGACATGGTGCGCCGCAGCGATCGCCTGCGGCATGCGCTGGTCAACAGCGGCCTGGCCGGCACACCGCTCCAGACCACGTGCACCCTCGGCCTTGCGCGCTGGATGCTGGACCGTTGGGGGGATCGGGTGGAGCTGCTCTCCGTGGAGGCGCCGCTGGAAGAGTTCGCCGAACTGCTGCGGCTGTTGCTGCCGCAGGCGGAGGTCGAAACGGTGGACCGGCCCGCGGCCGACGTGCAGGAACTGCTGGACCACAGCTTCGGGTCGTCGCGCGCGTTGCAGCTGAAGCGCCTGGTGCACGGCCTGGAAGCGCTCCGCATGGATAGGCGCGTGCGCGAGCTCCTGTGGTCGCGCATGCGGGTGTTCCTTAAGGTGGAAGGCGCGGATGAATGCGGGCTGACCTTCGCCCGTGCCCCGATCGCCGCGCCGTTCCACCTGACCGACGGCCTGCAACGCGGGGTGGACCTTCCACAAGTGGTGAACGGTCCGGTGGACCCGCCGGTCCGGCTGAGCATGGACCAGCAGCTCGAGCTCATCGCCACCGCGCGCACCGTACTGGGCGTGCTGGAACGCGAGACCGACCCGGTGACCTGGGCCGGAGCGGTCGAGCTCTTCGACCTGGGCCGGGGCCTGCGCATCGCCCTCTTCCACCTGGAGGTCGCGCATCGCCTGCCCTTCGACAGCTACGTGGGCTTCATGGCCTTCCGCAACGGTGTGCCCCTGGCCTACGGTGGGGCGTGGATCTTCCCGGGCCGGAGCAAGGTGGGCATCAACGTCTTTCCGGCCATGCGCGGCGGCGAGAGCGCCTGGTTCTTCGCGCAGCTGCTGCGCCTGTACCGCCAGCGTTTCGGCAGCACCTGCTTCGAGGCGGAGAACTACCAGCTGGGCCATGGCAACGCGGACGGCCTCCGGAGCGGGGCCTATTGGTTCTACTACCGCCTGGGCTTCCGACCTGCCGATCCCGCGGTACGGCGCAGGGCCGATCGCGCCTTCAAACGCTTGTCCGACGGCAAGGGCCGGACACCGCCCCTCCAAGAGCTCAAGGCGCTGGTGGCCGAAGGGCTGGAACTCGTCATGGAAACGCCACAAGGGCCCGTGCTGGACACCGCTGCCCTTTCGGCGGTCCTGCCCGACCATGTGGTCGCGCGCCATGGCGGCGACCGTGTGCGGGCCCTCAGGCGGGCCCTGGAGCGGCTGTGCGCCTGCCTCCCCCTGGGCGATCCGATCGGCTGGCCGCCGGACCTGCGCACGGCCCTGTACCTGTGGGCGTTGCCCTTGGACCTTGTGGACGACCTGGAACGCTGGAGCGCAGCGGAGCGCAGGGCCCTGGTGGCGCTGCTGAAGGCCAAGGGAGAGGCCACCGAGACCCGCCACCAGCTGCTGCTGCAGCGGCATGCGCGCCTGCGCACGGCCTGGGCCCGGGTGGCCGGGTGAGCGCCGCCGACGGTCGATCGACGCGGTCCGGTGACGGACGTCACCCTCCGTACGCCCGGGCCTGCCGACCTTCGCCGCCACAATGAAGGGCACCATGGCCAAAGCCCACTACCAAGTGCTGATCATCGGTGGCGGCACCGCCGGCATCATGACCGCCGCACAGCTGCGCCGAAGGTCCCGCAAGCTCCGCATGGCCATCCTGGACCCGGCCCGCGATCACTGGTACCAGCCGGCATGGACCCTCGTGGGCGGGGGCACCTACGCCATGCAGGACACCCGTCGCGACGAGGCCGCCGTGGTACCTGCGGGGGTGGACCTGTTGCGCGAGGCCGCCGCCCTTTTCGAACCCGAGGCGAATACCGTGCGTACCAGCAACGGCCACGCCTACACGTACGACCACCTGGTGGTGTGCCCCGGCATCAAGCTGGACATCGATGCCATGCCCGGCCTGCGCGAAGCCCTCGCCACGGACCGGGTCTGCAGCAACTACATCGACCCCGAGAAGACCCGGCGCGTGCTGGAGAGCTTCCAGGGTGGTGTGGCCCTCTTCACCCAGCCGGCCACGCCCATCAAATGCGGCGGAGCGCCCCAAAAAGCCGCCTATCTGGCGGACGAGCTCTTCCGCCGGCGTGGTGTGCGCGGCAGGACCAGGCTCGTGTTCGCCACACCCGGCTCGGTGATCTTCGGCGTGCAGCCCTTCCGTGCCGCACTGGAGGACGTGGTCCGCAAGAAGGAGATCATCCTGAAGACCTTCCACAGCCCGGTCCGCATCGACCCGGGGAAGCAGGAGGTCCATTTCAAGTGGAACGGACCGGGCGATGATCCCCGCGCGCTCATCGGGGAGCAGGGCCTTCCGCAGAGGATCGAAGGCGACGGCACCATCGTGATGAAGTACGACATGCTGCACCTGGCCCCACCGCAAGGTGCGCCCGACTTCGTGCGGCACTCTCCGCTGGCCTACGCCGAGGGCCCCAACAAAGGCTGGCTCGAGGTGGACATCCACACCCTGCAGCACAAGCGCTATCCGAACATCTTCGGCCTGGGCGATGTGGCGGCACTGCCCACCGCCAAGACCGGTGCGGCCATCCGCAAGCAGGCGCCCGTGGTGGTGGCCAACATCCTGCAACGCGTCCAGGACGGGGCGCTCAGCAAGGAACGGTACAGCGGCTACAGCAGTTGCCCGCTGGTGACCGGTTACGGGAGGATGCTCCTGGCCGAGTTCAAGTACGACAACGTGCGCGACAGCGACCCGCTCCTGAGCAAGTTGGTCGACACCGGCAAGCCCCTGTGGAGCATGTGGGTGCTCAAGAAGTACGTGCTGCCCTGGCTGTACTGGAACCGGATGCTGAAGGGGACCATGTAGGCCGGAGCAAGGCCCGCGAAATACCCGATCGTGGGTATGGACTTGTCCTTACGGCGGCTCCAGCTTTGGAGTACCCTGAGCGACCAACCAGCAACAGGTGTGATGCCATGCGTACCCCGATTCTTCTCACCGTGTGCGCCAGCATGCTGGCGAACACCCCAGCCCACGCCCAGCGGGACGATGTGGGCAAAGCCGCGATCATGCTGGCCAGCGACCGGACGAGCTTGACGGATGGAGAGGTGCGGTACGACCTGGTGGGCCTGGTCGACCCGACGCTCGAAAAACCCTCCAGCTTGTTCCTGCGTGTGGCCCGTCGCACCGACGAGGGCTGGGGCGTGCAGGTCTATACGGCCGTAGAGGGCATCCTGGTCATGTCCGGGCAGTTCGCGGATGAGCAGCTCAGCATCGCCGAAGGTCTCTTCAACTTCTATTATCCGAGCGGGCGACTGGAGAGCAGCGGCATGTTCCACGATGGGGTGAAGACAGGGATATGGAAGCGATACGACCGCCGCGGCCGTGCGCTCGCCGAGCGCATCTATGTCCCGGTCCTGGTGGAGAACGAACCATTGGTGGAGTGCAGGTCCACGCTCTCCTGCCGGCCCTGAGGACGGCAACATGCGCCCAAGCTGATCCCGGGTGGCCCCGCGACTTCGGCGACCCCGGTATAAAACCATGATGTACAGGTGTTTACAGCAGTATGATGCGCTCGACCTGCCCAAGGTTGTCGAGAAAATTTAGGGCGAGAATGATGGTGTTCTAAATTTAGTTGTATCTATAAGCTTGGTTATGTTTGCGCCCGTTACCCCATCGGGCAATGACCTTCCTTAATCCCTTCCGCCCTGGAGCCGGGCACCCACCGCCCTTTCTCGCTGGCCGGACGGCGGAGATCCAGGAATTCGAGCGGTTGCTTGCTCAACCGGTCATCCTCACCAACCTGGTCCTGACCGGCCTGCGCGGAGTGGGTAAAACAGTGCTGCTCGAAGGGGCTTTGAAAGCGGCGGCCCGGCAACGAGGATGGCTTTGGACCGGGAATGAACTTTCGGAGGTGATCAACATCTCCGAGGAGAAGCTGGCGCAGCGGTTGATCACCGACCTGTCCGTGCTCACCAGCCAGTTCGAGGTGGATCGGCAGGTCATCGAGGGCATCGGGTTCCTTCCCCAGCGGGAGGAGCGTTCGATCACCTTCGACCATGCCTTGATGGAGACGCTCTACCGGTCCACACCGGGATTGGTCTCTGACAAGATCAAGGCGGTGCTGGAGGCCACCTGGCAGGTTGTGCGGCAGAGCGGGGTCAAAGGCATCGTGCTCGCCTACGACGAAGCACAGAACCTGGCCGACCGTTCGGACAAGGACCAGTACCCGTTGTCGCTCCTGTTGGACGTTTTCCAATCGATCCAGCGCAAGGGCATCCCCATCATGCTGGTGCTCACCGGCCTGCCCACGCTCTTCCCCAAGCTGGTGGAGGCGCGGACCTTCGCCGAGCGCATGTTCAAGGTGATCACGCTGAACAAGCTGGACCAGCACGACCGCAGGGACGCCATCGTTCGCCCGATCGCCGACGACCAATGCCCTGTCTCCTTCACGCAACCTGCGGTGGATGAGATCGCGAACCGTTCCGGTGGCTATCCCTACTTCATCCAGTTCATCTGCTACGAGATGTTCGAGGTCTATCTCGGCCACAGCGATGGGGTGCCGAGGCCGGATGTGACCGTGGCGCACATCGCCCGCAAGCTGGACGGCGATTTCTTCTCCGGGCGTTGGAACAAGGTCACCGACCGGCAACGGGAGCTCCTTTCCATCATCGCCTCGCTGGAGGCGGCCGATGACGAGTTCACGGTGCAGGAGATCAGTGAAGCGTCCAAGAAACTGGAGGGCAAGCCGTTCAGTCCGAGCCACGTGAACCAGATGCTCGGCGCACTGGCCGAACAAGGCTTGATCTTCAAGAACAGGCATGGCAAGTACTCCTTTGCCGTGCCCATGCTGGCGGACTTCATCCGTCGCCGACCGAACGAGATACTACGATGAGCACCGAGAGCAAGCGTTTCCCGCAATACGATGAGCTCGACCTGCCCAAGGTCGCAGAAGAGGTGTTGAAGCAGTGGGAGGCCGAGAACACTTTCGGCAGGAGCCTGGAGCTTCGCAAGGACGCGCCGCCCTTCGTGTTCTACGAGGGTCCGCCCAGCGCTAACGGCCTGCCCGGCATCCACCACGTGATGGCGCGCACCATCAAGGACATCTTCTGCCGCTACCAGACGCAGAAGGGCCACCGCGTGGACCGCAAGGCCGGCTGGGACACGCACGGGCTGCCCATCGAGCTCGGCGTGGAGAAGGAACTCGGCATCACCAAGGAGGACATCGGCAAGACCATCAGCATCGAGGAGTACAACGCCGCGTGCAAGAAGGCCGTGATGCGCTACACCGATGTGTGGAACGACCTCACCCGGCGCATCGGCTTCTGGCTCGACCTGGAGAAGCCCTACGTCACCTACCACACCAAGTACATCGAGAGCGTGTGGCACCTGCTGAAGCAGCTCTATGACCAGGATCTGCTGTACAAAGGCTACACGATCCAGCCGTACTCGCCAGCGGCGGGGACAGGACTTTCATCGCACGAGCTGAACCAGCCCGGAACCTACAAACCGGTAAAGGACACCAGTGTGGTGGCGCAGTTCAAGGTGAAGCGGGACGCGAACAGCGCATTCCTCTTCACCAGCTCCCCTTCTCCCTCGGAGAAGGGGCTGGGGGATGAGGGCGTCTTCATCCTCGCGTGGACGACCACGCCGTGGACCCTGCCCAGCAACTGCGCGCTCACCGTGGGCCCCAAGCTCGACTACGTGCGCGTGAAGACCTTCAACCCGTACACGCACGCGCCGCAGACCGTGGTGTTGGCCAAGGCCCGGTTGAACGCCTACTTCAACGAGAAGAACCAGGACGCCGCGTTCGCCGACTACAAGAAGGACGGGAAGAACATCCCGTGGAAAGTGGACGGTGAGTTCTTGGGCCACCAGCTCGAAGGCATCCGATACGAACAGCTTTTGCCCTACGCGCAACCCGAAGGCGGTGGCGATGCCTTCAAGGTGATCGGCGGCGACTTTGTGACCACCGAGGACGGCACCGGCGTGGTGCACACGGCGCCCAGCTTCGGCGCCGACGACCAACGTGTGGCACGCCAGCACAACATCGGATCGCTCACCCTGGTGGACCTGCGCGGGCGTTTCAAGCCCGAGGTGACCGACTTCGCGGGCGAGTACGTGAAAGCTGAGTACTACACCGCCGAAGAGCTGGCCGCCGAAGCGAAGAAACAGGGCCGCGACAAGTACCTCAGCGTGGACGAGCGCATCGCCATCAAGCTCAAGACCGAGGGCCGCGCCTTCAAGGTGGAGAAGTACGAGCACAACTACCCGCACTGCTGGCGTACCGACAAGCCGGTATTGTACTACCCGCTGGACAGCTGGTTCGTGCGCGTCACTGCGAAAAAGGACAGGCTCATCGCGCTCAACAAGACCATCACGTGGAAACCCGAGAGCACGGGCACAGGCCGCTTCGGCAACTGGCTGGAGAACCTGCAGGACTGGAACCTCAGCCGCAGCCGCTACTGGGGCATCCCGCTGCCCATCTGGCGCACGGAGGATGGCAGCGAGGAGCTCTGCATCGGTTCGTTGAAGCAACTCAAGGAGGAGATCGCCCGCAGTGTACAGGCAGGCATCCTGCCTGCCGATCCGTACGCCTCGTTCAAGGTCGATGAGATGAGCGATGCCAACTACGATCGCGTCGACATCCACCGTCCGTACGTGGACAACATCGTGCTGGTGAGCCCCGGTGGTAAGCCCATGCACCGCGAGACCGACCTGATCGATGTGTGGTTCGACAGCGGCGCCATGCCCTACGCGCAGTGGCACTACCCGTTCGAGAACGCCGAATTCTTCCCCCCTTCTCCTCGGGAGAAGGGGCCGGGGGTTGAGGGAGAGAAATTCCCCGCTGCGTTCATCGCCGAGGGTGTTGACCAGACCCGCGGCTGGTTCTACACCCTGCACGCCATCGCCACGCTCACGCAGGACAGCGTGGCCTACCGCACCGTGGTGAGCAACGGTCTGGTGCTGGACAAGCACGGCCAGAAGATGAGCAAGCGCCTGGGCAACGCGGTGGACCCCTTCAAGACGCTCGACCAGTACGGTGCCGATGCGGTGCGCTGGTACATGATCAGCAACGCCTCGCCCTGGGACAACCTGAAGTTCGACGCCGAGGGTATCACCGAGGTGCAGCGCAAGTTCTTCCGCGCGCTCTTCAACACCTACAACTTCTTCGCGCTTTACGCCAACATCGATGGCTTCGCCTCCCCTTCTCCCTCGGAGAAGGGGTCGGGGGATGAGACCGCACCCACCGAGAGCGACCGCTGGATCCTCTCGCGCCTCAACAGTGTGATGAAGCTGGCCGATGCGAGCTATGCCGACTACGAACCCACCATCGCTGCGCGCGCCATCCAGGACTTCGTGGTGGAGGACCTCAGCAACTGGTACGTGCGCCTGAACCGCCGCCGTTTCTGGAAAGGTGAACTGGGCGCGGACAAGAATGCGGCCTTCAGCACGCTTCATCGTTGCCTGGAGGTCATCGCGATGTTGAGCGCGCCGATCGCACCCTTCTTCAGCGACCGCCTGTACCGCGACCTGAAGGGCACGAGCGTTCACCTGAGCGACTGGCCGAAGCACGACGAAAGGGCGATCGACCTGGAGCTGGAGCAGCGCACCGCGCTCGCGCAGAAGCTCACCTCGCTGGTGCTCAGCATCCGCAAGAAGGAAGGCCATCGCGTGCGCCGGCCGCTGCAGAAGATGCTGGTGCCCGTGACCGATGCCGCGATGCGC
The DNA here is from genome assembly GCA_014584605.1 of Bacteroidota bacterium. Classification (GTDB taxonomy): domain Bacteria; phylum Bacteroidota; class Bacteroidia; order Flavobacteriales_F; family PHOS-HE28; genus PHOS-HE28. The sequence continues at coordinate 5,500 of JACTMO010000073.1, read as the reverse complement.
ACGCGCCTGGAGGCCATCCGCGACCTGGTGCTGAGCGAGGTGAACGTGAAGGAGCTCGTGATCCTCGACGCCAGCGAGAGCAAGCTCACCAAGAAGATCAAACCCGACTTCAAGAAGCTGGGCGCCCGCATGGGCAAGTTGATGAAGAGCGTGGCCGCAGCGGTGACCGCGTTCTCCCAGGCCCAGATCGCCGAGCTCGAGACCAATGGCCGCATGACGCTCATGGTCGAAGGCCAGGAGGTGGAGCTGCTGCGTGACGATGTGGAGATCACGGCCGAGAACGTGCCGGGCCTGAGCGTGGCCAGTGATGGGCCGCTCACCGTGGCGCTCGACATCACCCTCACCGACGAGCTGGTGCAGGAAGGCATCGCGCGCGAGCTGGTGAGCCGGATCCAGACCCTGCGGAAGGAGAGCGGGTTCGAGGTGACGGACCGGATCCATCTGCGGATCGAGGCCCGCCCGGATGGGCCGATCCACGGCGCGGTGGCCCGTTTTGGCTCCTATATCGTGTCGGAAACGCTCGCCTTAACTACTGAGTATCAGATACTTGATGGGATGGGCTCCCTACCGGGGCCCGCCGTGCATGCCGTGGACCTGGAAGAGGGGATGAGCTGCCGGATCGGCCTGTCCCGCGTGGCGCCGTAGCGGTGCGGGGGCGTATATTCGCGGACCTTAAAACAGGAGGGTCGCCATGGCCAAGAAACCCACCCCCAAACCTGCGGCGAAGAAAATGGCCGCCAAGCCCGTCAAGCCAAAGGGTTCCGCCAAAGCGGGAAAGTCCGCCAAGCCGGCGCCCCGCAAGGCCGTGGCCAAGGCTGCGCCGAAGAAGCCCGTGAAGCCGACGAAGAAGGCGGCTCCGAAGCCGGCGGTCAAAAAGGTGGTGAAGCTCGTGAAGAAGGCGGCCCCGAAACCCGCTGTCAAGAAGGCGACCAAGCCCGCCGCCAAGCCCGTGAAGAAAACCGCCCCCAAGCCCGTGGCCAAGAAGCCCGTGGCCAAGCCCATCGCCAAGAAACCCGCGCCCAAACCTGCGGCCAAGGCGCCCGCGCCCAAACCGGTGAGCAAGGCCCCGGCCCCCAAGCCGGTGGCCAAGGCACCCGCCCCCAAGCCCGCCCCGGCCCCCAAAGCGGCAGCCGCCCCCAAGCCGGCCCCGGCGGTCAAGGCCCCAGCGCCCAAACCGGAGCCCAAGCCCAAGCCCAAGCCCAAGCCCAAGACCACCAAGCCTGCGGTCGCCAAAGAGGAACGTTCCAGCGCACCCGTGGTGCGCATCAGCGGCGCACCCGTGATGCCCAAGGCCGCCCCGATCGTTAAAAAGCAGGTGTCCACACTGGAATCTGCGGACAAAACACGGTACAGCGACGAGGAGCTCGACGAGTTCAAGCAGATCATCCTCAAGAAGCTCGAGGAGGCCCGCAAGGACTACGACCTCCTGAAACAGACGCTGGCCAACACCGACAACAACGGCACGGACGACACCAGCCCCTCCTTCAAGATGATCGAGGACGGCAGCGAGACGCTGAGCCGCGAGGAGACCGCCCAGCTCGCCGCCCGCCAGGAGAAGTTCATCAAGCACCTGGAGGACGCCCTGCTGCGCATCCGTAACAAGACCTACGGCATCTGCCGGGTCACCGGCCGCCTCATCAGCAAGGAGCGCCTGCGCCTGGTGCCGCACGCCACCCTGAGCATCGAGGCCAAGCAGCAGATGGGCAGCTGATCGCCCGGGCATCAACCCCGAGGGCGTGAAGCGAGCGATGCTGATCATCGCCCTGGTCCTGCTGGCGGACCAGGTGCTGAAGGTGTGGGTGAAGCTCACCTTCTATTACGACAGTGCCATCTCCATCCTGGGGAGCAAGGGCTATCTGCATTTCATCGAGAACCGGGGCATGGCCTTCGGGCTGGAGTTCGGCGGCGACAAGGGCAAGCTGCTGCTCACCCTGTTCCGCATCGCTGCGGTGGTGGTGATCGCGCTGATCATCCGCAACGCCGTACGCAAGGGGGCTTCCGGATGGCTGGTGACGAGCCTGTCCCTGATCCTGGCGGGCGCGCTGGGCAACATCATCGACAGCACCTTCTACGGGGTGCTGTTCAGCGCGAGCACGCCGTTCCAGAAGGCGGTGCTGCTGCCCGAGGGGGGCGGCTACGCACCCTTGCTCCACGGCGCCGTGGTGGACATGTTCTACTTCCCGCTCTGGGAAGGCCGCCTGCCGAACTGGCTGCCGCTTTGGGGCGGGCAGTACTTCGTGTTCTTCCGGCCGGTGTTCAACCTGGCCGATGCGGCCATCACCGTGGGCATGGCCATGTACATCCTGCAGCAGCTCCGGCCCGGCCACGCTGCGCTCGCCACCGCCGCCCCGGAGAGCCAGCAGGAGGCGCCGACCGCCCGGGACACCGCTCAGTAGCTCGTGTCGATCCGCAGGCCGAAGAGGCCCTGCAGGCCCGCACCGCTGCGTACACCCCCCCCAGGCAGGTCCCAGAAGGTGACCATGGGCCGCAGCTCATGGTAGAGATGCACCATGCGCCAGAAACCCCGCTTGCGCCCCAGCCGCAGATCGATCCCCAGGGGGATGTAGCCGCCGTACCAGGCCCCGTTGCCCTGAACGTGGCGTTCGCTGCGCAGCTCGTCGGTGAGCTCCTGGTACGCCAGCTCCCCATGGCCCGAACTGCTTTCCAGTCGGCGGTCGATGCGCTCCTCCAGGGTGATCTCCGAGTTGAAGGCCGCCCCGCCCAGCACGCCGATGCCGCCGAAGAAGGTGACGCGGTTCGTGTTCCGTGTGCGGAAGAGCAGGCTGGCATCGAAGGCGATGAGGCTGGCCTGAAGCCCGGCGGTGAGGGTGCTGGTGCGCACGCTGTCCACGGCATAGGCCTGGCCGGTGACCACGGAGGTGAGCGTGTCGTACGCAGCCCGGTCGGTGCGCGACCAGCTGGTGCTGGTGGTGACGCCCGGGATGAAGGTGTAGCCCAGCCGCAGTTCAGGACCCCGGCGCCGCCCGTCCGCCTTTACACGCCCCAGCACGAGGCCGAGACCCATGGCAATGCAGCCCGAGCCGTAGCCCTGCACGAGCAGCTGTTCCTGGTGGCCGCTGAGGTCCTGGCCCAGGATCCGCGAGTTGTCCGTGATGCCGCGGAGCTCGGTGAGGGTGAGCGGGGTGAAGGTGCTGCCCAGGCCCCCGATCGCGGCCTGGCCGTAGGCCACCACCGGGGCACTGGCGCTGTCGGGCATCTGGGCCGTCACGGGCAGGACGGCCATCAACAGGGCGGACAGGACGAGGAGGCGGGGTAACATGGTCGGTGGGGATGGAACACCAAGATAGGGCCGTCGGTTCCCGATGGCGATGACGGGCCTCAGGTGGTGACCGGCGTGATCAAGGCGTGGGAACGGGCCTCCCGGCCGCCTCCTGTCGGCGCATCCACTTGGGCTTTCGGGGCGGGCCCCAAGTGAACGCATAGCCCATGCGGAAACCGATGTAAGCCAGGTGACCGGAGAATGTGCCTTCGGACCTGTTGGAGGTGAAGCCGTACATGTTGTAGCCACCATCCCAGAACGAGGTGACGGATGCGCGCCCTTCCAAGGCGATCATCAGCCGGTCCAAGCTGGGCAGGCTGTAGGATGCGTTCAACCGGAAGCCGACCATGGGATAGATGTCCAGGCCGGCCCCCAGACCGCCCACGAAAACACCGATCGTGCCTGTGTCCGTGGACGCGGTGTGTCCGAATAAGGTGGTGATACTCGTGTTCCATCGCGGGTTGATGCCGGCCTCCACGGCGGCATCCAGGCGCCATCGCTCCCGCACATGCACCGGGATGCCCGCGAAGGCCATGCATTCCCAATAGTAGAGCTCGGGCAGCAGTCTGGTCTTTCCTTTCACCCGGGCCGTGGTGGAGCCCGGCGGGTTGCCGTGCGCGGGATCATCCACCTGTGCTTCGATGCCGAAGAACGGCTGGGTCACATCCACCAAGGCTCCATATGACCATCGCTTGCGGGTGCGACGTTCGTAGGACAGCCCCACGTTCCATTGCGTAAGCCCGACGACCCGTAGCTCGCGCGGCGGGCCGCTCGTGTGGGTGCTGCGGGGGGGCAAGGACCAGAATCGGCCCACCGAGAGGCCGAATGCGTTGTTGGTCCAGGCTTCACGCACCGGCTCTTGAGCGGCGGCCTCGAACGACCAAGCCAGAAGGAACGTGGTGAGCGTCCCGCACGAGATCATTCGGATGGCGCTCATGGTTCATTCGGTCCCGCGCAGATGCCTCGGCACTTTGCCCGGACCGAAGCCCATGGCGTAGTGCACCTTCAGGCCGATGTAGTTCAACCCCTGCTTCCAGGTGCCCCGGCTCTCCGCCGTGGTGCCCGGATAGGCCAGGTAGGTACCGCTGTTGAAGTCGTCCACCCACGACCACTGCACGAAGGCCGTCACCCCAAGGCGGTTCGTGTTCCCGAACTGCCACTCCTTGCCCAGCCCCAGGCGCAACAAAGGCACGAAGCCGTTGCGGTGCTCGGAGGTCATCGTGAAGATGTTGTAGCGGATGTCCGGCTGATCGCGGGTTTGAACGCTGCGAGACCCGAAACGCGGATAGAAATCCAAACTGGACCAGCCCAGCCCAAAGCCGACATGAACATAGGGTAGTTGCGGACCTCGCGATAGGCCGAGATCACCGCCGGCCCAGAACACCGCCAACCCCATCCGTTCGGGGGAATAACCTTCCCGTTGTGAAGGATAGTCAACACCAAAAACTTCCTTGGCGTTGATCTGCCATCTGAAAGTGAATGGGAGCCGGACGTACTCCAAGTCCACCCCGAGTGCCAGCCTTCCGCTCCAGACCCGTTCCCGAACACCCACGGACAAGCCATAGCCCATCGCGTGGCGGCCGCTCATCAGGTCGTAAGGCCCGCTCTCGTGGTTGAACTGGACCGCTCCGCCATAAAGACCGGCCAGCGAAACGATAGCAGCTTTGCGCGACTCGACCTGTGCCGTGGCCGGGCCATGCAGCAAGAGCCCAAGCCCCACGGCCAGCAAAGTTGCACTTGACTTCATGGCCCGAAGTTCTCGTTTCGGCCTCATGGGCAATTCTCCCCTTGATCGGGCAGAGTGAAGTCCAATGCCATATTCACGTAGTTGGAGGAGGGGTACTCCCAATACCCCTTGGCCTCCTGGTCCAGATAGCTGGCGATGATCGGCACCTGTACCACTCTGGCCTTCAAATACTTGCGTTTCTTGGCCCTGGTCTCAGTGTAACCCGCGACAATCATACACTCTTCAGCGGCATTGTACCGGCCGTGCGACCGCGCGAGCAAATCGGCCTTTCGTGGCTTCCAATCTCCATTCACCTTCTTGTAATGCCAGATATGGGCCGTTGCGGAACTGTGATCCCAGAAGTGCCAGTACTTAACTTGAAGCTTCCAGTTTACGGGGCACCTCTAACAACCTCACGGATGCCGCGCGGTTGTTGAGTTGAGAACTCTTGGTGTTCATTTCCTGCCTATTTCGCTGGTCTCATGCGGTTTTGG
>JACTMO010000063.1 GCA_014584605.1 Bacteroidota bacterium | reverse complement strand
ACCCCGATTCAAATCCGCCCCACGCTCTTTCTTTCGAGAACCAGCGTCCATGCTCGGTTCAGCTCATGTTCGAGCTTCAGTTAACCGGACAGCAATGGTGGAGGATGAAAAAGGAGAGCCGGTCTATTTCCCGCCATCACACCAAGGATTGCCCGAACTGCTCCAAGCCCTGTGCGCTTTCGCCAACAGGAAGGAGGAGGAGCCTTTCATGCATCCGGTGGTCAAGGGCATCACCCTGCACTTCCTCATCGGCTACATCCATCCTTTCGTGGACGGCAACGGCCGCACCGCCCGCGCCCTTTTCTACTGGCATCTGTTGCGCAGCGGCTACTGGCTGGTGGAATTCCTGGCCATTTCCAAGATCATCCTGCGGACACCCGCACAATACGGCAGGGCCTACCTCCACACCGAACAGGAAGGGAACGACCTGACCTACTTCCTCGATTTCAACTTGCGTTCCCTGCGCCTGGCCATGGAAGATCTGGACCAGTACCTGCAGCGCAAGATGCAAGAACGAAAGAGCCTGTTCTCCGTGATGCGCAACAGCACCATCAACAAGCGACAGGCCGACCTGGTGGCCCTGTGGCTGCGCGAGCCGGAGACCATGCTCACCATCACCGAGGTGAAGACGCGTTTCGGCGTTACCTACCAGACCGCCCGGACCGACCTGATGGGCTTGGTGGAGCTGAAGTTGGCCGAACAAAGGAAGCCGGGAAAAAAATTCGTCTACTTCCGCAGCGGCGATTTCGAGACCGTACTGCGCCAATTGAAGCAAGGGCCAAAGTAACGCGGCGCTACCTTGCCCATTCGGATGGAACGCACATCAACGACGGTTGAAACGGCCACCCTGCGCGATCATTTCCACAGCGGCGCCACGCTTCCCTACCGCACCCGGCGCGATGCGCTCCGCGCGCTGAAGCGTGCGCTGAAGGCCAATGAGGAAGCCCTGCTCACTGCGTTGCATGCCGACATGCGCAAGCCACGCTTCGAGGCCTACATGGCGGAGATCGGCCAGGTGTATGCGGAACTCGACCACGCCTTGCTCAACCTGCAGGCATGGATGGAACCGCAGCGCGTTCCGAACAACCTTTCCCTGTGGCCAGCAACGGGAAGCGTGCGGCAGCGGCCCTTGGGCGTGGTGCTCCTCATCGCCCCGTGGAACTACCCGGCCGTGCTGGCCCTGAACCCCTTGGTCGGTGCGGTGGCCGCCGGCAACTGCGCGGTGGTGAAGCCCAGCGAGGAAGCACCGCGAACAGCGCAGGTGCTGGAGCAGATCATCACGCAGGCCTTTGCGAAGGAGCACGTGGCGGTGGTGCTGGGCATCGGCAGCGAGGTGGTGCCCCCGTTGATCGACAGCTTCCGCTTCGACCATATCTTCTTCACTGGTTCGCTGCCCGTGGGCCGCTGCATCCTGGCCCAGGCCGCGCAACAACTGGTGCCCGTCACCCTGGAGCTGGGCGGGAAAAGCCCCGCCATCGTGGACCGCAAGGTGAACTTGCCGCGAGCGGTGAAGCGCATCGCCTGGAGCAAGTTCTTCAACGCCGGCCAGACCTGCATCGCCACGGACTATGCGCTGGTGCATACCGATGTGATGGCACCCTTCCTGGATGCCTTGGCCAAGCAGATCGAGGCGTTCTACGGCACGGAGCCGCAGCGCTCACCGGACTACGCGCGCCTGGTGAACGCCAAGCATTTCGAGCGGGTTAAGCGATACCTCGCCAATGGCACCGTCCGCGTGGGTGGGCAGCACGATGCCGCCGAACGCTACATCGCGCCCATCGTGCTCACGGATGTGCCGTTGGACAGTCCCGTGATGCGCGAGGAGATCTTCGGGCCGGTGCTGCCCCTGATCCCTTGGAGCAGCCCGGAGGAAGCAGAAGCCATCATCCGCCGCAACCCCACGCCGCTGGCGCTGTACGTGTTCAGCAAAGACCGGAAGGTGCAACGCTACTTCACGGACCGGATCGCCTTCGGTGGCGGCTGCATCAACCATTGCATGCTGCACTTCGGCGATGTGCACCTGCCCTTCGGCGGCGTGGGCACCAGCGGCATGGGGCGCTACCACGGCAAGGCCAGCTTCGATCTGTTCTCAAGTCAACAAAGCATCGTGGAAGCCGGTGCGCTGCCCGAGCCGGGCGTGCAGTATCCGCCGTATCGCGCTTGGAAAGAGAAAGTGCTGCGCCGGGTACTGGATTGAGCTCAGGCGCCCAGCACCTGGTCCGCACGGCGGGGGCGAAGGCGGTCACGCACGAGCCGCAGATGGGCCTGGTCGCACTCCAGGGTGGCCGTGGTGCGCGGGGGCGTTCCGTGGACCCAGGTGCGATGGCCGGCGATGCCCTGGTGCGCACAGAACTCATCCACGTGCTCCAGGAACCGTTCCGCCGTGGCGGTGGCGTCGGGGCCGAAGAAATCCCAATGGAACCGGAGGAGCGGCATTGCGTTCGGACGGCTACTTTGCACAAAGGTGGGCATACTGCTCTACTTCCTGCTGGCCTCCGTGGCCAGTTTCATCGGGTCGCTACAGGCCGGCGTGGTGAACACGGCCGTACTGGCCCATACGGTGAAGTGGGGCCGCATGGCCGGTCGCCGGATGGCCGTGGGCGGTTCGGTCCCGGAGTTCCTGTACGCTTCGATGGCCTTCTGGGGGGCCGGGCGGCTGGTGGACATGCTGGGCATGGGCGCCCGCGGCATCGGCACGGTGGTGGCGTCGATCCTGCTGGCGCTGGGGCTGTACTTCGTGTTCCTCTTCCGGCCCCGGCCGGCCGCACCCGGGGAGGACAAGCTCGCCGGCGACCTTGGGCGCGGTGTGCTCCTGGGCCTGGCCAACCCGCAACTGTTGCTGTTCTGGTGCGGGGTAAAGCTCCTGTTCGTGTCGTTGGGCCTGGCGGACGAAGGGGTCGCACAACTCGTGGCCTTCGCGCTCGGTGCCTTCACCGGTGCACTGGTGCTGCTGCTCTTACTGGTGCGGCTCGGCGTGCGGGCGCAGGAACGCCTCTCCCCGGACGGGCTGCGCCGGCTGTTCCGCGTCGTGGGCTTGCTGCTGCTGGCCGGCGGAGGCTACGGGCTCTTGCGCGCCCAAGGCTGGTTGCCGTGAGGGGTCAGGCCAGCCGTTCGCTCAGCAGGCGCATCTCCATCATCGGCGCCATGCGCTCGTAGAGCATGCGGTAGGTGGCCTCGGTGATGGGCATGTCCACCTGGAGCCGGGCATTGATCTCGTGCACGCACTTGACGGCGTGGTAGCCCTCGGCCACCATGTTCATCTCCAGCTGGGCGGCCCGCACACTGTACCCCTTGCCGATCATGGCGCCGAACTCCCGGTTGCGGCTGAAGGTGCTGTAGGCGGTCACCAGCAGGTCGCCCAGGTAGGCGGGCTCGTTGATGTCGCGGGCGATGGGGTGTGCGGCGGCCACGAACCGTTCGATCTCCTGGATGGCGCGGCTCACCAGCACCGCGCGGAAGTTGTCGCCATAGCCCAGACCAACGCTGATGCCGGCACATACGGCGATCACGTTCTTCAGGATGGCCGCGTATTCGGTCCCGTAGATATCATCGCTCAAGGAGGTCTTCAGGAAGCGGCCATTGAGCGCGGCACCCATGGCTTTCGCCTTGGCGGGGTCCTGGCAGGCGATGGTGAGGTAGCTGAGGCGCTCCAGGGCCACCTCCTCGGCATGGCAGGGCCCGCAGATGACCCCGAAGTCATCCTCGGCCACGCCCCGGTGCTGGAACAGGTACTCGCCTACGATCTGGTTGGTCTCCGCCACGATGCCCTTCACCGCGCTGAACAGAGTGCGGCCCTGCAGTTCGGCGGGTTCCAACCGGTCCAGCACCGCCTTGAGGAAGGCGCTGGGCACGGCGATCACGAGCACATCGGCCTGGCGCACCACGGCATGCAGGTCGCTGTCCATGGCCAGGCGTCCCACCTCGAGCTGTGCGGCACTGATGTACTCGGGGTTATGGCCGAACTCGGTGATGTGGGCGATGGTCTCGGGGCGCCGCACCCACCAGCCCACACGCGCGGCGTTGGTGGAGAGCAGCTTCACCAGGGCGGTACCCCAGCTGCCGGCGCCGATGACGGCGATGCGCGGTGCGCTCATCGGGGGCTAAGGTCGCGGATCCGTCCGGCTCAGAAGGTCACCTCCGCCTCCACCTCCCGGCCCTCGCGCAGCACCACCACCTTGGCGGTATCGCCCTTGCTGAACTGTCCCAGGGCCTTCATGTAGCCCATCATGTCGGCGACCTCCAGGGTGCCCAGGCGCACCACCACGTCCCCGGCCTTGAGCCCTGCGGCGGCCGCTGGCTTGCCCTCGCTCACGCCGTCGATGCGCATGCCCTTGCCGTCGTACATGTAGTCCGGCACCACACCGAGGGTCACCTTGAAGCGCGGCGTGCTGGCACTGTCCGCATCCTGGGTCTTGGTGAAGGCCAGCTTCCCGTCGTCGTTCAGCGTGGTGATGAGGCTCTCGATGTAGCGGGTGATGCGCAGCATGCCGTCGTAGTTGATCTTCTCCTCATCGTCCCCGGGCTTGTGGTAGTCGCCATGGGTGCCGGTGAAGAAGTGGATCGCGGGGATGCCCTGCAGGTAGAAGCTGGTGTGGTCGCTGGGGCCGATGCCGCTGGTGGTGGTCTTGACGCGCAGGGCACCGGCATGCACCCGCGAAAGCTCGTCCCAGGCGGGTGAGGTGCCCACGCCATTGATGCCGATGCTGCTGTCCGGCTCCAGGCGGCCCACCATGTCCAGGTTGATCATGTAGTTAAGCTGCTCCAACGGCACGGTGGGGTGTTTGGTCCAATAGTTCGAACCGAACAGACCCTTCTCCTCGCCGCTGAACGCGATGAAGAGGTAATCGTTGCCCCTGGCCTCGTCCAGCTGGCTCAGGTCCCGGGCCAGTTGCAGCATCACGGCCACGCCGCTGGCGTTGTCGTCGGCCCCGTTGTGAATGGCGGGTCCGCCGCGGTGCAGGCTGCCCTCGTCACCGAGGCCCAGGTGGTCATAATGCGCACCGATCACGACCATGTTCGGCCGGCCGTTGTCCAGCATCCCCACCACGTTATGGGCCGTGCTCACCGGGCGGTTGATGTGGACGGTGAGCGAAACAGGGTTGCCGTCGCGCACCAGTTCAGCATGGCGGTCGCCCTTCAGGAAGACCACCGGCACCGACAGGGGCACGGCCTTGGCGCGCAGCGTGGCCTCGGGGTCCTCCACGGCCTTGTCGTCGTTGTAGAAGAGCACGCAGCTGGCGCCCAGCTCTGCGGCTTTGGCCGCCCGGACCCGCAGGTCGTGGTAGGCGATGAACTTGGAGTGCGGATGGATGCCGTCCGGGGAGCCCACGGCAATGGCGGCGCACTTCCCTTTGAGGTCGATGTCGGCGAAGTCGTTGCGGCCCAGTTCGGGGGCATGGATGCCGTAGCCGCAGCGCGCCACGGTGGCCAGCACCGCGCCATTGCCGCTGAAGGACAGCGGATGGTATTGTTCGCCGATCGCAAGCCGTTCGCGGCCCAGCTGGAACACCTGCTTGCCGCCCAGCACCGGCTGCCCCGCGAAGGTGAAGGCCTGCCTGTAAGTGGCGCTGTCCCCATAAGGCATCAGGCCGATGGAGGCCATTTTCTGGGCGATGTAGTCGCCGGCCAGGCGTTCCCCCTTGGTGCCGGCCTCGCGGCCCTCCAGCAGATCGCTGGCCAGGTACTGCACGTCGTATTTCATCTGGTCACGGGCCTCCAGGTCGCCGAGCAACTGGGCGGACAACGGCGTAGCGAACAGGGGGAGCGCAAAAAGGACGAGGGGGCGGAAGCGTTGCATGGTGGGAAATGGGCTGCGAAGGTACTGGCATGGCCAAGGGTGTGCACCTTTGTCACATGCGTGTCATCACCCTGTCTCTGCTGGCTCTCTTCCTTTTGGCGGGATGTGACGAACGCACTCCCGAAGAGCTCTCCACCCCCAAGCCCGGCGGGCGATGGACCGACCCGCGCATGCAGGCCGTGCTGGAGGCGCAGGACCACCGGCGCACCGCGGACCTCTGCGCCATGCTGAAGGACAGCTCGGCCGCCGTGCGAGAAGCAACGGCGCTGGCTTTAGCCAGCCTGCAGGACAGCTCGGCGCGTCCCTTCCTGCTGGCCACCTTGCTGGACCGGGACGCCACGGTGCGGGGTGCCGCGGGCTTCGCCCTGGCGGGCGTGGCGGACAGTTCGTTGCTCGCGGCCTTGCAGGACGCGGCCGACAAGGAGCTGGACCCCACGGTCCGTGCGCAGTTGACCCGGGCGGTGTTCGCCGCTGAGCTACGATCCGTCAGGCACGATCCGACCTGGTACCTGAGCTTTCTGGAGAGCACGGACAGGGCCATACGGCTGCGAGCCGCGCAAACGCTGGCCCGGTTGCCCCGGGAAGCGCTGGTCTCCACCGCCGCATCGGTCCTGCATGCCGTGCATGTGGAACGCGACCCTGCGGTACGGCAGTTCCTGGTGGCCTCTTTGAAGCACCATGCCTCGCGGACCGTCACGGACAGCTTGCGTCGGCTGGCCGCGCACGACAGCATGCCGCAGGTCCGCATCGCCGCAGTACGTGCGCTCGGGGCCAAGGAGGACACCTTGCTGGCCCCCCTGCTCCTGGACCGCGCCATCCTGGATGCCGACCCCGGCGTGCGACAAACGGCCGTGGAGCAGTTGCAGCGCTATCACCAGCACCTGGATGGCGAGGCCATCTGGAAGGCCGCGCAGGAGACTGCGGACTACCGGGTGAAACTGCCGCTCTACGGGCTGGTGCTCAAACATGCCGGGCCGGGAACCCGCGTGATCTGCCGGATGCTGATGGAGAGCATGCGGCGCCAGGACCTCGGGCCCTACCTCAATGCCGCGCTCCTGACCGCCCTGGGCCCCACCCTTCCGCAGGACACGCTGCTGGCCATGGTGCTGGGCGACCGGCCGGCCGTGGAGCGCCAGGCCGCGCTCACCGCGTCCATGGCACAGTTCCAGGAGAAGCTCAAGGCCGGAGAAATAAGACCGGAGCAGCGCGACCAGTGGCTGGTCGGCCAATTGCGGCAGGTGCTGGCCAGCGAGGATGCCGGGCTCATCGCCGCCGTGTGCGACCGGCTGGCCGAGGAACGGCCGGAATTCCTGCGGCAGCTGCTCACGGGGTCCGTGGTGGCCCGGGTGCGCGAGGCGCTGCATCCGGTGCGCGACCTGGAGACTCTGCAGCTGCTGGACCAGGCCCTAGCCCGGCGGGACGGCCGCGAGCCACCCGTGCACGCCGCGCCCCCGTTCAACCACCCGATCGATCGGGCGAGGCTGGGCCTGCTGCGCGATGGCCAGCGCTACCGCATCGTCACGGCCAAGGGCACCATCGTGCTCGCGCTCGAACCGGCCACGGCACCGGGCAGCTGTGCGGCCTTCGACTCCCTGGCCACCGCCGGGTATTACAACGGCCGGTACTTCCACCGCATCGTACCCAACTTCGTGGCCCAGGGCGGCTGCCCGCGCGGTGACGGATACGGAGGTATGCCGTGGACCCTGCGCACCGAAGTGGCTCCCGAGGGATTCGTGGAGGGGGCCGTGGGCCTGGCTTCCGCAGGGCGCGACACCGAGAGCTGTCAGTTCTTCATCATGCTGGCCCCTGCCCCGCATCTGGACGGCCGCTACACGCGCTTTGCGCGGGTGGTCAGCGGGCTGGAGGTGGCCCGGAGGCTCGAGGTGGGGGATGTGATGACGAAGGTGGAGCGGGTGCGGTAGGCGCAGTACGGACGATATCAGGGAACGTGGCTCCATCTGCCGCACCTGGCCCGGGCAGTTGACCAGCGGGCGATCATGGCCGATGCTCCACCAACAGCTGGTTCAGCCGATCGGCGAGCTGCTGGTGCCTGAGGCCGTAATTGTCCGGTAGCGCAGCGTGGTAGCCGATGATGGCGGTGGTCCAGGCCTGCATGCGCATGTGCTTCGACCGGTGCTTCGATCCCTCCATGAACAGGATGCCCACCATGCGGTGCCGCTGCGGGAACGGACCGTTCCACTGGGTCCGTTCGGCCACACCGAAGCGCTCGATCTCGTTCCACGCATAGTGGTAGCTGCGCAGGAACGTCTTCACGTAGAGGCCCCGGGAGGTGACCACCACACGCGAGGTCCCGGGGATCAGTTGGATCAAGGACACCACCGCGCCAAGCCCGAAGAAGATCACGCTGAACCAGCCGACACCGCGCTTGAACGGCTCATCCGCGTGATGCGCCATCCACCAGCCGGCCACAACGAACAGCAGGCAGATGAACAACACGCGCAGCCACTTCCACGGCCGTGGTGTCAACACGAGCAGGGGGCGCTCAATTGCAGCCATTGTCCAGCGCCTCAACCGGAGTATCCACCAATGATCGTCAGATGGTCAGCCTGCCTGATACCCACCCCGCACACGTCGCATGCGCAAGGTCGCATGGACCAGACTTGGTGCAACAAAGGGAAGGGCCGCCGTTCCACCGAACAGGAGGGCTGCGATCCCTTCTGCGGCTGACGGCCCGATGTCCACCATGCCGTCGGGCAACAACAGCCACCAGATCAACCAGAGACCTGAAGGCAGAAGTACGAGCACAGCGCCGAAGACAAGGACGAATGTGTTCGGTCCGGATCGGGAGTATCCATGTCGTCGTGCATTGAGAAACGAGATCACGTAGGACGCCAGCAGAACGAAAAGCGCGATGATCGCCACCTGCGTAAGGTGGGTCCTCCACACCTTCGGTGCCGCACGATGAGCCCTTCGGGTCGATCTTCAAGGACGACCCGTGCCTGGGTGTTCTCTGCGCCTCCGCGCCTTTGCGGCCTCCCTCACTCGAACTTCTCCGGCCGCATCTGCGGGAAGAACAGCACCTCCTGGATCGCGGGATTGTCCGTAAGGAGCATCACCAGCCGGTCCACGCCGATGCCCACGCCGCTGGTGGGCGGCATGCCATATTCCAGGGCCCGCAGGAAGTCCTGGTCGATGAACATGGCTTCGTCATCCCCCCGTTGTTGCAGCTTCAACTGGTCCTCGAACCGTTCGCGCTGGTCGATGGGGTCGTTGAGCTCGCTGTAGGCGTTGGCCAGTTCAAAGCCGTTCACGAACAGCTCGAACCGTTCGGTGAGGCGGGGGTCGTCGCGATGCTTCTTGCAAAGTGGGCTCATCTCCACCGGGAAGTCGGTGACGAAGGTGGGCTGGATCAGCTCCGGCTGCACCAGGGCGCTGAAGAGCTCGTCGATCAGCTTGCCCTTGCCCATTGCCGGGGCCACTTCGATGCGGTGCGCCACGCACAGGGCCCGCACGGCCGCCTCGTTCGCTTCCAGCACGTCCACCCCGGTCTTCTCTTTGATCGCCCTGCACATGCTGATGCGTTTGAAGGGAGCGCTGAAGTGAATGGTGTTCCCGCCGAAGGTGGAGGTGGGGCCTCCGTTGGCCGCGATGCACACCCGCTCCAGCATGCGCTCCATGCAGCCCATCATCCAGCGGTAGTCCTTCCACGCGACATAGAGCTCCATGATGGTGAACTCCGGGTTATGGGTGCGGTCCATGCCCTCGTTGCGGAAGTTGCGGCTGAACTCGAACACACCCTCGAAGCCGCCCACGATGAGGCGCTTGAGATAGAGCTCGTTGGCGATGCGCAGGTAGAGCGGAACGTCCAGCGCGTTGTGGTGCGTGACGAAGGGTCGCGCCGCCGCCCCACCGGGGATGGGCTGCAACACGGGCGTGTCCACCTCATGGTAACCGCTTTCGACAAGGAAGGACCGCATGGCCGAGACGATGCGCGTACGCTTCAGGAAGGTCTCCTTCACCCCGGGGTTCACGTTCAGGTCCACATACCGCATGCGGTAGCGCTGTTCGGGGTCCGTGAAGGCATCGTGGACACGGCCCTCCTCGTCCGTCTTCACCACCGGAAGCGGTCGCAGGGCCTTGCCCAGCACGGTGAGCGCCTCTGCATGCACGGTGACCTCGCCGGTGCGGGTCTTGAACACATGCCCCCGCACCCCGATGAAGTCGCCCAGATGCAGCAAGTGCTTCCACACCTCATCGTAGAGCGTCTTGTCCTCTCCGGGGCAGATGCCGTCGCGGGCGATATAGACCTGCTGGTCGCCGGTGTGGTCGCGCAGCACGGCGAAACTGGCCTTGCCCATCACGCGCACGCTCATCAGGCGGCCGGCCAGGGTCACCCGGGCGGGCTCGCCCGCTTCGCGGAACAGGCCCTTGACCTCCTGCGCGGTGGCCGTGACGGGGAATTCGGCGGCGGGGAAGGGTTCGATGCCGAGAGCGCGGAGCTTCTGCAGCGCCTCGCGGCGCACGAGCTCCTGATCGGAGAGGGCGTGGGACATGGGTGGCGGAACGGGCCTGCGAAGTTACCCGGCAACTCCTGAAGCCGACGGTGCGTATGAGCCGTCTAATTTCGACCCCTCCATCCTCCCCTACCTCCGTTCCCGGCCCCACCCCCATGTACAACCTCATCGACGCATTCCCCGACCAACTGAAGGAAGCCCTGGAGATCGGCCGGAAGGCTGCTTTGAGGACGGCTGGCGGCCCGTACGGCAACGTGGTCATCACCGGCCTGGGCGGCAGCGGCATCGGCGGGCGCATCGCGGCGCAGTTGGTGCACCAGGAGGCCAGCTGCCCGATCGAGGTGTTCAACAACTACTACCTGCCCGGCTACGTGGACCACAAGAGCCTGGTGATCGCGTGCAGCTACAGCGGCAACACCGAGGAAACGCTGGCCGCCATGGAGCAGGCGCTGACCCGGGGCGCCCGCACGGTGGTGATCACCAGTGGAGGCACCATGCTCGACGTGGCCCGTGCGAAGGGCCTGGACCACATCGTGATCCCGGGCGGCAATCCGCCGCGCACCATGCTGGCCTGCTCGCTGGTGCAGCAGTTCCACGTGCTGCACCATTTCGGCATCATCGGCGATGGGTTCGCGGGCGCCATCCGCAGCGCCGCGAACATGCTTGCGGAAGAGAAGGAGCATATCAAGAAGGCCGCACAGGAGCTCACCGGCAAGCTCGTCGGCAAACGGCTCGTGATCTACAGCGAGGCCAACACCGAGGCGGTGAGCATCCGCTTCCGGCAGCAGGTGAACGAGAACAGCAAGGAACTGTGCTGGCACCACGCCATCCCCGAGATGAACCACAACGAACTGGTGGGCTGGGCCGGCGGCACCGAAGACATCGCGGTGGTGATCTTCCGGCACAAGGAGGACCACGAGCGCAGCCAGATCCGCATGGAGATCAACAAGGAGGTGTTCCGCAAGTACACCCCGCACATCCACGACGTGTGGAGCCGGGGCGACACGGCCTTTGCGCGGCAGCTGTACCTGATCAACCTGGGCGACTGGGTGAGCTACTACTGGGCGGAGAAGAAAGGCGTGGACCCCACTGAGATCGCGGTGATCAACATGCTGAAGGGGAAGCTGGCGGAAGTGAAGTGAGTGGCGAGTGGCGGCCCACAGGCTGACGCACCGGGTGAGAGTGGTGAGTAGCGAGTGGCGAGTGAAGATCCGTGAGGGATCCACTCGCCACTCATCGCTGGCTACTCGCCACTCTCACCCCGACCTTTGCCCCTGTGAGACACATCCACTTCCACGACCTCGGCGTCATCGACTATGCCACGGCGTGGGACCTGCAGAAGCGGCTGTTCCAGGAGACCATCGACATCAAGCTGGCCAACCGCGCACTGCCTGCGGATGAAGAGCGGCCGACCGTGGACCACCTGCTCTTCTGCGAGCACAACCACGTATACACCCTGGGCAAGAGCGGCAAGCAGAGCCACCTGTTGCTGAACGAGCAGGGCTTGCGCGACAGGGGGGTGCAGTTCCACCCCATCGACCGCGGCGGCGACATCACCTACCATGGACCGGGCCAGCTGGTGGCCTACCCCATCTTCGACCTGGACCACCACTTCACGGACATCCACCGCTTTCTGCGCACCCTGGAAGAGGCGGTGATCGGCACCTTGGAGGCCTTCGGTGTGGATGCCGGGCGCATCGATGGCCTCACCGGGGTGTGGTTGGACGCCGGGGACCCCGCGCGTGCCCGCAAGATCTGCGCCTTCGGCATCCGCGCCAGCCGCTGGGTCACCATGCACGGGCTCGCCTTCAACGTGAACACGGACCTGAGCTACTTCGACCACATCGTGCCCTGCGGCATCCGGGACAAGGGCGTCACCAGCCTGGCAAGGGAGCTGGGCGGCCCGGTGGACATGGCGCTGGTGAAACAGCGCATGAAGCTGGAACTGGCCGACCTCTTTGATGTGGAGCTGGTGGACGACCTGTTCACGCCGTGCGGGTGATGAACACCCGGACAGCCCTGTCGACCGCACGGGCCGACGACCCTACCTTCGGCCATCTCCCGCCGCCATGCGCCAACTGAAGAAGTTCCTGCTCCTCGCCGCCGGCCTGCTCGTGCTGCTCGTCGCCCTGGCCTACGCCACCGGCAACGGCCATATCCCGCGCGGCGTGCGCTACACCTACCTGCTGGGGCGCACATCGCCGGAGATCGACGACCGCGACTTCTTCCCCTACGGCACCATCGCCGCCAGCACCCCGCAACCCTGGCCCCGGAGCGTACGGTACGGCCGGCTCGCGCTGGCACCCGGACAGGAGCAGCGGCTCAAGGAGCTGTACAGCGTGGGCTTCGCCGTGTTCCAGCACGACAGCCTGATCTTCGAGCAGTACTGGAACGGCTGGGATGCCGATAGCGTGAGCAACAGCTTCAGCGTGGCCAAGAGCTACATCAGCGTGCTCACCGGCATCGCCATCAAGGAGGGCGTGATCCGCAGCGTGCAGCAGCCCGTGTCCGACTTCCTGCCGGAGTTCGCACAGGTGGACCCATGCCATGGGGGCATCACCATCGAGCATGTGCTCACCATGAGCACCGGGCTGGACTGGAGCGAGAGCGGCGCCGACCCCTTCAGCGACAACGCCAAGGGCTATTACGGAACCAACGTACGGGCGCTGAGCCTGGACCAGCCGTGCCGCGTGGCCCCGGGCCAGGAGTTCGACTACATCAGCGGGGCCACGCAGATCATGGCCGAGGTGCTGGAGGCCGCCTGGAAGCGCCCGCTCGACGAACTGGTGGCCGAGAAGCTGTGGGGGCCGCTGGGCTGCGAGCATGAAGCCTACTGGGGCAAGGACCGGGCGGACGGCGACTTCAAGGCCTTCTGCTGCCTGTACGCCACCGCGCGCGACTTCGGTCGCATCGGCCAGCTGTACCTGGACAGCGGGATGTGGAACGGCCGGGAGATCGTGCCGCGCGAATACTTCCTGGCCTCGGTGACGCCCGCCCGGGTGATGGACAAGGGGCGGCCCAACACCCGCTACGGTTACTTCTGGTGGCTGGCCGAACTGGAGGGAAAGCCCATCCACTACTGCCGCGGCTTCCACGGCGAGTACGTGGTGGTGCTCCCGCACGAGGACCTGGTGCTGGTGCGCACCGGCATGAAGCGTGAGGAAGTGAACGAGGCGGGGCACCCGCAGGATGTCTTCCACTGGATCGCCATCGCCCGCGAACTGGCGTCGCGCAAGGTCTGAGGTCATGCGCAAGGACATCCCGTCGCCCCGGGTGGAAGGTGTGGCCATGGCCGTGGTGCGCGAGCCCGATGCGCAGGGCGACACCGGCTGGTTCGTTTACCTGGTCAACGAGAACGACTTCGCCCTGGAGAACGTGCTGATCAGCTCGCGCGGCTACGGCGAGCTCGCGGGCGAAACACGCCGCACGAGCGAGATGCGCCACTTCCTGGACCGGCTCGAGCCCCGGAGCTGGGCGCGCATCGAACGCATCATGGAGGAGCTCTTCGGCCTCAACAACCAGTACTGGCTGAGCTTCTATGCCCACAGGCAGTTGCACGACAAGAAGTACATCTTCCTGCCCGAGAGCATCCAGGAGGCCAACTTCACCACGCTGCCACTGATGAAGGTGCGCGGGGTGATGATCCAGTGAACGGCGCCGCCCGGCGCCGGGCGGCTACCTTCGGCCCGGCCCCGCATGAACCTCCGTCGCACGCTGTTGTTGATCGCCTTGTCGGCCCTGGTGGGAGCCGCCGTGTTCGCGCTCCTGCGCGGGGACGCAGTGAAGCAGGACCTCCGGACCCTGCGCGACGGACTGCGGCAGCCCGCAGGGCCTGATGCGGGGGCCTTGATGGCCACGCCCGCTGCGTACGCCGCCCAGCAGGGGCGCAGCCTGGTCACCGACGACCCGCCGCCCTTCGACCGGCCCCACGCGGCCCGCTCGGCACCATCCATCGCCGTGAACGGACGCACGCTGCGGCCCAACCTGCATTTCGACATGGAAACGTCCGCCGACACCGGCCGGTTGGTGACCGGCATCGCGCACAGCGGCTCCCGGTCCATGCTGCTCAAGGCCTCGGAGGAATACGGGCCGGCCATCCGCCGCCGCGCCGGGGATGTGGGCGCGCCGCTCGTCGCCATCGCCGCAGGGCTCTGGTGCCGCTCGGACGACCCCGGCCTGGTGGTGGTCACCACCGTGCATCGCGGCACCGAGCAACGCGCCTGGTACGGCAAGGAGCTTCGCACCGCCGAGCACAGCCCCGGCGTGTGGCAGCGCCTACAGGGCGAGCTGCTGCTGCGCGACCTGGAGGTGGCCGACGACGATGTGGTCACGGTGTACTTGTGGAACAAGCACCGGCACGACACCTGGATCGACGACATGGACGTGGTGTTCCGCAGCGCGGACGTACTGGGCAGGGACAGCCTCCGCCCGCACGACCTGGAGGACAGCACGCGCAACACGCGGCCGCTCCCCTTCGCCCGCGTGGAATGCCTGGGCGCGCTGGACCCCACAGCGGTCGGTGTGCGCCCCGGTGGCGCCCCCCCCGCACAGGAAGAGGTCATCGCCCTGCCCGATGGAACCCTGCGCTGGCATTACCGGCCCGGCGACGGGGTGGGGCGCCTCTTGGACGCAACGGGGCGTGCGCGCTTCCTCGTGCGCCCGTGGTGCAGCGGCATCGGCGACCTGCTGGGCTACGAGCGGCTGCACGCGCGGGCCGATGCGCAAGGCCTTCGCCTGGTGGGCTACGATGTGGAAGAGGCCGACGACGGGAGCCTGCGCATCGCTTCCACACCGGCCCCGAAAGGAGCCCGGGTCCGCATCACCGCACCATGAACCGCATCCTCCTCCTGGCCCTGCCTGCATGGCTTGCTGCATGCGGCGCCGGACCCTCCACCGGCCCCGGCGCCTTGCAGGAGTTCGAGGCCCTCACCAACTGGCCGTTGAACGACACCGGCGTGGCGTTGATCACCCTGGACTACACCGATGCGCTCGACAGCGGCTTCGTGCTGCCCAGCGTGCGACAGGTCCCCGGCGGGCACTTCACCTTCCGCTTCACCCTGCGCGACAGCACCGGGAAGAACGGACGCTTCCGCTACAAGCTGTACTACCTCAACGACAGTTACAAGTTCGGGCACACGGCGCCCGATGGGAAGCAGCATCCGCTGGCCCACGAGAACTTCTACGGCAGCTGGGGGTCCGCCGCCGAAGGCTTTCGCCTGAGCCCGCCTGCGGCCGCAGAGGGCATCACGGTCACCGACGCCTTCCGCATCCGCGGCGATCCGCGCGACCAGCCCGAGCATCGCGACGACCGGGGCCGGCCGGCCCGCTGGTCGCGCAATCCGCGCGTGGGCGAGTACGTTTTCATGCTCGTGGTGCTGCCCGAGGCCGACTTCGTCCGCACACCACCTGCGGCGGAGGTGCAGGACATCTCCCGGACCATCGACGGCCGTCACACCGACCCGTTCTGGTACTGGCTCAACGGCCCCGGCGCCCGGCTGGCGGGAGCTGAGGTGCGCATCGCCGCCCAACGGCTGAAGGTGGAGGCCCGTCCGCCGCTGGGCGCCGGCATCCATGTGCGGCCCGAACACGCCGGCGACCGCTCGGCCTTCAGCGCGGCCTGCGGCGACGACCCGGCGTTGGCCGCCAACGCGCCTTTCGAGCAGTTCATCCACTACGTGGACGCCAGCACGCGCTTCGCCAACATCCCGCTGATCGCCGATGTGCTCGGCAACGAATACACCCCGGGCGACCACGACCGCTACCGCTGCTTCTTCCCCACGGACCAGATGGTGGGCCTGCGCCCCATGGTGGCACGCACCCCGTGCAGCACCGTGCGCAGCGATCCGGAGCGCAATGTGATCGAGCTGCGCAATCCCGCCAGCACCGACGGTCAATGGCGCAAGGAGAACGTCGGCATCCGGTCGCGGCATGGCCTGGCCTACGGGCGCTACCGCGTGAAGTGCAAGCTCACCCGGCTGCTCAACGACTCGGATATGTGGGTGGGCCTCACCAACGCCATCTGGCTCATCTACGACGGGGCCCCGGGCGGGCTGCGCAGGCCGTGCCTCAAGGACGGATACATGGCGAACTACTACGGCGGCGACAACGACCAGCGGGTGCCCCGCGTGGCCTACTCGGAGATCGACTTCGAGATCCTGAAGACCCCGCCCTACTGCCCGGACCGCGCCTTCCCGCCCACCTATCCGCAGCAGCTGGCCCTACCCGACGACCGCAATGCCTGGGCGTACAGCAGCAGCGATGCGCGCACCGACGGCCGGGGCATGGTCACCGTGGCCTGCACCAACTGGGACATGGCCTGTCACGACCCCGAGGACTTCGGCGTGGGCTGCCAGGAGATCGAGAAGGACGGCCGCACGTACGTGAGCCACCGCTGGGACCACAATTACCGGGCGCTGACCCAGAAGACCGAGGCGCTGGACAAGGAGTTGTTCGGCGGCGATCACTACTGGTTCGAGATCGACTGGCGGCCGCAAGAGATCTTCTGGCGCATCGGTCCCGACCTGGAGCACATGCGCACCGTGGCCTACATGAACAACACGGTGACCGAGGTGAGCAACGTGCAGATGCACCTGATCGTGACCCAGGAATGGCACAACACGCGGTGGTGGCCCGGCACGCCCTTCGACCAGGGCTACATCCCCTTCCCCGCCAAGGACCTCGTGGGCGAGGTGCAGGAGGTGATCATTGATTGAGGGGTGATGCGGAGCGTTCCTGCTGGTACCATCGCTCCCGGACAAGACGGAAGAACAGGAATTCACGGACCTGTCGCTGCCTGTCCCAAAGTCGGATCCGGACGTTGTTGGCCGTCCCCCGCCGCGGGAAGCGCATACTGAACCCGAACACGGGGCCTTCGATCTCCAGCTGGTAATACCGATAGCGCCCTGCCGCGTTCTCCTCGGTGATCACCACGGACAGCGGCGGGTCCGATGGTGCGAACGCGGCGATCGCGCCCTCCACACGCAGCAGGTCGAAGAGGATGCCATCGGCACCCACGGGCAGTTGCTGACCTGCAAAGGGCGCCTCATCCGCACCGATGCGATAGGGCGGGGCGGCCGGGGACCCAGCATCCCACTTGACGAACGACGGCATCCATGGACCCATGCGCCCCAGGTTGTAAAGCGTGTCGACCTGCACGGTGCGGTTCGCACCTCCGCGATCGAACAGGAACAGCTCATAGTCCCAGCCGCCCAGTGTTGGTACATCATCCGGCGGGACCTCCAACGCAAGGCACCGGAACGCACTGTCCGATAACAGGCGCGGCAGCAACAAGCCCCCTTCATTCGCACTGAAATGGGAGTCCCAGATCAACACATCCGATCCTGACAGACCAAGGTCGTCCCGGTCCCATTTGAATTGCCATGGTCGCAGCGCTTCCGTCGTGTCGAACGGATCGCGTCCTGCAAACCACGCGAAGTAGGGGTGCGTGTACACAAGTCTGCGGTCCGGCGTAAGATGCCGCATCATTTCATGTCCGATCCGTTCGTTCATCTCCTCCTGCGCGCTCTTGTTCAGAGGAAGGCGCACCCTGTCCTGTACACTGGTGAATGACCACAGACCGGACCCGATGCACATCGCGGGCACCAACATTCGGCCTAGCAACTTCACCGGGTGGGAAGGGCGGCGCACCACCGCTGCGAACACCTTTGTGATGAAAAGAACAAGAAGCGGAACGACCGTGGCCATCACGCGCTCGAGACCGAACGAGGCGTGACCGCCGGACCACCAGGCATAGCTGTGCGCGACAAAAACGCCCAAAGCCGGAAGGAGTGTGAGGAAAGGCAGCTCCCAGCGCGCCCGCAGCTCGCGTCCGGTCGCCCAGAAGAGCACGGAAAGCCCCAGCACCGTGAGCAAAGGCACGCCGAACGTGTGGTCCGCAAGTCGCAGGAAGTGGTCCCACTCGCCCCTGCCGTAGATCCCGATCGGATCCAGGTACAGTTGACCCTTGAAATACCAGCCGGGGTCGCCCAGGACGACGGCGCCGGCGACCGCATAGGCCAGACTACCGAGCAGCAACCACGGCAGTCCGGCCCACCGGCCACGCAGGATCATCCACACGACCAGTATCGGCAAGTACACCATCCACTCCGGCCTGCTGTAGGGGAGGAAGGAGCCGACCATGGCGGCATCACGGCTCCGGCCCATCAGGGCGAACGTGGTGGAGGTGACCGCCAGCGCGGCAAAAAGAACCTCGGTCATGCCCGCGAATACGGTCTCCAGATACACCGGGGTGGTGAAGAGCAGCACAGGGGCAAGGGACCGGATCACCCCATCCCCCTGGACCAGGGATCGATCGATGAGCGCCGACGTGAACACCGCGCACAGCACCGCGAACACGCATGTGCCCCACAGGCCCGGCTGTGCGAACGGGGCAGCGAGCAGGGTGAAGAGCGGCTTGCCCCAATGATCGAAGAAAAGCTCCGGATGTCCGACCGCATAGCGTGCGTACTGCCAATGAAGGATCCCATCACCCATCTCCGGCGTGCCCGGGGACAAGAGGCGCAGCACAACGATGTACGCGCCGATCAGGGCAGCAAGGAGCCAGGGTAGATACGACCACGCCCTCCCCTTTCGATCCGTCCCTGACGGCCTGGCACCCATCACCCCAAGAATACGGACCGGCAACGGACACTCCTCCGGCCTCTCTTCCCAACGGGCGGGCAGGGTACGCCCTGACGGTTCAATCGACTTGCAGATGCCGGACCCGCACCGCATGGAAGCGCTCCAGGGCGAACGGTGTCTTGCCGGGGTTCCACCAGTAGAGTGCGCCGCCCATCCCGGCGCTGCGGTGGGGGGCGCGCAGGCGGATGCTGAACGGTCCGCCGCGCAGATCGCTCTGGTGGTACCGGACCGTGCGCCCCTCTTCGTCGGTCTCGCGGAACACGAGCATCACCGGCCCTGGCGATCCCTCGGGCAGGCGCAGTACGCCCTCCAGCAACAATTCATTCATCACGGCCGCCGGGTCCCCGAAGGGATCATCGAAGGAAAGGCTGTACTCATCCGTGATGCAGAGGCCCGGTCCGCCATCCGCACAAGGCTTCAGCGCACCCATCATCGCGGCCGGCGTACGGTCCCGTTCGTCCAGGGCCATCAGGGTATCCACGCGGGTCGTGCGGGTGCAGGCCGTGCGTTCGAACAGCCAGGCCTCGAAGGGTTCGGACCCGGCATAGAAGTGCTCGGGGTGTTGCACGCTCCACCCGCCAAGCACCTTGAAGACGTCCTGGTCCATCAGCCGTTGCAATGGGAGGCCGCCGTCGGTGGGTCCCAGCTCCGACTCCCACAACACCAGGTCGCCCTCGTTCAGGCCCAGGTCCGCGCGCTCGGGGCGCAAACGCCAGAACAGGCGGGTGCTCGTGCTGTCGAAGGGGTCGTGCTCGGTGGCATACGAGGCGAACGGGTGTGCGGTGGCGATGCGTCGCTCGTCCGATCCGGCAGCCCGTGCGCGTTCGGCCATCCACAGGATGGCCTGCTCGGCTTCCCCCGGCTTCACCGGCCAGGGCGGGTGCGTCGCCAGTTGCCACACCCCGGCAAAGCCCAGGGCCACCGCCAGCACCATCGCGATGCGGGTCGGCCAGAGCGTGCTCCGGCGCAGGAACAGGGCCGTGCCGCCCACCGCCGCCGGGACCAGCAGGGGCACCGTGGTGGCCAGCACGCGCAGCAGGCCGTAGGACCCGTTGGTCCCGCGCCACCACACCCAGCTATGCGCAAAGAAGATCAGCACGGCCGGGGCCAGGCCGAGGATCAGGAGCATGCGGGCGGTGCGGCCAGGCAGATCCGCATTCCGCCCTTGCAGGAGCAGGACGGGCCCGCACAGCACGGTGCCCCACAGCAGCGGCCAGCCGAGGATCTCCGGGGCTTGCAGCACAAAATGCCAGAACGAGCCCTGGCCGTAATACTCGATGTCCCGTTGATACGGGTGGTCGTGGAGCAGCCACAGGGGGTCCTGCCTGACCACGACACCGAGGAGGCCCACCGCCACCACGGCGGTCCCGAGCCAGGGCAGCTTCCGCCAGTGTCCACGCCACACGAGCCACAAGACCAGCATGGGCAGGAAACCCACCCACTCGGGCCGGCTGAAGGGCATGAGCGACGCCAGCAGCAGGGCGGCCACGATGCGCTCCTGCCATACGCACCAGAGCACCCAGGCGGCGAGGGTCCCGAAGAGGATCTCGGTCATTCCTCCAACAGCGGTACCCAGATACTCTGGGCTCAGGACGAGCAAGGGCGGCACCAGCCAGGGAGCCCAGGGGGCGAACGCGCGCACCAGGTGCATCAGCGGCCAGGCCGTGCCGGCCAGCAACAGAGCGTTCATCAGCACCATGCCCCAGGCGCCGAGCTGCGCGAAGGGCATGCCCAGGAAGGTGTAAAGGGGCTTGGCCCACAGGTCGAGCAACAACGCGGGATGCTGCGGCGCATACCGCGCGAACTGATAGTGCGAAACGCCGTCCGCAAGCTCGGGCGTGGCCGTCAACAGCACCCGCACCAGCACCGGCAGGGCCGCCAGGCAGCACGCCAGGGTCACCGGGCCAGCGGCCGGCCGGGGCACGTCCGTTGCACGCTCAAAGCCCATACTTGATGATGCACCAGATGGCCCGGAAGCCGTCCCGCCAACCGATCTTCTTGCCCTCGGCATAGGTGCGGCCGTAGTAGCTGATGCCCACTTCGTAGATGCGGATGCCCTTCACCCGGGCCAGCTTGGCGGTGACCTCCGGCTCGAAGCCGAAGCGCTCCTCCCGCAGGTCCAGGCCCTTGGCGATGTCGGTGCGGATCAGCTTGTAACAGGTCTCCATGTCCGTCAGGTTCAAGTTGTTGAACGCGTTGGACAGAAAGGTGAGCACCTTGTTGCCGATGCTGTGCCAGAAGAAGAGGATGCGGTGCGGGTGGTGGCCCATGAAGCGTGAGCCGAAGACCACATCGGCGAAGCCCTCCACCACGGGCCGCAGCAAGAGGTTGTATTCGCGCGGGTCGTACTCCAGGTCGGCGTCCTGCACGATGAGGTATTCACCGGTGGCCTCGCGGATGCCCCGGTGGATGGCCGCGCCCTTGCCCATGTTGTGCGGCTGTTCGAAGAACTTCACCCCCAGGGCGGGATGCTCGTCCATGTACGACCGCACCACAGCGGCCGTGCCGTCGGTGCTGCCGTCGTTCACCACGATCACCTCCTTCCGGATGCCGTGGTCCAGGTCCACCGCCCGCACCTTGTCCAGGATGTCGCGCATGCTGCGCTCCTCATTGTAGGCGGGGATGATGATGGAGAGGCGCATCGCGGATCAACCGGCAAGGGGGCGAAGATCGTACACCCGGACCCCTCGATGCTCGAACAGGGGATGCTCGAGAAAGGGTCCGATCCACAGACGCCACTCCTCGGGCACTTCGAGCAGCACCAGATAGGCCGACCCCCGTGCAATGGCCCGTTCCAAGGCGGGCGCATCAATGATGTACAAGGACACACTGTTCTCTCCCCGCTGGCCGACGAGGTAGGGGCCGACGCCGATGGACTCATCCGGCAGGACAATGACCTTGTCATCCTTCCGAATACCGTGCGCCCGCATCCGTGGGCGTATGTCCAGAAGCGGCTCATACTGCCAGTAGCGCATATAGGAGTAGTGCTGTTCGAGCGCCTGGCCGTGCGGGAGCAGAAGGTGCAGCGCATCCACGGACATCGGACCCCGTGTGCGCATCAGATGGTCCTCCCGCGCATGCAGGGCGTTGATCGCCAGGACCGGCACGAAGAGGAGCTTGAGCCGGGTGGACATCGGGATCTTCGGGGCCCTGGCCCGCAGGCCGATCAGCACCGAGACGAGCAGGACGACGAGGGTGATCATGGGCACGATGAAGTAGTAGTCATGGTTGTCCAGGGCGACGAACCACAGAAGCACGAAAAGCGCGGTGCCCAGGATGAAGATCCCGTTCAGGCACAGGATTCCACGATCCCGCTGGAACACGAGCAGGAGTGGAACGCATAGGAGGAACAACGCCCATGCGCTCCAGTGGAACAGCATCCCGGGCAGGATGGTGGTTCCGAATCGAAGGGCTTTGGAACGCTCCTCGGTGGAAAGGTCCCAGTAGGCCCAGGTCCCCTGATGGGAGTACTCGCCACCATGAACATGATTGTACCAGTAGGAGTAGCCCACCCACAGGGCCGCGACGAGGATGGCCATGCCGAACGACCGAAGGATCGACCGGCGCATGCCCATCGGCAAGGCGGACATGAACCCCGGCGGTTCCACCACCTTCGAGAGCACCAGGAACGCGCAGACGGCCAGCGGGCTCATCAGGGCCGTGAGCTTGATGGCGCCGGCGAGCGCGAAGACCGCGGCGGACCCGAGTATCCTTCCCACATGATCGCGGCGGACCCCGTCGATCAAGATGGCCCACGCAATGAAGCTCAGGTCCAAGGCGGGCACATCGGGAAGAAAAGCGAGCGTGAAGTACACGATGGCCGGCGAAGTGAAGAAGAACAGGCTGATGAAGGCCGCCCAGGACCGATCACCGATGACCAGGGACGCCGCACGGAACAAGGCAAGTGTTCCGCCCGCGTGCAAAAGGAGCATGAGGCTGCGGAACACGACCTCCTGCGGGCCGGTGACCTTCCACAACAGGCCGATGACATAGTAGATGAGCGGGAACTCCCCCGCCGACCTTCCGGACATGCCATGGTCGCTGATCATGGACATCACCGCCGACCGGAAGAGGTTCCATTCCCAGGCGTAGTAGTTGTAGGCGATGGCCAGGCAGTTGGTCTGACGCCAGAGGTGATGTGGCTGAGGGGGAAGATGCAGCACACGGCCGTACTCATACGCCGCACACAGCAGGGCGAACACCACGAGCACGGCCACTTCCGCCCGTCCGGGTCGAAGGGTCCGTCGCGTCAGCATGACCGGGCCATCAGCACCTCCGCTACGCTCCTCTCACCCACCGATCTGTCGACCCCGCCCTGGCCACCTCCACCAGCCGATAGCAGCGCTGTGCTCGGCTCCGGCGCACCCTTGTCGGTTCTCATGAGGGCTGTGTGGATCCCGAGGGTCCCACCGCACGAACATGATCGCGCAATGAACCACGGTGCGTACCAAATATAGAGGACCGCATCACATGTGCTCCGCTCGCAGCATGGAGCTGAGCGCATGGATGTGGATGCCCTTGTGCCGCCCCAGCGGTCGGGTGAGGTAGGGCTTCACCACCGGGTCGTCCAGCCAGCGGTCCTGGGCGAACAGCAGGTAGCGGGCCCCGCGATCATGGAGGCGCTCGAAGGTGCCCGGGTCGCGCCAGTCAAGGCCGTAGTTGGTGAACCCCTTGCGTCCCATCAGATACAGGGAGCCATTGATGGTGTGGTCATCCAGGAAGATCACCAAGGCGTCCTTGGGGATGTGCAGGGAATCGAGGACCGGCCCAAGGTCCAGTGTGCCCCGCAGATCGTAGTGGTCCATCGCGCTCCAGAACGGCAGCTCGTGCCTGTGGTGGATGGGTAGGACCTCGGACGGGTCGATGGGCATCCGCTCCGCGTAGCGCATCCGCATGTTGTTGGCGGCGTACGCCACGTTGTACACCAGCAGCAAGGCGAACACGGACTTGGTCCGGATGGACCCGAACACGGCCGCATGATCACGGCGCAGCCACCAAAGAAAGGTGGTCCAGAGCACCAGCGGCAGGATCAGCGGGTTGATGAAGTAGTAGTCGTGGCCGTCCACGGCATGGAACCAAAGAAGGGTGTAGACGAGCACGCCGGCAAGCATCAGGATGTTCAGCAGGGCCACGGGGCCGGGCAGGCGACGCACCTGAACGGCCAGCGCCACAAGGGCCGCACCGAGCACCACCCAGACCGTGGTGTCGAACACCTGGAACACCAGGATCCGCGTGCCGAAGGTCCAGGCGCGATGCACCTCCTTCGGTGTCATGTCCCAAATGGGCCAGATGCTGTTGAACGTGTACCGCCCGTTGTGTCGGTCATTGTAGCCTTCGGCATAGGCGTACCAGGCAAGGACGGCGACCACCGAAAGGACCGCCCACGTCCACGCCGGCCTGGGGGCGGGCAACAGCTTTCGGTGTTCGCCGAACCGGGAGGGCATCAGGGTCGCCGCCAGCAGGATGGCCAGGATGGCCACCAGGCTGATGCCGGCGCTCACCTTCAGCAGGGTGGCCAGGACGAAGGCGCACATCGCCAGGGCCCACCACCGCGCGCGTTGTTCCTGGACGTGCCGCACCACGAAGTACCACCCGATCAACACCAGGTCGAGGGCGGGCACATCGGTGAGGAAACCGATGCTGTAGTACACGATGATGGGCGAGGCGAACAGCAGGAGCGCCGTGGCCACGGCCCAGAACGCATCGTCAAGCACGCGACGCAAGGCCAGGTACAGGGCCCACGTGGCCACGAAATGCAGCAGGATGCCGAAGAGGCGGTAGACGAATTCGCTGGGTCCGGTTACCTTCCACACCTGACCCACGACCCAGTACAGCAGCGGGAACTCCCCCGCACTGTTCCCGGAGTACCCGTCATCCGCGATGCGCGCATGGATCTCCGGTTCGAGGAACGGTCGCCCTCTCCGGTAGTTCTCCGTGATGGACAGGCAGTCCGTCTGCCGCCACAGGTGGCAGGGTGCGGGACGGGTGTGCAGCACGCGTCCTCCTTCATACACGGAGAACATGAGCAGAAAACCCAACGCCAGCAACCACCCCGGACCGGGTCGCGGACCGCTGGCGAACGGGACCCGCATCGCGCCGTTGCTTACAGCGCCATCTCCGGCTCGTTCCCGGTGGCCACCAGCCGGCCCTCGGTCTTGGCCCTGATCTCCTCCACGTCCACGCCTGGTGCCCGCTCCAACAGTTTGAAACCCTCGGGCGTCACATCGAACAGGCCCAGGTCGGTGAGCACGTGCTTCACGCAGCCCACGCCGGTGAGCGGCAGGGTGCAGCGCTTGAGCAATTTGCTTTCGCCGGCCTTGTTGGTATGCATCATCACCACGATGATGTTGCGTGCGCTGGCCACCAGGTCCATGGCGCCGCCCATGCCCTTCACCATCTTGCCGGGGATCTTCCAGCTGGCGATGTCGCCGTTCTCGGCCACCTCCATGGCGCCCAGCACGGTGAGGTCCACCTTCTGTGCCCGGATCATGGCGAAGCTGGTGGCGCTGTCGAAGATGGCGGCGCCCGCGCGCAGGGTCACCGTTTGTTTGCCCGCGTTGATCAGGTCGGCGTCCTCCTCGCCCTCGAAGGGGAAGGGCCCCATGCCCAGGATGCCGTTCTCGCTCTGCAGCTCCACGTGGATGCCGGGCGGTATGTGGTTGGCCACGAGGGTGGGGATGCCGATGCCGAGGTTCACGTAATAGCCGTCGCGCAGCTCGCGGGCGATGCGCCGGGCCATCTGTTCCTTGTTGAGCGCCATGGGTTCAGGGCTGGATGCGGTGGATGCGCACCTGTACGCCACCGAACTCCACGGGGCGCCTGGGTGCGTTCCAAAAGTAGAGCACATGCCGCACCGCGCCCGGCACGGGCCGCAGCACCTGCAGGCAGTTGAACCGCTCGCCTCGCCACCGCGGGCGGAGCAGTGCGGGGCGCACCTCCTCGTGCGTCAGCTCATGGTCGGCGCTGTCCAGCGCCACCACGGCCAGCACGAGGTCGTGCAGCGGTCCATCGGCGCGAAGGGTGCACGACAGCTCCACCGCGTGGGGCGTGGGGCTACAGGGCACGGCGAGCAGGTCGAAGTAGGCCTGCGGCCGCAGGGGCGGGTCCACCACCAGGCTGTCCACCGGGACAAGCACCAGGGGCCTTGCGCGGCGCAGCAGATGCAGACCCGTCCCGGCATGCACTTCCTCCACGATGTACCCCGGCATCGCAGCCTCCAGGTGGCGGCCATCGGCGATGCGTAGGTCGTGCATGCCTTCGGGAAAGCCTTCGCTCTGCGGCGGTCGCACGCCCCAGGGCCTGCCGTTCATGGGCACCGCGAAGCTCAACTGATGGTAGGCCCCCACGATGGGTGGGCGTCCAAGCGCTTGCTCAAGCCGCGCGATCCGCTCCAGGAATCGCGCGGGCACGCTCTGCTCGGCCCAGAGGGTGGTGTGGTCGAAGTTCAGGTCGGCCAGGGTGCGCAAAGGGAACCAGAGCAGCAGAAGCGCCGCCAGGCGCAAACGCGGCCAACGAAGGGCGCCGGTGTCGATCGTGTGGGCCACGGTCAGCAGCCACAGCGGCACCAGATGGAGCCCGGCGCGGTCCTCGGCGTGGTTCACGCCCAACAGGCCGGCCATGGCCACCCGCATCACCGCATCGGACAGCAGCAGGGCCGCGCACAGGGCCAGCGGGGCGGTCCAGCTGCGGCGGTGCACGGCGATCGCCGCAGCGAGCAGCACGGGGGCCACCGCCAGCAGGCGCGGCATCCATCCGTCGGCGCCGAGCACCGTTCGGCACAGGGAGCCCACCGTAACGGCCATGAAGCCCTCGGTGCTGCCGTGATACAGCAGACCCTGTGCCCGCAGGTCGAACGCGTGTTGAAGCGCCAGCGCGAAGGGGGCCACGCCCAGCAGCGACCACAGCAGGAGCGGCCTCTTCCATGCGGTGCGGTTCCGCAGGACCGGGAGCGGCAGCGCGAGGAGCACCGCGGCCCAGAGGGGCACCAGGGCCAGCACGGCGGCGTTGGCCAGCAGCAGTCCGGTCAGTGCCTGTGCCAGCTGCGCATCTCCCCGTGTGCGGGCCCAACGCATCAACCCGTCCAGCGCCAGGGTCAGAAAGGCCATTTCCAGGGCATAGCCGCGGAACAGTGCGAAGAATTCGAACACGAAGGGGCAGGCCAGCAGGGCGGCGCGTACGCACCGGCGCACCGTGCGGTCGCCCAGGCCCTCGCCCAGCCGCCACACGGCCCAGGCGTACAAGGGGAAGGCCAGCAGGCTTCCCAGCCGGGCCGCGAGCATGGCGCTTCCGAAGAGATGAACGAAGAGCGCGCCGAGCGCCGAGCTCAACGGGTGGTTGTTGGCATCCAGATGGGCGTAAGGGGGCAGGAAGGTCCCTGGCTCGGCATACCAGTACAGCGAAGCGCATTCGTCATGCACCAGGGGCACGGAGGCGGCACGCAGCGCGAGGACCGCCCAGAGGACGAGCGCGGTGGTCAGGTAGGCCCGTTCGTCGCGCCGGACATTCGCCATGCGGCGGTGCTGGTGTTCACCCGCGTTTGCGCACCGTGCGCTGTTCGATGCGCTTCTCGAAGCGTTCGCCCTGGAAGATGCGGTGAACGAAGATGCCCGGCGTATGCACCAGGTCGGGGTCCAGCTCTCCGGGCTCCACCAGGTGCTCCACCTCGGCCACCGTGATGTCGCCGGCCATGGCCATCATGGGGTTGAAGTTGCGGGCGGTGTGCCGGTACACCAGGTTGCCGAGGCGGTCGCCCTTCCAGGCCTTCACCAGGGCGAAGTCGGCGCGCAACCAGCGCTCCATGACGTACATGCGGCCATCGAACTCGCGCGTCTCCTTGCCTTCGGCCACTTCGGTCCCGTAACCCGCAGGCGTGAAGAAGGCAGGAATGCCGGCACCACCGGCCCGGCAACGCTCGGCCAGGGTGCCCTGCGGCACCAGTTCCACCTCCAGCTCACCGCTCAGCATCTGCCGCTCGAACTCGTCGTTCTCGCCCACATAACTGCTGATCATCTTGCGGATCTGCCGGGTCTGCAGCAACAGCCCCAGGCCGAAGTCATCGACGCCCGCGTTGTTGCTGATGCAGGTGAGGCCCTTGGCGCCGCTGCGCACCAGGGCGGCGATGCAGTTCTCCGGTATGCCGCAGAGCCCGAAGCCGCCCACCATCAGCGTCATGTCGTCGCGGATGCCTTCAAGGGCCGCATCGGCGTTGGCCACCACCTTGTTCATGCTCATGGCACTGGGAATGCGGCGAAGATAGCCGGACGCACCGGGCGCCCCTATTCCCAAGAGGGGCCGTCGGACCCCGTGCCGCCCTGCTGCAGCCGGTCGCGGCAGTCGAGCAGCCCGCTGTCGAAGCCTGTCGGGCGCTCGAAATCGGCGGTGGAGAGCCCGATGGTGCTGTCGGCGTACACCTTGTTCATGTAGTAGCCGTAGATCGGCAGGGCCATGTTGGCCCCCTGGCCCTTGTCGGTACTGCTGAAGCGTACGCTGCGGTCCTCGGCACCGGTCCACACCCCGGTCACCAGATCGGGCGTGATGCCGATGAACCAGCCGTCGCTGTTGTTCTGTGTGGTGCCCGTTTTTCCCGCCATGGGGGCCTTGATGTTCGCGTATTTGGCCCTGGGCCCGCCGCTGCTGCGGATGCGCATGCCGGTGCCCACCACCTTGCCGGTGCCCCGGTTGTAGGCGCCGTCCACCACGCCCTTCAGCAGGTTGAGCATGATGTAGGAGGTCTGTTCATCGAGGGCTTCCTCGGTGTGCGGAACGATGTCCAGGATGGTGTTGCCGTTCTTGTCCTCGATGCGCGTAAAGACCACCGGCTCGATGTACACGCCCTTGTTGGCGAAGGCCGCGAAGGCGCTCGTCATCTCCAGGAGGGAGAGGTCGGCCACGCCCAGGCACAGGCTGGGAACGGGTTCCAACGGGCTGCGCACACCCATGTGGCGGGCCAGCACGGTCACGGCCTGGGGGCTGTACTGCTTCATGAGCCAGGCGGTGATGGTGTTGATGGAGTTGGCCAGGGCGTACTTGAGGGTCACCAGGCCGCCGTACTTGGCATCGCTGTTCTTGGGGCACCAGTCGGGCTGCCCCTCGGGCATGTCGAAGCAGACCAGTTGATTGGGCAGCTCCTTGCAGGGGTCGAGGCCCTCGCGGATGGCCGTGGCGTACACGAAGGGCTTGAAGGTGGAGCCCACCTGCCGGCGGGCCTGCTCCACGTGGTCGTACTGGAAGTGCTTGAAGTCGATGCCGCCCACCCAGGCCTTCACGAAGCCGGTGCCGGGGTCCACGCTGAACAGGCCGCTCTGCAGGAAGCTCTTGTAGTAGCGGATGGAGTCCATGGGGCTCATCACCGTGTCCACCTCACCGTGCCAGGTGAACACGCGCATGGGCACGGGCTTGCGGAAGATGCCCGGGATGTCCCGCTCGGGCACCACGGGCCACCAGGCGTCGCATCCACCAAGCTCGGGCCTGCAGTGGAAGTGCTTGCGGCCCTGGTGCATGACCTGTTCGATCGTGCGGGCCGGTCGTTCGCAGTTGGGGCACTGCTTGCCCACCAGGTTGCGGTAGCGAACGCTGCGCTTCATGGCCGCCTCCAGGATGTCGGCGACCTCCTTCTCGCTCACCCGCCAGTCGAAGGGGCGGTTCTTCTTGCGGGCCAGGTCCTTGAAGAGATCGGGCTGCAGTTCGCTGCGCAGGTGCTCGACCACGGCCCACTCACCGAAGGCCTGCATGCGGCGGTCCAGCGTGGTGTACACCTTCAGGCCGTCGGTGTAGATGTCGTAGGGCGCACCATCGGCCTTGGCGTAGCGGAGCCTGCCCTGCTCGTCGCGTTCGGCGAGCAGGGCCTGGAGCTTGGCGCGCAGCACCTCCCGGAAATGAGGGGCCGGGCCTTCGGCGTGGTCGACCCGCCGGAAGTGCAGGCCGAGCGGCAGGGCCTTGAGCGAGTCGTACGCGGCGCGATCGATCATGCCGGCGCGTTCCATCTGGGCCAGCACCACCATGCGCCGGTGCAGGGTGGTATCGGGCCGGCGCACGGGGTTGAAGAGCGCCGGGTTCTTGCACATGCCCACCAGCATGGCGGCCTGCTCGATCCGCAGGCTGTCGGGTTCCGTGCTAAAGTACACCTGCGCCGCGCTGCGGACCCCCACCGCCTGGTTGATCCAGTCGAAGCGGTTGAGGTACATCGCGATGATCTCGTCCTTGGTGTACTGCCGCTCCAGGCGTACGGCGATGATCCACTCCTGGAACTTCTGGAAGATGCGCCGGAAGCTGCTGGCAGGTTTCTCCGTGAAGAGCATCTTGGCCAGCTGCTGCGTGATGGTGCTGGCGCCGCCCTTGGAGCCCAGGAACGCCACGGCGCGCACCGTGCCCCGCAGGTCGATCCCGCTGTGCGCCCGGAAGCGCTCGTCCTCCGTGGCCAGCAGTGCGTTGACCACGTGCGGGGAGATCTGCCCGTACTTCACCGGGATCCGGTTCTCCTTGTAATACTGGCCCATCAAGGTGCCATCGCTGAAGAGGATGGCCGTGGCCAGGTCGCTCCGGGGGTTCTCCAGATCGGCCGTACCGGGCAGCGCACTGGTGCCGGCGGCCAGAAGGGCGCCAACCAAGGCCAGCACCGGCCCGACCAGAAGTGCCCAGAGCAGCAGCGGGACCAGGCGGCGCCTGCGGGGAGCGCTCATCGGCGGCGAAGTTAACGGCGTGCCTGCGAGGGGCTGATGCTGATGCCCACGTCGAGCACGCCCGGCAGGGTGTCGTGGCGCATGGCCTGCTCCAGGCGGAGGCAATAACGCCCCGCCCGGGGGAACCGGTCACCCATGCGGTACAGGACGTGGGCCTGGAAGCGGTCGGCGAAGATGTAGCCGGTGCCCCGGCCGTACCACTGACCGAGGGCGTCGGCCAGCCGGCATTCCACCGTGTCCCGCCAGGTACGGCCCGTCGGGTCCACCAGGTCCACGAACAGGTACAGGTCGTTGTACGGATAATCGCCCGTGTGGCGGACATCGATGTACACATCGTGCGGGCTCACCGTGTCGGTGATGCCGAAGCAGAAGCTGGGCGCATAGGCGTTGTGCCAGCCGTGCGCAGGGAGGGGCACGTCGCTCTGGTAGATCTCCGGCCGCCCACAGGCGACCGCCAGCAAGAGCAGCAAAGGCGCGGTGCGCTTCACGCCTGCGGCGGTTGGGCGGGTGGCGGTGTGCCGGGCTTGTCGTTGCGCGGGCCGCGGTCGCGCCGTCCGCGACGGTCGCGCCGACCACTGCGCCCCTCCCTGGGGCCCTCCTCGCCGGCGCTCGCCTTCCGGGGTTCGGCAGCCGCTCCGTCGGACCGGGGCTTGGGGCCAGGTGGTTGGATGGGGGGCTTGCGTTTCTTGCCCCCACGCCGGGACTGACCCCGGGACTTCATCTTCTGGTCGAAGCGCGTGAGCTCGTCCTGGCCCACCACGTTCTCGTAATCGGGCTCCTTCTCCCCGGGGTCCGCCGGGGCGACCGCCATGTTCAGGTCCACCTCCGGCTCGATACCCTGCTTGTTCTGTGCCAGGATCTCGCGAACGGTCTCCACCGGGAAGGAGGCCATGACGAAGGGCTCGCCGGGCCGCTTGAACCCATAGTACATGCGTTCGGTGAAGATGTCCGTCTTGATGTGCGTGCCGGTGCCCTGCCGGGTCTTGAGCTTGGCGTTCTGCGAGGGATAGCTCTTGATCGCCTCGATGTACATGTCCAGCTCGTAGTTCAGGCAGCACTTGAGCTTGCCGCACTGGCCGGCGAGCTTCTGGGGGTTGAGGGCCAGCTGCTGATAGCGGGCGGCTCCGGTGGTCACGCTACGCAGGTCGGTGAGCCAGGTGCTGCAGCACAGCTCGCGCCCGCAACTGCCGATACCGCCGATGCGGCCGGCCTCTTGCCTGGCCCCGATCTGCTTCATCTCCACCCGCACATGGAAGCGCTCCGCCAGCCGGCGCACCAGGTCGCGGAAGTCGATCCGCTCCTCGGAGGTGTAGTAGAAAGTGGCCTTGGTGCCGTCGCCCTGGTACTCCACGTCGGTCATCTTCAGGTCCAGCCCGGCCTCGCGTGCAATGGTGCGCGAGGCCAGCATGGTCTCACCCTCCAGCTTGCGCGCGGCATGCCAGCGGTCCAGGTCCTCCTGCGAGGCCTTGCGGAGCACCTTGCGCAGCTCGAAACTGTCCTGGGCCTTCTCCTTGCGGGCCATCTGTGCGCGCACCAGTTCACCGGCGAGGCTCACCACTCCGATGTCGTATCCGTGGCCGGTCTCCACCACCACCGCGTCGCCCGCCAGGGCGCCGATCGAGGGCGGGCAACGGTGGAAGGTCTTGCGGGTGTTCTTGAAACGCACCTCCACCACATCGAACGGCTGCTGGCCCTGCGCCAGGGGGATGCCGGTCAGCCAGTCGAACACGCCCAGCTTGTTACAGCCGCTGCTGCTGCAGTAGCCGTTGTTCTGGCATCCGGTCGGCCGACCCCCGGCACCGCTGCTGCAGCTGGCGCATCCCATCCCCTTGCTGTTGTGGTGGCGACGGCCCCGGCCATGCGGGATCGTCCGGGCACGAAGATACTCCAGGCTTGCGCACCGCTGGCTCCATCCCCAGGGCTATCGGGTCTTAAACCCACAAGGGTCGGTTGATTGATCATTGATGGGGGTACTTGATCCCCATTTCCGGAATTGAGTGGTTGCGGCCTCTCGC
>JACTMO010000065.1 GCA_014584605.1 Bacteroidota bacterium | reverse complement strand
CGCGCGGACTTCCCCACAGTTCAACAGGACATCCACAACACCACCACACTCAGAAGTACCTTTACAAACCACTGCGCCTAAAATGGGGGTGCTTACAGTGTGATGCAGCTTTGGACAATTACTTGGGATCATCGCAGCCCATTACCGGCTTGGTGCCGTTCACTGAGGCACTCGACAAACTGAATGACAAGTGGGAGGAAGACCCGATGATGACTTTCCCGACAAAGACACCCGGTTACGAGTTCAAGATCATCGGCTTTACTGAAAGTTCCATCCGGTTCAAGAAAGCCAGCGGTGGCGAGCAGCATACCTTGAGCAGGCGGACGTTACAAGAGATCTACTATGGTCGAATGGAGCCAAAGTCGGGCGGCCTGGGTGTCTACTACCCAGGAGTTGTATCGCGGATGAAGGAGCTCTCACCACCAAGAAACCAAGCCGTGGAACAACAGCGCTACGTGCTCGTAATTGATGAGATCAACCGTGGAAATGTCTCTGGGATCTTTGGCGAACTCATTACACTCCTTGAACCAGAAAAGCGAATAGGTGCTCCTGAGCAGCTATCGGTGAAACTGCCGTACAGCAAGGATCGCGAGTTCGGTGTACCCTCAAATCTGTTCCTGGTCGGCACCATGAACACCGCCGACCGTAGTGTGGAAGCACTGGA
Source organism: Bacteroidota bacterium (assembly GCA_014584605.1). GTDB lineage: Bacteria > Bacteroidota > Bacteroidia > Flavobacteriales_F > PHOS-HE28 > PHOS-HE28. Next base: position 31,988 of record JACTMO010000065.1, on the reverse strand, counting down.
CACCGCACTGCGCCGCCGCTTTAGCTTCGTGGAGATGCCCAGCCGTCCGGAGCTCGTGCAACAACCCGATGGCTTCGCCGTGAAGTTGCAACCCTTGTTGGCCGCTATCAATGGTAGGATCGAGCGCTTACTGGACAAGGACCATCACATCGGCCACAGCTACTTCATGGACATCCATGCCGCCGCCGATCCGGAATGGGAACTACGTCTGGTCTTCAAGAACAAGGTGCTGCCATTGTTGCAGGAGTACTTCTACGGCGACCCGCGCAAGCTGGGTGCTGTTCTTGGTCCTCATTGGGTGAAGAAGCGCGAAGCGAGCACGCATAAGCTCTACGGCAAGTTCGACATCGACGATGCAGGCAAGGATGTGTTCGATGTTTCCGACCCCATGGATGTAGGTCTTGATGCTTTCGCGGAGCTCTATGACTAGGCTGATCAGACGGTACGAGCGGGAGTTGATCGAGATCGGCAAGCCCAGCTTGTCCGAAGCGGAATTCACTGCCCTCGTGTTATGGAATCAACGCAATAGGAACCGCTTCTTCGAGACAGAGCATCGGCGCCTGCGATGCAAGCAGTTCGTCGGCGTAGTGCAGGTGGGGAACTTGGTGGTCGAGATCCTGCCCAAGGCGGATCGCGCCGATGAGAACTACGACCGCTGGCACAACGCTCTACTCACCATGCTTCGCGTCGCAAATGGTCTGAAGCTGCACACGGTGGACAAAGCGGACCTCGCATTGCGCCGTACGAACCTTATGGACCTCTTCCTGGATGCGTACGTTAAGGAAGTGCGGTCTTTAGTGCATGCCGGGCTGGTCAAACGATACCATCCGAAGCACTCTGTTCAACACGCGCTCAAAGGTCGGCTCGACTTCCCGGATCATTTGAGAGCGAACATCGTGCATCGTGAACGTTTCGCCGTGGTGCATCAAGCCTATGACACGGACCACTTGCTCCACAGCATTCTGAAGAAGGCGTTGGACATCGTGGAACGCACATGTACGAACGCGGTGATCGTCGGCGGCGCCCAGGATGTGAAATGGGCTTTTGAGCACGTGCAAACCCGAGGCATCGATGCTTCCACCTTCGACCGCGTACACCTTGATCGAAAGACAGCCGTGTACGACGGGGCCCTTCGTTTGGCTCGTTTGATCATTCTGAACTACAATCCTGACCTGCGCTCGGGTGGTGAGAATGTTCTGAGCATCCTGTTCGACATGGAAAAACTCTGGGAACGGTTCATTCATCGCTTGCTGGCCAAGAGGTGCCCCGAAGGTTGGACCATTGAAGAGCAGGAGGAGGAAGCTCTCTGGGAGAAGCGAACAGTGCGACCCGATCTCGTGTTCATGCAAGGCGGTCGCATACGGCTCATTGGTGACACCAAGTGGAAGGTGCCTGACGACGATGAACCATCGATCGAGGATCTACGGCAGATGTTCACCTACAACATCCGGTTCGTTTGTGAACGGAGCGTGCTGCTCTATCCCGGCAAGTCACGCTCTGTGCGCGGCCGCTATGTCAACCACAAGGAAGGCTGGCATCAAACCGACCATGGCTGTGAGGTCAAATTCTTGTTGCCATTTGACGACAGGGGTGCAATTGATGAGGGGCAAGTGTCAACCTTCTTCGCCGAGTGTCTGGCTCAGACCTAGCGTCGCTCTGGGCTGACCGGCAGATCACGCCATCACCTCCCCGAAGCTCCCCCGGAATGCTTCTTGATGAAGCGTTCCATCTGTCCTTGATCCATCGCCCACCCCATCCCGGCCCCCATCCCCAAGGCCCCCCTGCCCCGCACCACAAGCCTCCCGTTTCCACGCGCACTTGCGCCGCGCCACACAGCGCTCGTAGCTTCGTACAAGGAACACGCCGGTGCAGGCCGATCGGTCGCGCACAGGTCGGCAACCAGGAGCCCATGAAACCCCGCCTGTACCCCACCCTCGCGCTGCTGCTCATCGCAGGGCACCGGCTGTCCGCGCAATGCCCTGTCAACGACACCACCATCTGCTCGGCCACCCTGGATGTGAACACCATCGAGGTGACGGGTTCGCAGACCCTTTCGGGCAGCGGGCAGTGCTACCACGTGGCCTCCGGGGGCAGCCTGGACCTTACGGGGGCCTACTGCCTGGTCATGGTGGAGGATGGCGGCGCGCTCAACGCGAACGGCACCGGCAACCTGGTGCTTGCGAAGAGCGGAGCGTTCGTCAGCTTCTGCGGTAGCGGTTACGCCAACCACGTGAAGTACGAGGCCGGCGCGGTGCTCAGCTGCATGCCGGGCAACAGCCAGGGGAGTTGCGCCGCGATCACCTTCTTCGGCAGCTCCGGGATCGCAGCCCACGATGCGCAGCCGCTGATGTGGTACGATCCCACACGACAGGCATTGGTGGTTCCCACGGGTGGAACGGCCGGCATCCGGGTGCTCGACGCCACCGGCCGCGCCGTGCTGCGGAGCACCACGACGAACGGCGTGCTCTCCCTCTCCGGGCTGAAAGCGGGTCCATACCTCGCCCGATGGGATGCACAGGGCGCCGGGGCCGTGCTGCGGTTCGTGCTCCCGTGAACAGCGGCGATGCATGCCGCCGGTCCGCGGCCTGACCTTCGACATTCCCCGCGCCGTGCGGCATCGCCATCTTGCGGAAAACGACCGCCATGTGGTGGAAAGCCCTGCTCTTCTGGTTCCTGCTGATGCTGCTCGCCATTGCGAACGGCACGGTGCGGGTGAAGTTCATCATCCCGTACACGGGCCTCACGGCGGGCCTCGCGATCAGCACCCTGATGCTGTGCGGGCTGATCCTGCTGGCCACGTGGCTCGGCATCCGCTGGCTGGGGCCCGCCACAGCACCGCAGGCCTGGGCCATCGGGCTGTGCTGGCTCGGGCTCACGCTCGGGTTCGAGTTCGGTGCGGGGCACTTCCTGTTCAAGAAACCGTGGAGCGAACTGTTGCTGGACTATGACCTCACCCAGGGCCGCATCTGGGTGCTGGTGCCCATTGTGACGGCGGTGGCGCCGTGGTGGATGGCGAAGCTGCGGGGGCTGTACTGAACCTGGTTCGCCGCCACCGGCGGCGGAGGTGCACGCCGGCCCGCGCCGGATGAAGTACCTTGATGCCCTCAACGATCCACCGACCCACATGGAGACCTGGCTCACGTCATTGATCACCAAGACCCCACAGGAAGGATTCGAGCTGGCGATCAAGCTCTCACGCATGGGCGTGAAATACACCCAGCCGTCGGCCGAGGTGCGCGACCGGTTGCGTCCGGCGTATGCGGAGAACGCGGACAGCCTCACGATGGCCTCCCAGGTGGTGGCGATCAATTTCCAAACGGTTGCTGCGGCCAACAACTACTGGCGGTAAAGGCTCAGGGCCTCGTTGCTGAGGTCAGCGCCCCTCCACAGGGCGGTCGGAGCACCTGCGGCATGGGGGTCCTCCCCGCGTTGCGCATGGCCTGGGAGGAAGGCATCCCTGGGACCGCAACACTGCGGCACCGGCCCTTGCGCCGCACAGGGTGCATCGGCGCGAACCGGTGTTGGACCGGCGCGGGATCCCCGGACCTGCGCACGAAAGCTGTACGGGCTACGGCAGGCGTGTGCCCACCGCACCCCACCACGGCTGGATCTCGTACTTCAGCCGGCCCGCCTTCACAAAGGGGTCCTGGCGGAGATAGCCTTCCACCTCCTCCCGCGTCTCGCAGTCATACAACAGCAGGCCCCGCCAGCCCGCCGCGTTCCCGTCGAACGGGCCGGCCATGACGATGAGACCGCGCTTCGCCTGCATGTCCTGGTGGTTCAGATGGGCCTGGAGCAGATCGGCCGATGTGGTGCTGTCCATGGCCGTGGTGTCGGGCCCGGTGGTGTAGAGCACGAACCAGTACTGCTTCATGTGGTAGGTGCTGTCCGCGATGGTGACGTCGAACGTGCGCTGGGCATGCACGGCACCGGACAGGCCCGGAAGAAAGAAGAGCAGGAGCGATGCGTTGCTCATGACAAAGGAGCTTGTGCGGCACGGGCGCGCCGAAGGATCTCGGCGATGAAAGGGGTCTTGGACCGGGTATAGGCCGCACGGTCGGCAGGGTGAGCGGCGGCGAGGTCGCGCTTGAGCACCTCATACGCTTGCGCCACCTCGGGATGGGCACGCAGGTGGTCGCGGAAGATCAGCCGGTCGATGGTGGCCTCGTCGGGTTCCACCATGTGCACATGGAAGGCCCTTCGTCCGTCGGGATGCCGCCCGATGAACCAGGCATAGCAAGGCGCCCGTTCGCCCATCGTGGGGCGCCACAAGAACTCGTAGCCCAGGTCCTCCATCAGGGGCACCACCCGGGCGCGTACCTGCTGAAGGTCGGTGACCTCCACCTGGATGTCGACGACGGGCTTGGCGCTGAGTCCGGGCACGGCCGTGCTCCCGATGTGGGCGATGCGTGTGTAGAGGTCCGGCGGCAGAACTGCGCGGAGCCGGGCCTCCTCTGCGGCATAGCGGGCGGGCCACTCCGCAGAATAGGGCACGATGGCGATGGGCTCGCTGGACAGCTCGGCGATGTGCCGGGCGTGTATGTCCGTCCGGTCGGTCATACGCCGCCTGCATAGAGGTTGAACCTGTCGCTGCGCAGGAAGCCCACCAGCGTAAGGCCGCTTTCCTGCGCCAGGCGCAGGGCCAGGGAGGAGGGCGCCCCCACGGCGGCCATCAAGGGGATGCCCGCCACCACGCATTTCTGCACGAGCTCGAAACCGGCCCGCCCGCTCACCAGGAGCATCTGGTCAGAACGGTCCATCCGGGCGTGCAGCGCCGCGCCGATGATCTTGTCCACGGCGTTATGCCGGCCCACGTCCTCGCGCAGCAGCACCAGCCCGCCCCGGCGGTCGAAGAGCGCGGCCGCGTGGAGGCCGCCGGTGCGGCGGAACACGGTCTGTGCGTCGCCGAGGCGCCCGGGCAGGGCGGTGATCACCGCAGGGTCAAGGACGCCCCAGGGCCGCAGGGGCTGCTGGCGCAGCACATGCACGGCCTCGATGCTGCTCTTGCCGCACACACCGCAGCTGCTGGTGACGTAGAAGTTGCGCTGCCAGCGCGAAGGGTCCACCACGACGTCCGGCCGCAGCTCCGCACGCACCACGTTGCCCCGCTCCTCCTCCTTCACGTTCGCACAGACGGTCACGCGCACCACCTCGTCGGGAGAGGCGATGAGCCCTTCGGTGAACAGGAAGCCCAGGGCGAGCTCCCCGTCGTGGCCGGGCGTGCGCATGGTGACGCTGAGGCGGATCTCCTGGCGGTCGTCCAGGGGCCCGTGCCCGAGGCGGATCTCCAGCGGCTCCTCAGTGACCAGCAGGTCATCGGCCTCCGTTCGCCGCCCGCCCTCCACCCGGTGGACCCGGACGGATGAGACCGATGCTCTTTCCGCGCTCATGGGTGGGTGCGATGGACCGTTCCCGGGCACGGCCGGCTCACCTCCTTGCTGTCCATCGGCGCAGCGAAGTACGCTTCGTGGGCCATGTACGACCAAATATAGCGGGACTACGAAGCGGCCTTGCGCCAGCAGCCCACCAGGTGATCGTCCACCAGGCCGCAGGCCTGCATGAAGGCGTAGACGATGGTGCTGCCCACGAAGCTGAAGCCGGCTTTCCGCAGGTCCTTGCTCAGGGCATCGGAAACGGGAGTGCTGGCCGGCACCTCCCGGTCCTGCCGCCAGCGGTTCACGATGGTGCGGTGTTCCACATGCTTCCACAGGAAGTCGTTGAACGACCCCTTGCCCTTCTCCATGACCGCCAGCCAGGCACGGGCGTTCTTGATGGCGCTCTCCACCTTGGCGCGGTTGCGGATGATGCCTTCATCGGCGAGCAGTCGTTCCACATCCTTGCGGCCATACCGGGCGATCCGCTCCACGTTCCAATCGTCGAAGGCCCGTCGGTAGCCTTCGCTGCGGTACAGGATGGTCCGCCAGCTCAGGCCGGCCTGGGCACCATCGAGCACCAGCTTCGCATACAGCTTGCGGTCGTCGTGTTCCGGTGTGCCCCACACCTTGTCGTGGTACGCGATCATCCGCAGGTCGGTGCCCGGCCAGGTGCAGCGGACCAGGTCCTTGCTCGCCATGCTGCGAAGTAATCGGAAATGCGGGGATGCCGCGTTCAGCGGCCGAAGTAGCGGTTCACCGCCTCGGTGCGGTTCTGCACGTGGAGCTTTTCGTACATCCGGTGGATATGCTGCTTGATGGTGCCCACGGTGATGCCAAGGCGGTCGCCGATCTCCTTGTAGAGCAGGCCGTCGGCCAGCAGGGCGAGGATCTGCTGCTCGCGTTCGGTGAGCCCTGCCTGGGACAGCGCGCCGGCCTGCTGCGGGCGCAGGTGGGCCACCACACGCCGGGCCACCGGGGCGCTCATGGGGCTGCCGCCGAGGTGCAGCTCCCGCACGGCCGCCAGGATCTCGTCCGGGGTGCTGCTCTTCAGGATGTACCCGTTGGCACCGGCCTTCAAGGCCTCGAACACGCGATGGTCGTCGTCGTGCACGGTGTACATCAGGAACTGCGTGCCGCAGCAGCGCCGGCTGAGCTGGCGTACGAGGTCGATCCCGCTCGCCCCCGGCAGGTTGATGTCCATGATCATCACGTCCGGGCAGCTGTCGTGCAGGCGCAGCAGGGCGTCCTCGGCGGTGCTGTGCGCGGTGAAGAGGTCGAAGCCCTCCTCGAAGCTGAAGAGCGCACGAAGGGTCTCCCGGATGGTGGGGTCATCCTCCACGATGCTGGTGCGGATCACGGCAGCGTTCATGCGTTACGAAGGTCCTTGCACGGAGGTGCCCGGTCAATGGAACGAAGGTTAGGGGGCGTGGCCACCGGAACGCGGAAGGACAGGCAGGCTCCGGGAAGCCCGTCCTCACCCCGGCCCAGGACGAGTGTGCCGCCGAGCGCGTCGATGCGCCTGCGCATGTTGCGCAGCCCGTTCCCCTCGGTGGCCTCGGCGTTCGCGGGCCAGCCAGGTCCATCGTCGGTGATGCGCAGCTCCATGGCGCCGTCGGTCCAGTGCATCCGGAGCTCGGCCCGGTGGGCGGCGGCGTGCTTCATGACGTTGTGCAGGGACTCCTTCACCACCAGGAAGACGTTGCGGCGCTGCTCGGCGCTGAGCAGGATGGCGGGTGGCTCCGGGCCCGTCACCACCGACAGCGCCACCTGATGCTCCACGCAGTACTGCCGCGCATAGCTGCCGGCATAGGCGAACAGATCGGCCACGCTTCCCTGATCGGCGTTCATGGTCCAGATGATCTGGCGCATGCTGCCGATGAGCTCTCCGGCGGTCCTGGCCAGCGACCCGAGCTGGTCGCGCTTGGCGGGGTCCTTCTCCATGCGCAAGGCCATCTCACTGCGCAGTTTGAGGGCGCTGAGCCCGGCCCCGAGGTCGTCGTGCATGTCGCTGGCGATCCGCATGCGTTCGGCCAGCACGGCCTGCTCGCGCTCGAACGCCTCCCGCTGCCGCCGCAGCCGCACGACGAGGTAGATCTTGAACGCGGCCGTGGCCACCAGCACCGCCAGCAGCACCGCCAGGGACCTGAACCACCAGGTGGCATGGAAGGGCGGCCGCACCACGACCTCCGCCGTGGCCATGTCGGTGCTCCAATACACGCCGTCGGCGCTCGCCTGCACCTGGATGTGGTACCGCCCGGGGGCCAGGTCGAACAGGTCGATGCGGGCCGCGCGGCCAAGCTCGTTCCATGCCGTGCCATTCCCCGCAAGGCGGTAGCGGAACTGGGGCGGCTGGCCGAAGTGATGGCCTACCGTGCCGAGCTCCAGGCTCAGGGCCTTGCGGTCGTGCGGCAGCTCCAGGGCCTGCGGAGCCCCCCGGACCAGCTGGTCGTTGATGCGGTGTGCCGTGAACACCGGGTGCGGGGGCTCGGGCGGCGACCCGAGGGCCGGGTCGAGCAGCAACACACGGTCGTCGATCGCCAGGGCGATACGGCCGTCCGCCAGTTCCAACAGCGTGTAGGTCCCGTCGTCCTGCAGGCCGACAGGCAGGTCAAGGGGGCGGAAGGTCCCGGTGCCGGGCCTCATGCTGGCGAAGCCGTTGCGGGTGGCGGCCCAGAGGGTGCCGTCGCGTGTGAAACGGAGCGCACTGATCCGCGTGGCGGGCAGGCCGTCGCGGCGCGTGAAGTACCGGGTGCCGCCGGTGCCGGGGTCGTACACCACGATCCCCCGTTCGTGGGTGCCGAGCCAGATCCTCCCGTCGGGACCTTCGGCGATGGTGCGCACCACCCCGCCGGGATGCCCGCCGTCCGGCGTGGTGATCGCGCGAAGGCGCCCGTTCTCCAGACAGGCCAGTCCGCCTCCATCGTTCATGCCGAGCCAGCTCCGGCCGGAACGGTCGTTGAGCCAGCTCAACATCATGCGACAGGGCAGCGCACCGTATGGCCCTTCGGCGGTATCGATGCGCACACAGGCGTCCGTGCTTTCGTCCAGCCTCCACAGCCCCTGGTTCCAGGTGCCGAACCAGTAGGCACCATCGGCGCGCTCGGCGAAGGTGAAAGCGCTTTGCCCCTCCCTTGGGAATGCTTCCGCGAGCGCGTGCATCGGCCGCAGCACACCGGCGCGCACATCAAGCAGGGCAACACCGCGGGAGGTGCACACCAGGGGCATGCCCCGGAAGTCAGGTCCGAAGGCCCGCACGAAATTGGCCAGCCCCAGCTCGTCCGGAGAGCCACCCGCCACGCTCCGCACGCAGTGGGCGGAGATCCCTGTCCGCAGGTCCACCAGCCCCACGCCGCCTCCGGCACTGCCCACCAGCAGGGTGTCCGCGCCCAGGATTCCCAGCGCGAGGACCGGGCGACCGTCGGGTTCCTCGTACAGCGGAACGACCTTCTGCGCCGTCGGGCGCAGGGCGGCGATACCTCCTGCGGTGGCGAACCAGGTCTCGCCCGAGCGTACGAACAACAATGCATTGACCCGGGTGGACGGCAGAGCGTCCGGCCGGTCGGCCGTCGCACGGACCTCGTGCCAGGCGCCGTGGGGTGCCCGGTGGAAGACGCGGTGGGTCCAGGTGCAGAGCCAGTGCGAGCCGTCCGGCCCGATGCCGTGGGCCCGCAGCGTGAACCGGTTCGGCTCCTGCTCCAGATCCGGCTGCACATGGAGCCGCCGGGTGCGCAGGTCGTAGGCACAGAGCGTGTAGGGCGCATTCCGCAGGAACCAGAGCGAGTCACCACGGACCACGGGCAGGTTCGTGGAGGTGGTCCCCGCCCAGGGCTCGGCGTCGGTGTTGCGATGGTCGGTCCAGCGCCCGGTGCGGGCATCCCAGGAAGCGAGGCCCTTGTGCGTGCCGGCCCAGAGCGTGCTGCGGGCCGCATCCCAGAACAAGGCGCCACCCGCGTTGATCATGCCGGCCGGTCCTTCCCCGGGCGGGCGGCCCTGCATGCTGGTGAAGCGCGATCCCCGGATGTCGTAGCGGTAGAGGCCGGCCTCGGTGACCACCCAGAGCAGGGTGTCGCCCAGGGGCAGCACCTGCTGCATGCGATCGGCCTGTCGGGCATTGGTGCCCACGGCGGGGATGTGCAGGTTGGTGAAGGTGTCGCTGCGGGCGTCGTAACGGGCCAGCCCGTCCATGGTGGCGATCCACAGGGTGCCCGAGGCATCCTGCGCGATGCCCATCACCTGGTCGTGGGCCAGGCTGCCGGGATCGTTGTGGTCGTGGTGGAAGACGCGGATCCGGGTGCCCTCCAGGCGGGCCAGTCCATCGCCCGTTCCCGCCCAGATGAAGCCATCGCGGTCCTCGAACAGGGCGAGGACCTCCTGGTTCGGCAGGCCCTCCTGCGTGGTGATGCGGTCAAAGAGCAGCTGCGCTCCCATCGGGAGGGCGAGGAGCGCTCCGGTGATCAACGACAGCAGGCGCATGGGCGGGTGCGGGCACCAAGATGCGCACATACCGGCCCGGGGGCAAGGCCGTGGCCGCCGCCTCCTGTGTCGGACCGCATGGCCCTCCGGGGGTTACAGCTCCTGCTCGTAATAGATCTTGTAGAATTTCCTCCCGCTCTCGTCCACACCGCGTTCGATCTTGTTGCGGTCGCCGTGGATGTAGATGTGGAAGTTCTTGTCCAGCTTGAGCACGCTCTTGAAGACACGGGCGTGTTTCTTCACCGCGTTGGCGCTGATCTCGAAACGGTCGTCCAGCTCCACGGCACGTTCCTCCTTGAACCGGTCGCCGAAGCGCTCGAAGGAGCCGATGACCTCATCGTTCTGGAAGACCTCCCGCGCGAAGCTGCTTCGCTCGAACTCCGTGTTGTCCTTGAAGTACTGCACCGAACGGTTCAGCAGGTCGATCTGGTCGGCCTTGGGGATCTCGTAGTCCTGGGGCAGCTGCTCGGTGATGAACGAACGGGTCATCTCCAGCAGGTTGTTGGTGCTGTTCACATGGTCCTGCCGGGGTCGAAGACCGGCGAAGGCCTGCTGCCAGGCAGCGCTTCGAGGATCGCCATCGATCACCAGCACGGTGGGTTCCTGCGGGGTGAAGAGCACCAGCAGGGCCTGGTCCGGGCGCCGACCCCCAAGCCCGCGCCGCAGCCGCATGCCGATGTTCTGGCCGCTGAGCTTGCTCTCGAGGAACACCTCCTTGTCGTCGAACTTGAGGATGCCCAGCGCGTCGTGCACGGCACCGGCCAGTTCCACGGCATGGAACCGTACGATGAAGAGGTCGCCGCTGCGCATCTCGTGCTCGGCCGCGGTGTCGATCAGCAGCTTGGCGATGGCCCGCGACACGCCCACGAGGTCGCGGCCTTTCCCGGCTTTGGCACACAGGGCCTGCAAGGCGCTCGCGTTGCGGCCTTCGCCGCTGCGAAAGGTGTGCGTGGCCGTTGCACTGGTGAAGGGCCGCAGGAAGAGGCGGCGCAGGAACTCCTGCTCCTCGGGGCCCTGGAGCACTGCGCTCACATCGGTGAGCACGCTGGGGGTTCCGTCGGTGCCCACCCGGTGCAGCACCAGCTCCTCCACCATGGCCTCCCTGGCATTGATCATGTGTTGCGGGCCGCAGCCTGATGGCGGCGACGCGACGGCGAAGGTACCGGACAACCCCGGGTGCCGCGGCGCGGTGCCGCACCGCGGCCAGGCCTCAGAGGTCGGTCGGCCGGTTGACGTTGCGGAACAGGTCGGCCGGCCATCCGTCGTGACCGGGCCGTACTTCCACCGGGCTCCAGCGCAGCCTGTCCAACGCGGCGGTGAGCTTCAGCATGCCCGCTTGAACGGCCTGCGCGAAGGGATCCCTGCAGCGCAGGTGGTAGGCGGCCGCAAGAGGTTCGGCGCGCCCTTCATGCACGGGGACCACGGCGTCCGTCGTGCCGTCGAAGCGTTCCTTGATCCGCAGCACCAGGCGGTCGTTCACCCCGGGCATGTCGCAGGCCAGTGCGATGATGCGGCCGTACCGGCCGTGGTCCAGGGCGGTGATCAGGCCGCCGATCGGTCCGAGGCCGGGTTGGTCGTCGGGCAGCGTGGTGGCGTGCGGGTGGAGGTGACGCTGGACATCGCCGATGATGAGGAGCTCGCGCACATGGGGCCGCAACAACCCGATGGCACGTGCCAGCATGGTGACGCCTTCGATCTCGACCAGCGCCTTGTCGGTGCCCATGCGGCTGCTCCTGCCACCGGTGAGCACCACGCCGGTCCAAGCACGATCGCTCATGGCAACGGGCGGATCACTCGCACGGGCTCCCCGGCCTCCAGCTGTGTCCGTTCGGCCTCCAGGTGGCAGAGCGCATCGCTGCCCACCAGGCCTCCCAGCAGGTGCGACCCTTCATCGCGGAGCAGCTCCACCCTGCCCTCGCGCACGCGGGCGCCCCTGAACTCATCGCGGTCGCCTTTGCGGCGCAGGGCGGCGGCCAGCGGCAGCATCTCCTCCCGGGGGCCGGGATCGCACGCACCCTGCAAGGCGCGGATGATGCTGCGCACGTACACGTCGAACAGCACCAGCACCGCACGCGGATTGCCGGGCAGGCCGATCACGGGCAGGGCGTCGATGGTGGCGAAGAGCATGGGCTTGCCGGGCTTCTGCCGCACGCCGTGGAAATGAACGGTGGCGCCAAGACGCTCCAGCACCGGCCGCACCAGGTCGTGGTCACCCACGGACACGCCGCCCGTGGTGAGCACCAGGTCGGCCTCCACACAGGCCCGGGCAAGCGCCTCGGTCATGGGGCCTTCCTGGTCGTGGATGGTGATGGGCGGGCCGGTCGTTACCGCTCCGGCGGCCTGCACGGCGGCCTGCAGCATCACCTCGTTGCTGCCGTGGATGCGTCCGGCGGTCGGACCGCCTTCGGCGATGAACTCACCACCGGTGCGGACCAGGGCCACGCGCGGGAGGCGCGCCACCAGTACCGTGCCGATGCCGGAAGAGGCCAGCAGCCCGATGGCGGCGGGATCCAGACGCTCGCCTTGGCGCACGAGCACATCGCCCGGCCGGTATCCTTCGGCACAGCGCCGGATGTTGGCACCCGGACGATGCGCGGCGCCTGTGCAGTGGACAAGAGCCGCCTCCTCACGGCAATGCTCCTGCATCAGCACGGCCGCGGTCCCATCGGGCACCTGTGCCCCGGTGAAGATCCGCGCGCACTCCTCCGCGCCGAGCGGGGCCTGCAGGACCTCGCCGGCGGCCACCGCACCGATGCGCCGCCACGGCCCGGGCCCATCGCCCACGGCGTACCCGTCCACGGCGCTCATGTCGAAGCGCGGAAAGGCATCGTCGGCCACGGCGTCGGCCGCGAGGAATCGTCCCACGGCGAGGGCGATCGGAACCTGTTCGGACGGCAAGGGCCGCACCCGCTCCAGCAGCGCGGTCCGCGCATCCTGCACTCGGATCATGGGAGCATGAGCTTGACGGAGGCCAGGGCCAGCACCACGGCGAGCAGCTGCCGCAACCGGAGCTCGGGGATGCGCCTTGCACCGAGATGACCACCGACCAGGCCGCCGAGCACGGCAGCCAGCACCCAGACCAACACATCGGACGATACCCGCTCGCCGTTGCTCATGGCGCTCATCAGGCCTGCCAGGCTGTTCACGAAGATGAAGAGTGCGCTCACGGCAGCGGTCTCCCGAGCGTCCGCCCATCGGAAGACGAGCAGCAGGGGGCTGAGGAGGATGCCGCCACCGATGCCGATGATGCCCGAGGCCAGGCCCAGCACCGCGCCGATGGCCATGGCCGGAACAATGGACAGCGAGGAGCGTCGGTCGTCGGCCTTGCCGAAAAGGCCGAAAAGCCGTGCGGCCGCGAGCAACAGGCAGACAGCCAGGATGCGCTTGTAGAGCAGCGGGTCGATGGTGATGCGTGCCCCGATCCAGGCCATGGGCACCGAGGTCACGGCGAAAGGCCAGAACAGGTTCCAGCGGAAATGGCGCGCCCGGGCGAACTGCAGGAAGGAGATCGCACTGACGAACAGGTTCATCAGCAGGGCGGAAGGCCGCATGACCTCCTGCGCATAGCCCATCAGGGCCATCACCGCCAGGTAGCCACTGGCCCCACCGTGGCCCACGGAGGCGTACATCAGGGCGATGACGGCGATGAGGAGTGCGAGGCCGATCGTGCTCATCCGTGTAGGGGGCCCAAGGTCGGTGGTGCGGTCCTGCGATGCAAGAGCGATCGTCAACCCGTTCGGCCAAGGTATGTTCCAACCACCGGCACCCGAAATGGCCGGGGCTCTCGCAAGGACCTGCACAGCAACACGGGGTGGAGGCCCGCGGTCCGATCCGGGCCAGGGCCCCGAACGCCGAGGGGGCCGCCTCGTTCCGAGACAGCCCCCTCGCGATGGTCGGATCGTCGATCAGCGCACCGTCAGCCGTGCCACATGCTGGCCTTCGTGGGTGCTGAGGCGCACGAGGTATTGTCCGGTGGACAGGTCGCCGACCTCCAACTGCAACCGTCCGCTGGCACCGGCACCGGTGGCGCGGCGCACCACCCGTCCGCTGAGGTCGGTCACCTCCACGGCGATGGAGCCGCTGGTGGCGGGGAAGTTCACGGCCACCGCGCCATCGGTCGGGTTGGGCACCAGTTGCACATGGGCGTCGCCGGCTTGCTCGGGCAGGCCCACGGAGGTCACCGTCACCAAGGTCTCGGTACGGGGGCTCGGGCAGTCCACACCGAAGGCTTCCACCTCCCAGTCGTAGAAGAAGTAGTAGTACTCCAGCGCGTTCTGGCCGCCGATGTTCGTTCCGGTGATGCTGCCCAGGGAGCCGAGGGCATAGGGGTATTGCGGCGAGCTGCCCAGGCCATCGCGCCACAGGTTGGGCGTGCCCACGCAGCGCAACGCGTAGTTGCCCGGGGCGGGCACCTCCAGGCCGAGGCTCACCACCTGGGTGCCGTTCAAGATGTTGGGCGACACGCTGGCCACCGTGCTGTTGTCGCTCATGTCCACCAGCGCGATGGTGCGCTGCCCATCGCCGTTGGCGTAAACCTTGACGCTGTTGATGGTGAACCGCTCGTAGGCATCGAACAGCAGATAGAAGCCATCGTTCTGGTGGTACTGTCCGGTGGTGGTGTTGTCCACCCTTCCGCCGCTCACCACGCCGCCGCCGAAGCTGTTGAGGTCCTCGGCCCAGAAGCTGGTGGTGCTGTTGACGAACGGGGTGGTCCACGTGTTGCCGCTGCCCAGGGCCGTACCGCCCGCAGGCACGTCATACCAGGTGATGTTGGTGCCGGTGGCCTGGATGTCAGCGGTACCCGGGCCCATGAGGATGGCCCCGGTGGTCACCGGCGCATCGGGGGTGTCGATCACCTCCAGGTCCACCGGTGCGGAGGTGAAGTTGCCGCACAGCCCGGTCACCGTGACGGTGATGGGGCCGTCCGCAGTGGCCTGTACGGTCTGTGTGGTGGCCCCGTTGCTCCACAGGTAATCGCTCGCCGGGGAACAGGAGAGCTCGACGGAACCGCCTTCGCAGAAGGTCGTCTCCCCGTTGACGGTCACCGCAGGGGTCTCATCGGGATCGGCGGTCACGATCACCGTGGCCTGGCTCCAGCATCCGGTACCATCGTCGATGGTCACCGTGTAGGTGCCGGCCGCTGTGACATCGATGCTCTGCGTGGTGGCGTTGGTGCTCCAGGTGTACTGGTAGCCCGCGTTGGCCGTGAGGGTGAGCGGGGCACCACCGGTGCACACCACCAGGTCGCCGGGCGTGCTGATCTCGGCCACCGGGGCGATGCAGGTGCCTTCCAGCAAGGTGATGCCCTGGTCGGCGTTGATGTTCGTGTAGCTGTCCACCTCACCGCTGGGCCATTGCACCACCAGGCTGTCCACGGTGGTGTGGGCGCCCAGACCGAAATGCAGGGTGGTGCTGTTCACCACACCGTAGCTCTCGCCGCTGCGCACCTCGCGCACCTGGATGCCCCAAGGCCCCCAGATCTTGACCTTGGCACCGATGGCCTCCTTGTTGCTCACCACACCCTTCAGGTCCACGTCCAGCCAGTGGTTGCCATTGGGGGTGTTGAGGTAGAGGCGGTCGGGGAAGCTGGGATCGCCGTCCACGTAGGCGTTCCCGTAGCTGGCGTACAGGTCCGTGAAACCGTCCTCGTTGAGGTCGCCATAGGCGAAGCTCAACATGTTCTTGCCGGCGGGGAACAGGCCGGTGACCTCGGCGAAGGTGCCATCACCGTTGCCCTTGAAGTAGTGGTCCGCCGATCCGGTCATGATGTCCAACCAGCCGTCGTTGTCGAGGTCGCGGAACAGGCCCTGCAGGAAGAAGCCTGTGTAGTTCTCCAGGCCGCTGCCTGCGGTGACGTCCACGTAGTTGTTGGTGCCATCGTTCTCGAACAGCATCAGGGTGGTGCTGTGCGTGGTGCTGAACACGTCGAGGTCGCCGTCGTTGTCGTAGTCGCCGAAATCGGTGGTCCACACCTGCTCACGGTTCTGCAGGCCGTGGGCCAGGGCCTGGTCGCTGTAGTTGTTGTTGCCGTCGTTCACGAACAGGCGGTCCCAGCGGCGCGGGTCGTTGGAGTTGTTCACGCCCTGGCGGCAGTGGCTGATGTGCAGGTCGATGTCCCCGTCGTCGTCAAAGTCGGTGAACACGCTGCCGTAGTTGCCGCTCATGTCGGAGGCAGGGGTCGTGGACCAGTCGATGAAGTTGGCGTTGTACAGCAGGTTGCCGCTGCCGTCGTTGATCCAGATGTTGCTCGCCCCCACGTCGTTGCACGCGTACAGGTCGGCCCAGCCATCACCGTTCATGTCGGCGATGCTCACGTTCTGGTGGAAGATGGTCGGTCCGTTTAGGTCCACCAGCTGCGACACACCGCGCGAGGTGATGCGCAGGTAGCGCGTTACGGAGACCCCGCTCATGATGTCCTTGTGCCCACTGCGGTCCATGTCGGCGATGGCCCAGCCCCATTGACTGCTGCCGTCCACCGTTCCGTAGTCGTAGGTGGTGAAGGAGTGGTCGGGGTTCTGGTAGAGGATGTACACGTGCTTGCTCATGTGGAGCTGCACGATGTCGTCCAGCCCGTCGAGATCCATGTCCACCACGGCCATGCAGCCGCCGCTGTTGGCGTTGTGGGACAGGAGGGCGGACTGGTTCGTGAACATGGGCTGCGCGACAAGCCCACTCATGGACAGCAGGAGGACTGCCGCCGAAGCATAACGATGGACCATGGTTCCGGTTCGGGTTGGTTGGTTTCCTTTCCTTGCAGGTGGATCAAAGCTATTCTACTGCCGCGAATTGGGCGAATGCGGACCTTGCCCCGGTCCTTCGGGGAGGATCCGACGGCAGGCAGACCTCCATCAAGGACAGGGCGCGGGCAGGTCTGAACGGCCGGTCACCGGTCCGCACGGGAGGCATCGTCGGTGCGCGCTCCGGGCCCACCGGCGGGCAGCGCGGTGCGCTCCCAGGCCTCGGTCTGCCGCCGGATGCTCTCCTGGTGCACGGCGTTCATGAAGGCCTCGATGAAGGCCGGGCTGAGGCCGGACCGGCGGCCTGCCTCGTGTTGGGCGGCCATGATGCGTTCCCAGCGCTCGGGCTGCAGGATGGCCACGTTGTGCTCCTTCTTGTAAAAGCCGATGCGTTCGGCGATATCGAGGCGTTCGGCGAGCTTCTGGACGATGTCGGCATCCAGCTGGTCGATCTGATCGCGCAGTTCGTCCAAAAGGTCGCGCAACCCGGGACCGGGTCGTGCGGCCCGGTGGACCAGCCCCTGGAGCAGGGTGCCGAGCGCCGCAGGTGTCACCTGCTGCTCCCCGTCGCTCATGGCGTTGGCGGGATCGGGGTGCGCTTCGATCATCAGCCCGCTGAAGTTCAGGTCCAGCGCCTGCTGAGCCACTTCGGCCAGCCGTTCGGCACGGCCGGCGATGTGGCTGGGGTCGCAGAGCATGGGCAGGCCCGGGCAGGCCGCCATCAGGCGGATCGGGAACTCCCACATCGGTGCGTTGCGGAACGCGGTGCGGCCCGACCAGCTGAAACCGCGGTGCACGGCGACCAGGCGCCGGATGCCGCACCGGTTCAGCCGTTCCAGGGCACCCACCCACAGATCGAGGTCCGGATTGACGGGGTTCTTCACCAGCACCGGTACATCCACACCGGCCAGGGCATCGGCGAGGGCTTGCACGCTGAAGGGATTGGGCGTGGTGCGGGCGCCGATCCACAGCATGTTCACACCGGCCTTGAGGGCGGCCTCCACGTGCTGGGGTGTGGCCACCTCGGTGGCCGTGAGCAGGCCGGTGGCCTGGGCCGCCGAGCACAGCCAGCGCAGCGCCGGTTCGCCGGCCCCCTCGAAAGCACCGGGACGGGTCCGCGGTTTCCACGCGCCGGCCCGCAGCACCCGCACGCCCGGCGCGTGGCGCCGGATGCCGAGCGCCGCGGCCATCACCTGTTCCTCGCTCTCGGCGCTGCAGGGACCGGCGATATGCAGGGGACGTTCGGTCCCCAACCCCCACCGCTCCATGGGAAGCAGGTCCAGCTCCGGCCATGCGCGGCTCATGCTGCAAAAGTAGCGGGGCGGGCGCAGGGGACCCCGGACAAGGTCGACTGGACGCTCAGTCCTTCACCAGGTTGTACAGGGCGGTGAGGTCCGGGGTGAGGATCACCTCGATACGGCGGTTCTTGGCCTTGTCCGCGGGATCCACGGGAACATACTCACTGCGGCCGGCGGCCGTGATGCGTTGCGGCTCGATGGCGCTGCTCTCCTGAAGGATGCGCACCACGCTGCTGGCCCGCTCCACGCTCAGCTCCCAGTTGTCCCTGAAGGTGCTGCCCGGCAGGATCTTGTCGGTGTCCGTATGGCCCTCCACCAGGATGCTGATGTCGCGGTCGGCCTCGATGGCCTTGGCCAGCTGCACCAGGGCCTCCCTGCCCTGCTTGTCCACCGTGGCGCTTCCGCTGGGGAACAGCAGCTTGTTCTCCAGGCTCACATGGATGCGTCCGTCGCGTTGCTCCACGCTGAGGCCCTTGCCCTCGAAGCCGGTCAGCGCCCGGCTCACGCGGTCCTTCAGGTCGCGCATGGCGGCGTCCTTGCGGTCGAGCTCGGCCTGCAGTTCGGCCAGGCGGGCCTCACGCTCGGCCAGGCGCTTGCCGCTGCGGGCGATGGAGTCCTCCTTGTTCTGCAGGTCCAGCCGCAGCGCCTCCAGGTCGGTGAGCAGCTTGCGGTTCTCACTGCGGTCGCCCGCGAGCAGCTTGTTGTACTTGTCCAGCAGCTCGTCGTTGAGCGCATTGATCTTGTCATACTGCTGCTGCATCTTCCGCAGGGAGGTGCCCAGGGTGGTGGTGTCCTGCTCCAGGAGCTTCACGCGGCGCCGCAGGTCGCTCGTTGCCGTGGACTGGGTGTCCAGGGAGGCCTGCGCATCGCGGGCCTTGGCCAGGGCGGCCTCGGTCTCGGCCCGCATGGTCTCCAGGGAGGTCTGGAGCTCCTGGTACTTGCGCTGGGGAACACAGGCGGTGAGCAACAGGACCGCACAACAGGCGGCCGGAGCGAGGGGATGCAGCTTCATGGCAGTACCTTTCGTATCGTGCAAAGGTCCCGTCCCGGGGCTTTCCGACCGTCCGGGCGCAACCTTTTTTGTGAACACACCGTTCATCGAGCAGCATGGCCCAGGCACAGCTAACCAAGGACTGGATCCTGGTCCCGGCCATCGACCGGGAGTTGAAGCGCTACACGTTGCTGGCCTATCTGCAGCAGGTGGGGTTGCGGTTCGCCGAGCGCAAGCTGTATCCCTATCTGCTGGACGTGGCCGACCACCTTGATGGCTTGGAACTCCTGCAGCAGCGAGCGGACGACCTGCGGTCCACCATGCCGCGCGACATCACAGGGCTCGACCCCCGCACGGGCACCGTGACCTATGCGCCCCTGCCCGCACCCGAGGGCGCACTGGGGGTGATCGATGAGGTGATCGACGATGCGCTTCCCGAGCTGCGCGAACGCCTGGCGCAGGGCGGCGAGCTGCGCGAGCGGATCTGCGAGCACATCCAGTTCGGGCCGGTGGGTGTGCAGCCGCTGGACCCGCGGGCGGGCTACCTGCTGTTGCGTCAGGGCCATCAGGCGCGCATCTACACCTATTCGGTGACCCTGCTGCGCGATGCGGACCAGGAGCTGCACTGGCGCAGCGTGGTCACGCAGTACGTGGGCAGCCGTGCCTTGGGGCTGCACCGCCCCTACGAGGCGATCCGCGCCGAGCTCATCGCCACACGTCCACAGCTGCCGGTGCCGGCCACCTTCGGGTTCGAATGCACCTGGGAGGTCCCGCACATCGAGACCTTCATGCCGCTGGCCAAGCAGCTGGTGCATCGCTACATCACGGCCGAAAGGCCGGTGGAGCGGATCAACGGCTGAAGGCGGGATCGGACCACACGCGCGCCATGTCGCGCAGGTCCATGGCGTTCAGCGGCATGTCGCGCACATCGGGGCGCAGCAGGCGGATGATGCGTTCGTGGTACAGGGGGGTCAGCGGTGCATCGGCCATCGCCTTGTTCTCGGCCTCTGCGAAGAGCTGCGCACGGCGCGCGCCGTCCGTATTGCGCTGTGCCTCGGCGAACAGCGAATCGAAATGCACGTCGCGGTAGCGTGTGGTGTTCAGGAAGGTGGGCAGGGCGGTATCGGCCTGGGCGTTCTTGCCGTAGAGCAGGGAGAGGAAGTTCTCGGCGTCGGGCAGGTCGGCCACCCAGCCCTCGCGCCAGAAGCGGGCCCGTCCGTTCTCGATGGAGCTGTAGTGCTGGTCCATGGGCAGCACCGAAAGGATGAGCGGGACCCCGAGGTGGCGTTGCAGCATCACCTGGACGGCCTCGGCCACCTGGATGTAGCCAAAGCCCGGGCTCACGTTGAGCACCACCTGCGGGAAGCCGGCACCGCCCGGGGATCCCGCCTCGGCCAGCAGGGCGCGTGCCGCTTCCGGGTCGAAGCGGTGGCCCGCCACCGCATCGTACGGATAGCCGGGCAGGCCCGGGGCCACCAGGCCATGCTCGGCGGGCACGGCCAGGCCGGCCAGCACGCTGTCCACCAGGAATCGCCGGTCGATGGCCATGCTGAAGGCCTGCCGCACGCGCGGGTCGGTGAAGGGCCTGGCGTTGATGTTGAACCCGTAGAACTGCACGGCCGAACCCGGCATCGACTGCACCGTGAACCGCTTCCTGCCGGAGGCGTCCAGCGTGTCCTTGAAAAGACCGGTGCGGTCCACCGGCACATCCGTGATGCACGACAGCCGGCCGGCCAGGAAGGCCTCCAGCTCCCTGTTCTTGTCGGGGTCCAGTGTGATGCGTACGGCGTCCAGGAATGGCAGCGCATTGCCATGCTCGTCCCGGTCCCAGTGCTCGGGATCGCGCTCCAGCACGTAGGCCTCGCCGGGTGCGTAGGTCCGCAGCTTGAACGGGCCGGTGCCGATGGCGTGCGCGCTCAGGTCGTCCTTGTAGGCCTCGGCCAGCTGGCGGGGATAGATCCAACAGCCCTGGTGGGCCAGCACCTGCAGGAAGCCTGCGTTGGGATGGGTGAGGGTGATGCGGAAGGTGTGCGCATCGATCACCTCCAGGCCGGGGACCGGTGCCTCACGATCGCTACCGGCGGCGGTGCGTGCATGATGTTCGTTGGCGCCGAGCACCTTGTCCTGGAACAACCAGAACACGCGGTTGGCGGGGTCGGCGGTGCAGAGCGCGCGGAAGCAGTACAGCACGTCCTCGGCATCAAAACGCCGGTCCTCTGCGGAAGGCAACGCCGGGTCCGGATGGAAGAGCACGTCCTTGCGCAGGTACAGCGTGAAGGCGGTGGCGTCGGCGTTCACCTCCCAACGCTCGGCCAGGCAGGGCAGCACCTTCAGGTCCTTGGGGTCGAAGCGCACCAGGCCCTGGTAGAGCATCGAGGCGATGCGGTGCTCGGTGGCCTGCGAGAGGTGAAGGGGGAAGATGCTGCGCACACCGCCCACCTCGTTGAGGTTGAAGACCCCTCCGTAGTGCTTGCCACCGCGCACCCGACGCACCGCGTCGCCCTCGGGCCCGCCACAAGCGCAGAGCAGCGCCAGCGCCGCGATGCACAACAGCCGCAGGGTCCGTGCGTTCTCCAAGCTCACCGGCCAAATGTACCCGGGCATGCCGCTGCGGCCTGACGGGCCCCGCTCCGCTCATCAACAGTCGGATCTTGATGGGGCTGCGGACGGGGAAGGGCTGGGTAATTTTCCCGCCCTTGGGGCCCCACCTGTCCATCGCCGCAACGCACCTGGCCCGCTCCCGGACCGCGGTGCTCCTGGCCCTGCTGCCGGCCCTGCTGAGCACGCTGGCGGCCCGGGGCCAGGGCCCCGGCGACAACCGCCGCCTGCGCACCGTGGTGCTCACCGGCGACACCATCGCGCTGGACACTCTGGGGATCGCACCGGGCAGCCTGTCCCTGTGGCGCGGGACCGTGCGGCTGCCCGATAGCGCCTTCGTCCTCGATCCCTACCGGGCGCGCCTGTGGGTGATCAACGGTGCTGCGGGCGATACCCTCAGGGCCCGTTACCGCGTGTGGCCCCTGCTGTTCGCCGCCGAACGCCGGCACAAGGACCGGAGCCGCCTGTTGAGCGACGACCCCGACCGCATCGACCCCTTCAAGTACGTGGCACCCGCCGAGCGCGAGGACCTCTTCGGCAACGCGGGGCTCAACAAGAGCGGCAGCATCTCGCGTGGCATCCTCTTCGGCAACAACCAGGACCTGTCGGTGAACTCCTCGTTGAACCTGGAGCTGAGCGGGCGCATCACCGACCGCATCCAGGTGCAGGCCTCCATCACCGACAACAGCATCCCCATCCAGGCCGAGGGCAACACCTTGGAGCTGCAGGACTTCGACCAGGTGTTCATCAAGCTCTTCGAGGACGACTGGGAGCTGATCGCCGGCGACTTCGTGCTTCAGCGCCCGAACAGCCACTTCCTCACCTACCTTAAGAGATCCAAGGGGCTTTCCTTCAGCCACCGGGCACGGGGCGCGCACGCCAGCAATGCGCTGGGCACCTCCGTCGCGATCTCCAAGGGCAAGTTCGCCCGCAACGTCATACAGGGGGTCGAGGGCGTGCAGGGCCCCTACCGCCTGCGCGGCGATGGCGGCGAGACCTTCATCGTCGTCCTTTCGGGCACGGAGCGCGTGTTCATCGACGGCCAGCAACTGGTGCGCGGCCAGGAGAACGACTATGTGATCGACTACAACACCGCCGAGCTCACCTTCACCGCGTGCCGCCTGATCACCAAGGACCGGCGCATCACCGTGGAGTTCCAATACTCGGACCGCAACTACATGCGCACGCTGGTCCGCTTGGACGATACCTGGACGCGCGGCCGGACGACCTTGCGGCTCAACGTGTTCAGCGAGCAGGACCACAAGGGGCAGCCGCTGCAGCAGGACCTCACGGAGCAGGAGCAGCACGCCCTGGCCGATGCGGGGGACGACCCCCTGGCCGCCGTGGTGCCCGGCGTGGACACCGTGGCCTACAACCCCGACCAGGTGCTGTACAAGGCCGTGGACTCGCTGGGCTACAGCCCGGTGTACGTGTACAGCACCGCGCCGGACAGCGTGCTGCACCGCATCTCCTTCTCCACCGTCGGCGCGGGAAAGGGGGACTACGTGCAGCAGGAGTTCACCCCCAACGGGCGCGTGTACCGGTGGGTGGCCCCGGACACGGTGAACGGCGCGGTGGTGCACCGCGGCGACCATGCCCCGGTGCGCGTGCTGGTGGCCCCGCGCTCCCAGCAGGTGGTGACCCTGGGCGTGGACCATCGCACCGGTGGCGGCCTGCGGCTGAGCACCGAACTGGCCTACGGAAGGTACGACCGCAACACCTTCAGCACCCTGGATGCGGCGGACGACCAGGCCTTCGCGGCGCATGTGAAGGCGGACCAGGCGGTCCCGCTGAGCGCCGTCGACAGCACCTGGGCACTGGAGCTGGGCCTGGAGACCGAGGCGCGCACCACCTCCTTCACCCCGGTGGAACGATACCGTGCGGTGGAGTTCGAGCGCAACTGGAACGCCGTGGGGCGGCCGCTCGATGGTGACCAGCTGCTGGCCGGGCTGGGCGTGGGCCTGCGGGCGGGCCGGGCCGGCCGCCTGCGTTACGTGATCAACACCTTCCAGGTGCGGGACCGCTATGCAGGCTGGCGGCATGACCTGGAGAGCGACCTCCATCCCGGCCGCTTCGACCTCACCGGTACCGCCAGCCTGCTCACCACCAGCGCGCCGGTGCGCACGGAGTTCCTGCGGCACAAGGCCCGGCTGGCCCGGCGCATGCGCTGGTTCACCATCGGTGTCCAGGACGAGCATGAACGCAACCGCTTCCACGCCGACACCGGCAACACCCTGCTGGCCGGCAGCTACCGGTTCCACGACTGGGAGCTTTTCATCCAGAGCCGCGACACGGCGCGCACCACCTTCCGTGTGGGTGGCGGCCAGCGCCATGACCAGGGCCTGCGCGATGGTGGGCTCGCGCGCAGCACCGTGGCCACCGCAGGCACCGCCAGCCTGGGCGTGGGCCGCGACGCCCGCCATCGCCTGGCCACCACCTTCACCTACCGCCAGCTGCGCATCGTGGACAGCACCCTCACCGCGCAACGGCCCGAGGACACCTACCTGATGCGCATCGACCACGACCTCACCCTGGGCAAGGGGGTGGCCGTGTGGGACCTGTTCTACGAACTGGGCTCGGGCCTGGAGCAGCAGCGGGAGTTCCTGTACGTGGAGGTGCCCGCCGGGCAGGGCCTCTACATCTGGAACGACTACAACGGCAACGGCATCAAGGAGCTCAACGAGTTCGAGCAGGCCAACTTCGGCTACGAGGCCAACTACGTGCGGGTGTTCGTGCCCGGCAGCACCTATGCGCGCACCTTCAGCAACCAGTTGAGCGCCTCGCTGGACCTTCGGCCCTCGGTGGCCTGGGGCGGGCACACGGGCTTCAGGCGCTTCATCGCCCGGTTCTCGGACCTGGCCTCCTTCCGCAGCGATCGCAAGACCAGCACGGCCGACCTGGGGCAGGCGCTGGACCCCTTCCGCATCGACCCGTCGGACACGCTGCTCACCGCCTTCACGAGCGCGCTGCGCAACACGTTGTTCTACGACCGGACCAGCCCGGTGTGGAGCGTGGACCATACTTTCCAGAGCGACCGCACGAAAACGCTCCTGCTGAACGGGTTCGAATCACGCCTGCGCGAGCTGAACCAGCTGCGCCTCCGCTGGAACATCACCCGGCAGTGGACCGCCGACCTGGAGGGCGAGATGGGCCGGGTGGCCAACGCGTCGGACCTGTTGAGCGGCCGCACGTACAGCATCCGGCAGTATGGCACCAAGCCCCGGGTCACCTGGCGGCCCAACAACGACCTGCGCGCGGCGCTGAGCTACCGTTACACCGACAAGCTGAACCGCGAGGAGCTGGGCGGGGAGGCCGCCACCGTGCAGAACCTGGGACTGGAGGCGCGCTGGAACACCGCAGGCAAGGGCAGCATCCAACTGAACCTGGACCTGGTGGACATCCGCTACGACGGAGACCCCAACACGAGCCTGGGCAACGAGATGCTGGGCGGCCTGAAAGCGGGCACCAACTGGACCTGGAGCCTGAACATCCAACGGCGCTTGAACCGCAACCTCCAGGTGGACCTCACCTACAACGGGCGCAAGAGCGAGAACACCCCTGCGGTGCACGTGGGCGGCGCCCAGGTACGCGCGTTCTTCTGAGCCGGTCCGGCATCCCTTGCGGGACGGGTCACGAGGCCACTTCTCCGGATCGGATGCCGAACGATGCGCGCAAGCGGTGCCCACGGGTACATGGCCCGGCCAAGCATGGGCGGCCGAGGCCGGGAAGTCCCGTGGCTGGGATCCCCGAACAAGCGCTGCGTTGTGATCTACTTCAGATCGAAGGTGGCACGCCCCACCTTGCCGCCGCTCTCGTACACCTCCACGATGTACTGGCCGGTGCGCATCTCGCCGCTGGCGGTCCAGAACATGCAGGCATCCACCGGCACGCCCTGGTAGTTCACCTCCCGTTTCACACTGAACTCGCCCTCCACGCCTTCGAACTGGAAGCGGTTGTTGGCCTCGCTGGCCGGCAGCACCTGGCCGTCCGGGCTGATGATGCGCATGTACAGCGTCTTGTCGCCGGTGCGCGCCACGCGGTTCTCCCCGAGGGTGAAGCAGCACTTCACCATCTCGGCCTTCTTGGCCCGGTCGGTGTCCACCTGCTTGCCGTTGTTGCGCAGCATCACGGCGCCGGCGCTCATGGTGGTGGCCGTGAGCACCGAGCCCTTGGCGATGAGGGCCTGCTGTTCGGCGGTCTGCTGCTCCAGCGCGTCCTTCTGGCCCTGCACGGTGCCCAGTTCCTGGGTCAGGTTGGCCTTTTCGGCGGTGAGCTGCAGGTTCACCTGGTTCAGGGAGTCGATGGTGGCCACATAACCCTTCATGATCTTGCGCAGCGTGGCGGCCTCCTTCTGCGCCTTGGCCAGGCTGTAGTTGCCCTTCTTGACCTGCTCAAGCAGGTTCTCGATCTGCTGCTTCTGGGCGTCCATCTCCACGCGCAGCTGCTCGTTCTCGGTCTCCAGCGTGTCGTACTGGGCCAGCATGTCCTCCAGCATCCGCGTCACGTTCTCCTTCTCGCTGGACACCTTCACCACTTCGGTCTGGGTCGCCTCCTCCTGACGCTTGCTCTGCATGAGCAGGTACAGCATCACCACATTGCTGATGAGCAGCAGCACCACCAACGCCAGCAGCGCGACGTTGGAACGGGGCTTGGCGGGTTGGGGGTTGTTTCCGGTCTGGTCCATGTATGTTCGGGCTCGGGCCGCTAAATTACCCCCGTACAACGGGCCCTTCCGGGCTTTCGATGGCAATTATCAACACTTCGACCGGTATGGCCGCCCAGGCGACGACGGGGATGGGGCGCTGGTTGCTGGATGCGGCCGACCTGTTCCTGCCGCGCTGTTGCAGCGCCTGTGACCGTCCGTTGATGGCCCACGAGAAGGCTGTGTGCCTGCCCTGCATGCATGACCTGCCGCGCACCGGCATGCACCTGCAGGCGGGCAACCGGATGGAGCGGCTCTTCCATGGCAAGGTGGTGGTGGAGGCCGCTGCGGCCCTGCTGCAGTTCAACCGCAGGGGCCGTGTTCAACGGATGTTGCACCGGTTGAAGTATCAGGGGGATCAGGCCGTGGGGCTGGAACTGGGCCGGTGGATGGCCGAAGCCCTGCGCAGCAGCCCCCGCTTTGCCACGGTGGACCACGTGCTGGCCGTACCGCTGCACCCTGGTCGGCTCCGCCAGCGCGGCTACAACCAGAGCCAGGTGCTGGTGGACGGCTTTCGCGAGCTGTGGCCTCTGTGCCTGCCCGACCAGGGGCTGATGCGCGTGGTGCGCACCACCACGCAGACCCGCAAAGGCCGCTGGGAACGCTGGACCAACGTGAAGGAGGCCTTCGAGCTCGGTGATACACGCCCGCTCGCCGGCGCGCATGTGCTGCTCATTGATGATGTGGTCACCACCGGCGCCACCCTGGAAGGCTGCATCCGTACGTTGCTGCGCGTGCCCGACCTGCGGGTGAGCGTGTGCACGGCGGCGACAGCGTAAGGGCGATCAACGCCTCATCGCAGGGCCTTTACCGACCGCACCGCACCGTTCGCTTCCTCCAAACGCGCCAGATACACGCCCGGTGCAGCTACGGCCAGGTCCACCACGTGGCCGTCGCGGGCATTGCTTTGCATCAGCACCAGGCGGCCTTGCGCGTCCCACACGGCCAACTGGCCCACCACACCTGTCGGCAGCCGAAGCCGCCACCGCCCGGGCTCCAGAGGGATCAACCAGGGGGCCTCGTCATCCTCCGCCGCTTCCATCACCGCCACCGGGGCGCTGCAGTTCTCCACCTGGCCCAGCCACCGCGCCACGTGCCACAGGGTGTCGCCGTCGATGGTGACGAAGCCGCCTGACATGTACAGCTCATCGCGCCACACGGTGAACCCGTTCGCTTTGCCACCCGGGGTTTGCATGGCATAGCTGCCCCCCAGGCCGCACCAGCGGCTGCCGTCCCAGCGCGCGGCGTTCTCCGCCGGCACACCGCCGGCGTAGTTGAACTGCCCGGCCACATACAGGTCGCCGTTCCACGCGTGCAGGTCCAGCGCCACGCCTTGCGTGCTTGCGGGCAGCGCCGCCAGGAGCCCACTGCCCAAGGTCTGCCACTGCGTTCCGTTGAAGCGCGCCACCATGTTGCCCGGCGCTCCGCCCGCCTCGAAGAACCACCCGCACACATACAGCCAGCCGTCCTTGATCAGCACGTCCTTGATCGGGTCCAGGGTGCTCCACCCTGGCACAGCCTCCCAGGCCGCGCCGTTCCAGCGCATGAAGCTGTAGTGCTGCCCTTGCAGGGGGTCGAAGAACAGACCGGTGATGTAGGGCACACCCTGGTACTTAAAGGCGAAGCCCACGTAGCTGGTGGGCCCGTGGTGCAGCACCGGCGCCCGGTAGGGGCTGGGCACGATGGTATCGCCCACGTAAGCGAACACGCAGCTGCTGTCGTAGCCGCACAGGGTGCCCCGGTAACCGGTGAGGTACATGGTGTCCTGCGGAAAGTGCGGCACCAGGGTGGCCATGCCGCCCACCCCGGGGTTCACGCAGGGCAGGCGCTCCCACCCGTTGGTCTGCTCGTTCCACCGGGCAAAGGACTCGGTGTATATGGAGTCCGCATCAAGGAACACGAAGGCACCGTTGACGTGCAGTTGACCGTCTACACGCATGAACTCCCAGATCGGGTGACAACCATTCCCGCTTCCACAGAGACCGACCGGCTCAGGTAGCGCTGACCATGCAGCTCCATCCCACATGGCAGCACCAGCGGTGTAGATCGAATCAGACCCCACCACCGCCCACTTGAAATTGCCGCCAACTAAGAGCTTATCCCACACACTGTCCCCGTAAACCACATTCACCTGCGAGTGCAGCTTTGCCAAGGGCTGCAAGGGTGCCCAGTACTGCCCCATGCCCGCCGCTCCGGTGCCGCACATCAGCAGCACCGCCAAGGTCCTGGCGCTCCTCATCACCGAAGGGCCTTAACCGATCGCACCGCACCGTTCGCTTCCTCCAAACGCGCCAGATACACGCCTGGTGCAGCTGCGGCCAGGTCCACCACGTGGCCGTCACGGGCATTGCTTTGCATCAGCACCAAGCGGCCTTGCGCGTCCCACACGGCCAACTGGCCCACCGAACCTGTCGGCAGCCGAAGTCGCCACCGGCCGGGCTCCAGGGGGATCAACCACGGGGCTTGGTCCCCAGGGGCTGTCTCGGACACGCTCAGGTTGGGCGAGAGCCCGAAGCTGCAGATGAAGCCATCGTGGCTGTGGCCGGGATGCGGGTCGATGGCGAAGAAGTCGTCGATGGGGTTGTAGTAGTGGGTGTTGTTGGTGGAGATCCAGCCATATCCACCGCCCAGGTTGTTGGTGAGGTCGCCATCGTACCAGTCCAGCGGGCTCAGGGGGTCGAACTCGCGCAGGGGAAAGCTCAACTGGTCGCTGATGGCACCGCCGGCCAGGTAGAGCTCGGTGACGCTTGCGGCCACGCCCCAGCCGCGATCGGCGTGGATGCCGCCCCAGTAGGTGGTCCAAATGGGCTCCTGGGTGGCGCCGTTCACCACCAGCACGAAGGCATCGCGCCGGTCGCCCCCGAAGGTGCCTAGCAAGGGCTGATCGTACAGGGTGCCCGCCCCGGCGTGCCAGATGCCGGTGGCGCTGCCGGTCTCCCCGGTGGCGTACAGGCGGCAGCCGGTGCCGCCTGCGTTGCAGGCCGGGTCCACCTCCAGGTCCAGCACGGCATCGGGGCCCTCGCCGCCGTAGAGGCTACCCCAGAGCAGGGCGCTGTTGCCGTGGCCGAACTTGAGCAGGTAGCCATCGCCCTGGCCACCGGGCACATCCTGGTGAAAGGCGAAGGGTCCACCGGCGGGCAGCTGGGCGGCGGTGAGGTTGGTGCTGCGGGTGGTGCCTCCCACCCAGATGAAGGTGCCGAAGGCCTCGCTGCTCATCACCTCCAAGGCAAGCCCCAGTTCGCGGCCATTGCCACCCCAGTAGGTACACCATTCGATCTGGTAGGTGTCCAGGTTCAAGCGGGCCACATAGGCATCGCGCTGGCCGCCGCCGGGGGTGCCTTGGTAATAGTCGGCCGTGCCGGGCAGGTCCACCACGTCCAGGGGAAAGAGCGCCGGGTCCGCCAGCCCCGCCGTGGTGCCGGTGAGGTAGGCGTAGCGGCCCTGGGTGGTGTTGAGCAGGCGCAGGTCGGCCAGGCCGGTGATCTCGCCCATGCTGCCGAAGGGGGTGCGCCACTCGGCCTGGTAAGCGCTGTTGAAGAGGGTGAAGAAGCCCCCGCCCACCGGCTTGCTGAAGGCGCCCGACGGCGTCACATACGGATAATCGTATTGCAAGGTTGGTTGCTCGATCTTGGGAGCAGCCGTTCGATAGTTTGTGCCGCCCACAAATTCAATGCGTTTACGGATCTCCCGGCCATTCTCCGTTACCGCAATCCAGCCGTAGTAATGCTTGCCCTTATCGAGATGGCTGATGTCAGCGTGCCATTCGCCACTTGGCAATCTGGTCAGGATGGCCCAGCCGTATTCATCCGATCCAAGCCGTACCGATTGAGCGGTCTCGGCTCCCGTGACAAACACGCGGCCAACGTCGCCATGCTTGAGTTTTGGCAGCGATTCAACGACCGGTCCGGGCTTTGGATCGGGCTTCGGTTCTGGTTTGCTTGTAGCTTCAGCTTCGGCTTTCGCGACCGCCCAAAGCCAGAGCATGCGATCGCGGTCGGGCTGCTGCATCACAAAGCCTGATAGATGCGTCATGAACAAAAGTGTATGCAGGATTCGCATGATGACCTCTCGGTAAAAGGAACCGCCGCCAAACTCCTAAATGAAAGTTCAAGCACCAACCCAGCTATGCGTCGCACTGAAAACAATCAGATTGCTTTCTTTGACTCCGCGTGTTTCTGAAATTATCCAGAGACTTCGCCGGGCCAGTGCTGTGATTCTCTACCGACTGAACAGACTGATTAAATACCCAATCACGCGATCCCACGGAACGGAAAGCAACAGCGGCAAAATCCACACGGGAATGGCACCAAATTCTTTCCCATGTTTCGCACACCATTCCTTGATGCGGTCCAGCCTGCTGCCGAAATCCAGGGCACCATAATCGAATTGCGCTTCCATCGAACCGACGGCATGCGGCACGGGTGCGGGCGGCGTCGGCATGCTGCTGAAAAAGATATTCAGCATGGCCGCAACCGCTTCGCATGCCTGATCGTTGTCGCCGATCTTGGCAATGATCGCGATGATTTGATCATCCACCTGGGTCGGCGTGAGCTTGGCTAATAAGCCGCCAAGTTTGCCAATCGTTGTTGCTGCCGATTTTACGTCATCTTTCGTCCATTGCATTGCAGACCTCCAGAATCAAAAAGGTTAAATCGTCCAAGAAAAGGTTTGGGCTGGGAATCCGTCATGCTGGCTGAAGGCGTACACTTCGCCCGTTCGACATATCCAATCCATATCGGCCTTCGTAATCCACACGCCCCCCGGCGGGCCACCTGCCGGGTCGATCCCGTGGGCATCTTTGCCCCATTGGTTCATGAGCCAGTAGAGTTCGCCGAAATCGGGATTATTCCACCATGCTTGGATCGACATCTGATGCGACCATGAGCCGGATTTGCGCCCAATCAGCACACCCTTCTCAACTCTGGGTTGATGGGCGTACATTGATGCGCAGGTCACTGGATACCAATTGCAAATAGCCTCGCGAACTGCATCGGCAGACTTGCACTCGGCAGTTGTCCTAACCAGATTCTTTCGACTTGCGGTTAGATACTTGGATGCAATGGCCCCACCGTCTGACCATTTCATTTCGACCGAACTGCCCCAGACTAGGGCATCCGAGTTATTAGGCTTTGGCAGGTCGAGCGTCGAATCGTTGTTATCTAAACACCCATCTTCCCTGACCGCTTTGGCGAAAGTCGATCCTGTTGATCCTTCGCCAGGACCACGGTCGCCCAAGTAATACCGCGACCGGCCATAGGGGAGCAACCAGAACGGCAGATAGATTCGCTCCGGTTCTTTGCGAATCAAGCAATCCGCGAACGCCACAGATGCCAAAGCGTTGCCTCCGCCAGCTCCGACACAAGAGCCAGTCAATTGGTGCGTCCCTTCAAACGGATAGCCCAATGCCTTGACAACATCGGGATGTTTCCACAGGTCGAACAAGCAAACCTTGTCCGTCGCGTAATTTGTGCTGCCGACAATACGGAACTCCGGCATGGTCGAGAGTGCCGATTCAGCAGCTTTCTTTTGGCCGAGCGTTCGCATATCGTGCGGAATCCAGCCAAAATGCCAATCTCCACTCACTAAGCGACCGCCAACCTGTGCCAGAAAATCTTGATTCATCGCAAAGCCTCCAATGCTGCCGCTACGCGCAAAAAGACTGCCGAGCATTGCTGCTTGCCGGTCTCATCAATCACGGCATCTGTTTTGGTTGGCAGCACCTTATCGAGTTCCGTGGCAATCACGCCACGAATGATTGGCAGCCCTTCGCCGATAGCGTTCTTGCGCTTCTCGGCCATCGCGTTCTTGAAATCC
>JACTMO010000012.1 GCA_014584605.1 Bacteroidota bacterium | reverse complement strand
GCGAGAGGCCGCAACCACTCAATTCCGGAAATGGGGATCAAGTACCCCCATCAATGATCAATCAACCGACCCTTGTGGGTTTAAGACCCGATAGCCCTGCGATGGGCAGGACCACGCAGCGCAGGGTGCCGATATACGCGGCGTTGACCGCGTTGTTGGGCGCTCCGGGCGTTTCGTTGCCCGCGATGGGCGCACTGGTGAAGTCGGCCGCCGAACGTGGGTCCGACCCGGTGAAGGAGATCACCCGGCCGCTGTGCGACACGGTGCTGATCCGCAGCCCGTCGATGCCCCCGCCGTTCATGTTGTTCGCATTGCTCCCGTAGCTGATGCCGTGGAAGTAGCTGCCGTCGGGTCGCCGCGTCTGCCCGGCGTCGCCGTCGTTGCGCAGGCCGACCAGGTTCCAGAGGGCGGCACCGAAGCTGCAGTTGCCGTAGCTCGAGCTGCTGTTCGCATCCGGAAAGAGCGCGCAACCCTCCAGCAGGGCGCTGTTCCCGGGCAGCACGTACACGCTGTCGTTCGGCGCACTGTCATTGGGGTCGTCCGGCGGGAGCATGGGGTTCGGATCGGCCTCGTTGTACACGACCACGAGCGCTCCGGTGGGCACCGCCGCCCATTGCGCGGCGTTGCTGAAGCGCAGATGGCCCGCCGCCGTCCCGCTGGAGGCGAGGGTGGTGCCGAAGCCGTTGAACAGCACGCCGTTGTTGTCGTCGATCTTCCAGCGGCGCAGGTCCACCGTGCTGCAAGGCGGGCCGCAGACCAGCAGCTCCATGTATTCCTTGGAACTGCCGACCGCCCCGTTCCCGAGCTCGTTCACGAGGGGGCCGACGCAATCGGGCGCGTAGGCCACCGTGACCTGCACGTTGTCCACCGCGAAGCTGGGATCGGACCCGCTGCCGTCGTTGTTGTTCACCCACCGGAAGCCGATGCGCACGTTGGGGTTGTTGTTGGCCGATGCGGGCAGGGCCGTGGAGTACGCGGTCCAGATCCCCTGTCCCCCGCAACCCGTGGCCGTCTTGGCCATGTCCGCCAGCTGGCTCCACACCGTGCCGTTGTAGTACCACAGGGTGGCGTTGTCCTGTGTTCCCTGGCCGCCCTCCATGTACTGAAAGGTAAGGGTGGCCCCGGTGCGCCCGGTGAGGTCGATCACCGGCGAGGTGGCTCGCTGGTCGGTCTGCGAAGAATTGCACGAGCAGCAGAAGCCGCACAGGCCGGGCGGGCAGCTGGCATCGTAGGCGGCCCCGCAGTCGCCCGCAGGACAGAAGAAGCAGCCGTTGGGCGATGCGCAGGCCACATCATTGCCCACGTGCAGGGTCTCGTTGCCCGAGGTGCAGCTGGTGCCGCAGGTGCCGACCGCGTTGCCGTTCTCGGTGCAGCTGATGAACCAGCGGTTCGCACAGGCGCCGTTGGTTCCCGTGTTCACCACGCTCCACGCACCGTTCGGACCGGTGCTGTAGGCCGAGGTATAACATCCGCCGGTGCATCCGTTCTCGAACTCCTCGGCCCAGATCACGAGCTGCGCGCTCAGCCCGCCGGGGAGCAGGGCCATGAGGCCGACCCAGGTCACGACACGGGTACGCATGGCATTGGGAAAGTTACGGCCTTGCCGCGGATCCATGGTCGCCGACCGAAAGGGCGCACGGGCGGGTGGAAGGGTCGCCGCTTGCTGGCGGACGCCTATTTCAGGCCGCGCTTCACCAGCAAGGGCTCCACGCTGGGGTCCCGTCCGGTGAGGTCGCGGTAGAGCTCGGCCTCGGGCTTGCTGCCGCCCTGGCTGAGCACGGTGCGGCGGAACCTGTCGCCGTTGGCCCTGGTGAGGCCGCCGTGCTCCTTGAACCAGGCGAAGGCATCGGCGTCCATCACCTCGCTCCAGAGGTAGGCGTAGTAGTTGGCCGCGTAGCCGGTCCAGCAGTGGCTGAAATAGCAGCTGCGGTAGCGCGGCGGCACCTCGGCGATGTCGAGCCCGTACTTCTGCAACGCGGCCTTCTCGAAGGCTTCCACGTCCGTCACCAGCGGGGCGTCGGCGGGCAGGCTGTGCCACTCCAGGTCGAGCAGGGCGGCCGCCAGGTACTCGGTGGTGGCGTAGCCCTGGTTGAAGCGGCTGGCCTTGCGCAGCTTGTCCGCGAGCTCCGCCGGCATGGCCTCGCCGGTCTTCCAATGCTTCGCGTAGTGGTTCAGCACCTCGGGGAGCAGCGCCCAGTTCTCGTTCACCTGGCTCGGGAACTCCACGAAGTCGGTGCTGGTGTTGGTGCCGGCGAACTTCGGGTACTTCTGCGCGCTGAGCATGCCGTGCAGGGCGTGGCCGAACTCGTGGAAGAGCGTGGTCACATCATCCCAGCTCAGCAGGCAGGGCTGGCCGGCGGCGGGCTTCACGTAGTTGCAGTTCTGGGTGATCACGGGCTGCTGGCCCAGCAGGCTGCTCTGATCGATGAAGCTGCTCATCCAGGCACCGCCGTTCTTGTTGTCGCGGGCGTAGTAGTCGCCGTAGAACAGGCCGATCGCCTCGCCCGTGGTGTCGATGATGTCGAACACGCGCACGTCCGGATGGTACACGGGCAGGTCCTTGCGCTCCTTGAAGCTGAGCCCGAAGAGCTGGTTGGCCGCGAAGAACACGCCGTTCTGCAGCACGCTCTCGAACTCGAGGTAGGGCTTCACCGCCGCCTCGTCGAGGTCGTATTCGGCCTTGCGCACCTGCTCGGCGTAAAGGTCCCAGTCCCAGGAAGCGATCTTGAACCCGCCCCCCTGCTTGTCCACGATGGCCTGCAGCTTGGCGGCCTCCTTGCGGGCGTTGGCGGCAGCGGCCGGGGCCATGTCGGCCATCAGCTTCAGCGCGCGGTCCGGGCTCTTGGCCATCTGGTCGTCCATCACGAAGTGCGCCCAGCTGGGGAAGCCGAGCAGCCTGGCCTTCTCCGCGCGGAGCTGGGCCAGGCGGGCGATGATCTTCCGGTTGTCCCATTCGTTGCCGCGGCCGTTGCGCGCAAGCGAGGCCTTCATGATGCGTTCGCGCAAGGCGCGGTCCTTCAGTTCAGCGAGGGCCGGCTGGGTGGTGGTGTTGCGCAGGTCGATGAGCCACTTGCCCTCCTGGCCTTTGGCCTTGGCGGCGGCCGCAGCGGCCTCGATCCCCTCGGGGCTCATGCCGTCGAGCTGCTTCACGTCGTCCACCACGATGGCCGATGCGGTGCGCTCCTTGAGGATGTTGTCCTCGAACCGGGTGGTCAGTTCGGCCTCCTCGCCGTTCAGGGCCTTCATGCGTTCCTTGCCCTGGGTGTCCAGCAAGGCGCCGGCACGGACGAAGCGAGCGTAGTAACGCTCCAGCAGGCGGGCGTCCACCGGTTCCATGGCCATGGCGGCACGCTGGTCGTACACCGCCTTGATGCGTTGGAAGAGCCCTTCGTTGAACGTGATCGCATCGGCATGCGCGGCCAGCTTCGGCGCGAGGTCGGCCTTCACGGCCTGCAGGCTGTCGTTGGTGGCGCTGCCGGTCATGTTGTAGAACCAGTTGGTGACCCGCGTGTAGGCCCCTCCGGCGCGCTCCAAGGCCACGATGGTGTTGTCGAAGGTGGGCGCCGCGGTATCCGCGACGATGGCGTCCACCTCGGCCAGGTGGCGCTTCATGGCCTCCAGGATGGCCGGACGGAAGTCGGCATCGGTGACTTGGTCGAAGGCGGGGGCGAAGAAGGGCAGCGCGCTGCGGTCCAGCAGCGCCTTGGAAACGGCGGTCTCCATGGATGGTGTTTCGGTGCGCGGCGCCTGTTCGCAGGCGGCCAGCAGGGTGAGCGCCGCGAACGGCAGCAGGGTGCGGTGCATGGCTTGCTATAGGGGCCGCAAGGTAACGGCCCGGCGGGCGGAAGCGTCCCGGGACGGAACGTTCGGCCGGGTGACGGGCCCGTCGGCAGCGGCCGGCAGCCCGCTCACACGTTGAAGAGGAAGTGCATCACGTCGCCGTCCTTCACCACGTAGTCCTTGCCCTCGGTGCGCAGCTTGCCCGCCGCACGGCAGGCGGCCTCGCTGCCCAGTTGGGTGAAGTCATCGTAACCGATGACCTCGGCGCGGATGTAGCCCTTCTCGAAATCGGTGTGGATCACGCCGGCGGCCTTGGGCCCGGTATCGCCCTGATGGATGGTCCACGCGCGCACCTCCTGCACCCCGGCCGTGAAGTAGGTCTGCAGCTTCAGCAGATGGTAGGCCGCACGGATGAGCTTGTTCACCCCAGGCTCGTCGAGGCCCATGTCCTTGAGGAACATCTCGCGCTCCTCGGCCGTTTCCAGGCTGGCGATCTCGGCCTCGATGGCGGCGGTGACGAAGATGACCTCCGCGTTCTCGTCCGCCACGGCGGCCTTCACCTGGTCCACGTAGCGGTTGCCCGTGGTGGCGCTCTTCTCGTCCACGTTGCACACGTACAGCACGGGCTTGGTGGTGAGCAGCTGGAACTCGGCCAGCAGCGCGGGGTCGTCGTTGGCGGTGACCACCGTGCGGGCGCTCTGCCCCTTCAGCAGGGCCTCGCGGATGCGGGTGAGCAGCTCGAACCTGCGTTTGGCCTCCTTCTCCCCGATCTGCGCCTGCTTCTCCACCTTCTTGATGCGAGCCTCCACGGTCTCCAGGTCCTTCAACTGCAGCTCGATGTCGATCACCTCCTTGTCGCGCACGGGGTCCACGCTGCCGTCCACATGCACCACATTGGGGTCGTCGAAGCAGCGCAGCACGTGCAGGATGGCGTCGCACTCGCGGATGTTGCCGAGGAACTGGTTGCCCAGGCCCTCGCCCTTGCTGGCACCCTTCACCAGGCCGGCGATGTCCACGATCTCCACGGTGGTGGGCACGATGCGCTGCGGCTTCACCAGCTCGGCCAGCTTGTTCAAGCGGGCGTCAGGCACGGTGATGGTGCCCACGTTGGGCTCGATGGTGCAGAACGGGAAGTTGGCCGCCTGCGCCTTGGCGTTGCTGAGGCAGTTGAACAGCGTGCTCTTGCCCACGTTGGGCAGGCCGACGATGCCGCATTTCAATCCCATGGTGTCCGTGAAAAAGCGCGCGAAGGTACCGCTTCCGGGGCCTTGTGGGACCTGCGCCCCCCGTGCCCGCACCCCGGTCCGCGGGCAGGGACGTCCGGGCCGGTCAGCGCCCGGCTATCTTCCGCACCCATGGCGCAACTTCCACAGCTCGCAGGTGCCGCCCTATTGCTGGCGGCCTACGTCCTCTCCCAGATGGGCCGGCTCCGGAGCGACCGGCTCCCCTATCTGCTGATGAACTTCGTCGGTGCCGCGCTGCTGACGGTGGACGCGGTGCGGGCCATGCAGTGGGGCTTCATCCTGCTCGAGGGCACCTGGGCGCTCGTCACCGTGCCCGCGCTGCTGCGCGCCCTGCGCGGTGGGCCGGGTGTGGGCGGGGCCTGAGCACCGTTCGCCCCCCGCACTTACCGCCCTCCGGAAAAAGGCAAGGCCCTTCAACCTGTGCTGAAGGGCCTTGCCAATGATCGCGGACCCGTAGGGATTCGAACCCCAAACCTTCTGATCCGTAGTCAGATGCTCTATCCAATTGAGCTACGGGTCCAATAAAGCGGCGGCAAAGATAACCGATCCGGCCAAAGCCGATCAGGGCTTGTAATACTTCAAGGCCTCGGGCATGTACGCCTCCAGGTCGTGCACCCGGGTCTCGTCGCTCGGATGGGTGCTCAGCAGCACCGGGGGCTTCGCTCCGCCCTGGGCGGCCATCCGCTGCCAGAAGGTGGGGGCGGTACGCGGATCGTAGCCGGCCATGGCCATGAACACCAGCCCCATCTTGTCGGCCTCGGTCTCGTGCTTGCGGCTGTATGCCAGCATGCCCAGCTGACCGCCGATGCCGGCGGCCTGCAAGAAGAGGTCGCGGGCGAGGCCCGGCTTGGAGGCCGTGAGCGCTTCGAGCGTCATGCCCGCGCCCTGAATGGCGAGCCCCTCGCTCATCCGCTCGTTGCCATGGCGGGCGATGGCGTGCGCGATCTCGTGGCCCATCACCACGGCCAGGCCGGCATCGTCCTGGGTCACCGGCAGGATCCCGGTGTACACCACCACCTTGCCACCGGGCATGCACCAGGCGTTCACCGTCGGGTCGTCCACCGTGTTGAACTCCCATTGGAAGCCCGCCACGCGGTCGGCGGCGCCCACGTCGTTCAGGTAACGGGTGGCCGCCTGGGCGAGCCGGTCCCCGATCCGACGGACCTGGACCGCACGGGCATCGGTGGCCGGGATGACCTGGTTCTGTTGCAGGAACTCCTGATAGGCCGTGAGCGACATGCCCATCATCTCGCTCTCGGGCAGCAGGTTCAGCTGGCTGCGGCCCGTTATCGGCACCGTGGTACAACCGGTCGCGACCACCAAGGCCGCGGGGATGGCGATGCGGTGAAGCAATTGGTTCATTGGATGGTGGCGGACAAACCGCGGTCGAGCAAGGCCACGCAGAGGGGTTCCAAGGTGTCGAAGGTCCCGCGCTTCACGCTGCAGCGGCCGTTGAAATGTACGATCCAGGCACATTGCTCGGCCTGGATGGGGTCGTGCTTGCACACCTCCACCAGGGACATGATCACATGGTCGAAGGTGTTGACGTCGTCGTTGTGCAGGAGCAGCTCGCGCTGCGGGCCGTTCTCGCAGAGCAGTTCAACGAGCAGAGCCTCCTGATGGTCGTGCTGGTGCGGCATGGGCGGGCGTTGCCGCGAAAATACGCAGCCGCTCCGTGGGTCACGGGGTGACCAGGGCCTGGTCCACCAGCACCTCGCTGCCGAACCGCTGCAACAGCGCACGCGCCTCGGCCACCGGGATCCGCCGGCCGTTCAGGTAGGCGGTGATGAAGGCGTCCTTGACCCCCTTGCCCACGGCCTCGTCCCGCCGCACGCGCACCACGTCGAGATCGCGGAAGATGCCCGTGGTGTAGCGGATCCGGCCGCCCGCGATCGACTCGCTGTTCAGCGGGGTGATGTTGAACAGCTTGTCCAGCGCCACCGGCTTGGAGTACACACCGACCTGCACGGTGAAGAAGAGCCCCTTGACCACTTCGACCTGCTTTGCCGGTGCGGCGTTGGGATCGTTGTAGTACGACGCGGCATCGCCGGCCGGCTGGAACTGGGCCATCAGCTCGGCGGCCGTGGCCGGGTAGCTGGTCAGGGCCTGAGCGGTATCGGGTGCGGTGGGCCGCAGGTCGAAAGGCCGTTCCACCACGGCGGTCGGCGGCGGCGGCGGTTGCGCCGGAGCAACCGTCGCTGTCGTGCCCGGAGCAGCGGCCTGCCCCGCGGTCGCGGGCGAGGGCTCCCCGGTGGCAGCCAACGCCGGTGCCTCCAACCCCATGGCCCTCCTGCGCGCCTCGGCGAGCGGAATGCGCCGACCGTCGAGGAAGGCCACCACGAAGGCGTCGCTGTACCCGCGCCCACGCACGCTTACCTTCGCCTCGTCCGCAGCCTCGAACCGTGTGAAGAGCCCGGCCGTGTAGCGCACCAGCCCGCTCGTGGTCCGCTCGCCGGTCACCGGTGCCAGGTCGCTGAACACGTGTTGAGGCACCGGATCGCGGAAGGCGCCGATCTGCACGCTGAACACCAGGCCCGCCGGCAGCGGCTGTTCCATGGGGATCGGGGTGGCACGGGGCAGCGGGGTGGCCGCCATGCTGAAGACGTCGCGACGGAGCGGTTCGGCCGTGATCTGCAGACCGCGGATGCCATCCACCGTCGGGACGGGCCGTGCTGCGACGGGCAAGGGCTGTGGCGTCACCGGCACGGACGTGGCGGCCACGTCCTCCCGGACCGGCGGGGTCGTCGGCGCGCTCACCGGGCCGGGCACCTGCCCCGCCCGCACTTCGGCCAGCAAGGGCTCCACGCGGCGCGTGCGCTGCTCGAGGGCCATGATCCGGGAGGCGGTGTCGATGTTCAGTTGTTGCAGGTAGAGGGCGGCCTGGCCATCGTTCAGGGCGGCGGCCCCCTTCAGCCGTTGGGCGACGGCGCTGAGCGAATCACCCCGCTGACCGAGTTCCACGGCCCGTGTGCGCAGCATGTCGATCCGCGCCCGCGCCGTGTCCGCCGGTGCCCCGGTCGACCGTGACGCGATGCTGGCGGCCTCCTGGTCCAGCGCCTGGGCGAGACGGCGGTACGCCTCCTCCTCCTCCAAGGCATCCGTCACCGCCTCGCGCTGCTCCATGGCCTTGGCCTTCGCCTGGAAATAGCGGCTGCGATCGGTGTTCTCCATCACCAACTGCTGCTCCTCCGCGCTCAGGTAGTAGTACGCCCTGAGCTTGTCGGCGAAGGCCTTGGCCTCGGCCACGTCCCGCTGTCGTTGTTCGAGTGCCCGCGCATCGGCCGCCGTGCGCAACGAGGCCTGTTGCAACGAATCGGACAGGGCCTGCAGGCGGAGGGCCTCGTGCTCCATTTCGGTGCGCGCCTTGCGCCGGGCCACCAGGGCGCTGTCGCGCAGGGCCATGGCGCTGTCGCCGAGCGCGACCGCACGCCGTTCATCCGCCAGGGACCGCTCCATGGCCTGCCGGGCCTGTGCACCGAGCGCGGTCTCGTCCTCCGCCAGCAGCAGGCTCATGCCGGCGGCAGGCAGGGTATCGCTGTTCAGGAAGGCGGCATACCGGACCTGTCCCGCAGGGTCGAGGGGAACGGTCGCCGGAGCGGCGGCAGGGGCGGCTTGTGTGCTGCCCTGATGCGTGGCGGGATCGGTGCGACCCATCGTGCCTGGCATCGGCTGTTGATCGGCCACGGTCTCCCGTCCGGGCGCACCGTGCACCGCGCTGTCCGCCGGGGCGATGGCCGTACCGGACGCACCGCTGTCGGGCACGGCCGGATCGGTGCGCTCCGGGACCGGCGGCTGTGTGACCACGGGCTCAGCGGCCGCGGTCGCACCTTGCTCCTGCACAGGCACCGGCGCCACTGCGGTGGCCGGCCCGAACAGGCGCTGCTCCACTTCGGCCATGCTGAGCGCCTCCCCACGCCGGAAGCTGTCGCCCTGGATATACGCCTGGGCGGTGATGGCGCGGTCCAGGGCCGCCAGCGCCTGCAGCTCCGCCGTATAGGCCAGGCGGTACAGGCTGTCGCGCGCGAGGATGTCCTCGGACCGGTCGGCGAGCTTGCGGAGCCGCTCTCCTTCCGCCGCGAAAGTGCGCGAACTGCCTTCCTGCGAGCGGGCAAGGGCAAGCACCGGCTCGTCCGGTGCCAGCCCCAGCCGGCCGACCCTTTCCTGAAGTCCCTTCAGGCTGTCGCGCCCGGCGCGCAGCTCCTCGCGGGTGATGAAGGCCATGCGCTGACCGAGGTCGGTGCGCAGGATCAGCTGGTCGTCAATGGCCCGGTCGGCCTCGCGCCGCACCCGGTCGTACACCTTGTCCTGCACGGTGTCCAGCACCGCCTCCAGGGAATCGATGCGCTGCTGCAACAGCTCGATCCCGGCCAGGTCCTTGTCCTTCATGGCCACGGCCTCGCCCACGGTCGTCGCACGTGTGTTGAGCTGGCTGGTGTACACCGCCGTGGGCCGGGCGGCCACCGAGACATAGCGGCCCTCTTCCGTACGCGCCAGGGGCGCGCCCGCCGCCGCCTGCTCCTGCCGGGCCTCCTGCGCGGCCGCTGCTTCGGTGAGCAGGGTGCTGCGCATGGCCTCTTCGCGCAGACGCTCCATCCGGGCCTGTTCGGACGCCTTCAGCACACGCAGACGGTCCACGCGCGGCAGCACTTCGCCGGATCGCGCCGGCTCCTTCTCCAGCAGCTTGAGCTGGCGCTGCACCTGCACGTCGATGCTGTCCATCAGCATGGCGTTCAACCCGGCCAGGGCGTCCACGCGCTCATCCAGGTCGGGGATGGCCTGCAGACGTGCCGCATCGTCGGCGTGGCCGGGGTTGAGCAGCTCGATGACCTGGGCATCGGTGAGGCCCTGGG
Organism: Bacteroidota bacterium; assembly: GCA_014584605.1. Classification (GTDB taxonomy): domain Bacteria; phylum Bacteroidota; class Bacteroidia; order Flavobacteriales_F; family PHOS-HE28; genus PHOS-HE28. The sequence goes on along the minus strand of JACTMO010000012.1, from coordinate 22,832 downwards.
GCAGTTCGAGCGTGGGGCCGTCCTGCGCAGCGACCTCCGGGCTGTCCACGGGTTGCATCTCGGTCTCGGCCGCGATACGAGCGGCTGCGACGGCCGCGTCCAGGCTGTCGATGCGTCCGCGCACCAGGGCGATGCGCGCCGTGAAGGCCTCGCGTTCGTCGCGGTCACGCGTGGCGGCCCGCAGCTGTTGGAGCTCCGCGACCTCGTTCTCCAGCATGAAGCGCTGCTGCTCCACGGCGACCGCAGGCTGCGCCCCCTGGTCCGGCTCTGCTGGCCGTTCGTTCGTCGCCGGGAACGCCTCCTCGCGGATCTGCTGCGGCGTGGGGCGCTGCGGATCGGTCGGCGATGGTTCCTCCGTGCCTGTGGCCACGCCGGGAGCCGCCTCGGCCAGGGCCGTGCTGTCCGCACGCTGCCCACTGGCGATGCCTCCGTCCGCCGTCGCGGGCTCCATCCCCATCGTTCCCGTGGGCCGCCCTTCCTCCTGCCCGGTGCCGGCGGCCTGTTGCCCGGTCCCGCCCGCCGTTCCGGGAGCAGCGAGCTGGGGTGCCTTGTTCGTCCCCGTGGTGCTGCCGTCCGGTGCAGAGGCCGGTGCTGCGGAAGCCGTTCGATCATCCGGGACCGCGGTCGATCCGTCCTCCTGCAGGTTGGTCCCTGCGGGTTGCGCCACCGCCACGGGGGTGGCCTGGTCCGTTCGCACATCCGGCGCGGCGATGGTACGCGCGGTGGCCTGTTCGGTGCTGCTGCGTTCCGCCGTGCTCGTGGTGGCCCGGCCCTGCGGCGTGGCCTGGGCCGTGGCCTGGTCCAGCTGCCAGTCGAAGTGCGCCTCCGGCTGCTCGGCCACGGTCGCGGCGTCGGCCCCGCTGAAGCGCTCGTCGATCGCCAGGTCCCCGATGCGCTGCACGTTCTGCGCGATGCGTCCGCTGAGGGCCTCCAAGGCCGCGGGGTCCAGGGATGTGGCCGGGCGCGAGGCGGGGTTCTCCACCAGATGGGCCACCAGCTGGCTCCGGGTGCGCATGGCGGTCACCTCGGCCCCGGCGGCGCGGGCGCGGGCATTGGCCCGTGCGACCTCTTCGCCCAGATAGCCGAGCTGTTCGCGCTGCACGTCGAGCTCCTTGCGCACCTGGTCCTGCCGGGTCTTGCCCTTGGCCTCGGTCAGTTCACGCTCCAGGCGGCCGATGCGGTCGCGCAGTTCGCTTTCCTCGCTGCTCTTGCTGCGTGCGGTGGCGAGGGCCCGCGAGGCTTCCAGGTCCTTCTCGGTGACCGCGCGCCGCGCGCGTTCCACGAGGTCGGGCCGCCCGGCGGCACCCTTGGCGGCATCTTCCGTCTCCCGCGCTTTCACGAGCAGCGGCAGGGTGCGGTCGGCCTGGCCGGCCTCGAGCGCGGTTCCCAGTTCGGTGGACAGGGCGGCGGTGCGCTGGGCCTGCTGGGCGACGGCCAGCCGCTCGGCGTCCAGGTCCTGGCCGGTGTGCATGGCGGCCCGGGCCTTGGCGTTGGCGTCCTCGGCCCGTGCCCGGGCCACGGCCGCCTCGCCCATCAGCCGGTCGCGGGCCAGGGTATCGGTGGCCTGCCGGGCCTGCCGCAGCAGTTCGTCGGCCTGTGCCGCAGAGCGTTCGGCCACCAGCACGGCTTCCTGGGCCAGGGTGAAGGCCGCGCCCGATCCATCGGCCAGGTCCTTCGTCCGCGCCTCCTCCTGCTGCGCGGTGCGTTGCAGCCCGGCCACCACGGATGCCGCCGTTCGGTCGCCGGTGAAGCCGGCCTCGTTCATCAACTGGTCGATGCTGCGCGGGGCCTCCTGCTGCGCCACGGGTGGTGCGGCGCTGGCGGTGCCCACATCGAGACGGGCCCGGCGCTTGATCTCGTCCAGCGCCAGGGATACCAGGTCCCCCTCGAGCGGCTCCTCGAAGTAGTTGCGGATCAACAGGCGTTCCTGACCGCCCTGGTCCTCCAGCTTCAACTCCTGGCGGTAGGCCCTGGGGCCCGCACTTCGGGGCACCTCCACCACGCCGGCGTGGGTGCGCCCGGAGGGACCGGCCTCCACCAGGAAACGGTAGCGGCCGCTGCGCGGCAGGCTGATCAGGTACGAGCCATCGATGTCGGTGCGCACATCGGCCACCACCTCGCGCGTGAGCCCGTCCTCGACCACGATGTGGGCCTTGCGGTCCTGGGGGTCGAAGGCCGAGGCGAAGGTGCCTTTCAGCACGGTGAGCACCACGGGCACCTGCTCGGTGCTGACGCGGTACACGTGCAGCATGTTCTGGCTGCTGCTGCGGGCCGAGGCGAAGCAGGCCTGCCGCCCCTCCCCGTCCACGATGTAGAACAGGTCGTCATCGGGCGTGTTCACGGCGAAATCGAGGTTCACCGGCCGCCCGAACACGTCCATGCCGGGGTCGTAGGTGCTCTTGAAGATGTCATAGCCCCCCATGCTGTTGTGGCCCTTGCTGGCGAAATAGAAGCTCTTCCCATCGGGGTGCATGAAGGGGAAGTCCTCGTCCTGGTCGGTATTGATGAACCCGGCGAGCCTCACCGGCGCGGCGAAAGTGCCGTTGGGCAGCAGCTCGGTGCGGTAGATGTCGCGGCCGTTCCTCCCGTCCCGGCCATAGCTGCCGAAGTAGATCGGCCCGGGCTTGTCCGGCAGATGGATCAGCGAACGCCCCTTGTACTTCTTGTCCAACGGGGTCTTCAGCTCGTCGGGGGTCACCACGATGCGCCCCCCGATGCCTTCCAGGTCATAGTAGCGGAAGAACTCACGGTCCTCCACCTCCACCTTGCTGTGGACGCTGATCTCCTTGAGGCTGCTGAGCAACTGCTGGCCGTTGCGGCATTGCTGCTCCAAAGCGTCCACCGGGTGTGCGGCGATGGCCCGTTCGTCCCCGGTGCCGCGGAAGCGCTGGTAGGCGTTGAGGGCCTCGCTGAACCGGTAGTTGAGGTGGTAGGCGCGTCCCAGCCAGTACCAGGCGAGGGCCGGGATGGCCGGGTCCTCGGCGGCGTACTTCAGGAAGCCGATGGCCTTCTCGCGGTCGCCGCCGCCATGCAGCATGCAGGTGCCGAAGCAGTAGTTCAGCATGCGGTCGCCGGGCTCCAGGCTCACCAGCTGCGAATACAGGGGCAGGGCCTCGGCGAAGCGCTCCTCGGCGAAGAGGGCGTCGGCCTTGGCGCGGAGCTGCTTGTCACCCTGTCCATGGGCCAGCAGGGCGGCGCACAGCCACAGCGGAAGCACCGCGAGGCGTGTCATCATCGAAGAGCGCGCCTTTGTACCGCTCATGGGGGCCTGCGGTTTCATGGTCCTCCGGTGTTCCTGCCGGCCAGGTCGATCCGGTTCTCCTCGCCCCGCCACAGGCGGCGGATGTTCTGGCGGTGGGTGAAGAGCACGAGCAGGCAGAGGGCCACGGCGAAGCCCACTTTCACCGGGCTGGATTCGTGGAAGACCAGCACCACGGCCAGCGGGTAGGTCACCGCCGCCAGCATGGAGCCCAGGGACACGTAGCGCGTCAGGAAGAAGACGATCGCGAAGGTGGCCACGCAGATCAGGGCCGCCCCGGGATGCACGGCGAGCACCCCGCCCAGGGAGGTGGCCACCCCCTTGCCGCCGCGGAAGCCCGCGAACACCGGGTACAGGTGCCCCACGACGGCGGCCAGCACCAGGGCCACGCGCAACCACATCCAACCCTCCCCGTCCACTTCGAGCCCGGAGAAGTTGGGGAGGACGCGCACCGGAAGGAAACCCTTGAGCACGTCCACCAGCAGCACCGGCACCCCGGCCTTCGGGCCCAGCACCCTGAAGGTGTTGGTGGCCCCGGCGTTCCTGCTCCCGTGCTCACGGACGTCGATGCCATGGAAGGCCCGGCCCCACCATACCGCGGTGGGGATGCTGCCGGCGAGGTAGGCGAGCATCACGCTGAACGCACTGTACACCCAGGGGAAGTCCATGGTTCAAAGTCCGTGGCGGTCGCGGAACTCGTCCACCTTGCGTTTGTTGGTGAGGATGAACTGGTAGGCAGGCTCATCCTTCCTGCTCTCCAGCACACGCTTGTCGTCCTTCAGTTCGCTCAGCATGGTGTTGAACTGCTGGTCGCTGCTGTAGGCATAAAGGTAATTCCGGGTGTACTGGAAGAAGTAGTAGGTCTGGTCGTCCAGCATCAGCAGGATGGTCATGGCATCGCCGCTGCGCTTGCGCTGGAGCTCGACCCGGCCCTTCACGTACCGGAAGACGGGCTTCTTGAGCACGGTGCCCACGCCGATCGGGCCCCGGCTCAGCCAGCTCTGCTCCACATCGTCCCAGTACAGGTGCACATCGCACAGGTTGATGGCCTTCACCAGTTCATCGGGAAGCTTCTTGATCTCGCCCTTGAGGCTCAGTTCACTGATGAGCTTGTCGCTCCGTTCCAGGCCGAGCACCTCGCGCAACGAGCGTTCGTACGGCGTCTTGGTGATGTCCACCTGTTTCTGGTCGGGATAGGCGATCATCTCCGTGGCCATGCGCTCCAGTGCGTTCTCCAGGAAGTGGAAGTCGGCCATCATCACCACGTGGGCGGCGGTGCTGTCCTTGGCGTGCACCAGGGTACCCACGTTGTCCACCTTCACCCGGCCCAGGTCGAGCGCATGGCGGATGCGCCCGTCGCCCTGCACCAGGCAGTCCTCGGTGCCCAGGCTCACCAGATCGCCCGGCAGCGTGCGCTGGCGGATCTTCTCCTTGCTGCCCACCACATAGGCCTTCTTCGCCTTGTCGAAGAACAGGAGGCCTTGGGCGGAGATCACCGGGGCATCCTTGGCGTCGCGCTTCCGGCTCAGGAAGGTGCCGTAGGTGCGGAAGGGGTCCTCGCTGGTGAGGAAGACGCCGTTGCCGATGGCCTGCCCCTTGTCGTCCAGCAGCGAATCACTCACCGGGATGAAGACCTCCAGCGGGTCGATGCGCCCGCTGAAGCGCATCCAGTTGCGCTCCAGCCCGGGACAACCGTGCTGCACGCGCGTGCTTCCGGTGAAGGTGAGCTCCTTGATGCTGGCCTCCATCAGCACCTCGCCGAAGAAGTCGAACGCGGGGCTGAGCTGGAAGCCTTCATCCTCCAGCACTTTGCCGCGGGCGTAGGTCTGGAAGGCGGTGTCCACGTTCACGTTCTGCAGCCGGATGGTGTAGGTGCGTTTGTTCTCGTCCACATAATCGTAGAGGCCCGTGGCGCTGTAGCTCCGCCGCTTGCGGATGTCCACCGTGGCGTTGTAGATGCGGTGGAACTTGGTGACGAAGTTGGCCGTGACGACGGCGTTGGTGAGGGGGTCCATCTCGGCGTTGCGGCGGATGCGCACCCGCATGCTGTCCGGCGTCACGAGCGCATCGGCCACCTGGATGTACTGCACATCGTTGGCGGTGATGAGGTGCCGCTTCAGGTCGTACCGGGCCTTGGGCGCCATGAAGGCCAGCGAATCCTGGTCCGGCCGGATGCTGATGAAGTTGGAGCCCGAGAGCTGCAGGTCCTCGGAGGCGGCCGCAGCGGTACGGTCGCTCTCCAGCTCGATGTCGCCCTGGTCCATGTACCACTTGAAGCGGTCCATGTAACAGATGTACTGGTTCACGGGGAACTCCACCTTGGTCTCGTCGCCGTTGCTCACGAACTCGCCCAGGCGCTCGTCCAGCTTCACGGTGGCGTTCACATTGTCCGTCTTGAAGGCGATGCTGGCCGTGTCGCCCTCGGTGAGCCGGAAATCGCTCGTGTCCGAGTGCATCTGCATGGTCTTGAAGTCGAAGAGGTCCGCACGCAGCGTGGCGTTGGTGAAGTCCACGAGCCCGGCGCCGGTCATGCCCTTGGGGCCCAGGTCCGTGTTCCCGTGCAGGTAGGCCTGCCCCTCGTACATCACCATCGGGGCGCGGGTCGAGGCGGCGTACAGGTTCTCGCGCTTCGGTTCGAGGCGCATGAAGACCTGGCCACCCTTCACGCTGGGCACGTTGAGGGCTGCTGTGCTCGCGGCGTTGATCAAGGTATCGGCCACGCCGAAGGTGCTGTCCGGACAGAACACCAGGGATTTGGAGTTGGCGATCGTGGTCAGGTAGGCCAGCTCGCCATCGCCCTGCAGGCCGTTGAAGTTGAGCGTGATCAGGTTGTCGAACTTGGAGCGTTTGCCATAGAGCGGCATGCCCCCGTCGCCGGTGGAGCGCACGAAGCCCAGCGCATAGTCCGGCTGCAAGCGCAGCGGCTCCTTGATGTCCGGGAAGATGCCGGCGCTGACGAGGGTGCCGGGGAAGTAAAGGCCCGCATTGGTGAAGTTGTCCAGGCTGTCCAGCTGGAAGGGGTCGCTCCGGTAGTAGAAGCGGTCGCGGTCGTAGACCCCCTTCTGGATGCGCGGGTTGTCGTAATAGACGAAGGACTCCTTGGCGCTGTTGAACTTGGGGTATTGGGGATAGTTCTTCTGTTGCAGGCCGCTCTTGTTGGTGGGGGCGTCCACCTCCAGGGTGCCGCTCACCTGCTCGAGCACGTTGCGCACCCGCACCCAGCCGGTCTCCCCGTTCTCGTCGGGCTCAAAGCTGTCGGCGTAGAAGCTCACGGAGTCCACGTTCAGCAGGTCCACGGTGAAGGGCTCGTAGTGGAAGTAGTACTCCTTGCCGTGGTATTGCAGCTTGCCGGCCTGCATCATGCCGCCGAAGGTGAAGTCGCGCCCCTTCTTGATGGTGATCTTCTGATCGCTGGGGAAGATGCGCACGTCCTGGCTGTCGCTGAGGATGATGCGCGCCACGCCCACCAGCGCCAGGTCCCAGTTCAGCAGGTTGAGGGTGGCGTTCACCCCGTCCTGCCCCTTGCTGTTGAACTGCAGCACGTCGTAGTCCACCTTGCCGGCGCTGGACAGGATGTGCTGCTTGAGGCGCGGCTTCACATGCACGGCCTCGGTATCGGGGTCGTAGTCCAGGTAGCCCTTGTTGGCCATGTCGATCAGCAAGGGCACCACCTGTTCCTTCTGCATGCGCGTGCCGCTGGCGAACTGCTGCGCGGTGAAGTCCATGCCGGCCTCCTTGCTGAAGTCGTTGAGCCGCACGAGCGGATGGATGGCGTCGATGCCCAGCATGGCCATGTAGCGCTTCTCCTTGAAGTAGTTGAAGCTCTCGAAGCTGGCCCGGTCCTGCGTGCTGCCGGGCAGATTGCCGAACTGCACCACGGGATCGCCCTGTTTCCAGGTGAGCACCTCGAAGTACATGTCCAGCTGGTGGTAGGTGTCGTAGTACGGGGCCTTGCTGAGGCCCTCATCCTTCTTGATCAGGGTGAGCAGCTTCTTGTCCTTGAGGTAGCGCAGGCTCACGCTGGGATGGTGGATGCTGTCCTTGTCCACCACCAGGCGCACGCCGACATCCTCGCTGCTGATGCGCTCGGGCTCGATGCTGTACGCCAGCCCCTGGGTGACGATGAAGGGCCGCTTGTCCCGGTAGAAGGTGAGGTAGGCCGGCTCCTCCCGCGTGCCGTATCCCTGGAGCTTGGCTCCCTGCATGCTGAAGCCGCCCTCGAAGTCGATGCCCTCGACGATGTCGCGGATCTTCATGCGGCGGTCGTAGCTCTCGAAGCGCGGATAGCTCGCATTGTCCTCGTCCACGTTGGCGAGCACCTTGTCGGTGAGGCGGCCGGACAGGGTGCGTTCGAAGTAGGGATCGTTGAACTGCACGCTGTCCACATCGAAGGTGCTGCTCTTCATGCGCACTTCGTAGGGGCCGCTCCACTCGGCGTAGGTGGCGGTCGGCTTCAGGCCCGCGCGCTGCCAGGTGACCTTGCCCGCACGGCCCCGCCACAGTTCCAGGGTGGGGTAATAGGTGCCGCTGGTGCCGATGATCACCGCACTGTCCCCCTTGGCGAAGCAGCGCAGGTCGGTGCGCTCGAAGATGACCTTGGGCACCGTGTCGTAAGCGAAGGTGAACCCGGCGCCGACCGTCCGCCAAGTGGTGCTGGCGCTTTCGTAGATGGTGCGGTCGCGGAAGAGCCCGGCGCACATGGTGATGTAACTGCTGAAGCTCTTCTTGCGCCCGCTGCCCACCAGCTCGTTCAAGCTGGTCATCCAGGCCTCGAACTCGGCGGCGCCACGCCCATCGTTGGCGAAGGCGGCCACGGCGCCGAGGTAGTCCTTGAAGTGGGGATAGGCCTCGAAACGCTTCTTCTGCATCGCGTTGGCGATGTCGATCACACGGCGGCGCTGCGCATCCTGGTACCTGCCCGAGTTCCACGCTGGCGCAAAGACGGCCTCGATGAAGGCCTTGCCCTCCTTCTTGTCGGCCTCGATGAGCAGTGCGCTCACCTCCTGCAGGAAGGTCGTCGGGTCCTGGGAGAAGGCTTTGGTCTGGGCCAGGGCCGCGGTCCGCATGCTGCAAAGGGCCAGCAGGACGGTGGCGAGGCGCAGGACGGTCGTGCAGCGTGGGTCCATCATGGTCGGTGGCAGGCGAGCAGGGTCCATCCGGCCTCCTGCGCGGCATCGCCATCGCGCAGACCGGCTTCGCGCGCCGCAGCGCGCAGGGCATCGGTGTCCGGGGCGAGGAACCCGCTGAGCAGGACCGTGCCCCGGGGCTTCAGCGCGGCGGCCAGTCGGGGCATGCCGCGCAGCAGGGTGTTCCGCTCGATGTTGGCCAGGACCAGGTCCCAGCGGCCCGGCTCCAGGTCGCACACGTCGCCCTGCGCCACGGGCCAGGGCCGGCAGCCGTTGGCGGCCATGTTGTCGCGGGCGTTGGCCACGGCCTGGGGATCGTTGTCCACGGCGTGCACCTCGGCCGCTCCGAGCTTGTCCGCCAGAATGGCCAGCACCCCCGTGCCGCAGCCCATGTCGCACACGGCCCTGCCGTCCAGGTCCATGGCCAGCATGGCCTCCACCATCATGCGGGTGGTGGCGTGGTGGCCGGTGCCGAAGGCCATGCGCGGGGTGATGACGATCTCGGTCCGCGCGCCGGGGTCCGGTGGATGGAAGGCCGCCCGGATGAGCACTTCGTTCCCCACGCGCACCGGCTCGAAGGCCGCCTCCCACACGGCGTTCCAATTGGTGTCCAGCACCTGGCGTTCCTCCATGCTCACCTTCACGTGGGCGCGGTGCCTGGCGAGGGCCTTCTCCACCCCGACCCGCGTGTACCGCTCGGTCCGCACCGCGGCGCGCAGCCCCTGCTGCGTCTCTTCGAAGCTGTCGAAACCCAGTTCGCCGAGCTCCACCATCAGCAGGTCGCGCCAGGGGTCCAGCGGCTCGATCAGCAGGTCGATCTGCGTCCAGGGCATCCGGTCAACGCGATTGCTTGCTGCGGTGCGCGATCGCCACCAGTTCCAGGAAGGACGCAGCGTCGAGGGAGGCACCGCCGATGAGCCCACCGTTCACGTCGGGGCAGGCGAAGAGCTCGGCCGCGTTGTCGGGCTTGCAGCTGCCGCCGTACAGGATGGGCACCTGGTCCGCTGCCTGCCCCGCGATCATGCGCAACACCTCACGGATGTGGGCGTGCATGTCCTGGGCCTGCCGGGCCGTGGCGTTGAGCCCGGTGCCGATGGCCCAAACGGGTTCGTAGGCCACGATGGTCCGCGCCAGTTCGTCCGCGTTCAGGCCGGCCAGGGCCTCGCGCAGCTGTCCCTCCACCACCTCCTGGTGCCTTCCGGCCTCACGCTCCGCCCGTCGCTCACCGCAGCAATGGATGGGCGTGAGGCCGGCCGCCAGCAGGGCCCGGATGCGCGCGTTCACCAACGCATCCGTCTCACCGAAGTACTGGCGCCGTTCGCTGTGGCCCACGATGCAGGCGTGCACCCCCAGGCTGGCGAGCATGGGGACGCTCACCTCCCCGGTGAAGGCCCCGGCCGCGGCCTCATGGCAGTGCTGTGCGGCCACCAGGACGGGCGTGCCGCGGAGGCGCTCCACGGCCTGGCCCAGGAAGGGGAAGGCCGGCGCCACGATCACCTCCACCGGCGCCGGCAGCCCGGCCCCGGCCAGCCGCCCCAGCAGGTCCATGGCCTGGGGCAGGTCCTTGTTCATCTTCCAGTTGCCGGCGATCACGGTGCGCATGCGGACGAACCGCCCATGGGGAGAGGCGGAAGGACAAAGATGGGCGCCATGGGTCGCAACCCGCCCCGACCCCAGGCCGCGATATCAACAGCCCTGCGCGATCAACCCTGCGGACCGCGGAAGAAGCGGCGAGGCACCAGGAGCATACCGAAGCACTCCCCATCCTCGGGCCCCTTGTGACGGTGATGGGCGAAATGCGCGCGTGCCAGGCCCTGCAGGTAGCGGCCCCGCACCTTGCGCCGTCCCCCGGGGCGGTTGTGGATCACCACCTCATGCACGTACACGTAAGCCACCCCGTAGAGCAGGATGCCGATGCCCACATAGAGCCGCCAGTCGCACCCGCCCATCACGCCGAACTGCATGAAGAGCCAGCTGGGCACCGCGAAGATCAACGCGAACCAATCGTTGCGCTGGAACCGGCGGCCGGGCACGGGCTGATGGTGGTCGTGGTGCAGCCCCCAACCGATGCCGTGCATGATGTACTTGTGCGCGGCCCATGCCACGCCCTCCATGGCCAGGAAGGCCGCGACGACGCAGGCGGCATGGAACAGGATCAACATCGCTGCCACAAAGGTGCAACAACGCCCGGCGTTCACGAACTTCGTAGCGCACCGCAGCCATGGCCCCTGCCACCGAACGTCGTTGCGCCGTGATCGGCGCCGGCATCGCCGGGCTGGCCGTGGCCGTGCGGCTGGCCCACGCGGGCTGGCGGGTGACCGTGTTCGAGCGGGGACCGATGGTCGGCGGGAAGATGGGCGAGATGCGCCTGAACGGCCACCGGTTCGACATGGGGCCCACGGTGCTCACCGTGCCGCATCACATCGATGCGCTCTTCACCCTATGCGGCGAGGATCCCCGGGCCCACTGGAACTACCGGCAACTGGACCCCGGTTTCCACTACCGGTTCGAGGACGGCACGGTGGTGCGCACCTGGGCCGATCCGGACGCCCTGGCGGACGAGTTCGCCGCCCGTACCGGAACAAGCCGCGAGCGCATGCTGACCTTCCTGGCCAGGTCCAGGGAAAAGCTGGAGATCACCGGCCGCGTGTTCCTGGAGCGTTCGCTGCATGTGCCGCGCAACTACTTCGACAGGCCCACCCTCAGCGGGCTCCTTCGGCTGGGCCGCATCGAGCCCCTCACCAGCATGGCCCGCAGCAACAGTGCCCTGCTCCACGCCCCGAAGGCGGTGGCCATCCTCAACCAGTTCGCCAGCTACAACGGGGCCAACCCCTACCAGGCGCCGGCCACGCTCAACCTCATCTCCTACTATGAACTGGCCCTGGGCTCCTACCACGCCGAGGGCGGCATGTACAGCGTGGCCCGCGCGCTGGAGGCCCTGGCCCGCCGCCAGGGGGTGGAGTTCCGTTTCGGAACCCTGGTGGAACGCATCCTGGTGAGGGACGGCAGGGCCTGCGGCGTGCAGGCCGACGGCACGGCGGAGCGCTTCGACGCGGTGGTGAGCAACGCCGACGTGCTCCGTACCTGGCGCATGCTGCTGAAGGACCAGCGCGCGCCGAGGACCTCCCTCCGCCAGCCGCGCTCGGGCTCGGTGGTCCTCTTCCACTGGGGCATGGGCCGCAGCTTCCCGGAGCTCGGCGTGCACAACATGTTCATGAGCCAGGACGCCCGCAGGGAATACGACAGCATCTTCCGCGATCGCACCGTCCACGACGATCCCTCGGTGTACGTCCATATCAGCAGCAAGATGAACCCGCAGGACGCCCCGGCGGGCCACGAGAACTGGTTCGTGATGGTGAGCGCGCCCAACAACAGCGGCCAGGACTGGGACGGCCTGGTGGAACGGACCCGCGAACGGGTGCTGGCCAAGCTGTCGCGCATGCTCGGCACGGAGCTGGCCCCGGCGATCGCCTGCGCCAGGGTGACCGATCCGCGCGGCATCGAGGCCCTCACCGACAGCCCCCAGGGCGCCATCTACGGCAACAGCGTGGACGGCAGGTTCGCCTCCCTGCTGCGCCACCCGAACTTCACCCGAAGGATCGACAACCTGTTCTTCTGCGGCGGCAGCGTGCATCCGGGCGCCAGCATCCCGCTGTGCCTGTACAGCGCCCGCATCACGGCCGACCTGGTGCGCGAACGCTACCGCGCCTGAACCGCCCCGCGCAGCGCCGCCTTCGCCTCCTCGAAACCGGGCGTATCGCCGCAGGACCACTGGCCGCGTACCGTGCCCTGCTCCAGGAGCACGATGCCGGGGTTGCTGCGCACCACCGTCTTCACCGTCTTCTCATCGCACTGCACGAAGTCGAACGGCGTCTGGTGCGCATGCCGGAACTCCTCGATGCTGTCAAAGGTGCTGGCCGAAACACCGTACACTTTCCAGCCCTCCTTATCGGCCGTCTGGGCCAGATCGTTGATGGCGGGCAGGCAGTTGGTGTCCGCCTTCTCCACGTTGTACAGCATCACCAGCAGCACCGGCGCGGGGGCGGCAAGCACGTCGCCGGTGATGTCGTTGCCGTCCCGGTCCGTGAGCCCGAAGTCCTGCACCGGGCTCTCCACACCGGCCTTCAGCACCTCCACCCGCCGGTCCACGTACACCCAGGTGCTGTCGCCCCAGGGATAGGCCCCGCGCGTGTCGAACTCCTTGCTCTCGCCGCTGACCTGGTTGCGATAGGTCATGTAGATCACCTGCTCGGGTGCGCGGCCCATGGTCTTCTGCTCGCTGATGCTCTTGCCGATGGCATAGGGCCTATAGTCGATCCAGGGCAGGTGCGCGTAACACCACCACACGAAGACCGAGCCGAGCACGGTGACCCAGGCCGCGGTGGTCCATTCGGCACGCACTCCCTGGGCCGAGCGCTTCACCAGCAGGTAGCCCAGCAGCCCCACGGCGGTGAAGGCCAGGTAGAAGAAGGAACCGAAGACCCAGCTCCAGACGGCCACGCCGACAAGACCTCCGGGCAGCAGCACCTTGTCGTCCGCCGTGCTGTTGAAAGGAATGCCGGGACGCCGGATGGCCGCCAGGAAGACCGGCAGCACCAGCACCAGCAGGACCACGTCCTTGGCGAAGCTCTCCCACGGGGTGAGGCTGCGACCGATGGACCCCTTCATGGCATCGCCGAAACAACCGCAATCGGTCACGCAGGTCACGCCCCGTTCCTCGGCCACGCCATTGACCATCACGGTGTAGGTGGCCGAGGGGTCGCAGGTGGCCGTGTAGGCCGTGAGCCAGCCGAAGAAGAGGGTGAGCAGCACCAGGGCCCAGGTGGCCAGCTTCATGCGCCCGCCGACCAGCACGGCGAAGCCCAGGACGATCTCGCCCAGGCACGCCGCGATGGCCAGCGCCAGCGACCAGGGCTCCAGCCAGGGCATGTTGAGGGCGCTCTCGGCAAAGTACTCTTGAAGCTTGTAGCTGAAACCGAGCGGGTCGTTGGCCTTCACCAGGCCCGATACGATGAAGGTGGCACCGACAAGGATGCGGCAAAGGAGGATCAGGTTGCGCATGACGTGGGCCGTGCCGCTCCGGACATCGGCGGGCGCAAGATAACCGGGGGTGCCGGGGCGACCTCGGCCGTTCACACTTCGTTAACGAAGCGGACCTCAGGCCCCTTCCTCGAGCCGCACCATGGCGAAGACCCCGTAGTTGATGATGTCCAGGAAGTTGGCATCGATCCCTTCGCTGACCAGGGTGGCCCCGGCGTTGTCCTCGATCTGCTTGATGCGCAGGAGCTTCATGAGGATCAGGTCCACCAGGGACCCCACGCGCATGGCCCGCCAGGCCTCGCCGTAATCGTGGTTCTTGCGGCACATCAGGTCGCGGGCCTGTTGCATGGCGGTCAGCACCCGGCGGGTGGCATCCGTCGCGTCCAGGTCGGGAACGTCCACCACGCCCAGCTCCAGCTGAACCAGGGCCATGGCCGCATAGTTCACGATGCCGATGAGCTCGGGGCGGACCCCCTCGCCCACCTTGCTCTCCCCCACCGTCTGCAAGGTGCGGATGCGTTGCGCCTTGATCATGATCTGGTCGGTGAGGGAAGGCACACGCAGCACGCGCCAGGCGGTGCCGTAGTCGAAAGCCTTCTTGCGGAAGAGCGCGATGCACTCCTCCAGGGCGGCATCGTACTGGGACAGGGTGCGCTCCATGAGCCGGCGAAGGTATCAGGGGTCCTCGAAGTCGCCGACCGTCAGCTCCGCGCGATGAAGCGCGATGGCGCACTGCAGCCGTGCTCCGCACCACCTTGATCCGGTGCGGCCGTTCCGCTCGGGCCGGGACGATGGCCGGGAAAGGACCGGTCCGGGAACGGGGGGAACAAGCATCAGGCCCGCCGCCGGCGCATCCACCACCACAAGCCCACACCGAGGAGCCCCGACACACCGAGGATCCAGGCCCAGGGCGGAGCGCCACGGTCGTCCGGAGGTGCCGGATGCCCGGCTTCCGACGCTTTCCGCAGGCTGTCGGCCACCAGGTCGCGCCGGAACTCGATGCGGGCCAGCAGGTCGCGTGCCTGCCTGCGCTGAAGGCTGTCGTTGAGCACCGCGAGACGGCTTTCGCTCCGTTCCGCACAGGCCTGGTTGCCGGTCTGTGAACAGGCCTTCACCAGGCAGGCACAAGCCTTCTGCTCCACGGACCTGAGCTGCAGATCGATCGCGGAGGCGGCCGCCCGCTCACACAGGGCCACGGCCTCCTGCGCCCGGCCGTGTTCAAGGGCCAGCAGACCCAGGCTCACCTGGGCCAACGCCGAACCGGGCTCGTCACCGATCGAGTCGCGCAGGGCGATGCTGGCCTCGATCCACGACCGGGCGCTGTCCAGCTGCCCGAGCTCCCGGAGCACATCGCCGATCTCGTGCTGCACCACGGCCTTGCCCGCGCGGTCGCCGCTGGCGGTCCGCTGGCGCAGCCCGGCCCGGAAGAGCTCGAGGGCTGTGCGCAGCTGGCCCCGGTCCTGGGCCAGCAGGCCGAGGTTGCCGTAGGCACCGGCCATCCCCGCGGCATCGTCCGCCGCCATGGCCTCGCGCAGCAACCGCTCCAGGACGCGCCGTGCAGAGGCCGTGTCGCCCATCTCGCGATGGATGCCGCTGAGGTTGTTCGCCACCACGGCCTTGCCGCGCAGGTCGCCCAGGGCTTCGAATTCCGGCACGCAACGCTCGTAGTGTTCCAGGGCGCGCACCAGGTCGCCCTGCCCATGGAACACGGTGCCCAGGTTGCTGTGCGCTCCCGCCACCCCGCGCCGGTCGTCCAACTGCTCGTACAGGGCGAGCATGTCGCGGTAGGCCAGCACGGCCGGATAGTGGTTGCCCATCAGCATGTAGGCCATGCCCTTGAAGTTGAGGGCGAAGGCCTGACGGCGCCGGTCGCTGTTCAACACCGCCCGGTCGTACAGGTCCATCGAGAGCCGCAGGGCACTGTCGGGGTGCTGATAGATCAAGGTGCGCAGGGCTTCGCCCGCCGCCTGCATCCGAAGGCTGTCGGGGCGCGAGCCGTCCTGCCAGACGTGCAGGAGGCTGTCCTGCTGCGCCGACAACGGCGCCAGGCCGAGCACGCCGAAGAGCAACACCGCATGGAGCCGCAGGACCACGGGGCGAATGTCGGGGATCCTGCGCGCGCCCGATCTTCGCCGCATGGCCTGCCGCACGGTCCAATGGCGTGTGAAGGACCAGCTGGTCCGTTTGCCCGTGCCGGCGGTGATGGGGGTGCTCAACGCCACACCCGACTCGTTCCACGCCGCGAGCCGGGTGGATGTCGCGACGGCGTTGCGGATGGCCGGGCGGATGTTGGAGGAAGGAGCGACCATCCTGGACATCGGCGGGGCGAGTTCCAGGCCCGGCAGCGCAATGGTGCCGGCCGACGAGGAGAAAAGGCGGGTGCTGCCCGTGATCGAGGCGCTGCACCAGAGCTTCCCGGAGGCGCTGCTCAGCGTGGACACCTGGCGGGCGGAGGTGGCCCGCGAGGCGGTGGCGGCCGGGGCGGGGATGGTGAACGACATCGGCGCCGGCCTCCTGGACCCCGACCTGCCGGGCACCGTGGCCGCCCTGCACGTGCCCTATGTCGCCATGCACATGCAAGGGACCCCGGCCACCATGCAGCAGGCGCCCAGCTATGCCGACGTGGCGGGAGAGGTTGCCCTGTTCCTGAGCGAACGCCTTCAGGCCTGCCGCGCGGCGGGCCTGCCCGATGTGGTGCTGGACCCCGGCTTCGGCTTCGGCAAGACCACCGCGCACAACTTCACCCTGCTGCGCGAACTGCAGCGGATCGTGGCGATCGGCGCACCCGTGCTGGTGGGGCTCTCCCGCAAACGCCTGGTGAACGAGGTGCTGGGCACCGCCCCTGCGCAGGCCGGGAACGGAACGACCGTGCTCAACACCATCGCCCTTCTGCACGGCGCCGCCATCCTGCGCGTTCACGACGTGCGCGAGGCCGTGGAGGCCGTGAAGCTGCTCTCCGCCTACGGCACGGGACCGTCGCGACCTCCGGGTCTTTGAAGGGCCCGGCATGCACCGTCGCGCCCGACCGGGTGGCGCGCGACCCAGCCATCGGACGGTCCGTCCGCAACCGCTCCCATCACAGGCGGTCCACCGGCGGTCTGCGCCGCAAGGCCGGTCGGTGCTTCCGCACCAGCTTTTCGTAGGCATCCATGGCCTCCGCCAGCTGCGGCCTGATCCGTTCGGTGTACTCCACGTTCCAACTGAGGTTGCGCACCGAGTGTTTGTACAGGGCCTCACCCAACGGCACGTCGAACACGGTGTAGTCCCCGCCCTCGATCCACTCGATCATGGTCATCTGGACGTCCATCTCGTAGAACGGGACATCCGGGAACACGGGAACCTCGCGAGCGTCGATCCGAACGTGCTTGGTGACGAGGTCCTGCCGGGAGAACCACACGGTGTACACCGCCCCACGGTCCAGGAAGAACTCGTAGGTGCCGTTGCTCTTCGTCACCGTCTCGTCCAAGGGCACGCTGTCGCGAAGCACGCGGACGAGCACCCCCTTCTCGGGCGAACCGGTGAAGTACTCGGACACCAGGCCGTACAATCGGATGTAGAACCGTTCGCGCTGGGCGTGCGCGCCCTGCCCGGCAAGCAACACCAGCAGCAACATGGCCATGCGCAGGAGCCCGGGTCCGGCAGGCCGCCGTGCGGTGCTGCGATCCGGCCCTTCCACGTTCCTCACCGCGCTCCGGTCCACGGCCCGAAAGGTATCGCTCCGGCGTATGCCTTCCATCGGCAACATTTGCGCCCTTCCCTGCCCCGCCCCATGGCCCGCCCATTGTTCGACGTACGTGCCGGCGAGAACTTCCACATCGTGCTCTGGCTGGTGAAGGACACCTGCTGGGCCATGGACCTGGCGGTGCCGGCCACCCTGATGGTGCTGCCCACCATCGCCGTGGCCGTCCTCATCGCCTGGAAGTACCGGCACGAGGCGTACGAGCGTGCGCATGCTCTGGCCACCGTGTGCTGGATCAGCGCCAACAGCACCTGGATGGTAGGCGAGTTCTTCTTCGCGGACCGTTTCCGGACACCGGCCATCGTGCTCTTCGCCGTGGGTATGTGCTGCGTGCTGTGGTATTACCTGGTGGAACGTCCGCGCCTGCGCCGGAGCACCGCACGGTGAGCCCTGGCGGACCGGGCTACCTTTGGACCACCATGCCCGCTGCTGCCAACACCATCGGCCGCGCCGCCATGCGCGCCCGGCGGGTGCTCGGCATCGTGGCGGGGTGGACCCTGGCGGGCGTGCTGGCCGCCGTGGTGGAAGCCGCCGTGCTCCATGAACGCGGGGTCCCGGTGGACCTGATGGGCGAACTGGGCCGGCATGTGCTGCATGCCCTGGTGGGCGGCCTCCTGGGCGGCGGCATCTACATCTTCCTGCTGCGCGACCGGTTGCGCCATCTGCCGTACATGCCAGCGGTGGCCATCATGGCCGTCCTGGTGCTCATCGCCTTCGCGGGCCTGCGGGCCGTGTGGTATGCGGCCTTCGGCGGCACGCACCCCTCCCCCTGGCACAGCCTCACCTTCCTGGGGCAGTACCTCTACTGGACCCTGCTGATGGCCGCCACCATGCTCGCCGTGCGCCTGACCGACCACTACGGCAGCAGCGCCTTCAACTACTTCATCGGCCGCTACGACAGACCGTACCAGGAGCTGCGCATCTTCATGTTCCTGGACATGCGCAGCAGCACCACCATCGCCGAGGACCTGGGGCATGTGCGCTACTTCGAGCTCCTCAACGAGGTGTACGCCGACATCACCGACCCGATCGTGTACACCGGCGGCGAAGTGTACCAGTACGTGGGCGACGAGGTCAGCGTGAGCTGGCCGCTGCGCAGGGGCCTGAAGGACCACCGGTGCATCCGCTGCTTCTTCGGCATCCAGCAGAAGCTCGCCGAACGCGCCGGGCACTACCGCCAGCGCTTCGGCCTGGTGCCCCAGTTCAAGGCCGGCTTCCACTACGGAGAGGTCACCACCGGCGAGGTGGGCCTGGTGAAGAAGGAGCGCATCTTCAGCGGTGACGTGGTGAACACCGCCGCACGCATCCAGAACAGCTGCAACACCTACGGGGTGCAGATCCTCCTCAGCAAGGACCTGCTGGACGTGCTCCGGCTGCCGGAGCGGCTCTACGAGGCGCGGCCCATTGGCGAGATCGCCCTGCGCGGCAAACGCGAAGAAGTGAGCCTGTGGACCCTGGTGCCGGTGGACCGCACCGGCCCAACGCGCCAAGCCGGCGATGCGGAACGCGCCCGGGGGGGCGTTCCCTTCAACGCCTCCTGAAGGGAGCCTTGAAGATGCCGACGGCGGCAGTGACCGCGGCCACACAGGAGCCGGGCCTCAGGTCGCCCACGGACCACCGGGGCTGAGGCATCGTGGCGGGCCGCTCCAGGCTCGTCCGGTGCGTCCGCTTCAATAGCGCAGGTAGCGCTCGCCCTGCCACCACAGTTCCACCGCGCCATCGGGGCCGGGATAAAGCACCACGTCCCCGAACACCTCGAAGCGGTCGATCCCGGCCTCGTGGCTCACGGTGGTGCGTACACCGCGCGCATACCGGCGCACTTCGCGGTTGAGGTCGAGGTAGGTGAGCACGCCGTCCTGCGCCACCCATTGTTCCGGCACATAGTGCTCCACCACGTGCAGGCCACCATCGTGGAACACTTTCAGCGCACCCGCATCCACCACCACCAGGAGGCTGTCCCGCACCATCCAGGCCGTGGGGGCATGGTCCAGTAGCGCATGCACCCGGCCCTCGCTCCAGCACTTGAACGCACCGCCGCCGCTGACATAGGCCAGCAGCCCCTCCCCGGCCTGCATCGCCTGGGGGGCCAGCGGCTCCGGTGTGGTGAGCCGCCCCTTGTACCACAGATGCAAGCTCCGCGAACGGTCGTCGCTGAAGCCGATGAGGTCGCCCCCTGCGGCCACGGTCACCGCGTCGGTGCTGTCCACCAGGGGGGCCAGCTCTCCCCGGTGAAAGCGGTAGGCCGTGCGCGCCGCCCGGTCGTACAGCACCGCTGTGTTCGAGCCCACCCAGGCCTCGGGCACGTCCAAGGTGTCCGGCAGCCCGGCAAGCGGGAACACGCGTCCTTTCCAGAGGACGTTCACCGTGGCGTCGCTCCGGTCGTGGAACAGCAGCAGGCTGTCCCGCAACACCATGCGCCCCACCGAGGCCGAGAGCTCCCGGGGCCGCAAGGGTTCCGCGGTACGGAGCGCCCCTCCATGCACGTAGGCCACGGTGCGCCCGGCAGCGCGCAGCAGGCCCGGCGGCGTGGCCTCCATGGGGTGGCTGCTGCCGTTCTGCACCAGCTTCAGCTCGCCTTCCGCCGTCACGTACACCAGCCGGTCCGCGGCCATCACCAGGTCGCGCGGGGCCTCCCGGGCCAGGTCGATGAAACGCCCCTGGTCGAACAGCACGAAGCGGCCCGAGGGCAGGACGAAGGGGGCCACGCCCTGGGCGGTGCTGCACAGCGGCATGGCCGAAAGCACCAGGCCCAGAAGACCGCCCAAGGCGGCAGGTCCGGTGGTGGGTCGTTGTTGCATCATCATGCTTTGCGCGTGCGTGTCACCGCGTGCACGTTCACCTGCCTGCGGCGCCCGCGCACGGGAACCACCTGCAGCGGCCCAACGACGAAGCGCTCCTCCACGTCTTGCAGCCGGTTCAGCAGCTCGGCGCTCACCAACAGGCCGGCGTTGAGCTCCTTGCACAGGCCCAGCATGCGGCTCACCGCGTTCATCACGTCGCCGCTGAACTCGATGGCCCGCTTGATGTGCCCGATCTGTGCGCTGATCACGCGGCCTCCGTGCACCGCCGCCCGATACCTCGGCACCACGCCGAACTCGCTCTCCAGCTCGCCGGCATGCGCGCGGATCCGCTCCTCGATGTCGAAGTACAGGTCCAGGCAGTTCAGGTCGCGCTGCCCGTCGCACATGGGCCAGGTGAAGATCACCTCATCGCCCACGTACTTGTGGATCTCGGCCTCGTTGCGCAGCACCGCATCGGTCATCAAAGCGTAGGTCCGGTTCAGGAGGCGGAAGTACTTGAGGTCGCCGAGCCTCTCGGCCAGGGCGGTGCTGCCCGCCAGGTCGATGCTGAGCATGATGCGCTCCTCGGCCTCGGGCCGTTCGTACCGCCCCAGCAGGAAACCCAGGAACATGCGGCGCCCCATGAGCTCCTCGATCTGCACCACGAGGATGGCCAGGGAGGTCACCACCACCACCTGCACCACCAGGCGCAGGATCTCGCTGTTCCACAGCTTGCGCCCGATGACGGTGCTGCCGCCGGGCAGCTCGTCCTGCAGGTCGAAGGCCCAGCCCACGGCCAGCAGGCCGATGGTGAGCAGGTTCACCGCCAGCACCTTGCCCAGGAACTGCAGGGGCACGGCCAGGCTGCGGAACCGGTGCCCGAACAGGAACTCCTCCAGCACGCCTGTCCACAACCCCAGCAGGAACCAGGCCCCCATGTGGTCGGGGAAGGCCTGTCCGCTGAACAGGTGAAGCACCCACACCACCCCGAGGCTCACCAGAGCGTATTTCAGCAGCTTGCGCAGCTTGTAGCGGGTGATGCTGGTCATGGCCGGCGAATGGCGCGCGAAAGTACGGCGGTGCGGCTGCGGCATCTTTGCTCCATGACCGACCTGATCTGGCGCCTGCTCAGCCTGCTCTGGCCCGTGCGCGTGGCCCGCTGGGAAGGCCGCTACCAACCGCTGGAACTGACCTACGAACTGGGCCGCCCCGTGGTGAACAGCCGCAGGGCCAACCAGAGCTGGGGCAGCCTGCATCGGCTCTGGCAGCAGGTCCTCCGCCCGGTGCTGCCCCCCGGTCCCGGACCGGACAGGGCCCTGGTGCTCGGTTTTGGCGCCGGAAGCGTGGCGAGCATCCTGCACCACGAGCAGCACCGCAACACCCGGATCACCGGCGTGGAAGGCGAACCGCGCATGCTGCAGCTCGCCCGCCGACAGCACCGCCCCTTCCGCCAGGACCTCGTGACGCTCGTGGAGGACGATGCCTTTGCCTGGGCCTCCTCCTGGCACGGCACGCCCTTCCCTCTGGTGGTGGTGGACCTCTTCGTGGAGCTCGACATGCCCGCGCCCCTGTCGGAGCCCCCTTTCCTGGACGACCTGCGACGCCTCACCGCACCGGATGGTCTGCTGGTGGTCAACACCATCGGCCATGACGAATGGTCCGGCGTGCGCAGCGAACGTATCGGCGCCGGCCTGCGTCATCGTTTCGGGAGCGTCGAGGAGCTGGCCTTGGAGGGCGTGAACCGGGTGTTCATCGCCCGGTGAACAGCTTTCGACCGCCCCGGGTGGTGCGAACCGCCCAATGGCCCGAAATTTGACCAAGCGCGCGCCCTGAGCCCCATGCGCACACACGCCGCCCTTGCGACCCTGGCCGTCGCCTGGATGGCCCATGCCCCGGCGTGGGCCCAACCCACCTGCTCCATCTCCCTGGGGCCGGATGTGACGGTGTGCGCCGGCCAGACCGCCACCTTCACCCTGCCCGCCGGGTACCCCGCCTATCTGTGGAACACGGGCTTCACGGGCCAGAGCCTCACCACCGGCATCGCCGGCACCTACTGGGGCCAGGTGAGCTACCCCTCGGGCAACCTGGTCAACAACGGCGATTTCAACAGCGGCAACTGCTGCTTCTGGACCCAGTTCGTCAACAACAGCGACCTGCAGGGCGAAGGCCGCTTCTTCGTCGGCACCAACGCCAACGTCCACCATCCGCAGCTGCAAGGCACCGGCAACGGCAACTTCCTCATGGTGAACGCCGGCTTCCCCCAGCAATGGTGGTATTTCTGGAGCCAGGGCGTCACGGTCTGCCCCGGCCAGACCTACACCTTCAGCTTCCGGATGATCAACCTGGCCACACAGGGTCCGGCCACCGTGGATCTTATCACCGACTGGTCCACCCCGATCGCGCAATGGAACGCACCAGCGGCCCAGGCCGTGTGGAACAACTACAGCACCACGATCACCACCGGTCCCAACCAGACCAACATCGAACTGGGGCTGCGCGTGATCAGCAATTGGGCCGTGGGCAACGACTTCGGCATCGACGACATCAGCTTCAGCGGCACCGTGAACCTGCGCGATACCGTGGTGTTGAACGTGACACCCCTGCCCGTGGTGAACCTCGGCCCCGACCTGACGCTCTGCGCGGGTGACCAGGCCACGCTCGATGCCACCACGCCCGGCGCCACCTACCTCTGGGACGACGGCAGCACCGGCGCCACGCGGACCATCAGCGCGGCGGGCACCTACAGCGTGGACGTCACCGTGAACGGCTGCACCGGCAGCGATGCGGTGAACGTGCTGGTGAACCCATTGCCCGTGGTGAACCTCGGCCCAGACCTGACGCTCTGCGCGGGCGATCAGGCCACGCTCGATGCCACCACGCCCGGCGCC
>JACTMO010000020.1 GCA_014584605.1 Bacteroidota bacterium | reverse complement strand
GGCCCCATCTACGAGATAGAGCAGCAACCCGATGGCAAGTTCCTGTGCAGCGGGTTCATCACCGAGTACGAAGGGCAACCGTGCGAGCACATCTTCAGGATACACCCCGACGGAGAACGTGATACCACCTTTCAAACGGATCTGACCTGGGGGGAGGCGAGAACCTTCACGACGTTGGCGGATGGACGCATACTGGTTTCGGGCTATTTGAAGCGTACTGGTCAGTCAGACACATTGCAGTTACTGCGTTTGATGCCTGACGGCACATTGGACCCCTCGTTCAACAATGACCTGAGTGCGCCGAACGAGGTAGATGGTGATTTCAACGGCCTCGCTCATACGTTGTTGCCGGATGGGCGCATCGTTCTTCACGGCAATTTTTTCCAGGTGGATGGACAGCCAAGAAGTGGTATAGCCTTGTTGGATGAGGATGGCACCGTGATCAACGATCACTTTACTGGTGGAGGATGTGGCAACTACTATGACAGTTGGCTGCAATACAATTTCCACAATTCTACCGGCATGGTGCAAGACCCCATCGGCAACGGGTGGTGCCCAATCCCAGCCACGGTCCGGTGCGGGTGGAGCTGCCGGAGGCGATCGGTCCGGCCACCTTGCAGGTGGTGGATGCGCAGGGCCGGGTGGTGCGGGTGCAGCGGGTTGCCAGTCGCCCCGCCGTGCTGGACCTCACCGGCCAGGCCGCCGGGGTCTATGCCGTACGGGTGCGCACCGAGGCTGGCCGCAGCGGGCACGCGCGGATCGTGCTGCGACCAGGAGGACGATGAGGAACACAGGGACCAGGATCATGGCCGCTGTCAAACTCATCGCCCAGCGATGAACAGGACTGCCCTCATCGGGGCCGCGCTTTGCGCGGCTCCGAGGTAGCGTGCGATGGCGCCATAGCTCGTCACCCGCCCCCGGGGCACCTCGCGCACCACGTCCATCACGTCGGCGAAGAAGGCGCGCTGCTGCACGGCTCCGTCGCGGACCTGCTTGCGTGCGGAATGACCATTCCCCATGTCCACACGATCATTGCACCACGGCACGGAGAACGTTCCGTCCTTGTGGGGTGATGAGTTCCACAAGGTACGATCCCGGTGCGGGCCGGGGCAGGTCGATCCGTGCGCGGGGTCCTTGCACACGCCCCTGCCACAGCACGCGGCCGAGGTGGTCGCGGACCACCGCCTGTGCCACGCCTTCCAACGCGATGTTCAGCGGGCCCTGGGTCGGGTTGGGCCACACCTGCCACGAACGGTCCCTGCCGGGGTCGGGGAACGCCGTGCTCCGGTCCACGGTCCAGGTGAACAGCTGGATGCCGCCATCGTCGGCGTAGTAGGGCTGCGGCGGCCAGAACACGAGCGAGTTGTCGATGTAGCTCAGCACCATCAGGCTGTCGTGCACATCCACCCCCCACGCGACGGAACTGTCGTTGGGATGGATGAAGCCGCCCACGAGCCGCGGGGTGACCGGCTCGGTGATGTCATAGACCAGCACTTCGCTGTCGCCGCCATTGACGAAGAGCAGGCTGTCGCCGGCGGCGGGGATGAGCTCGTTGGCGTGGCCATCGCTGCCGAACCACGACCCGCCGTTGCAGTTCCACGGGTTCACCCACGCGAGCTGCTGCATGGCGGTGGCGTTGCGGATGTCCACCGCCTCGAAGCCGCAGAAGTCCGTGGTCACGTAACACACATCGCCGACCACGCGCACGTTGTTGTAGGCGCAGGGTGTGGCGGCAGGCTGCAACGGGTTGAGGTACCGGTCCACCTCCACCAGGTCCGTCGGGTCGTCGATGGCGATGGCGCGCAGGGCACCGGCATCGTAAGCCAGCAGCAGCGTATCGCCCTTGAAGTCCATGCCCCGCGCATTGGGCGGGTAGTTCACCAGGCCGGGCCAGGTCGTGTCCGGCTGGAAGGAGGAGACGAAGCGGATGTCCGCGGGGTCGTTCACGTCCAGCACCACCAGGCCCTCGCGCATGGCGCCCAGGTAGGCGAAGCCGTTGCGCACCCGCACGATGGCGCTGCCCGAGGTGAAGGCCGCACTGTCCCACTGGTCGAGCACGGCGGCGTTCGCGGGGTCGGCGATGTCCAGCACGGCCAGCCCGGCCGCCTGTGTCACGCCCTGGAAACCGCCGAGGCTCACGTACAACAGGTCGCCGTCCTGATGGATGTTGGTGGGTTTGAGCCCACCGAAGGCGGGCGGCCACAGCACATCGACCTCCACGGGGGCCGCCGGGTCGGAGATGTCGTAGGTGCGCAGGCCGTGCTCCACACCTGCCGCATACAGGAACGGCCGGTCCGAACGGTCGATCAGCGCCGCGAAGGTGGAGTACACGAAGGGGTGATGCACGAAGGCCTGCTCGGTGAGCAGCACGGTATCGATGGCCTGGCCATGCGCGGCGGGACCGGGCATTGCGACCAGGAGCACGACCGAAGCCAGCGGTCCGATCCGCATGACCACGAAGCTACAACAGCTCCGGCCCGTCTGGTCGATGGATGGCGAACCGCACGTAGTGGATCATGCGCCCTTCGGCCAGCCACATTGATTCGTAGAAGGTGCGGATGCCGAGCTCGGCCTGTTCGATGGGCGGTACGCGGTGGACCAGGTCGCCGTACACGTCGGCGCTGTGCTGCAGGAGGGGCAGCTGGTGGGCCGCGACCTGCTCCAGCGTGTATTCATAAAGCAGGGGGCTGTCGGTCTTGAGATGCACCACACCGCCCGGTCGCAGCACCTGCCGGTAGCGCTCCAGGAACAAGGGGCTCGTGAGCCGTTTGCGGGGCTTGCCCACCTGGGGGTCGCTGAAGGTGAGCCAGATGGCATCCACCTCGCCGGGGGCGAACGCATGGAGCAGATGGTCCACATGCGCACGGAGGAAGCCGGTATGGGCGATGCCCCGTTCCAACACATTGCGGGCCCCGCGCCAGATGCGGGCGCCCTTGATGTCCACGCCCAGGTGGTTGCGTTCCGGATGCAAGGCCGCCAGGCCCACGGTGTATTCGCCCTTGCCGCAGCCCAGTTCCAGCACGATCGGCGCCTCGCGGCGGAAGAAGTCGGCGTTCCAGCGTCCCTTCATGGCGAACCGGCCCTGCACCAGCTCCTCGAAGGACGGCTGCAGCACATGCGCGAACGTGGCGTTCTCGGCGAAACGGAACTGCTTGTTCTTGCCCATGGCGGCGCGAAAGTAGGCGGTGCCTCCAGGGGCGCTGCGTGGAACGCATGGTCTTCGCCGGCGGGTGCGCACCTTCGCGGGCATGGGCGGCTTGAGCGGAGCGCGGGTGCTGGTGGCCCCCCTGGATTGGGGTCTGGGCCATGCCGCCCGCTGCGTTCCGGTGATCCGGTCGTTGATGGCCCGCGGCGCCGTGCCCGTGCTCGCCGCCGACCACGGGCCGCTGGCCCTCCTGCGGGACGAGTTCCCCGACCTGCAGCACGTGCGGTTGCCTGGCCTCACCGTTCGATACGGCGCCGGGCGAAGCCAGCTCTGGAGCCTGGCGCGGCAGTTCCCGGCGATGCTGCGCAGCGTGGCGGCCGAGCGGGCGGCCTTTGAACGCCTTGCACCGGCCCTGCGACCGGATGCCGTCATCAGCGACCAGCGGTTCGGGGTGCGCAGCAGCCGATGGCCCTCGGTGCTCCTCACGCACCAGCTCTTCCCGGTCGCCCCGTTCGCCCGCAGGGCCTTGCAGCAGCTCAACCTGCGGTACGTGTCGCGGTTCGACCGCTGCTGGGTGCTGGACCTGCCGCAGGCGCCAGGCCTTGCGGGGGAACTGTCGCACGGCCCGCGCGTGCCGGCGAACGTCCGTTACGTGGGTCCGGTGAGCCGCCTGGCGGAGGCCTCCCCCGTGCCGTCCGGCGCCCATCGCATCGTGGCCATCATCAGCGGGCCCGAACCGCAGCGCGCCCTGATCGAAGGCATCCTGCTGGAACAGATGAAGGCCCTCCCCGGCGAACACCTGCTGGTGCAGGGCCTTCCCGACCGGCCGGGCCGATGGCGCTTCGGCAATGTGGAGGTGGTGGGGCACCTGGGGAGCCGGGACCTCCACGAGGCCCTGCTCGGTGCCACGCTCATCGTTTCGCGCAGCGGCTACACCACGCTGATGGACCTGTGGGCCCTGGGCCTTGGCGCGCTGATCATCCCGACCCCCGGCCAGCCGGAGCAGGAATACCTGGGCCGCCTCCACGAGCGCTCCGGCCGTTTCGTGGTCCAGGAACAGCGCTCGGTGGACCTCGCCCAGGTGCTTGCCGCCCCGCCCCCTCCGCACACCATCCCGAATGCCGGTGCCCTGCTGGAAAAGGCGCTCGACGAACTGGAGGGCATGCTGCGATGAGCGCGGACCCTCTACTTTCGTCGGGATGAACACACGCGCATCGATCCTGGTGCTGCTGCTGGCCGCCGGCCCCGGCCTCCATGGACAGGACGCTCTGGAGCGTCGCCTGCACGACCTACAGGCGCGCGATCAGGTGCTGCGTGAGGCCCGGGAGGCGCTGGCGTGGCCGATGGATTCGCTGAAGCTGGCGATCATCCGGCGCGACCTGCGCGCTCAAGGACTGCCCGCGCTCGCCGCAGCCGAAGAGGTGGTGGAGCACCCGGGCCACATGCTGGTATACAGCGAACGCCACGAGCAGGCCCGATGGACCGCCCACATCGCCACGCCCGATGTGGTCACCGGCAACCTGGCCCGCATCGACACCTTCCTGATGGACCCCAAGGTGCGCAGCGGCACCAGCACCGTGGAGGACTATTGGAACAGCGGCTTCGACCGCGGCCACCTGGTGCCCAGCGCCGACATGCGGTGGAACAAGGAGGCGTTGACAGCCACCTACCTGTACAGCAACGTCAGTCCCCAGCGCCCCGAGTTCAACCGCGGCAGCTGGAGCGACCTGGAGGACTGGGTGCGGCGTTCGGTGCGCTACGGCGGCGAACGCATCTTCGTGGTCACCGGTCCGGTGCTGCGCGAAGGGCTTCCGGCGATGGACAACCCCGGCCACCGCAACAAGGTGAGCATCCCCGAACTGTACTTCAAGGTGCTGGCCGACCTGGACGGGCCGCAGCGCAAGATGATCGGCTTCGTGATGCGCAACGGGGAGAACGAATACCCCGTGATCAGCTATGCGGTGACGGTGGACAGCGTGGAGCGGCTCACCGGCCTGGACCTCTTCCCCGCACTGGCCGACAGCATGGAGGCCAGGCTGGAGGCGCAGCGCGATCCACAGGCCTGGTACCATCCCGGCGACCCGTACCAGGGCGAAGTGGAGCCCCTGCAGGCGCCGCTGCCTAAGGGCATGTTCAACACGGTGCAGGCGCGCCACCACATCGGCCGGGTGGTCACCGTGTGCGGCACCGTGGTCAGCACCCGTCGCACACAGAAGGCCAACGCGGTCTACCTGAACTTCGACCGCCTGCACCCCGCCCAGGACTTCTACTGCACCGTCTGGGACAGCAACGGCCCCAACTTCCACTACGATCCGGAGAAGGCCCTGTTGCGCCAACGGGTGTGCGTCACCGGCAAGCTGACCTTGTACGACGATATTCCGCGGATCAGCGTGAACAACGAGAACGCGGTCATGCGGTGGGAGGACGCCGTGCGGTGAAGACCTTGGTCCCGGTCCTCCGCCCGGGCCGCCATCCGGAGCACCCGCTGCGGTCGGGCTACCTTCGCCGGACCCCGCCCATGCAACCCCTTCGCCCCTTCCTTCCGACCATGCCTGTTCTCCGCCTGCCCGGACCATGGGCCATCGCCGGGCTGCTGTTCCTGGCCTCCTGTGGACCCTCCGAAGCGCCTACCAGCCACAAGGCCCCGGTGCCGGCGGGTCCGCTTTTCCTATCCCTCGCACCGGACAGCACCGGCATCACCTTCGCCAACATGCTGGAGGAAACGCCCTCCATGAACTACTTCACCTACATCTACGCGTACAACGGCGGTGGCGTGGGTGCGGGCGACATCAACGGCGACGGGCTCATCGACCTCTACTTCTCGGGCAACCAGCAGCGCGACCGGCTGTACCTCAACAAGGGGGGCATGCGCTTCGAGGACATCACCGAGAAGGCGCTCGGGGCCGATCCCGGCGGATGGCGGACGGGCGTGGCCATGGCCGATGTGAACGGCGACGGCCACCTGGACATCTACGTGTGCCGCAGCGGCCTCACCAGCGATACCGCGCTGACGCGCAACCTGCTCTACCTGAACAACGGCGACCTCACCTTCCGCGAGGCGGCGCACGAACTGGGCGTGGCCGACACGAGCCACAGCACCCAGGCCACCTTCCTGGACGTGGAAGGCGATGGAGACCTGGACCTTTATGTGATCAACCACCCGAAGGACCGGATCTCGGGGGTCAGCGTCTCGCAGGTGCGGGCCGCCATCGCGGCGGGCACCGCGCCCAGCAACCGGCTCTTCGTGCAGGAGGACGGGCGCTTCCGCGAGGCCACGCGTGCGCATGGGCTCATGGACTACAGCTACAGCCTGGGCGTCTCGGCGGTCCACCTGGACGAGGACGACCGCACGG
Organism: Bacteroidota bacterium; assembly: GCA_014584605.1. GTDB lineage: Bacteria > Bacteroidota > Bacteroidia > Flavobacteriales_F > PHOS-HE28 > PHOS-HE28. The sequence continues at coordinate 27,878 of JACTMO010000020.1, read as the reverse complement.
ACCTGTACGTGGCCAACGACTTCGACGTGGCCGACGCGATGTACACCAACGACGGGGGCATGTTCCGCGATGGGTTGAAGGAGCGCACACGCCATGTGAGCAACTTCGGCATGGGCTGCGACGTGGCCGACATCAACAACGACGCGTTGCCGGACATCGTGGTGCTGGACATGATGGCGGACGACCATGTGCGCAACAAGACGAACATGGGCAGCATGTCGGCCCAGGCCTTCTGGTCCATCGTGGCCGCCGGTCAGCACTACCAGTACATGGTCAACACCCTGCAGCTCAACAACGGCAACGGCACCTTCAGCGAGATCGCGCAGCTGGCGGGCATCGCACGCACCGACTGGAGCTGGGCGCCCCTGCTGGCCGACCTGGACAACGACGGCTGGAAGGACCTGCTGGTGACCAACGGGTACAAGCACGACATCCGCAACAACGACTACCAGCAGCAGGTATACCGCGGCCTGAAGAGCGGTGCGGACTTCTACCGCGCGCTGGACCTGGTGCCCAGCACGCGGATCCGCAACTACCTCTTCCACAACCAGGGGGCGGACAGCACCGGGCGTGCGCGGCTCACCTTCGCGGACAGTTCCCAGGCCTGGGGCTTCACCGAACCGCTCAACAGCAACGGCGCGGCCTATGCCGACCTGGACAACGACGGCGACCTGGACCTGGTGATCAACAACATCGACGCGACGGCCTCGGTGTATGCCAACCGGGTGCGCGACCTGCATCCGGACCGCCACTACCTGCGGCTGCAGCTCAAACGTGGCAGCAGCGATGCGCACGGTGCGCGGGCCACCTTGTGGCATAAGGGCACGGTACAGCATCAGGAGCTGAGCCCCGTGCGCGGCTACCAGAGCACGGTGGAGCCCGTCCTGCACTTCGGCCTCGGCGCTGTCGTCGCCATCGACAGCCTGGAAGTACGCTGGCCCGATGGCCTCCGTACCCTGATGCGCAACGTGCACGTGGACCGTTCGCTCACCCTGAGCGACAAGGATGCCGGGCCTGCCGCGCAACGGGCAGCGCCGCCCAAGCCCCTTTTAACCGAGGACCCCGGACGGATCCCGGATGCGGCCACGCACCGCGACCCCATCTACGACGACTTCCGTACGGAGGTGCTGTTGCCGCACAAGATGAGCGAGCTGGGCCCGATGCTCGCCGTGGCCGATGTGAACGGGGATGGCCGGGACGACCTGTGGATGGGCGGTGGCCGGGACCAGGCCCCCATGCTGATGCTGCAGACCGCCGCCGGTACCCTGCAGCCGTCCCGCGCGGCACACCCCCTCACCGGGAAGGGCCAGGAACTGCTGGGCGCCCGTTTCATCGACGGCGACGGCGACGGCGATCAGGACCTGCTGGTGCTCGCTGGCTCCAACGAGGACGACCTGCGCAGCCCCGCCTACCGCCACCACTACCTGCGCAACGACGGCACCGGCCGCTTCACGGAAGTGGACGACGCCCTTCCACCGATGATGACCAGCGGCCAGCGTGCCGACGCGGCGGACATCGACGGCGACGGGGACCTGGACCTGTTCGTGGGCGGACGGCAGACCCCGGCCCACTACCCGTTCGCACCACGCTCCTACCTGCTTCTCAACGACGGCACCGGGCGCTTCAGCGACGCCACCGAAGAGCGGGCCAGGGACCTCATGGGCCCGGGCCTGGTGAGCGACATGCGCTTCGCCGACCTCGACGGCGACCGCGATCCCGACCTGGTGCTCGTTGGCGAATGGATGCCGGTGATGGTGCTGTTGAACAACGGCGGTCGCTTCACCGACGCCACGGCGGCCGCAGGGCTCACCGGCACCAGCGGGTGGTGGAGCAGCCTGTGCGCGGCCGACCTGGACGGCGATGGCGACGTGGACCTCGCGGCCGGCAACCTCGGCTGGAACAGCAAGTTCAAGGCGGACACGGCGCATCCGCTGCACGTGTACTGGGCCGATATGGACGACAATGGCCGCTCGGACATCGTGCTCGCCAAGGAAAAGTCCGGCCATCAGGTGCCGGTGCGGGGGCGCGAGTGCAGCAGCCAGCAATGCCCGGTGATCCTGCAGCGCTTCCCCACCTACGACGCGTTCGCCAACGCCGACCTGCAGGCCATCTACACCCCGGCAAAGCTGGATAAGGCCCTGCACCGTTCGGCCACCTGGATGCGGAGCTCGGTGTTCCTCAACGACGGCACCGGGCGTTTCACCGCCCGGGTGCTTCCGGTGGAGGTGCAACTGGCCCCGGTGAACGGCATCGCGGCGCTGGACGTGAACGCCGATGGCCGGATGGATCTGGTGATGGCAGGCAACCACTGGGGGGCCGAGGTGGAGACCGTACGCTACGATGCCGGGCGCGGCTGTGTGCTCCTGGGCGATGGCAGGGGCGGATTCTCCCCGCTCACGGCGTCCGCATCGGGCTTCTTCGCCTGGGGCAATGCCAGGGACCTGGTGGTGCTGCGCATGGGCCCACGCCGGACCCCCGTGGTAGTGGTGGCCGAACACGGCGGACGCCCTCAGGCCTTCACCGTCGGTGGCGCCCTCACCGGGACCGCCGCAAGGTGAACGCGAAGGTGCTGCCGCGCCCTTCCGTGCTCCGCGCCGTGATGGTCTGTCCGTGCGCCTCCACGATGTGCTTCACGATGGCCAGGCCCAGCCCGCTGCCGCCCTCGTTGCGCGCCCTGCTGGTACCCACCCGGTAGAAACGTTCGAACAGGCGCGGCAGGTGTTCCTCCGCGATGCCGATGCCGTCGTCGCTCACCTCCACCAGCACATGCTCCAACATGTCCTCCACGCTCACCGTGCAGTGCCCGTTGGGACGTCCATAGTTCACCGCGTTCACGAACAGGTTGACGAACACCTGCACCAGGCGGTCCCTGTCGCCCAGCACCACGAGGTCTTCCGGTACCCGGACCACCAGCGTGATGTTCTTCTCCCGCGCGCCGGTCTCCACCTCCCGCGCGGCCTCCTCCACCAATACGCGCAACGGCAGCGGCTGTTCGCGCAGGTCCATCACACCGCCCTCCAGCCGGGTGATCAGGTCCAGGTCCTCCACGATCTTCGTCAGGCGCTCCACGCCACGGCTTGCCCGCGTCAAAAAGTCGCGGTTGACCTTGGGGTCCTCCAGGCCGCCGTCCAGCAGCGTGAGGATGTAGCCCTGGATGTTGAAGATGGGCGTCTTCAGTTCGTGGGCCAGGTTGCCGATGAACTCACGGCGGAACCGCTCACGCTCCCGCAGCTCGCTGATCTCGCTACGGCGGGCACGCGCCCACTCGGCCACCTCCCCCTCCACACGGCCCAGCGCATCGTCGGTCCGGGCGGGCACGGCCACCGGGTCTGCGGCACCACGCAGGCCCTGCACCACCTTCACCAGGCCGCGGATGCGTTGCTCGACCATGCGCAGCAGCACCAAGCGCAGCAGCAGGAAGGCGACCACCCCCGCGACCACGCCGACCAGCGCGGCGCCCACCGTATGGGAAAGGCCGGGAAGGTCCGATGCCACTACGCTGATCAGGAAGGCCGACGCGCCGATCGCCAGGGCCGCCGGCACCACCAGCCGACGTGGGTCGATCGCAGGCCGGGACATGGCGGCAAAGATACCGGGACGGTGCAGGGCGCAGGGTGTGCGACCGCTCAGGGAGGCAGCACGATCGGGCCGGTGCTCACCGTGTTGCTCTCGTGCAGGGCCCGGTCCACCAGCCGCACCACATACCGCACCGTGTCGAAGGGGGTGTTCGGCACGGTGGGCCACGGCGTGAGGGCCACGGCCATCTCACCCTCCAGGGTCTTGTCCTGTCCGGTGGGCGCGATCACCGGCACGCGGTAATACAGCGGCAACAGCAGGTTCGGGCGCACCCATGCACCGTTCTGCAGCTCCTCGTAGTCCACGAACAGGTTGTAGAACCACGGGGCCACATCGAAGGGCGGAAAGGTGTCGCCCTGGCCGAGCCCGATATCGCCATCGCCATCGGTGAAGGTGATCACCAGCGAGGCCGAATCCCCGAACGTGGTGAACGACTTGAGCGCGATGCGCGGCTCCACCGGGAACTCCTCGGTGCGCTGGCAGCCTGCGGCGAGCAGGAGCAGCCCGAGGGCTCCGGCTACCTTTGAGGGCGAGGATCCCAGCCTGTGCATCGCTCCAAAACTACGGCACCCGGCGCCGGCCACCATGGTCCCTGAAAGATGGCGGGCCTGGTGGGACCGGCCTTTCGCCGTGGATGGTCCCGAGGCCTTCAACGCACTGGCGCTCGATCTATTTCATCTGCATGCCGCGCACAACCCCGTATACCGCGCATTCCTCAAGGGGTTGCGCATCGCACCGGAAGAAGTGGCGTCGGCGGAGGCCATTCCGTTCCTGCCCATCCAGGTGTTCCGCGACCACCGCGTGTTGCTGGAGGGCCTTGCACCGGCCCTGACCTTTGCCAGCAGCGGCACCACTGCGGACATCACGGCGCGCCACCATGTGCCCTGGCCTGCGCTCTACGAACGTTCGTTCCTGACCGCCTTCCGGCGGTTCCTGGGCGACCCGCGGGCCTGGCGCATCATCGCCCTGTTACCGGCCTACCTGGACCGGCCGGACAGCTCGCTGGTCCACATGGCGCACCGGCTGGTGGAGGAGTCCGCCGATCCCCTGGGCGGCCTCTTCCGGGACCGGTACGACCAGGTGGCCGACCTGCTGCGGCGTTCGGAGGACGAAGGCCGGCGGACCCTGCTGCTGGGCGTGCCCTTCGCCCTGCTGGACCTGGCCGAGCAGCACCCCATGCCGTTGCGGCATGTACACATCGCGGAGACCGGAGGCATGAAGGGGCGGCGGCCTGAACTGCTGCGCGAGGACCTGCACGGGCGCCTGCGGAACGCCTTCGGCGTGCTGCGCGTGGGCGGTGAATACGGCATGACCGAGCTGATGAGCCAGGCGTGGAGCGACGGCGAAGGCCGTTACCGCTGCCCGCCCTGGATGGCCGTGCGCATCCGCGAGGTGAACGACCCGCGCAGCGCCCAGGTCCATGGCCGCACGGGAGGCATCGACCTCATCGACCTGTGCAACATCGCGAGCTGCCCGTTCATCGGCACGCAGGACCTGGGGCGCACCCATGCGGACGGCAGCTTCGAGGTGCTCGGCCGTTTCGACCACAGCGATGTCCGCGGATGCAACCTGCTGATCGCTCCCTGAGGATCAGAGCGCCTCGGCGACCACCTCACGCACACCGGGAACCATCTGCTTCAGCAGGTTCTCCACACCGCCCTTGAGCGTCACCAGGCTGCTGGGGCAGCCGCTGCACGAGCCGCGCAAGGTCACGGTGACCACCCCATCGCGGAACGAACGGAAGGCGATGTGGCCCCCGTCGCCCTCCACGGCCGGCCGTACATATTCGTCCAGCACGGCGATGATGCGCTCCTCCTCCTGGCCGGCGGGTTCCGCATGGCCCATGCTCCGGTCGTTGGCCACGGTCCGTTCCAGCGCCTGTGCATCGGCATACAGCACGCGGCCGTCGGTGCGCAGGTGCTCCTGGATGAACTCGCGCAGCTCCAGATGCACCATGTCCCAGCTCACGATATCGTTCTTGGTGACGGTGACGAAGTTGCCGCCGATGAGCACCGCCGTGGTCATGGGCAGGTTGAACACCTTTTCGGCCAGGGGCGACACCCCCTGGGCCTGTTCGGGAGCGAGGAACTCCAGCACCTGACCCTCGGGCAGCAAAGGCACGCTGCACACGAAGCGCATGGTGGCCGGGTTGGGGTTCATCTCGGCGTACACCGAGGCGGGCGGTCGGTTCGCGGGTGGTGGCATGGGATGCAAAGGTAGCCTGCCCATCAGGTGCCTTGGGATCACAAGAAGGCAGGCGGACAGGTCGCCCCGCCCGGGACCGGTCCACTACCTTTGCCCGCGATGAAGGCCCTGCGCCGTACGCGATGGATGCACGCCGCACTGGCGGTACTGCTGGTGCTGGCCACCTCGGTGCCCGTGCTTTCGCGCATGACCTGCCTGGAGGGCGGGCACAGTCGGCTGATGGTCGGCGACACGGGCGATTGCTGCCCGGAACAGGAGGATGCCGATGGTGCCACGGTGAAGGCCCAATGCTGCGTGACCACGTCGGCACAGGCCGCCGGCGATGCCTATGTGCCCGTGGCGGCCTTGGTGCTGGCCGCGGCCGATGATGGCGCCCTGCCGGTGCCCCCGCTGGTACTGACCGTCATGGAACGGACGGCGGCCTACGCGCCGGGTGCGGGCCCACCGCCCTTGCCGGTGCAGCAACGCCTGGCACGGCTCCAGGTGCTTCGGATCTGATCGTCGGGTGCAGGAGGTGCGCGGCCACCGGCCGCGCGGGGTTCCCCTTGTGTCCGTACAGATCGATCCAACATGAAAAGAGCACTGAACAGAAAGATCCTTGTCCTTGCGCTGCTGTGGTCCGGAACGGCCACGGCGCAGGACCTCCGCCTCGACGGCACCGTGCGGTCCGCAGCCGACGGCTCCCTGCTTCCCTACGCCACGGTGGGCTGGGCCGGCACCGTGACGGCCACCACCACCGACACCGCCGGCCGCTTCACCCTGCCGATGCCGGGCGGCTGGCCCGCCACGCTCATCACGCGGATGGTGGGCTTCATCACCGACAGCATCGCGATGGCCGCAGCCCCCGAAGGCGCAACGGAGGTCACCCTGCGCCCCGTGGGCCAGTTGAAGGAGGTGAACGTGGTGGCGCGCACCCAGGGCACCATGCTCAGCACGCGCTCCATCCTGAGCCAGGAGCAGCTCGGGATCAAGGAGCTGAAGCGCGCGGCCTGCTGCGACCTCAGCGAGAGCTTCGAGACCAACGCCACCGTGGACGTCAGCTTCAGCGATGCCGTCAGCGGCACCAAGGTGCTGCGCATGATGGGCCTGGACGGCAAGTACGCCCAGCTCAGCGTGGAGAACCTGCCATTTGTGCGGGGCCTGAGCTCGAGCTCGGGCCTCACCTTGATCCCCGGCACGTGGATCAATGAGATCAACCTCAGCAAGGGTGCAGGCACGGCGGTGAACGGGCCCAATGCCATCACGGGCCAGATCGACCTGTGCCTGCTGAACCCGCTGAACGAACCGCCCTTGTTCGTCAACCTGTACGGCAACAGCCAGGGCCGGGCGGAGCTCAACGTCCACACCCGCCAGCGGCTGGGCGAGCACGGTGCCAACCTCCTGTTGCTGCACGGCAACTGGTTCGGCAACGAGATGGACCAGAACCGGGACGGCTTTCTGGACATGCCGCTCAGTCGGCGCATCAACGTGATGGACCGCTTCATGTACGCGCGCGACGGGCGCACCACGCAGGTGGCCTTGCGCCATGTGGAGGACCTCCGCGAGGGGGGCAGCACCTTCCGGCACCTCGAGGGCATGGGGGGGCCGAACGTGCCGTATGAAGTGGACATCCGCAATTCGATGACCGACCTGCTGGCCAAGCACGGCTTCGTCTTCCGCAACGACGGCACGCGGAGCGTGGGCTTCGTCACGGCACTGCGGCGGCACGACCTCAGCGCCCGGTTCGGGATGCGGCAGCACGATGGGGCACAGCTCAGCGGGTACGTGAGCGGCATCTACCAGCAGCTCGCCCGCGGGGGCAAGGATCAGCTGAAGGCGGGGATCAGTCTGCAGGTGGACGACTACGAGGAGACCTTCATGGACAGCAGCTTCGCCCGCAACGAGGTGATGCCCGGACTGTTCACCGAGTACACGCTGGCCTCGGGCGACGCGTCGGTGGTGGCCGGACTGCGCGCCGACCACAACAGCTGGTACGGCACGGTGGTGAGCCCGCGGCTGCACGTGAAATGGGACCTGGGACCGCTCACCGTGCTGCGGGCCAGTGCAGGCCACGGTTTCCGCAGCACCAACCCGCTGGTGGAGAACGCCGGTGCGCTGGCGAGCTCGCGGCGCCTGGTGGTGGAGGGGGAGCCCGGCCTGGAGCGTGCCTGGACCGTGGGCGGCGGCGGTCTGCACAAGTTCAGGTGGCTGGCGCGCAAATGGGCCGTGGGCCTGGACGCCTTCCACACGCGCTTCACCGACCAGCTGGTGACCGACCTGGACCGCTCGCCGGACCAGCTCGTGCTCTACATGCTGGACGGGCCGAGCTACGCCACGAGCGTGCTGGCCGATGTGCAGGTGGAACTGGTGCGCACGCTGGACCTCAAGTTGAGCTACCGGTGGTACCAAGTGGCCACCACCTACGACGGCGTCCTGCGCGAACGACCCTTCACCCCGGCGCACCGCGGCCTGGTGGACCTGGCGTTCACCAGCCCGAACGAACGCTGGCGCGCGGATGCGAGCCTCAATCTCTTCGGCACCGCACGCATCCCCACCACCGACGCCAACCCCGAGGCATACCGGTTCCCGCACCGCTCACCTGCCTATGCCACGCTGCACGCCCAGGTCACCTTCGTGTGGCGTGCCTGGGAGTTCTATCTCGGAGGCGAGAACCTCACCAACGCGGGCCAGGAAAGGCAGATCATCGCACCGGAAGACCCCCTTGGCCCGTATTTTGACGCCTCGCTCATCTGGGGCCCCACCGTGGGCGCCATGGCCTATGGCGGGCTCCGCTTCACCCTTCAACCCAAACCGCACACACCATGAGAACCACCATCATCCTCCTGTTCGCCCTGTGGGCCGCGCCGACCTTCGCGCAGAAAGGCAAGGATAGCCAGCTCGCCATCGTTTCCAGCACGGTGTGCGACATGTGCGAACGCACCATCGAGGAGAACCTGATCTATGAGAAGGGCGTGCGCAAGGTGGACGTGGACCTGGCCACCTCCACGGTGCACATCACGTACAACCCGGCCAAGAACGACCCGGACCGGTTGCGCGCGGCCCTGGTGAAGCTGGGCTACAGCGCCGACGGCATCCCGGCCGACCCCAAGGCCTTCGCCAAGCTGCCGGAGTGCTGCCAGAAGGAAGGCTGCGGCCAGTTGCCTCCGGCCGAGCACAAGCCCTGATCATGGCGCTCATCAAGACCGTACGGGCCTTCACACCCCGTTTCGGGGTCGGCTGCTTCCTGGCCGAGAACGCCGTGGTGGTGGGCGATGTGGCGATGGGCGACCGCTGCAGCCTGTGGTTCCACGCGGTGGTCCGAGGCGATGTGAACGCGGTCCGGATCGGCCACCGGGTGAACATCCAGGACGGGGCGGTGCTGCATTGCACCTACGAGCGGGCCGCCCTGACCATCGGCGACGATGTGAGCATCGGCCATCGGGCCATCGTCCATGGCTGCACGGTGCAGGACAAGGTGCTGGTGGGCATGGGCGCCATCGTGATGGACCATGCGGTGGTCGGCACCGGCAGCGTGATCGCCGCAGGTGCGGTGGTGACGCAGGGCACCGTGGTGGAGCCGGGCAGCCTGATGGCCGGGGTCCCGGCGCGCCGCATCGGTCCGGTGAGCGCCGAGCTCTCGGCGGGCGAGATCGAACGGATCGCGCGCAACTACCTGATGTACGCCGGCTGGTTCACCGAGGGCTGAGGCGGCCCGCCTCCCAACGGAGCGCATGCACGGGCCAGGGTCCCATGCCGAGGCTGCGGAGCATGGCCCGCAAGGCATCGGCATCGCCGCTGGTGTACACGTCGATGCCTCCCGTCCCCGCGTGGGCCGCAAGGTCCTTTTCGCCCAGCACCTGGGCCAGGCGGCGTGCGATGGCCGGAGCGGGATCGATCACGCGCACCCCCGGCCCCACGATGCGTTCGATCAGGGGGCGCACCAGCGGATAATGGGTGCATCCCAGCACCAGCGCATCGATGCCGCGGGCCACCATGGGTTCCAGCCATCCGCGGAGCATGGCCTCGGTACGCGGCCCATCGAGATCGCGGGCCTCGATCTGGCGCACCAGCCCGGGACAGGCCTGCTGGAGCACCTCCACCCCTTGGGCGAAGCGCTCCACGATGCTGGCGAACACCGCGCCCTGCATGGTGGCCACCGTGGCGATCACGCCGACCACCCCGGTGCGGGTGTGCTCCACGGCCGGCTTCACGGCCGGTTCCATGCCTACGATGGGCACATGAGGCAGGCTTTCGCGCAGGGGTTTCAGCGCGGCGGCGCTGGCCGTGTTGCAGGCGATCACCAAAGCCTTGGCACCGCGGCCCAACAGCCAGTTCGCGATGCCCTCGCTGAAGGACAGGATCTCCGCATCGGCACGGTCGCCATAGGGCACGTGGGCCTGGTCGCCCACATAGATCAGCTGTTCCGCAGGCAGCGCCTCGCGTATGGCCCGGGCCACCGTGAGGCCACCGAGACCGCTGTCGAAGACACCGATGGGGCCGGCACGAGGTCCGGAGAGCGCGGTGGGCGGCACATCCCGCACGGCTCGCTCCCGGTCTACTGGATGCCGAGCTTGGCCTTCACCTTGGGCAGGATGTCCTCGCCGCGTTCGTGGTAAAGGACCAGGCCGGTGCTGATGTCGAAGATGTAGGTGAAGCCGTTCTCGGAGGCCACATCGCGGATGGCCTGGTTGGTCTTCTCCACCATGGGGCGCAACAGTTCCTCCTCCTGTTTGGCGAGGTCCTCCTGGGCCTTCTCCTGGGCTTCAGCGATGCGCTTCTCCAGATCGGCGATCTCGCGCACGACCATCTCCTTCTCGGTGTTGGTCATGGTGGCCTCCTTGGCCTGTGCGTCGGTGACCTTCTGCTGATACTCGGCGCCCATGGCCTTCAGGCGGTCGTCCAGGGTCTTGGCGAAGGCCTGCATCTTGGCCTCGGCGTCCTTGCGTTCGGGCAGGGTGAGCATCAGGGCCTGGCGGTCGATGTGGCCGAGCTTGGCTTGGGCAAGGGCCGGTGCGGTGGAGGCCACCAGGGCCAGGGTCAGCAGCAGGGTCTTCATGGTTCCGTGGGTCATCGTGGGGGTTTGATCGTGTTCTCGCCACCGGAGCGGTCGGGGCTGGCCCCGTCGTCGCCGCGCGGCTTGACCCCGTCGTCCTCCGGACGCTGGTCGGGCTTTTCCTCCTCGTCGCCCCGGCCGCCGCCACCCTCGCCCTCCTTGTCGGGGCGGATGCCGAGCTTGCGGAGCACGCTGTCGCTCTTGTCGTATTTCTCACTGGCGAAGAGCACGTTGTTGCCCTTGCCGCCGATGTCGAAGATGGCCACGTAGGTGGTCCCGGCGACCTCCTTGATGGCTTGGTAGATGCGGTCCTGGATGGGCTGGATGAGCTCTTCGCGCTTCTTGAAGAGGTCTCCGTCGGGGCCGAAGCGCTTCTTCTGGAGGTCGCGGGCCTCGCGCTCCTTCTTCTCGATGTCCTCGCGGCGGCTGGCCTTCATGTCGTCGGTCAGCAGGATGGCCTCGGCGTTGAAGGCGTCGCGCAGCTTGCGGATGGTCTCCCAGCGGTCGTCGATCTCCTTCTGCCATTGGGAGCTCAGGCGGTCGAGCTCGCTCTGGGCGCCCTGGTATTCGGGCATCTTGCCCAGGATGTACTTGGTGTCCACGAAGGCGATGCGCTGGGCGTGGGCGGCGATCGCCGGCAGCAGCATGCCCAGGAAGAGCAGGCGGAGCGGGAGTAGGCGCTTCATGGAAGGCGTCGAAATTAGGCGATCGGGCTCAGAGCTCCCCAAGATCGATGCCGATCGTGAAGTGGAACTGTCCGGGGGCCATGGCGGGCTGGTCGGGCACATCGTCGAAGCGCCAGCCGTAGTCCAGGCCCATGGGGCCGAACATGGGCAGGAAGAGGCGCAGGCCCACCCCGGCCGAGCGGTAGAGGCGGAAGGGGTCGTAGCGGTCGAAAGTGCCCCAGGTGTTGCCGGCCTCGGCAAAGGTGAGCATGTAGATGGTGGCCGAGGGGTTGAGCGAGATGGGGAAGCGCAGCTCGGCGGTGTACTTGTTGATGAGGAAGTTGCCCGTGCTGGGGGCCAGGGACAGGTCGTCGTAACCGCGCAGGCCCACGATCTCGCGGCCATCGAGCTGGAAGCCGGTGAGGGCGCTGCCGCCCAGGTAGAAACGTTCGAAGGGGCTGTTGCCGAGGTTCTTGGAGTAGCGGCCCAGGAAGCCGAACCCGGCGCGGGTCATCAGCACCAGGTCGTGGCCGCTCTTGCTGCGGGTGATGCGGGTGAACCACTGGGTGGTGAACTTCCACTTGTGGAACTCGGCCCAGTTGTAGCGGCGGTCAGCCGGTTCGGAGGCGTAGTCGCGACCGGGCTGGAACCAGGAATAGGGCGGGGTGGCCTTCAGGCTGAAGGTGATGTCCGATCCGCTGCGGGCGAAGAAGGGCTGGTCCACCGAGTTGCGCGAGAGCTGCACCTGGTAGGCCAGCACGTTGCTCTGGCCGTTGTTGAAAGCGAACAGCTGGTTCCAGTTGCGCAGGTCGTATAGCTGGTAGCTGATGTTCTGGCGCAGCAGGAAATAGTCGTCGGGCCAGGTAAGACGCTTGCCCAGGCCCACCGAACCGCCCGAGATCAGCAGCGACTGCCGCTGGGGGTTGATGGCGCGGCCCTCTTCGGTGTCCACGTACTTGCGCTCGCCGTTGGTCTGGGCCGAATGGAAGGCGGAGATGCTCAGGGCGTTGGGCTTGCGACCGCCGAGCCAGGGCTCCACGAAGCTGAGGCTGTAGCTCTGGAAGTAGCGGCCGTTGGTCTGGGCGCGCAGGTTCAGGGTCTGTCCATCGCCGGCGGGCAGCGGTTGCCAGGCCTCAGGCTTGGTGATGTTGCGCAGGCTGAAGTTGGTGAAGGACAGGCCCAGGGAGAGCACCAGACGTCCGGCGCCCCAGCCGCCGCTCAGTTCCAGGCGGTCGCTGGGCTTCTCCTCCACGGTGTATTCCAGGTCCACCGTGCCGGTGCGCGCGTCCTGCACCGGGTTCACGCCGAGCTTCTCGGGGTCGAAATAGCCCAGGTTGGCCAGTTCGCGCTGCGTGCGCAGCACATCGCTGCGGTTGAACAGCTGGCCCGGCTTGGTGCGGATCTCGCGCCGGATCACGTGCTCGTTCGTCTTTGTATTGCCCTTCACCAGCACGTTGCGCACCCGGTACTGCTTCCCCTCCCGAAGCCGGATGTCCAGGTCGATGCTGTCGCCCTCGGCCACCTCGATCACCTCGGGGTAGAACGACAGGTAGCCGTCGTCCATGTACAGCGAACTGATGTCGCGGCCGGTCTGGTTCATGTACATCCTGCTGTCCAGCACCTTCTTGTTGTACACGTCGCCGCGCTTGATGTTGAGGATGTCCAGCAGCTCCCGGTCGCTGTGCTTGGTGTTGCCGCTGAAGCGCACCTCCCTGAAGTGGAACTGCCGGTCCTCCTCCACTTCGATCTCCACCATCAGACGGCGGTCGTTCACGAACCAGGTGCTGTCGCGCACGATCGCGGCGTTCCGGTAGCCCTTTTCGTTGTAGGTGTCGATCAGGTTCTCCTTGTCCACACGGTATTCCTTGGCCAGGAACTTGCTCGATGCGAAAGGGTTGTACCACAGGCGCCGCCGCGTCTTCTTCATGGCCCGCCGCAGCTTCGCGTCCGTCAGGGCCTCGTTGCCCTTGAAGACCACGTCCTTGATGCGGACACGCCGACCCTTCTTCACATGGATGATCAGCAGCACGCTGTTGTCCATCAACGAGTCCGTACGCTGCTCGATCTCGGCATCGGCCTTCAGGAAGCCCTTGTCCACATAGTAGGAGCGGATGGTGCCGCGCGTATTGGTCAGCAGGCCCTCGTTCACCTGCTGGCCGCGGGCCAGCTCCATGCGTTCGCGCAGCTTGTCGGCATCGCTCTTGGTGACCCCCTCGAACTTGAAGCGGGACAGGCGGGGCATCTCGGTGACGACGATGTTGAGGAAGGCCGTGCGGCCACGGACCTCCGCCACCTCGATGCGCACATCGCTGAAGAGCTTCTGCTCCCAGATGTTGCGGATGGCGTCGGCGATGCGTGGGCCGGGCAGGGTGACGGTCTGGCCCACCTTAAGGCCGCTGAACAGCATGACCGCGTTGACATCCACGGTGGTGGTGCCGGAGACCGTGAGCCCGCCGATCTCGAGCTCGCGCGGCACGGCGGGGTCCATGATGCGCCGATCCTCCGTCTGCGCAAGGGCCGCGAGACCCGGCAACAGGAGGGCCACAGGGAGGAGGGCGCGGAGCTTCACCGGGGGTTCACCTGTTCGCTGATGAGGCCGAAACGACGCTCCCGGGACTGGAAGTCGATCACGGCCTCGAAAAGGTCCTCTTTGCGGAAATCGGGCCAGAGCACCCGGCTGAAGTGGAGCTCGGCATAGGCGATCTGCCACAGCAGGAAGTTGCTGATGCGCTGTTCGCCGCTGGTGCGGATGAGCAGTTCCGGGTCGGGGATCCCGGCCGTGGTGAGCCGTGCCGCCAGGGCCGCCTCGTCGATGTCCTGGGGCCGCAGCCGACCCTCGGCGGCCTCGGTGGCCAGCAGGCGGGCCATGCGCACCAGCTCCCAGCGGGCGCTGTAGCTCAGGGCGAGGGTGAGGGTGATGCGGTCGTTGTGGGCGGTGCGGGCCATGGCCTGGCGCAGCGTGGCGTGGCAGTCGCCCGGCAGGCTCTCCAGGTCGCCGATGGCGTTGAGGCGCACCCCGTTCTCGTTGAGGCTGTCCACCTCGCTCATCAGGGTGCGCACCAGCAGGTCCATCAGGGCGTCCACCTCCTCCTGGGGGCGGTTCCAGTTCTCGGTGCTGAACGCATAAAGGGTGAGGTGGCGTATGCCGATCTCGGTGGCGCCCACCAGCGTATCGCGCACGGCCTTCACCCCGCTGGTATGGCCCACCACGCGGTGCTCGCCCTGACGGGTGGCCCAGCGGCCGTTGCCATCCATGATGATGGCCACGTGGGCGGGCACCCTGGCGGGATCGATCCGGGCCTTGAGGTCCATGGCTGCGTCCCCTTGCGGGAAGGGGCGCAAAGATCGCACAATGGCCGGATCAGCGCCGTTTCTGAAAATACAGCATGTCGCACTCCGTGAACTTGGTCAGGACGTACGACAGGGTGAGGCCCGTGTACTGGTACCAGTCGCGGGTCTGGGCATCGCCCCGGGCCTGGCCGGTGCGGTCCACCACATCGCCGTCCGCGCTGCGGTCCGCCAGCTCGGCGGCCAGGGGGTTGATGAGCTTCGGATCGGCGTAGGTGCCGCTCACATCGTCGATGTGGTCGGTGAAGGTGCGGCGCATGCCCCATTCGAGCTGCAGGTCCACATGGCCGCCGAAGTTGAACTTGAGGCCCACCCCGAAGGGGATGCCGATCTGGTCCACGCTGTAGGGTTTGCCGGCCCCGGGCACGTCCGGGGAACCCTGGCCTTCGGTGCCGAGCGGCTGCAGGTCGTACCAGGTGTCGTTCAGCAGGGCGCGGGGGTTGGCCCGGAAATAGCACAGTCCGGCGAACACGAAGGGGGTCCAGGTGCGGCCGTCCTTGCCCAGGCCCCGGTAGTTGAAGAAGTTCACCTCCCCCAGCAGGGCCAGCTCGAACACGCGCGTACGGAAGCTGAGGTTGCGGGCCAGCTGCAGGCTGTCGGGCGAATCGCTGTCGAAGGCCTCCAGGGTGCCGTACAGGGCCTGCGCGCGGAGGGCATAACGCGTATCGAAGTTGTAGCGGTAGGCGAGCCCACCGGCCGGACGGGTCCGGGCCGGGTAGTGCTTGTACGGGTTGAGGTCGCCGATATAGTACATGACCCCGCCGGTGATGCCGATCTCACTGACCCCCTGACCATGCAGTCCGGCGGCAAGGGCCAGGGCGGAAAGGAGGAGTACCGGTCTCATCGGCAGGGTGAACGCGCGGGCGCGGCGCGGTGTTGTACGGGCGCCGGGGGCGCGAAGTTAGCCCGCCGCCCCACGGGTGGACCGTGCATCGAGCCCCCAGTTGAGCTTGTGGCGCAGGGTGCTGAAGAAATCATGGTCGGGCAGGTGGGCGATGCGCGCGCATTGGTCCGCCTTGCGCAGGCCGATGGCCCGGCGCCCGCTCAGGGGGATGCTCCGGTTGTCCAGGTTCACCAGGTAGTTGTGCTCACGGGCCTCCACCTCCACCTGCAGGGTACGGTCGTCCGGCAGCACCATGGGCCGGACCGTGAGGTTGTGCGGGCTGATGGGCGTGATCACCAGGTTGCGGCAGGCGGGGTCCACGATGGGACCGCCGCAGCTCAGGGAGTAGGCCGTGGAGCCCGTGGGCGTGGAAATGATCAGACCGTCGGCCCAGTAGGTATTGAGGAAGAGCTCCTCCGAACGCACATGCAGCGCGATCATCGCCGAGGTGTCGCGCTTGTGGATGCTGACGTCGTTGAGGGCCAGGTCGCGGTCGCCGAGCTCGGCGGCACATCCGGTGACCTGCAGGAGCATGCGCTCCTCAATGACGAAACGTCGCTGGGCCAGAAGTCCCAAGGCACCATGGAGCTCGTCGGCGCCCAAGGCGGCCAGAAAACCCAGGCGGCCAAGGTTGACCCCCAGGACGGGAATGCCGCTGCGGGCCACCATCCCCACGGCGCGCAGGAAGGTGCCATCGCCGCCCAGGCTCATCAGCAGTTCGGTGCCCGGCGGGGGCGGGCCCGCGCCGTAGGTGGGGCAGGGCGAGCCGAAGCCCGACGCGGCCAGCAGGGTGGCCAGCGGTCCGTCCACCTGAGGAACCAGGCCATGAGCAGGCATGGCGCGCAACAGCCCGTCGATCAGGGGCAGGGCGCTCGGCTCGGGCTGTCGGGCCTGGACCGCGATGCGCATGGAGACAAGTGGGGTAGAAATGTATGAAGGGACGGGCATTCGACCGCAGGAGGGCCGGCCGCATGCACCGGCTTCACAGGTCCAGGAAGCGCATCAGTTCGTCGTACCGACCGCGCAGGTCCTCGTGGAACTTGGAACCCTGGTAGGTGCTCTTCACGAAGTAGTCGTAGCGCTCGAAGGATTGCAGGATGTCGCTGATGTCCTCCCGGTTCACCTTCAGGGTCACCTCCATGCGCGGCGCTTCGGGCAGGGTGCGGTTGTACACGCTGAGCAGCTTGGCCCCGTTGCTTTCCACGATGCCGGCGATGCGCTGCAGGCTGTAGTCGTTCTGGTTCATCTCCAGCACCACCACGCTACCCGGTTCGCCCAGGTTGATGGCCTCGGCGAGGCGCCGCAGCGCTTCGTGCTCGTTGATGGCGCCCAGGTAGTTGCCCGTGGGGTCCAGCACGGGGAGCACCGTGAGGCCGCGTTCGGCCATGAGCTTCATCACGTCGTAGATGTGCTGACCCTCGCGCACATAGGGAAGCTCGACCTGCCCCATGAGCTCGCGCACCGGGGCCTTGGCATCGTTGCGGTCCACCAGGTCGGTGTCCTGCACCAGCCCCACCAGCCGGCCATGCTCGGTGACGGGGAGATGCCGCACCTTGAACTCCTCCATCCAGTCCAGCGCACGGCCCACCGTATCGTCCGGTCGCAGCGGCGGAAGGTCGGGTGCAATGAGCTCACGGGCGTGCATGGGCCTTGGACAGCGGCGTAATTTCGGCGCCCCGCCGCGCCCAAGGTAGTGCATCGCATGACCCGTCTCAGCGTCAACATCAACAAGGTGGCCACGCTCCGCAACGCACGGGGCGGCAACAACCCGGATGTGGTGGCGACGGCCCTGCTGCTGGAGCGTTGCGGCGCACAGGGCATCACCGTGCATCCGCGTCCGGACGAGCGCCACGTCAGGCGCCAGGATGTGCTCGCCCTGCGCCCGGTGCTGCGCACCGAGTTCAACATCGAAGGCTACCCTTCCGCGGAATTCCTGGCGCTGGTGACCGAGGTGCGGCCTGCGCAGGTGACCCTGGTGCCCGACCCGCCCGGGGTGCTGACCAGCAATGCGGGTTGGGACGCCCGGGCGCACAAGGCCCGGCTGAAGGAGGTGGTGGCGCGGCTGCACGCCGAGGGCCTGCGGACCTCGCTCTTCCTGGGCGCCGATACCGAACAGGTGGGGCATGCGGCGGACACCGGCACCGACCGGATCGAGCTCTACACCGAGCCTTACGCCGCCGGGTATTGCGACGACCCCGACGCTGCCGTGGCCCCCTTCGTGGAGGCGGCGCGCGAGGCGGCGCGGCATGGGCTGGGGCTCAATGCGGGGCACGACCTGGACCGGCACAACCTGCGGCATTTCCACCTTCACGTGCCCGGGCTCCTGGAGGTGAGCATCGGCCACGCGCTGGTCTGCGACGCCCTCCACTTCGGATGGGAGAACACCGTGGGGCTCTACCTGCGCGAACTGCGCCCATGACCACCGTGGCGCTGCATCACCGACGCATGGGCCGGGGCCGCCCCCTGGTGGTGCTGCACGGCCTGTTCGGCAGCGCCGACAACTGGAACAGCATCGGCAAGGCCTGGTCGGACAGCTTCGATGTGGTGCTGGTGGACCAGCGCGACCACGGGCGTTCGCCGCACACCGACCGCATCACCTACCCCGGAATGGCCGACGACGTGGCGGCGCTGATCACCGACCTGGGGCTGCGCGAGGCGGTAGTGGTGGGTCACAGCATGGGCGGCAAAACGGGCATGGTGCTGGCCCAGCGCCACCCCGGCCTGCTGCACCGCCTGGTGGTGATCGACATGGGGCCGCGCGAGTATCCCGTGCACCGCCACGCGCACATCCTGGAGGCGCTCACCACGTGCGACCTGGAGCGGCTCCGCACGCGCAAGGAAGTGGAGGAGCATCTGGCGGGGCACATCCCGGAACCCGGCGTGGTGCAGTTCCTGCTCAAAAGCCTGTACTGGGTCACGCCCGACCAACTGGGCTGGCGCTTCAACGTGCCCCTGCTGGCGCGCGACATCGCGGACATCCTGGCGGCGGCCGGCCCCGAAGTGGTGCACACACCCACCCTCTTCATCCGCGGCGGGCAGAGCGACTACATCACCCGGGAGGACCTGCCGCAACTGCGCGAACAGTTCCCGCGGTCGCGCGTGGAGACCATCGACTACGCGGGCCACTGGGTGCATGTGCAGGCACCCGACGAGGTGATCGCGCTGGTGCGGGACTTCGGCGCGTGAGCCGGCCGGGCATCCACGCGCCCCGTGCGCCGGGCTACCTTGCGCCGCCATGTCCACCTTCCTCCCCTTCCGCATCCCGGCCCTGCTGCTGCTTACCGCCTGCACGGCCGCTGTCCGTGCCCAGGCCGACCAGCGCTTCCAAGCGGCCTGCATCGGATTCTACAACATCGAGAACCTGTTCGACACGATCGATTCGCCGGACACGGACGATGCGGAGTTCCTTCCGGGAGGGGCCAAGCAATGGGGTTCGCAGCGCTACCGCACCAAGGTGGCGAAGATGGCCGAGGTGATCGGCGCCCTGGGCCGGGAGGTGCATCCCGAAGGGGTGCATGTGCTCGGCCTGGCCGAGGTGGAGAACCGGCGCGTGCTGGAGGACCTGGTGAAGGCCGAGGCCATCGCGCAGCGCGGCTACCGCATCGTGCATGAGGAGGGACCCGACCGGCGCGGCGTGGACGTGGCGCTGCTGTACGACCCGCGCTATTTCACCCTGCTGGGCCACCGCAGCGTGCCGCTGGTGGACCCCGTGGACACGGCCTTCCGCACGCGCGCCCAGCTGGTGGTGAGCGGTGTGCTCGACGGCGACACCGTGCACGTGATCGTGGCGCACTGGCCGAGCCGGCGCGGCGGCGAGAAGCGTTCGCAACCCAAGCGCATGTTGGCGGCCCGCCTGGGCCGGTCCCTGATCGACTCCTTGCAGCGCATCGACCCGGGCGCAAGGGTCCTGTACATGGGCGACCTCAACGACGACCCGGTGGACCGCAGCATACGCGGGGGGTTGCTGGCCGTGGGCCGCCCGGAGCAGGCCACCGGACGCGCCCTGTACAACCCGATGGAAGCGCTGTACAACAAGGGCATCGGCACCCTGGCCTGGCGCGATTCGTGGAACCTGTTCGACCAGATCATCCTCACCCCTGCGCTGACCACGCGCACGGACGACCGCTACCGTTATTACGGGGTACGGGTGTACAACGAACCGAAACTCCGGCAGACCGAAGGGGCCTTCGCCGGCTATCCGCTGCGCAGCTTCGAGGGCGACACCTGGGTGAACGGCTGGAGCGATCACTTCCCGGTGTACGTCATCCTGGTGCGGCCGGTGCCGTGACCTGAGGACCGGGTCCGCAAGGGAAAGCCCCGGCGATCTGCCGGGGCTTTCCCTTGCGGACCCTTGGTGATCAGCGGGCCACCGCGAAGCGCACGTTGGCACGAGCACCCTCCCGCGCCAGCACCAGGTCGTAGACGCCCTGCTGCAGGCCGCTCAGGCCAAGCGTGTTCCGCTGGGTGTTGAAGGCGCCCTCCAGCACCAGGCGTCCGGTGGCATCGAGCACCTGATAGCGCACGCCCGGCATCTTCACCTCCACGGTGAGATGGTCGTTGGCAGGCACGGGCCACAGCTGCGTGGCGGCCAGCAGCTGCTCGGCCAGGCCGGAGGCGATCTCCACGTCGGCGGCGAAGCGCGGCTCGATCTTCCACTCGCTGAAGCTGTAGGACACCAGGCCGGTGACGTTGTAGTTCACGCCGAGGGTCGGCGTGTAGGCGAACACCAGGTCGTTGACCAGCACGGCACCCGATCCGTCGTCGATGGTCCACTGCCCGAAGTTGTTGGCGATGTCGTCGTTGGTGCAATCGGCGTTGATCACCTGGACCAGCACGCCCTCCCACTGCTCCTGCCCCACGGTGCCGGTGGTCCCGGCCTGCACCTCCACGGGGTTGCCGGGCGACACGATGCTCACGTTGGCGGCGTCGTTCAGCTGGGTCTGTTCGAAGTACTCCTCCACCAGGGCGGTGAGGGTCAGGCTGTCGCCCAGGGCCACCGGCGAACTGTCGAACACGAAGATGCCGGTCCAGGGGCCGGAGCCGCTCTGCAGCCAGTAGCCGTTGGAGGCCACGCCACAGACCACGCCGCCGGTGTTCACCGTCTGGCCCACCAGGGTGGAGACGCCACCCGGGTCGCTGGTGAACTGGATCTGGTGGATGCTGGCGCCGGTGGGCGGGTTCACCGCGCCGGCCCAGATGCGCACACTGTCCACCTCCAGGTGGCCTCCGGCGGCCACGGTGTTGCGCACGCTGAGGATGAACTCGGCATCGGTGGTGTCGTTCTCGGCCACGACCTGCTGGGTGTACGGCGTCCAGGTGCTGCCGTTCACGGTGATGTAGGGGTTGTAGGGCGCGTAGCCGAAGCCGGTGGCGCGCCCGTCGAACAGGCTCGTGCGCACCTCACCGTTGCCGCGGGCATAGAAGCTGATGTTGTAAGCCGTGCCGCTGGTCACCGCCTGGCTGGTGGTGGTGAAGCGCTTGTGCGAACTGGTGCCGTTCACCAGGCGCACGGCATAGGCGCCGAACTGGATGTTCTGGTCGGCCTGCTGGATGCTGTCGGCGGGGAGATTGGTCTTGCTGCCCACCCAGCCGTCGGGGGTGTTGCCGGTCCAGCTCTCGAAGCTGGTGGCCACAAGGGTCTGCGCCCGGCCGGTGAGGCCCAGCAGGAGCGCGGCGAGAAGGGTAACGTGTTTCATGCGATGTGGGGTTGGGGTGAACGGAAGGAGCGGGTCAGTTGTCGGTGATCACGATGTCGTCCAGGTTCCAGCGCCGGCCATCGGTGTCCGAGCCGGTGTACTTGAAGGCCAGGTGGAAGTTGCCGCTGATGTACGGCGTGAGGTCGAGGGCGCCCGAGGGGGTCCAGGCCACGCCGGTGGCCAGCGCCGGGGCCAGCGCCGTCCAAGTGGCCGTGGAAGGCACGCCGCCCGTGTAGTCGGTGGAGACCAGCACCTCGAGCGGTGCCCCGGAGGCGAAGGCCACGGAGGTCTGGAAGTTGAGCAGCGGGGCCGTGGCCGTGCTCAGGTTCACCGAGGGGCTGATGAGCCAGGTCTCGCAGGCCGAATAGCTGCCGCCGCTGTTGTTGGTGATGGCGCCATAGCCGGCCGTGGCCGACCAGTTCACGGCCCCCGTCACCTGCTGCTGCGACCAACCGCCGGAGGTGACGCTGCCGTCCTCGAAGTCCTTCAGCAGCAGCTGGAAGCCGAAGGCCCCGCAGCGCGGGCCGCCGAGCTGCACCAGCGACATGTCGTGCACGAAGAGCTGCATGTCGCTGCCGAACTGGCCCACCACGGCGGTGAACGACCCGTTGCCGGTGGGCAGCATCTGGGCAGCGAAGTTGGCGTAGCCGCTTGTGCGCACGATGATGCTGTTGCCATCGCAGTCCTCCAGGTTGCGGTTCACGCTGCTCTGGTTCACCGCGTCGCTCCACGGGGTGTTGCCATCGGCCTCGTCAGCGACGAACTGCACGCTGTCCAGCCGGATGAGCTGGCCCTGCAGCGCAGGGGTGATCTGGGCCACGGTCACCACCTTGGGGGTCACGGGCACCAGGGTCTCCTGCTTCACCACGTTGTTGTCCACATCCACCGAATCGAGTTGCAGCAGCCCGGCGTAACTGCTCAGCGTGACGCCCTTGAGGTAGATGCGGATCCGGTCGCCGGCGTACAGGCCACCGCTGTTCTTCAGGCGCAGCACGATCCCGGCGGTATCGTCCTGCATGTAAATGTTCTTGTAAAGGTTGCCGTTGGTCTCGTCGGCCGTCACCACGCCGTACACCGACGAATCGCCGGTGAAGCGATGGGGCAGGTAGGCGAAGGTGGTGGCATGCAGGTCGCGCAGCCGTTTGATGCTCAGCACCGACCCGGTGGGCAGGGTGCGCTCGGGCGGGGTATCGAGCTCCTTGTCGCAGCCGCCAAGCAGGGGCAGCAGGGCCAGGGCGATGCCGACGGACAGGGTGTTGGTCAGTTGCTTCATGGTCAGAAACCGATGCTCAGCATGGCGAAATAGGTGCGGCCGAAGAGGTAGCTCAGGCGCGGGGGGAACTTGTCCACGTCCATCCGCTCGTAGCGCAGCTGCTCGAAGCCGCCCACCACGAAACTGCGGTTGTTCAGCACGTTGTTCACCGACACGTTGAGCGCGATGCGGTACTTGCGTTTCACCATCCACGACTTGCCGCCGAAGAGGTCAAGGGTGAAGGCGTTGTCGAGCTTGGTCTGTTGCAACAGCTGCTCCCATTGCGGGTCCTCCACCACCAGCCCGTCCAGGGCCTCGGCCGTGCGGCGGTCCGGGTTGGGGTCCAGGTAGATGTCGGCGAAATAGTTGGCCGTGACGTTGATGAACCAGTACTTGGGGCTGTTGTAGCGCAGGCCCAGCGAGGCGGCCGTCTGCGGCATGCCGCCCACTCGGTAGTTGGTCCAGTACACGGTGCGGTCGGTGGCGAAGACCTCCTCGCTGTTGTCGCGGGTGATGGTGGCCTGCGGGCGACTGGAGTACACGAAACGTCCGGTGCCCAATGCGGCGTTGACGCCGATAGTGGAGGTGATGTTGGCCTCCAGGCCGAGCTCGGCACCGGTGTGGCGCTGGTCCACGCCGCGCATCGTGTAGTTCACCAGGGTCAGGTACTCGTCGTGGAAGAACGAACGGGACCACACCTGGTCGGCGATGTCGGCCCAGTAGATGGTGGCGCGGCCCTTGAGGCGGGGGAAGCGCACCACATAGCTCAGGTCGGCACTGCTCACCTTCTCGGTGGTGAGCCCGGGCACCACGGCATCGCGGGTGCGGGGCGACAGGTAGGCCCAGCGGGCCAGCGGCGGGCGGGTGAGGTAGGCGCCGTTGAGGGTGATGAAATGACGGCCGCTGAGCTTGTACACCGCACCCGCCTTCAGGCCATAGTGCAGGAAGCCCTGCACGGCCGACTTCCCGAAGGAGTTGTCCGGGAAGCGGCCGTTGCGCATGAAACCCTCGCGGAAGAAGGACTGATGGCCGAGCATGCCCGCGACGTAGAGCTCCACCTGCTGCCAGCGATGCTCGAACTGCACGAAGCCCGAGGCCTGGCGCACATGCATGTCGTAGTCGTGCCCGTAGCGTTCGCCCACGGTGATCACGGCGTTGGGGCGGTTGAGGTCGTTCTGAGCCACGTTGGGGTCGGCGGACACCTGGTCGGCGAACTGGTCCACGTCCACCCAGAAGTCGCCGCCCAGCAGGTCGTCCACCACCCGGTAGTTGTGCGTCACGTGGTCGTGGTAACCCGCACCGGCGGTGAGCTGGGTGCGGTCGTTCAGCGCCTTGGACCATACGCTGTTGAGGCCCATGCGACGCGGGTCGTTGCGCTGTTCCTCCACGATGTACTTGCTGCGATTGCCCGTCAGGTCAAGGCCCGGGGTGCCGTCGGCGTCCTGCACGGTGAACAGGTTCTTGCCGTTGGCGAAGTAGAGCTGGTCCCAATCGATCTGACCGGCGGTACCGTTCTGCCAGGCGGCGGTGAGGCGCGCGGCCTCCTCGGGGTCCGTGTCGGCGTAGTAGCTGGGCAGATAGCGGTAATAATCCGGGCGCGGGTCCTTGGCGTCGAACCAGTTGAGCCTGGTCTGCGCATCGCGCCCGGCCGTGTAGTAAAGGCTGGTGGTCCAGGTGGTGCGGTCGTCCGGGGTGAAATAGTGGGTGAGCACGGCCATCGGCTTGTGGTCGAAGCTCACCTGGGCGTTGCGCTTCTCGCCGGCCTGGTAGCCCCAGTTGGAGTTGTAGTAGGGATCGCCGGTGAGGTCGTAGGCCTCCTGCACGGCCAGCCCCTGGCGTCCCTGACGGATGGGGGCGCCGAAGCCGGTGAAGCCGATGCTGTGGCGGTCGTTGAGCTTGCGCTCCACGCTCAGGAAGTAGGCGGCGGCGTTGAAGAAGGTGCCCTTGGCATATCCCTCGTTGGCATAACGCCAGCTGGCCGAGGCGCTCACGGCCCAGCCGTTCTTCATCATGCCGGTGCTGTGGGTGAGCATCACACGATGGTCGTAGGCACGGTTGCTCAACGCGTAGGAGATGCGGGTGCCGCTGCGCTGGGCGCTGGCGCGGGCGTTGATCGCCGAATAGCCGGCGATGCCGGCGAAGGCCAGACGTGAGGCGGACAGACCGGTACGCACCTCCATCTGGCGAGTCACATCGTTGAGGCCGCCCCACTGGCTCCAAGTGGCCCAACCGGCCTCGGGATCGTTCACGGGGATGCCGTTGATGAGCACCGAGCTGTTCTCGCCATCAAGCCCGCGGATGCGGAAACGCGCTGTTCCCCAGCTCAGGCCCGCCGTCGCCGCGAACACATCACGGGACGATTGCAGGATGCCCGAGATGTCCTGCGAACCCAACTCCGATTCCAGGTCGCTGGAGGTCACCGTATAGACGGGTAGTCGTTCCTGGAGCACACCGGCGGAGTCCACTTGCCCGCCGGCATCCAGGGAATCGACCACCTGGGCCTTCAGGGTGCAGGGGGACACCAGGAGCAGCAGGGCTGCGGCGAGCGCGCCGGGCACCGTTCGCAGGATACCTGACGTCCTCAATGGTCGAATGGCCGTTTCCACGCGGTCGGATAAGGGCGGCAAAACTACGCCTTTGGCTGCTGAACCACAGGTTACCCGGATGTTAAGGTCACAACGGACCGAAGCGCCCGCTGTCCAAAGCATTCGACAAAGCCAAGTGGCTGGGGCCCAGCGACTCGATGCCGTACCTTCGCAGATCGGCCCCATGCCGCACCTCGCCTTGCCATGACGCGACTCCGCATCCATCGGTCAACGACCCTGCGCGCCGCGTGGGCCTTGTTGTCCACGGTGCTTGGCAGCTGGGCGATGGCTAACCACTATTCGGGCGGGAGCATCACCTACGAATGCCTGGGCGGCAACCAGTATCTGGTGAACCTGGACCTCTTCGTGGACTGTTCCGGGGTGGACCCCATTCCGCAGAACCTGACCTTCCAGAGCGATTGCGGCACCACCTTCACCCTCAATGCCCTGGCCGTCCCCCCCGGCACGGAGGTGTCGCAGCTCTGCCCCACCTCGCTGCCCAACAGCACGTGCAACGGCGGTACGCTCCCGGGGATCGAGCACTACCAGTTCCAGGCGGTGGTGAACCTGGCCGCCTGCGACGACTGGACGATCAGCTGGTCCATCTGCTGCCGCAACACCACGGTGAACCTCATCGGCACGCCGGGCATTTACCTGGAGGCCATGCTGGACAACGCCACGGCGCCGTGCAACAATTCGCCCGTGTTCACGGACATGTCGATCCCGTACGTGTGCGCCGGACAGACCGTCAACTACAACTACGGGGTCACCGAGCCGGACGGCGACAGCATCGCCTACTCCCTGGTGAACGCACGTTTCGCAGCGCCGGCCCCCACACCGGTGCCGTATCAGGGGGGCTACTCCGGCACCTCTCCGATCAACGGTATCACCCTGGACGCGGTCACCGGGCAGCTCACCTTCAACGCGGCGCTGCAAGGCAACTATGTGGTGGCCGTGCTGGTGCAGGAATTCGACGCGAACGGCGTGCTGATCGGGTCCGTGATGCGGGACCAGATGTTCGTGGTGATGAACTGCACGGGCAACGCCCCCACCACGGGCGGTCTGGTGAACAACACGGCGGGCATACTGTTGAGCGGCAATACCATCGAGGTGTGCGACGGCGAGTCGTTCTGTGTGGACGTGGTCTTCACGGACGTGGACGCGGGCACCGTGCTGAACCTCACCTCCAACGCCCTGGCGTTGCTGCCCGGGGCGACCTTCACGGTAACCGGCACCAACCCCGCCACGGCCACCCTGTGCTGGACCGGCGATATCGGGAACACACCGGTGAACGTGTATGTGGAGGCACGCGATGGAAACTGTCCCATCGAGAACGTGGCCTCCACTTCGATCAACATCATCAGCACGCAAGGCGGGGGACCACCCCCCGATGCCGGAACGAACGGCGTGCTCAACCTGTGCACCACGAGCGGGAGTGCGAACCTGTTCGCCAGCCTCGGGGGTACGCCGGACGCCGGTGGGGTCTGGCAGGCTCCGGGCGGTGTTCCGCACAACGGCACCTTCGTGCCCGGCACGGACCCTCCGGGGCTGTACACCTACACGGTGGGGAATTCCTGCCTCAACGCCACGGCTACGGTGAATGTGGTGGTGAGCGCCGGCCCTGACGCCGGCACCAACGGCAACCTCACCGTGTGCAGCAACGGCGCCGCCGTGGGCCTCTTCGCGCAGCTCGGAGGCACACCCGATGCCGGTGGCACCTGGACCGGACCCAGTCCCGTGGTCGGCGGCAACTACGACCCGGTCACCATGAACCCCGGTGTGTACACCTACACCGTCACCGGAACCCCGCCCTGCGTCAATGCACAGGCCACTGTCACCGTGGTCGAGAACCCGGCCACCAACGCCGGCACCAACGGCAACCTCACCGTGTGCAGCAACGGCGCCGCCGTGGGGCTCTTCGCGCAGCTTGGCGGCACCCCCACCGTCGGTGGAGCATGGACCGGACCCAGTCCCGTGGTCGGCGGCAACTACGACCCGGTCACCATGAACCCCGGTGTGTACACCTACACCGTCACCGGAACCCCGCCCTGCGCCAATGCACAGGCTACTGTCACCGTGGTCGAGAACCCGGCCACCAACGCCGGCACCAACGGTAACCTCACCGTGTGCAGCAACGGCGCCGCCGTGGGCCTCTTCGCGCAGCTCGGAGGCACACCCGATGCCGGTGGCACCTGGACCGATCCCGGCGGCAACGCACACAGCGGCAGCTTTGATCCCGCAGTGGACGCGGCCGGTGTCTACACCTACACCCTCGCCGCAGTAGCGCCCTGTCTCGGTGATCAGAGCACAGTGACCGTGACCATCACGTCCACACCCGATGCAGGCATCGACGGTGCGGTCACCGTCTGCGACCAGGGTGCCGCCGTGGGGCTCTTTGCACAGCTCGGCGGCACGCCCGATGCCGGCGGTAGCTGGACCGATCCCGGCGGCAACGCCCACAGCGGCAGCTTTGATCCCGGCACCGACCCAGCTGGGGTGTACACCTACACCCTCGCCGCAGTGGCGCCCTGTCTCGGCGATCAGAGCACGGTCACGGTCACGCTGACCTCCACGCCCGATGCGGGCATCGACGGTGCGGTCACCGTCTGCGACCAGGGTGCCGCCGTGGGGCTCTT
>JACTMO010000064.1 GCA_014584605.1 Bacteroidota bacterium | reverse complement strand
CAAAACCGCATGAGACCAGCGAAATAGGCAGGAAATGAACACCCAGAGTCCTCAACTCAACAACCGCGCGGCGTCCGTGAGGTTGTTAGAGGTGCCCTTGTGTTCAACTGATACGAGAGAGGATCCTGTGCGACAGCCGGTGTGAAACACAGGAGCAGAAGCAATGTTGCGGTCAGCGCTTTCATGTTCATTCCGTTTTGGTCCTGCAAACCACGGACCCCGCCCCCGGCACGAACAGGTGGATAGCCACCTCCCCCACCCCCCGGTTTTTCACCTGTTCGAGCTCGGGACCCTTGGTTTGCTTTGCCATTGACCAATACCACCATACCCATGTGCCAACTCACCTCCCTCCAGAGCCTCCGCCCCGGCCTGGTGCTGCTGCTTGCCCTCGCCGCATGTTCGCAGCCTCTCAAGGATCAAGGGCATAACTCCGGCCGGATGAACCGGTACGCACAGAACGATTGTGATCTGACCGACCTCGGAGAACGGTCCGTGGTGTACAACAGCGACGGGCTCAGCGACGTACGGCATAAATTCCTGGAACATTTCAGGCTGGACAGCAACGGAACGGAGATCCAGGAAACCAGACCTGTGCTGTCCCTCAAGCAGCTGGGCGAACTGGTGGCCCGGATCGACAGCAAGACCATGCAGGTGGACGCGATCATGGTCCATTACGGCCTCTCCGCCGGTGCCTTCAAACCGGTCATCCGGTTCCTGCACCAGAACAGGGACAATGCCGCGTACCTGCCGGTCGATTCCACCTACTACCACATCGCGGCCTATGAACTGGACACCCTCGATGCGGCTACTGCCAAAGCCTGGACCAAGGCCTACTTCGACAGCGTCTGGGTATCGCTGGACGGGAACGGGTTCACCCCCGTGAAGGACAGTCCCGGCGGGAATCCCTCGCCCACGGGCGAGTGGTTCCGGTACACCGACCACATCGTTCGGCTCAAGGAGGAGAACCGCGATGCGGATCCGTTGTACCTGGTGATCAACTGCATCTCCGAAAGTGTCTGCTACAACTCCCTCGGATTCCTCAACGACCATAAGCCCCAATATGTGCACCTGCTGGCCCTGAACCTGCGGGATTCGCCCAAGGGCACCGACCTGTTGCACAACGGATCCCCGAGCGCCGCCTCCCTGAAACAGGTTGCCGTGGACCTGGGCAACGTTTGCCCACCGCGCTGCAAGTGACCGGGCCGCACCATGTCCGAGCTGCTCCTCTCCTCCCTGCTGCTGGCCGGCGCCATGGCCATCGCGCTGGCGGCCTGGTGGCGGTGCCGCTCGCTGGGTGGCGCCTTCCTGCGCTGGAGCGGGGTGCTGGTGGTGGGGGCCTTCGCGGTGGAAACGGCCGGCGTGGTGATCCGCACCGCGGGGCACACCAACACCTGGCTCTACAACAGCTTCACCGTGGTGGAGTTCCTGCTGATGCTGCGGCTGGTGGCCTGCCTGCTTCCGCGGAAGCGCACCGCCCTGGTCGCCTCCGCCGCCCTGGGCCTGGCCGTCATGGGCTTTGCCTATGTGCGTTCGGGCAGCACCGTCTTCCTCATCGGCGAGGGCATCATCGGGATGGCCTCCATCGTCTGCGCCTGGTCGCTGACCACGCTTTGGAACGTCGCCCAGCGCGTGGACCGGCCCATCGTCCGGTCGCCCTCGTTCTGGTACTTCCTGGGCACGCTGGCCTACTTCGGTGGCATCGTCCCGTTCGTCGGCCTGATGCGCATGCTCTACCACGACGACCCGGAACGGACCCGGCTGATGTACTGGATCATCATCGTATTGGCGATCGTCCGTTATTTGCTGGCAGCCTTCGCCTTCCATGTGGCACGGCGGCAGGGCGGATGGGATGAACACCGGTCCCGTGCATGAGCTCTTCATCCCCGTGCTGGTGGCCACCGGCCTGCTGGTGCTGCTCTTCGCCTTCGTGGCCATGCTGTTGATCGTGAACACCAACCGTCGCCACCGCCACCGGGCCGAGCTCGCCGAGCTGCACCTGGTGCGCGACGCCGAGCTGCGCCGGGCCGAACGCGAGGCCACCGAGCACACCTTGAGCGAGGTGGGCCGCGAGCTGCACGACAATGTGGGCCAGCTGCTCACCGTGGCCCAGGTGGGCCTGCTGGACCATCTGGCCGATGGGGCCAAGGACCACCCGCGCGTGGCCACGGCACTGGAGGCGCTGGACCAGGGCATGGAAGAGGTGCGCCGACTGGGCCGAAGCCTCAACCAGGACCACTGGCGCCACCTGCGGCTCGCCCATGCGCTCGAACTGGAGGCCGCCCGGCTGGAGCGCCTCGGCATGGCCCGTGTCCATCTCCGGATCGGCGGACCGATGGTCGAACCGCCGGCCGACATCAAGACGATCCTGTTCCGCGCCTTCCAGGAAGTGGTGTCCAACGCGCTCCGCCACAGCGGCGCCCACACCCTCACCATCTCCATGAACGGCACACCTCCCACCCTGTGCGTGCAGGACGATGGCCGCGGCTTCGACCCGGATGCACCCGGCACGGGCAGCGGCCTCACCAACATCCGATCGCGCTGCCGCCTGATCGAGTACCGCGCCGAACTCACCACCGCGCCCGGCCACGGATGCGTGTGGACCTTCACCCCCGACCCCTCCCATGCCTCATCCGGTAGCGCTGGTGGATGACCACCACATGGTGCGCGAAGGGCTCGCGGCCACCATCAATGCCCTGGGCGACTATGCCGTGGTGCTGCAGGCCGCCAACGGCAGGGAGTTCATCGAGGTGCTCGCCCAGGCCCCTCCGCCCACCATCGCCATCGTGGACCTGCACATGCCCGTGATGGACGGCTATGCCACCATCGCCTGGCTGAAGGCGAACCATCCTTCGGTGCTGCCCCTCGCGCTCACCTTCGACGCCAGCGAGGATGCCCTGACGCGCGCCATCCGCGCCGGAGCACGCGGATTCCTGGGCAAGAACGCGCGCAGCACCCAGTTGCGACAGGCCCTGGACAGCCTGATGCACACCGGCTACCACCAGACCAGCGAGGCGCAGCTGGAGCTGCTGGACCGCAGCGGCACACGCACACGCTGGGAGAGGGAGCGCAACGACATCCTGCAGCGGATCACCCCGCGTGAACTGGAGTTCCTGCAGCTGGTCTGCTCGTCCGAGGAGCTCACCTACGAGCAGATCGCCGGCATCATGAAGCTCTCCGTCCACACCGTGGAGAACCACCGCGTGAACCTCTTCGAGAAGTTCCACATCAAGAGCAAGGCCGGCCTGCTGCTCTTCGCCTACAAGTGGCGCATCGTGGAACCCTGAAGGCCGCCGGTCCGGCTGTGGAAAACTCACGCGGGACGGCACGCAGCAGGCCGCTATCCTTGCAGGAGCGGCCACCATCCCCCGCACACGCACCGATGCGACAGCACCGCCCCTTGCGCCGACCGCGCACCGCCCTCCTGCTGGCCTCCGCACTGGCCCTGTCGCCTCTGCTGGCACAGCAGCACCCGGCCCGCACCTGCGGCTTCGACGCGCACCACCAACAGCGCCTGCTCACCGACCCGGGCTATGCACAGCGCGTGCAGGCCTTCGATCAGCAGATGCCCGGCTTCGACCCGGGCACCCGCAGCACCGGCGCCCTGTTCGTGCCCGTGGTGGTGCATGTGCTGGAGACCGGAACGGCCCTCACCGCCATCACGGACGACCAGATACGCGACGGCATCCGCTGGCTGAACGAACGCTGGCGGAAGGTGCCCGGCACCGCAGGCGACGGCAGCGGGGTGGACACCCAACTCGAGTTCGTGCTGGCCGTCCGCGACCCGCAGGGGAACTGCACCAACGGCATCACCCGCCACGACATGACGGGCAATGCGACCTATATGGCCAGCGGTGTTTTCGACGATGCGGTCGGCATCAGCGACGCGGAGGTGAAGGCCATCGGGACCTGGGACCAGAGCACCTACTACAACATCTGGCTGGTGAGCGAATTCGACAACAACGGCGGCGGCGCGGGCACCCAGGGCTATGCGTACTTCAGCAGCAGCCACGGGCAGCCCAACGACGGCACCGTGATCCTGGTGAACAGCTACAAGAGCCCCGGGAGCATCACGCTGGCGCACGAACTGGGCCACGCCTTCAACCTGTACCACACCTTCGAGGGCGATGCGAACGGCACGGCCTGCCCGGCGAACGGCACCTGCGGCACCCAGGGCGACCGCGTGTGCGACACGCCCCCGCACATCCGCAGCAACAACGACTGCGACCTGGCCGGCACCAACGCCTGCGACGGCAATTCCAGCAACGCCCTCTTCAAGCACAACTACATGGACTACGCGGGCGATGAATGCCAGAACGCGTTCAGTGCCGGGCAGAACACGCGCATCCAGGCGGCCCTGACGGTGGACCGGGCGTCCTTCCTCGCCGCCAACGGCAACATGGCCCTGGTACCTCCCGCAGCCCCGCAGCTGGACATGGAGGCGAGCAGCACCCTGCTGTGCGGTGCCGGGGAGAGCGTGCAGCTCTTCGACCGTTCCACGTGCATCGCCAACACCTACCTCACCGACCCCGGCCTGCCCGGGACCACCTTCAGCTGGACCCTCACCAACGGGGTGAACACATACAACAGCAACGCGCAGAACCCGGTGTTCACCCCCGGTTCCACAGGGGTGTACAACGCGACCCTGAGCGTGACCAACGGCCAGGGCAGCTTCAGCCGGACCGAGAACGGCCTGGTGGTGGTGGTCGCCGCGCCGGTGGCCGCCTGCACGCCCACGACCAACAACGCGGGCAACTACGCCCAAACGGTGAACAACGTGGTCTTCCACACCATCCACAGCGCCACCAGCACCCTCACCAACACCGCGTACACCGACCTGGCCTGCGCGTACAACACCGTGGTGGTGCCCGGTGCGACCTACCCGCTGGCGGTCACCATCCGCGCCGGGGGCAGCGCCGCGGAATCCCTCAACGGGTACATCGACTACAACAACAACGGCGTGTTCGAGGACCCGTCCGAACTGGTGATCTCCGGCAGCACGGCCACCAACACCAGCAGCACCATCAACGCCAACGTCACCATTCCCGGCGGTGCGGTGCCGAACACGCTGCTGCGGATGCGCCTCTACGGCGAGGCCGGCACCCTGAGCCCCAACGAGCGCAACTGCGTGTCGCCCACCTTCATCGGCGACGTGGAGGACTACGGGGTGTACGTGAGCGGCAACGTGGCCGGTGTGAGCATCGCCGCCGCTCCCGGCACCACCATCACCTACGGCACCAACGTCACCTTCACCCCCACCCCGGTGAACGGGGGCGCCTCGCCCACCTACACCTGGTACCGGAACGGCGAGGCCGTGGGCAACGGGGCCTCCTACGCCGCCAACGACCTGCTGCCGGGCGAGACCGTGCACTGCGAGATGTTCTCCTCCCTGGTCGGCGTGCTGGCCTCGCCCGCGCTCTCCAACACCCTCACCATGACGGTGACCGGCCCGCCCCTGAGCGACTTCACCGCGGACCGCACCGGCCTGTGCGCCGGCGGCAGCGTGGCCTTCGACGACCTCTCCCTGCTGAGCCCCACCAGCTGGAGCTGGAGCTTCACCGGCGGAACGCCGTCCTCCTCCACTGCGGAGAACCCCGTGGTGACCTACAGCACGCCGGGCACCTACGCCGTTACGCTCACGGCCTCCAACGCGCACGGCACGGGGAGCACCCTGACCAGGACCGGATACATCACCGTGTACGCCACAGCGCCCGCGACCTGTGCCGTGACGCGCAGCCAGGCGCCCGCCGTGGACATCGGCATCTGGAACGTGGCCTTGCACAACATCGACCACGCCACGGCCTGGGACGGTCCGGTGATGAACGACTACAGCTGCACGCAGATCGCACAGCTTCAGCCCAACACCACCTATCCGGTGGTGGTGACCGTGGGCGGCTTCAACAACCAGTGGGTGCGGCTGTACATCGACTATAACGGCAACAGCGAGTTCACCGACCCCGGCGAGCTCGTGTTCTCGCCGACCAACGGCACGGGCGACCGCAGCGGCAGTTTCACCACGCCGGGCGCGCCCACCCCGAACGTGCTGCTTCGCATGCGCGTCATCAGCGACTTCGTGAACACCAGCCCCGGCCCCTGCACCAGCCCCGTGCAATACGGCGAGGTGGAGGAGTATGGCGTGGTCTTCACCCCGGCGCCGGGCGTCGCCGTGGCCCCGCGCGTCGACCTGGAAGGCCCTTACAACGCGGCCACGGGCCTGATGAGCGATGCGATGCGCAGCGCCGGGCTGGTGCCCTTCGTGGAGCCCTACACCGCGCTCGGCTATGCCTTCACGGGCGGTGGCGGCGGTGAAAGCACCACCGCACCCGTGCTGAACGTCACCGGCAACGATGCCGTCGTGGACTGGGTGGTGGTGGAGCTCCGCAGCGATGCCACCCCCACCACCGTGCTGGCCAGCAAGTCCGCACTGCTGCAGCGCGACGGCGATGTGGTGGGCACCGACGGCAGCGCGCCGGTGAGCTTCGCCCAGAGCGCGGGCACCTACCGCATCGCCATCCGCCACCGCAACCACCTGCCCGCGATGACCCTCACCGGCGTGGCCTTGTCCGCCTCGCCCACCACGGTGGACCTGACCGTGGGCGCCACGGCCACCTACGGCACCGACGCGCGCAAGAGCATCACCGGCGCCTTCCCCACCCTGGCGCTCTGGGCCGGTGACGTCACCTTCAACGGCCAGGTGAAGTACGCCGGTGGCGCCAACGACCGCGATCCCATCCTGGTGCGCGTGGGTGGAACCGTGCCCACCAACACCGCCAACGGCTACTTCCCCGAGGACGTGAACCTGAACGGCCAGGTGAAGTACGCCGGCAGCGCCAACGACCGCGATCCCATCCTGGTCAACCTCGGCGGCTCGGTGCCCACGGCCGTGCGGAACGCGCAGTTGCCCTGAAGACCCGGCACCGGCCCAACGCCCGGGACGCGACCGCCGCGTGCCGGGCGTTGTGTTGTGGAACGGCCCACGGTCGCCCGACCTGCCTCTGTCGCAGCTCCACCTTCGCCGCATACGCACGTCCTTGTTGCGTGCATCCTGCTGCGGGGTCAGGGGCTTGTTCCTCCGCGCCTTCTTGTGGGTATGGTCCAGCATCTTGGCCAAGGCTATACCCTCCTTCCTGTTTTCCGCGCCCCTTGGATTGAGCTTCGGAAGAGCCTGATTTTACTGGGGTCGGTTCTGCAAAGTGGGTGCTGCAAGGGAGATTTGCAGCATGTTCGTGCGGCAGAATCGCAATCGCAGCGGCAGCGTAAGCGTGCAGATCCTTCGGAAGGAGCGAGGTCGTAGCCGCGTTCTGCGGACCGTTGGTTGCGGACGCACCCAGGCAGAGGTGTCGAGCCTGCTCCAACAGGCGGCCTACCTGATGCGCAACATGCAAAGGCATGGCCTGCTTTTCACTTCACAGGAGGATCGGCAAGTGGAGGCGTTTCTGGCCACCTTGGGCAACGACCAGGTCCGTGTCATAGGCCCGGAGCTGATCCTGGGGAAGGTGTTCGATGCGGTTGGTTTCGGCGCGGTACAGGAGGTCCTGTTCCGTCACTTGGTGATTGCGCGTCTTTGTGAGCCGGGCAGCAAACTGCGGACGGTCGATCACTTGCAGCGCTATATGGGCGTGAGCACATCGGTGGACAGCATCTACCGGTTCATGGACCGGTTGCATGCGGGGTTGAAGGCACAAGTGGAACAGATCGCCTTCGCGCACACCCGGCGGGTCTTGGGAGGAAAGGTGAGCATCGTGTTCTACGACATGACCACCCTGCATTTCGAGGCCGAGCAGGAGGATGACCTGCGCCGCATGGGCTACTCCAAAGCAGGCAAACACCAGAACCCGCAGATCTTCCTGGGCCTGTTGGTGGGCTTGGGGGGCTTGGTCATCGGATATGACATTTTCGAGGGCAACATCTTCGAGGGCCATACGCTGATCCCCTTTCTCCAGGCGATCGAAGAGCGCTTCGGGGTGAAGAAACCCATCGTTGTCTCCGATGCCGGGCTGTTGACCAAGGACAACATCAAAGCACTGGAGAGCCAACGCTACACCTACATCATCGGTGCGCGGTTGCGCAACCAGCCGGAGGAGATCAACACCTTGATCCATGCTGAGCAGTGGGCCGATGGCCATACCAGGGTGGTGCATGCCCAAGGAAAGCGCCGGTTGGTGGTGGCCTATTCCAGCAAGCGGGCGGCCAAGGATGCGCACGCCCGCAAGCGCGGTTTGGAGCGATTGGAGAAGAACCTGCGCGCGGGAAGGCTCACCAAGTCCAGCATCAACAACAAGGGCTACAACCGGTATTTGGTCATGGAGGGGAAAGTGGATGTGCGGATCGACTACCAGCGGTACGACGCCGATCGGCGGTGGGATGGGCTCAAGGGCTATGTGACCAATACGGGGCTCTCCCCACAACGGATCATCGATCACTACGGCCAGTTATGGCAGATCGAGAAAGCCTTCCGCATCTCCAAGACCGATCTGCGCATCCGCCCGGTCTTCCACCGGCTCAGGCGGCGCATCGAAGGCCATGTCTGCATCGCCTTCTCGGCTTATACGATCTACAAAGAACTCGAACGCGGGTTAATGGACAAAAGGGATGGTCCGAACCTCTGAAGCCCATGACTGGCATAGGTTTGGGGACGATGGCTAGGATGAGCAAAGAATCTGCCCACGTT
>JACTMO010000024.1 GCA_014584605.1 Bacteroidota bacterium | reverse complement strand
TCCACGATCGCCCGCCAGCACGCTCCGCTTAGGTACCTTCGCATCCCGAGTCCGCCACTGTCCCGGCGATCGGGGAGGAGGCGGGCCGTACTCCTCCGGAATGCCCAAAGACTCTTCCATCAAGTCCGTCCTGCTGATCGGCAGCGCCATCGCTGCCTGCCCCCTACGACCCCGTACTTGTGGATAACCACACCGCCGCAACGTGGGCAGATTCTTTGCTCATCTTAGCCATCGTCCCCAAACCTATGCCAGTCAAGGGCTTCAGAGGTTCGGACCATCCCTTTTGTCCATTAACCCAAAACTTCACGTGGGCTTTACAGGGGGGCGCTGGAGTTCCGGTCCGTTCTCGGGAGACTGCCACAGCGCTCCACATACAAGCTCACGCCACGCCGTAACGGTGCTGATACCACTTCGCACTAAGGAGTAGGCCGATCTGCTCGGTCTTATTCCACTTGACTTCTCCGTCGTGATCGTTCCGTAGCACCGGCCTTCGGTAGTTTCACTCCCTGCGGTCTACGCCTTCGGCGTTGCAACGACCACGTCGTATCGTCCAGCGAAAAAATCCCTTCGCACCTCTGGCCTACGCCTTAATGCGAAATGGTATGAGGTGCTCCGCGGCCTCCGCGTGAGACCCTGTCAAAGGCGTATGGCCTGGCCCTTGGCTCTTTCTCCCTGTTCCTTCCTCCTTCGCCAACCTCTTCCTCACCGCTTGAGGTCCTCCAGCACCTCCCGGGTGAAGAGCCGCAGGCCCAGCTGATAGATCGGCGCGGTGAGCTGCTCGTCCAGGCCCTTGCTGCGCGCCACCAGGCGGTAGCCCCAGCCCAGCTGGAAGGCCGCGTAGCGCCAGAACCGGTATTGCACCGTCATCAGCGGCTCGTACACCCACAGGGTGGCCCGTTGCAGCAAGCGCCGACCGCCCTCGCGGTCCTCGTACCAGAGCGACCCACGTCCCACCCCCACCTGCACGGGGATGGACACCGACCAGCGCCGGCGCTTCAGGAAGGTGTAGCTGATGTATGGTGCCAGATAGCCCATGCGAAGCCGCGTGGCCACCACACGCTCTACGCCATCCTCCCACACGGGCCGGTCCTTCTCCACCTGGGTGAGCAGGAACTGGTAACCCAGGCCGTAGCGCAGGCGGCCCCCGTGTTCCAGCCCCACGCGCACGCCCGCCACGGTGACCCCCCGGTTGCTGATGAAGGAGCCC
Source organism: Bacteroidota bacterium (assembly GCA_014584605.1). Taxonomy (GTDB): domain Bacteria; phylum Bacteroidota; class Bacteroidia; order Flavobacteriales_F; family PHOS-HE28; genus PHOS-HE28. The sequence continues at coordinate 34,493 of JACTMO010000024.1, read as the reverse complement.
CGCGTGTCCACGCCCAGGTTCCAGCGGGGGCGCTGGTGCAGGAAGTGGCCCAGGCTGTCCAGCAGCTGGGCGTGGGAAGGGCCGGACAGGAGCAGCAGCAGGCCCATGACCACGCCCACGCGCCGCAGCGGCCGTGCCTTCGCGTGGCGGACCGCCGGTGGGTGCGTGGGCCTGGCGCGCATCAGGGCCTGGGGAAAAACGGAATGTCCGCCCCCAAAGGTGCGGACATTCCCATGGCGACGACCGATGCGGTCAGCCGTGCTCCTCGGCCTCGCCGTGCTCAAGGGGCACGGTCTGCGGCACAAAATCCTCCTCGCGGCCCGGCTTGCTGTAATCGTAAGGCCAGCGATGCACCGTGGGGATGGCGCCCGGCCAGTTCCCGTGGATGTGCTCCACCGGGGTGGTCCATTCCAGGGTGTTGCCCCTCCAGGGGTTCTGCACCGCTTGGGGGCCGCGGAAAACGCTGTAGAAGAAGTTGTAGAGGAAGAGCAGCTGTGCCAGGCCGCCCAGGATGGCGAACAGGGTGATCAGCACGTTGAGGTCCACCACGCCGTCGAACATGGGGAACTCCGTGTAGCTGTAATAACGGCGCGGGGCGCCTGCCAGGCCCACGAAGTGCATGGGGAGGAAGACCCCGAAGGCGGCCACGAAGGTGAGCCAGAAGTGCACATAGCCCAGCTTGGTGTTCATCATGCGCCCGTACATCTTGGGGAACCAGTGGTACACGCCGGCGAACATGCCGAAGATGGCGCTCACGCCCATCACCACGTGGAAGTGGGCGACCACGAAATAGGTGTCGTGCACCTGGATGTCCAGGGCGCTGTCCGCCAGGATGATGCCGGTGAGGCCGCCGGCGATGAAAGAGGCCACCAGGCCGATGCTGAAGAGCATGGCGGGGGTCATCACCAGGTTGCCGCGCCAAAGCGTGGTGAGGTAGTTGAAGACCTTCACGGCGCTGGGGATGGCGATCAGCAGCGTGGTGAACACGAACACCGAGCCCAGGAAGGGGTTCATGCCGCTGATGAACATGTGGTGGGCCCAGACCAGGAAGCTCAGGAAGCCGATGGTGAGGATGGAGCCGATCATGGCGCGATAGCCGAAGATGGGCTTGCGGGCGTTGGTGGCGATCACCTCGGAAGTGATGCCCAGGGCGGGCAGCAGCACGATGTACACCTCGGGGTGGCCCAAGAACCAGAACAGGTGCTGGAAGAGCAGGGGGCTGCCGCCCACATGATCCAGCGCTTCGCCCGCCACGTGGATGTCGCTCAGGTAGAAGCTGGTGCCCAAGCTGCGGTCCATCAGCAGCAGCAAGGCCGCGCTCAGCAGCACGGGGAAGCTCAGCAGGCCGACCACCGCCGTGGCGAAGAAGGCCCACACGGTCAGCGGCATGCGGGTCATCTTCATGCCCTTGGTGCGCAGGTTGAGCACCGTCACCACGTAGTTGAGGCTGCCCAGCAGCGAACTGGCGATGAAGATGGCCATGCTCACCAGCCAGATGGTCATGCCGGCACCGGAACCGGGCATGGCCTGCGGCAGGGCGCTCAGCGGCGGGTACACCGTCCAGCCCGAACTGGCGGGCCCGCCCTCCACGAAGAGGGAGGCCAGCATCAGCACCGAGCTCAGGAAGAAGAGCCAGTAGCTCAGCATGTTCAGGAAGCCGCTGGCCATGTCGCGCGCACCCACCTGCAGGGGGATGAGCAGGTTGCTGAAGGTGCCGCTCAGGCCGGCCGTGAGCACGAAGAACACCATGATGGTGCCGTGGATGGTCACCAGGCCCATGTACATGTTGGGGTCGAGCACGCCCTTGGGCGCCCACTTGGAGCCCAGCAGGAACTCCGAGAGGGCGAAGCTCTCGCCCGGCCAGGCCAGCTGCAGGCGGAACAGCAGGCTCATCACGAACCCGATCACCGCCATGATGATGGCCGTGATCAGGAACTGCTTGCTGATCATCTTATGGTCCTGCGAGAAGATGTACTTCGACACGAAGCTCTCCTCGTGGTGGTGCTGGGCGTGCCCGGCGTGGGCGTGGGGTGCGGTGGCTACGGATCCCATGGTTCGACGGGTCGTGGGTTCAGGGCTTCAGGGCTGCGGTGGCCGCGCTGCTGTCGGCAGGGGCGGCGGTGCTGTCCGCCGGGGCCGGGGGCGGGGGCGCGGCGGCCATCGGCGGTGCCTGGAAGGGCTTGCTGCGCGCCTGGGCATACCAGGCATCGTAGGCGCCCTGGTCCTCCACCACCAACGGCATCTGCATGTTGTAGTGGCTGGCGCCGCAGATCTTGTTGCAGAGCAGGATGTACTCGAAGGTCTCGTTGCCCGTGATCGTCCGCATGCTGTCGGTGCTGATCGTGGGCACCATCTTGAAGGTGGTGGTCATGCCCGGCACGGCGTTCATTTGGGTGCGGAGGTGCGGGATGTAGGCGCTGTGGATCACGTCGCGGCTGCGGATCAGAAGGAGCACCTCCTTGCGCAACGGCAGGTGGAACTCCTTGGTCACCACGTCGTCCGCCCCGTGCATGTAGGCGCTGGCCTCGCCCTTTTCGGCGATGTCCTGCTCCATCAGGGTGCGCAGGTTCACGATGCGGCCGGCCTGGCGCTCAATGGCCGCGATGCGGTCGCGCAGCCCCTCCGCCTTGGCGTCCGGCAGGATGGCGTGCTGCAGCAGGGAGTCGAGCTCGGCCTTCTCCGCAGCCAGGGCGGCCAGCCGAATGGCGATGCGCTCCTTGGTGACGATGCCCAGCGGGTTCTCCCCGTCGATCAGGCGGAAATCGGTGGCTCCCAGCATGCCGTCGTCACCCGGGTAGCGCGCCGTCCAGTCGAACTGCTTGGCGTACAGTTCCACCTGCAGCGCTTCGGGGGCGGCCGGCCCGGTGATGTCCTGCCAGGTGCGCAGGCCATAGATGATGATCACCGCCAGGAAGGAGGCGGGCACCACCGTCCACACCAGCTCCAGCTTGTTGTTGTGCGCATAATAGTAGGCCTTGCGGTCGGCCCGGTAGGCGTACTTGCTGGCGAACCAGAACAGCAGCGTGCTGGTCACGAAGAAGACCAGCAGGATGATGGCCCAGTTGAAGTTCATCAGGGCGTCGATCTCCTCGCCGTGCGCACTGGCGGCCACCGGCAGCATCTTGTCGGCGTAGGCCCAGATCAGCCAGATGAAGAAGGCGTAGTACACCACCATGAACACCAGCCACAGGGTGGCGTTCATGCGGTTGTCGGACGGGGAGATGTCCTCCTCGCGCTTGCCGCGCAGTTTCGAGGTCAGCTCATAGACCCGCGCCAACTGGGCCACCGCCAGGATGGCCAGGACCAGGACCAGGAGGATCAGCAGCTTCGTCATCGTTCGCCGGTTGGAATACCCTCGGGGGCGGGTGTTTGTTCGTCAGATGGAATGGTGCACGGCCTCCTCCAGGTAGGGGTGCTGCACGGGGGTCAGCGGAGCTTTGGTGAGCGTGGTGAGCACGGTGTACATCAGCAGCCCCAGGAAGGCCAGGAACATGCCCACCTCCAGCAGGCCCACGCCGTGGAAGTGATGGCCCAGCGCGCCGGGCATCACGATCTGCAGCACGTCCAGCCAGTGGCCCACGAAGATCACGGCGCCCACCCCGATCAGGAAGCGCGGGTTCCGCTTGGCATCACGGCTGATCAACATCACCATGGGTATGGCGAAGTTGATGAAGAACATGGTCCACAACAGACCGGGGTGGTGGTCGATGCGGGACTGGAACCAGGTGACCTCCTCGGGGATGTTGGCGTACCAGATGAGCATGAACTGGCTGAACCACAGGTAGCTCCACAGGAAGCTGATGGCGAACACCCACTTGCCCATGTCGTGGATGTGGCTGTTGTTCACCTGGGGCATGTAGCCCTTGCGGCGCAGGTAGAGCACCAGCACCACGGCGGTCACCATGGCGCTCACCCACATGCCGCTGAACACGTACCAGCCGAAGAGGGTGCTGAACCAATGCGCGTCGATGCTCATCAGCCAGTCCCACGAAAGGATGCTGCTGAACACGGCGAAGAGCACGAGGAAGAGGGCGCCGCGGCGGTACATCAGCAGGTGGCGCTTCACCAGGGCCTCGCCGCTGAGCTCGTCCAGGGCCAGGCTCTGCTTGCGGAACCACCGTGCGAAAAGGATGAAGGTGGCCATGTAGGCGATGGTCCGTACCCAGAAGAAGGGCAGGTTGAGGAAGCCGCTCTTACCCGCGATCAGGGCGTCGTAATGTTCGGCGTTGGTCGGGTCGGTCACGCGCGGGTCCATCCAGTGCCAGATGTGGTTCAGGCCCAGGCTGCCGGCCGCCAGGCACAGCACCACCACGGCGGCTCCGATGGGCAGGAAACCGAGGATCCCCTCATACACCCGCTTGACCATCACGCTCCAGGCCGTCTCGGTGGCGTTCTGCAGGGCATAGAAGAACAGCGTGCCCAGCGCGATGCCGAAGAAAAAGAAGCCGTTCACCAGAAGGTTCGCCCAGGTGCGCTGGTGGTGGTCGGTGTGGTCGCCGAGGATGCCGATGACGGTGGCCGCGGCACCGATCGCCATGAGCGCGATGCTGATGGTGCGTGCCCGTTTGCTGAAGGTGAAGTTCATCGCTGGTCCTTGTTCGTGCGGGTTCACTTGACGGCGGTGGCGGTGCTGTCCGCGGCGGGCACCGGCACGTCGCGCAGGAGCTTGCCGCCGTTCTGCAGGTATTGCACGTAGCGGGTCACCACCCAGCGCTCCTCCCGGTCCAGCTGGCTGGCATGGCTGCCCATGGCCACGTTCTTGCCGTACATCATGCTGTGGAAGATCTTGCCCTCGGGCAGGTCCTTCAGGATGGTGGTGTAGCTGGGCGGCTGCGGATAGTTGCCGTTCTTCACCACGCTGCCGTCGCCCTCGCCCTTGGCACCGTGGCAGTGCAGGCAGAACTTGTCGTAGAGCACCTTGCCGCGGTCCACCACGGCCTGCGTCATGGGCAGGGGGCACTTCAGCTCCCGGCCGGCCTGTTCATAGCCCTCCTGCGTGGCGGGGTACGGGTAGGCGAAGTTGAAGGCCGCCTTGGCGGGGTCGAAGCTGAAGGGCACCGTGCCGCGCACCGGCAGACGGGCGCTGGGGGTGGAGCGCTGGGCCGCAGCCTTCTCCTCGCCCACGAGGTAGGGGTCCTGGCCGGGGTCCACGTAGGCCTCCACCGAAGGGCTGCGGTACATGTCGGGCATGTACTCGATGCCGGGGCTGTTGGGATCGCCTCCACAGGCCGGCAGCAGGGCGGCGGCGAGCAGGACGGGGATGACGGCGGTCGGGTGCGGCTTGCGCATGGCTCAGCGTTCGCGTTCGTTGATCTCCAGGGCCGGGGTGCCGCGCAGCAGGCCCACGATGGCCTCGGCGCCCAGGTGATTGTCCTCGGTGCGCACCTCCATGATGAACTTGTCGTCGGTGCTGCGCGGATCGGGGTTGCGCGCCGGCATGCCCGGCAGCGTCTTGTTGCGGATCAGGTAGGTGATGGCCATGCCGTGCGCGGCGCAGAACACCGTGAACTCGAAGGCCACGGGGATGAAGGCCGGCAGGTTCTGGTACAGCGTGAAGCTCGGCTTGCCCCCGATGTTCATGGGCCAGTCGTAGATCATGAAGTACCAGAAGCCCAGCATGGACAGCGCGGTGCCCGTAATGCCGTACATGAAGGAGGTGATGGCCAGGCGTGTGCGCTTCACGCCGATGATGGGGTCCAGCCCGTGCACCGGAAAGGGGCTGAACACATCGCGCACCTTGACACCTGCGCTCACCAGCGTGCGCGCGGCGCCTTTCAGCACCTCGGGGTCATCGTAGACCGCGTAAACGACCTTGTTGGCCATGGGCTCAGTGATGGTGGTGTTGGGCCTGCTGTTTGTAGCTCTCGCCGCTGGTCTTCAGGATGCTCTTGAGCTCGTTGAGCGCCAGTACCGGGAAGAAGCGGGCGAACAGCAGGTACAGGGTGAAGAAGATGCCGATGGTGCCCACGAAGATGCCCACGTCCACCCAGGTGGGGTGGAACATGTTCCAGGCGCTGGGCAGGTAATCGCGGTGCAGGCTGGTGACGATGATCACGAAGCGCTCGAACCACATGCCGATGTTCACCACGATGCTCATGAAGAAAGTGAAGGCCAGGTTGGTGCGCAGCTTCTTGAACCAGAACACCTGCGGGCTGATCACGTTGCAGGTCATCATGGCCCAGTAGCTCCACCAGTAGGGGCCCGTGGCGCGGTTGATGAAGGCGTAGCTCTCGTACTCCACACCGCTGTACCAGCTGATGAACAGCTCGGTGATGTACGCCACGCCCACGATGGAGCCCGTGACGATGATCACGATGTTCATGTACTCGATGTGCTTGATGGTGATGTAGCTCTCGAGCTTCATCACCTTGCGCATCACCAACAGCAGGGTCTGTACCATGGCGAAACCGCTGAACACGGCGCCGCTCACGAAGTAGGGCGGGAAGATGGTGGTGTGCCAGCCCGGGATCACGCTGGTGGCGAAGTCGAAGCTCACCACCGAGTGCACCGAGAACACCAGGGGGGTGGCGATGCCGGCCAGCACCAGGCTCACCTCCTCGAAACGCGTCCACGCCTTGGCATTGCCCGTCCAGCCGAAGCTCAGCAGGCCATAGACCCGCTTCATGCCCGGGCCCTTCACCTTGTCGCGGATGGTGGCGAAGTCAGGGATGAGGCCGATATACCAGAACACCAGCGACACCGTGAAGTAGGTGGTGATCGCGAAGACGTCCCAGAGCAGCGGGCTGTTGAAGTTCACCCAGAGCGACCCGAAGGTGTTCGGCAAGGGCAGGAACCAGTAGGCCATCCACACCCGGCCCATGTGGATCACCGGGAAGGTGGCCGCCATGATCACGGCGAAGATGGTCATGGCCTCGGCCGAGCGGTTGACGGCCATGCGCCACTTCTGGCGGAACAGCAGCAGCACCGCGCTGATGAGCGTACCGGCGTGGCCGATGCCCACCCACCATACGAAGTTGGTGATGTCCCAGGCCCAGTCCACCGTCTTGTTGAGGCCCCACACCCCCACGCCCGTGCCGATCAGGTACAGGATGCAGCCGATGCCGTACAGGGCGATCAGGCTGCTGATGGTGATCAGGACGTACCAGGCACGCGGAGCCTTGTTCTCGATGGGCGCCACGATATCGTTGGTGATATCGTGGTAGGTCTTGTGCCCAAGGATGAGCGGCTGGCGGATCGCGGATTCGGAATGCATGGGTCCGGTCGGTTTCGCTTAGGCGTGATGGGCATGAGCGGTCTCTTCGATGTTGCGCACCTTGGCCAGGTAGCTCACGTTCGGCTTCACGCCGACCTCCTCCAGGGCCATGTACGCACGCTCCTCACCGTGCAGCTTGGTCACGCGACTGCCCGTGTCGTTGAGGTCGCCGAACACGATGGCGCCCGTGCCGCAGGCGGCGCTGCAGGCGGTCTGCACGGCGCCGTCGGCCAGCGGGGTGCCCGCCTTCTTGGCCTCGAGCTTGCCGGCCTGGATGCGCTGCACGCACATGCTGCACTTCTCGATGACGCCCCGGCTGCGCACCACCACGTCGGGGTTCAGCACCAGGCGCCCCAGCTCGCTGCCCGCCGGGTTGGTGTCCGAGAACTTGTCCGTGAGGTAGTTGAACCAGTTGAAGCGCCGCACCTTGTAGGGACAGTTGTTGGCGCAGTAGCGCGTGCCCACGCAGCGGTTGTACGCCATCTGGTTGAGGCCCTCGTTGCTGTGCATGGTCGCCGCCACCGGGCACACCGTCTCGCACGGTGCGTGGTTGCAGTGCTGGCACATCATGGGCATGAACACCACACGGGGCGTCTCGCTGGGCACCTCCATGTCCAGGTACATCTCGATCTTGCCCAGGTCCTCCTCCTTGGCGCGCTCCTTGGTCATGTCGGAGCTGAAGTAGCGGTCGATGCGCAACCAGTGCATCTCGCGGCTGCGGCGCACCTCGTCCTTGCCCACCACCGGCACGTTGTTCTCGCTGGTGCATGCGGTGACGCAGGCCCCGCAGCCCGTGCAGGTGTTCAGGTCGATGCTCAGGCCCCAGCGGTGGCCCACGCCCTCCACGGCAAACTCCTCCCAGAGGTCGAACTCCTTCACCGGCAACCGATCGCGGGCATCGATGGCCCCGTCCTTGTTGACGTCCTCATGCACCGCCAGCTCATGCTGGTGGTTGTAGGTGCCCTTGGGATCGTGCTTGGCCCAGGTGGACAAGGTGGTCTCCTTGACCACGCTGTGCCGGTCCATGTGGGTGAGGTGCGTCTGCGTGATGGCGATCGGGTAGGTGGTCCCCGCAGGGGTCACCGTCACGTTGCCCACGGCCATGCACGCAGTGCCGTTCACCAGGGTGACGAAGGGCCAGGCGTTGCGGCCCACCGGGGTGCTGCCGCCCTCCGTGTTGGGCAGGCACGCGGCCCGGCCCACCTTCTCGCCGTTGGCGCCCCGGCCGTAGCCCAACGCGATGGCGATGGTGCCGGCCTTCTGGCCCGGGGCGGGCACCGCCGGCAATTGCAGCTCCGCACCGTTGGCCGATACGGTGACCACGCTCGCCGGGCTTTCCTGGCCCAGGTAGGTCTGCAGGCCCAGCCGTTTCATGTCGCTCGGGGCCATCAGCACGTAGTTGTCCCAGGTCACCTTGGTGAGCGGGTCGGGCAGCTCCTGCAACCAGGGGTTGTTGGCGTGGCGACCGTCGCCGATGCCCTCCTTGGTGTAGAGCACCAGTTCCCATTCCCCGCCGGCTCCGGCGTTCTTCGCCGCCGCAGCGGCCGCAGCGGCCACATCGCCGACGAAAGGCACGGGGGCTCCGGGCATGAGGGGCAGTTCGTACACCCCGTCGTGCAGGCTGGTCTGCCACACGGTGTCGAAGGGCGGCGCTGTGGCCGCATCGGCGCGGGCGGCCACGGCGGCCTCCCAGGTGCTGCGGATCAGGTCGTGGTAGCTGCCGGTGGCATCGGACCAGCGCAGGAGGCTCTCCTGCCACTGGCGCGTGTCGAACAGCGGGCGGATCACGGGCTGGCTCAGGGCGTAGCGGCCCACCTTGGGCATGTGGTCGTCCCAGGCCTCCAGGAAGTGATGGTCGGGGCAGGCCCATTGGCACAGGCTGGCCGTCTCGTCGGCGTGGCTGCCCATGCACACGGTGAGGTCCACCTTGGCGAGGCCGGCCTTGAGATCGGCGGCGTTGGGCAGGCAGTAGGCCGGGTTGCTGCCGGCGATCAGCAGGGCCGCGACCTGTCCGGCGTTCATGTCCTTCACCAACTGGGCCACGGCGGCATCGTCCCCTTGGAAGAAACGGCTGTGGTTGGCCAGGTCGATGGTGCTGCCGTAGGCGCCGAGCAGGTCGTTGATGCGGTTCACCAGCACCTGCACGGCCTCATCGTTGCTGCCGCAGAGCACCAGAGCCCTGCCCTTGGCCGCCCAGAGCGCATCGGCGGCGGCGGCCAGCTGGGGGTGGTCCATGCCACCACCGGCGGTGCCGACCCCGGCCTTGCGGGCCACGGCATCATGCAGGCCGATCACCGCGCCGACCAGCTCGCTGGGCTTGATGGCCACGCGCTCGTCGGCATTGGCGCCCGTGATGCTCATGCGCGTCTCGAACTGCCAGTGCTTGTTCATGGCCCCGTCCTCGGGACGGCGGCGGCTGGCGTACTGCCACGCATGCTCGGTGGTGCTACCCCATCCGCTCAGGAAGTCGCAGTCCATGGACACCAGCACGTCAGCCTTGGTGAGGTCGTAGGAGGGCATCACCCGCAGACCGAAGCACTTCTCGTTGGCTTTGGTGAGGCCCGCATAGCTGATGCTGTCGAACTGCACATGGTCCACCTGGGCACCGGCGCCCGCAGGTTGTCCCTCGGCCACAGGCTTGGCGCCGTAGCGGCTGCGCAGCAGTTCGATGGCGGCCTTGGCGCTGGGGCTGATCACGGTCGGTGTCAGCAGCACGATGCGCTTGCCGGCCGCGCTGAGCTCGGCCAGCTTGCCGGCGATCGCCTTGTCGGCCTCCGCCCAAGTGGTGGGGGCCAGCCCTTCGGCGCCCTTCATCATGGGGGCCAGCAGCCGGTCCCCGTCATAGAGCGAAAGCACCGAGCTGTTGATGCGGGCGTTGATGGTGCCCTTGTCCAGCTTGGGGTTGCGGTTGATGCCGTGGCGCGGGTTGCCCATGATGTGGATGGGGCGGCCTTCGCGCGTCTTCACCAGGATGCTGGCGAAATCCTGACCGTCGTAGTAGGTGCTGGCGTACCAGGTGGGCACCCCGGGCACGATCTCCTCGGGCTTGGTGACGTACGGGATGCTCTTGATCACCGGCGTCTCGCAGGCCGCCAGGCTGGCGGCGCCCAGGCCGAAGCCCAGGAACTTCAGGAAGTCGCGGCGGCCCGTGGTGGCCCCCGTCAGGCCCTTGTCGGCCAGCATCTCATCGATGGGCATCGGGGACCGGAACTCCTCGTCCCGGCCTTTGGTCGCTTCGGCGACCTGGTCCAGCTGGGCCAGGTCCTGCCAGTAACGCTTGGTGCTCGACATGCGGCGCAGCGGTGTTCTTAGTAGTGGCACTTGGCGCATTCCCAGCCGCCAAGCTCCTTCACGGTGATCTTCTCGTCCTCGAGGTACTCCTTGAGCTCGCGGTGGCCCAGCTTCTCGTTCTTCTCCAGGCGGGCCATGATCTCGTCGTAGTACCCGTTGCCGGCCATCTTCACCTCCTTGTCCTTGTGGCACTGGATGCACCAGGCCATCGTCAGAGGCGCCCATTGTTCGGCCTGGTCCATCTGCTCATCGATGGGGCCGTGGCACTCCTGGCATTCCAGTTTGCCCACCGCCACGTGCTGCTCGTGGCTGAAGAAGGCGAGGTCGGGCAGGTTGTGCACCTTCACCCACTGGATGGGCTTGGGCGTGCCGGTGTAGGCCATGCCGTCCCAGCCGGTGGCCTCGTGGATCTTCTTGATCTCGGCGTTGCTCCAGGGATTGCGCTGCGATTCGGTCACGGCCTGGTGGCAGTTCATGCACACGTTGGCGCTGGGGATGCCGGCATGCTTGCTCTTTTCGGCACCGCTGTGGCAGTACTGGCAGTTGATGGCCAGATTCCCCTTGTCGGCCTTGCCGGCGTGCAGGGTGTGGTCGAAACGGATGGGCTGCTCGGGCTTGTAGTGCGCCACGGTGTCGCCGCCGTAAACCCCGATGGTGAGCGCCCAATCCCAGGCCGCCGTGGTGCCCCAGGTGAGCAGCAACAGGCCCAGCACCGAGGCGAAGACCTTGTTGTGCCAGACCCAGTCCTTGAACACCTGCCAGGTGGTGCGGTCCGGAAGCGGGCCCTTGCCCTCGGCCTCGCGCACGGCGTTGTTCAGGCTCCGGCGCACACCGCCCAGGCTCAGGGCCACCACCAGCAGCAACAGCCCGATCACCAGCACCCAGGGCCAGAAGGCCACGTCCTTCGGCTCGCCGGAAGGCACCGGAGTGCCCGCCGCCGGAGCTTTCGCCGCCGCCGGAGCGTAGTTGTCCGCATAGTACAGCACCGCGTCGATCTCCTCGTCGGTGACCGCCATGGGCGTCATCAACATCTTGTTCCACTTGGCGAAAAGCTCGTTGGCATAGGGATTGCCGCTCTTGATCACCTCGGAACTGTTGCGCACCCACGCGTAGATGTCGCCCTTGCCTTCCCAACGGGCCCTCGCCCCCTTGATCGCCGGACCGGTCATGTCCTTGTCCGGCTTGTGGCAGCTGGCGCAGTTGCCTTTGAAGACCTTTTCCCCGGCGGCGTACAACGCAGCGTCCGCAGGCTGGGCCAGCGACGGCACAGCGGCAAGCGTGAATGCTAGGACGAACAATGCGTGGAACAGCCCGGGCGATCGGAAGGAGAACCTTGATTGACGCGGCATTCCGGACGTTTTATGAAGGGAGACCCCTCTTTGGACCGGCGCAAAAATAAACGGCGGCACGTACCGCGAACGGGCACCACACGGGGAAGCGAGGATGGTCGTGTTATTTAGGATCATTCTAAACACAAGGACGCCGCGCAGGTCGCCCCTACCTTTGTGCAGCATGCACGGCCGCCTGTTGCTATCCTTCATCGTCGGCCTGTTGACGGTTGTGACGGTCGGGCAGGGCCCGGTGGATAGCAGCACGGTGCACTGGACCGGTGAGGCGCGCGCACTGCGGTTCCTGGCCGACTACCCCACCCTGGAGCACGTGATCGACGGCTACCGGGTACAGATCCACCTGGGCAGCAAGACCGATGCGGTGAAGGTGCGGGGCGCCTTCCTGCAACGGCATCCAGAGGTGCCCGCCTACCTGAGCTACCTGGCCCCCAACTTCCGCATCCGGGTGGGCGACATGCGCGACCGGGTGGAGGCCGAGCGCCTGCGCCAGGAGCTGCGCACCGAATACCCGGGCTGTTACGTGGTGCAGGACCACATCGCACCGCCGCCGCTCCCCGCGCCCACGCCATCGCCGTAGCGGGGCCCACCGTTGGTCGCGTTCCGGACCGGATCACTACCTTGGCGGCCCTTTCCGGGACCGCTTCAAGCGGCGAACGGCCCTGTGTGTTGCACGATACAGGGTGGCCAACGGTACCGGGGGCACCACCGTATGCGGAACGCCGCGACCGCCTTGCGCAACCTGCTGCCTGTACTGGCAGCCTGGCTCTGCGTTCCCGCCGTGGGGCAGTATTTCCGCACCACGGATTACTGGAAGACCCACCGGAACGAGATCACCATCGGCTTGGGCGCCTCGAACTTCCTGGGCGAACTGGGCGGGCGCGACCAGATCGGCAGTTCGTTCATCTGGGACCTGGAGGTGAGCCAGACACGCCCGGCCTTCAGCATCGCCCACCGGTACTATCTGCGCGAGAAGTTCTGCATGCGCACCCAGCTGGCCTATGGGGTGCTGGCCGGCAACGACAACCTGACCGAGGAGCCGGCGCGTAAACGCCGCAACCTCTCCTTCCGCTCGGACGTGATCGAGCTGGCGATGTTCCTGGAGTTCCATCCCTACACCGAGGAGCTCGGCCACCTGTACGACATCCGCGGGGTGAAGGGGCAGAAGTCCTCGCGCGTGGGCCTGTACGGCTTCCTGGGCGTGGGTGGCCTTTACTTCAACCCCAAGGCCAAGTTCAACAACGCCTGGGTGGAGCTGAAACCGTTGCGCACCGAGGGCCAGGGCCTGGAGGGCGGGCCCGCCGAGTACAGCAACTTCAGCCTGTGCATCCCCATGGGCATCGGCATCCGCAAGCAGCTCACCAAGGAACTGAGCGTGGGCCTGGAGATGCAGTACACCAAGACGTTCACCGACTACATCGACGACGTCAGCGGGAACTACTACGACAACGCCCTGATCGCCGAGGCGAACGGGGGCCAGGGCAGCCCATCGGGTGAGCTGGCGGCCTACCTCGCCGATCCACAGACGGGGGATCGCTACGGCGCGGGCGAACAGCGCGGCGATCCGGACGACCTGGACGCCTACCTCTTCCTGCGGGCTCACCTGCACTACAAGCTGTACAAGTACAAGACGCGCAGCAAGAAGTACCGCACCCGCCTGCGCCGCCAGAAGATCGTGTTCTGAGCAGGGAGCGGCCGCAGCGATGGCTACGGCAACTTCCCACACCAAGCGGCCCATGCTGCGCAACACCCGCGTGTGCCGGGCGTTCTGGTCGCACTCCCGACCGGACCTGCAGGATGTCCGTACCCGCCCTGAACGTTGCGGGACCGTCTCATACCACTTCGCACTAAGGAGTAGGCCGATCTGCTCGGTCTTTTTCCACTTGACTTCTCCGTCGTGGTCGTTCTGTAGCACCGGCCCTCGGTAGTTTCACTCCCTGCGGTCTACGCCTTCGGCGTTGCAACGACCACGTCGTATCGTCCAGCGAAAAAAATCCCTTCGCACCTCCAGCCTACGCCTTAATGCGAAATGGTATCACAAGGTCGGATAGGACCCGCATAGCGCGTGAGCGGGACCGGCCTGCGACCGGGATCCGACGAAAACGAAGGGGCCGTCTCGTTCCGAGACAGCCCCCGCCCGGTGGTACGCACCGGCGATCAGTCCTCGAGGGTCTGCTTCACCTCCACGAGCTCGAAGGCCTCGATGTGGTCGCCCACCTTGATGTCGTTGAACTTCTCCACGTTGAGGCCGCACTCGTAGCCGTGCGTCACCTCCTTGACGTCGTCCTTGAACCGTTTGAGGCTTCCGAGGTCGCCGGTGTACACCACGATGCCGTCGCGGATCACGCGCACCTTGTTGGTGCGCTTGAGCTTGCCGTCGAGCACGAAGCAGCCCGCCACGGTGCCCACCTTGCTGATGCGGAAGGTCTCGCGCACCTCGGCGGTGCCGGTCACCTTCTCCACCTCCTTGGGCGCCAGCATGCCCTCCATGGCCTGCTTGATCTCCTCGATGGCGTCGTAGATGATGGAATAGAGGCGGATGTCGATCTCCTCGGTCTCGGCCAGCTTGCGCGCGCCGGGTGTGGGCCGCACCTGGAAGCCGATGATGATGGCGTCCGAGGCGGTGGCCAGCAGCACGTCGCTCTCGGCGATGGGGCCCACGGCCTTGTGGATCACGTTCACCTTGATCTTCTCGGTGCTGAGCTTGAGCAGCGAGTCGGTGAGGGCCTCCACCGAGCCGTCCACATCGCCCTTGACGATGATGTTGAGCTCCTTGAAGTCGCCGATGGCCAGGCGGCGGCCGATCTCGTCCAGCGTGATGTGCTTGTGGGTGCGGATACCCTGCTCGCGCTGCAGCTGCTGCCGACGCGTGGCGATCTGGCGGGCCTCCCGCTCATCCTCCAGCACGTAGAAGTGGTCGCCCGCGTTGGGCGCCCCGTCCAGGCCCAGGATGGACACCGGCGTGGAGGGCCCGGCCTCGTTGACGGCCTGCCCGCGCTCGTTGAACATGTTGCGTACGCGCCCGCTGAACTGGCCGGCCAGCAGCACATCGCCCTTGCGCAGCGTGCCGCCTTCCACCAGGATGGTGGTGACATAGCCGCGGCCCTGCTCCAGGGTGCTCTCAATGACCACACCGATGGCGCGCTTGCCCGGGTCGGCCTTCAGGTCCAGCATCTCGGCCTCCAGCAGCACCTTGTCCAGCAGGTTGTCGATGCCGATGCCCTTCTTGGCGCTGATCTCCTGGCTCTGGAACTTGCCGCCCCACTCCTCCACCAGGATGTTCATCTGGCTCAGTTCCTCACGGATCTTGTCGGGGTTGGCCCCCTCCTTATCGATCTTGTTGAGAGCGAAGACCATGGGCACACCGGCGGCCTGGGCGTGGTTGATGGCCTCGCGCGTCTGGGGCATCACGCTGTCGTCCGCCGAGATGACGATGATGGCGATGTCGGTGACCTGTGCACCACGGGCACG
Source organism: Bacteroidota bacterium (assembly GCA_014584605.1). Taxonomy (GTDB): domain Bacteria; phylum Bacteroidota; class Bacteroidia; order Flavobacteriales_F; family PHOS-HE28; genus PHOS-HE28. The sequence goes on along the minus strand of JACTMO010000024.1, from coordinate 19,172 downwards.
CATGGCCGTGAAGGCCTCGTGGCCCGGGGTGTCCAGGAAGGTGATGTGCCGACCGCTCTTGAGCTGCACGCTGTAGGCCCCGATGTGCTGGGTGATGCCCCCGGCCTCGCCGGCCACCACGTTGGCGTTGCGCACATGGTCCAGCAGCGAGGTCTTGCCGTGGTCCACGTGGCCCATGACCGTCACGATGGGCGGGCGTGCTCCCACGCGTCGCTCGTCGTCGGGCTCCACCGGGATGTTCTCCTGCACCTCGGCACCCACGAACTCCACTTTGAAGCCGTATTCGTCGGCGATCACCGAGAGGGTCTCGGCATCGAGGCGCTGGTTGATGCTCACCATGAGGCCCAGGCTGAAGCAGGCCTTGATGATATCGGTGACGGGCACGCCCATCATGGAGGCCAGTTCGCTCGCGGTGACGAATTCGGTGACCTTGAGGGTCTTGCCGGCCAGCTCGCGGGCGGCCTGCTCCTCCTCGAAACGGTGGAAGCGCTCGGCACGCTTGTCGCGGCGGATCTTGGCGCCCCTGCTCTTGCCTCCGGTGAGGCGGGCGAGGGTCTCGCTCACCTTGCGTTTCACGGCGTTCTCGTCGAGCTCGCCTGGGCGGCCAGCGGGCCGGGAGGCCGCGTCGCGCTGCTCCTGCTGCACGGCCCGGTCCACGTTGACGGGGCCGGGCTTCACGATGCGCTTGCGGCGGCCGCGTTCACCTCCCTGGTCGCCCGTGCGATCGGCCGGCTTGCGCTCCTTCTGTACGGGCAGCTCGATCTTGCCCACGGTCTTGGGGCCGGTGAGCTTCTCGGCACGGGCCCGGATGAGCTCCGGTTCGGCGGGAGCGGGAGGAGGTGCGACGGGTTCAGGGGCGGGCGGGGGCGGGGGCGCGGCAGGCGGAGCCTCCCCGGCGACCTCCTCCTTGGCGGCCTTGCCACGCGCAGCAGGGGCCTCGGCGGCCTTCTTGCGCGGGTTGAGGTCGATCTTGTCCAGAACCTTCACCGTGGGCTTCTCCACCCGGACCTTGATGGTCTCCGTCCCGGGGTCGGGGGCGGTCGGTGGAGCAGGGGTCGGTGCGGCAGGGGCGGCGGGCTCCTCCGCAGCGGCACGGGCCGCGGGCTTCTCCGGGATCAGGCTGATGGTCTCCCGCTCCTGCCGAAGCTGCACGGTGGCCTTGCTCTGCTCCTTGATCGCCTTGTCGGTGCCGAACTCGGCCAGCAGCAGGTCATAGAGCTCCCCCGGGAGCTTGGTGTTGGGGTTGCTCTCCACCTTGTGGCCCTTCCTGTCCAGGAACTCCACCACGGTATGGAGCGCAAGGTTGAACTCGCGGGCCACCTTGCTCAATCGCACGCCTTTGTCCGCTGCTTCGCTCATTCGGTTCGCGTTGTCCTTTCGCCTTTCTCCGTGCGGTCCCCGGCTCAGCCTTCCAGCTCGGCCTTCAGGATCCGCACCACTTCATTGATGGTCTCCTCCTCCAGGTCGGTGCGCTTCACCAGTTCATCGACCGGGATGTCCAGCACGCTGCGCGCGGTGTCGCAGCCGATGGCCTTCAGTTCGTCCAGGATCCAGTGCTCGATCTCGTCGGCGAATTCCTCCAGGTCCACGTCGTCCGTGACCTCATCGGTCTCGCGGTACACGTCGATCTCGTAGCCGGTGAGGCGGCTGGCCAGCTTGATGTTGTGCCCGCCCTTTCCGATGGCCAGGGCCACCTGGTCGGGCTTCATGTACACCTCGGCGCGCTTGTGCTCGACGTCCAGCTTGATGTTGCCGATCTTCGCCGGGCTCAGCGCACGCTGGATCAGCAGCTGCTCGTTGCTGGTGTAGTTGATCACGTCGATGTTCTCGTTGCGCAGCTCGCGCACGATGCCGTGGATGCGGCTGCCCTTCATGCCCACGCAGGCGCCCACCGGGTCGATGCGGTCGTCGTAGCTCTCCACGGCCACCTTGGCACGCTCGCCGGGCTCGCGCACGATGCGCTTGATCGTGATCAGCCCGTCGGCCACCTCGGGCACTTCCTGCTCGAACAGCTTGGCCAGGAACTCCGGGGCGGTGCGGCTCAGGACCACCACCGGCGTGTTGTTGCGCATCTCCACCTTCCACACCACGGCGCGCACGCTGTCGCCCTTCTTGAAGAAGTCGCTCTTGATCTGCTGGTCCTTGGGCAGGATCAGCTCGTTGCCCTCATCGTCCAGGATCAGGGTCTCGCGCTTCCAGACCTGGTACACCTCGCCGGTCATGATCTCGCCCACCCGCTCCTTGTACTTGTTGTAGAGGTGGTCCTTCTCCAGCTCCAGGATGCGGCTCTGCAGGTTCTGCTTCAGGCTGAGGATATTGCGCCGACCAAAGTCAATGATCTTCACCTCCTGGCTCACCTCCTCGCCCACCTCGAAGTCGGGCTCGATCTTGCGGGCCTCGGCCAGCTCGATCTCCAGGTTGTCGTCCTCGCTCATGCCGTCCTCGACGATCCTGCGGTTGAGCCAGATCTCCAGGTCGCCCTTATCGGGGTTGATGATGATGTCCACGTTGGCCTCCTCGCCAAAACGCTTCTTCACCACCCCCCTGAAGACATCCTCCAGGATGCCCATCATGGTCACCCGGTCGATGTTCTTGATGTCCTTGAATTCCCCGAAGGATTCGATGAGGTTCACGGTGCTCATGGCACGGTCATTTGAACTTTAGGCTGGCTTGTGTGGAAAGAATGTCGGCGAAGGGCAGCACGAGCACGTCGGCGCCGAACTTGTCCGGTCGGCCCTTGACCTTGCTGTGGATCAGGGGCAGCAGGTGCAGTGCGGCGGCGTCCACCGCCTCCAGACGGCCTTCCAGGACGCGCCCGTCGGCCAGCTTCACCTCCACCAAACGGCCGGTGTGCTTGGCGTATTGGGCGCGCACCTTGAAGGGTCGGCCCATGCCGGGGCTGCCCACCTGAAGCTCCAGGTCGTGCCCCTGGGCGTCCAGGTCGGCGCGCAGGGCGCGGTTCAGGGCCACCAACTGCTCCAGGGTGATGGCCCGGGGGTCGTCCACCTCCACCACCACCTTGTCGCCCGGCCGCACCTCCACGTCCACCAGGAAATGGCCGGTGCCCGCCAGATGGCGCTCCACCAGTTGCCGCATGCTCCCTGCGTCGATCATCGTTACGGACGGTCGGGGAACAAAAAAGAGGGGCCGTCCCCTCTTCCTCGCTCATCCGACTGACGGGACAAAGGTACGCATCCGCCGCGATCGGCCAAGCGGGCCTCAGGCGAAGGTCTGCATGTCGCACAACCGCCGGTACTGGCCACCGGCCGCATGCAGTTCGGCGTGGGTGCCCCGTTCCACGATGGCACCGTCCGCCACCACGCAGATCTGGTCGCAGTGCTGAATGGTGCTGAGCCGGTGGGCGATCACCAGGCTGGTCCGCCCTTCCATCATCTTGAAGAGCGCGTCCTGCACCAGCCGCTCGCTCTCGGTGTCCAGGGCGCTGGTGGCCTCGTCCAGGATGAGGATGGGGGGGTTCTTCAGCACGGCCCTGGCGATGGCCAGGCGCTGTTTTTGGCCGCCGCTGAGGCGGTTGCCCATGTCGCCGATGTTGGTCTGGTAGCCCTGGTCCAGCCGCATGATGAAGTCGTGCGCGTTGGCGATGCGCGCCGCACGCTCGATGTCCGCCGCGGCCACCCCGGGCTGCCCGAAGGCGATGTTGTTGGCCACCGTGTCGTTGAACAGGATGCTGTCCTGGGTCACGATGCCCATCAGGGCCCGCAGGTCCTTGAGCTTCAGGTCGCGCACATCGTGGCCATCGATCCGCACGCAGCCCCCGGTGACGTCGTGGAACCGGGGCAGCAGGCCGGCAAGGGTGCTCTTGCCCCCGCCGCTGGTGCCCACCAGCGCCACGCTGCGGCCCTTGGGCAGCTCCAGGTCGATGGTGCGGAGCACGGGCCTTTCGTCGTAGGCGAAACGCACACCTTCAAAGGCCACCCGGTCGGTGAAGGCGGCGATGGGCCTGGCATCGGGCCGCTCCTTCACGCTGTTCTCCACGGCGAGCAGGTCGAAGATGCGCTCGGCGCTGGCACCGCCCTTGCGGATCCAGTAGTAGCCCGTGGTGAAGCTCTTGGCCGGGGCCAGCAGCTGGCTGAACAGGATGATGTAGCCGATGAAGGCCCCGCCGCTCAGGCTGGCGTCCTGCCCGATCACCAGGCTGCCGCCCAGGTACACCAGCACCACCATCACCAGGGCGCCCAGGAACTCGCTCAGCGGCGAGGCCATGTCGCGCCGCCGCAGGGTGAACACGTTGAGCCGGTTGAGCATCTCGTTCTCGCGGCGGAAGCGCCTGCGCATCTGCTCCTCCCCGTTGAAGGCCTTCACCACCCGCATGCCCGTGAGGGTCTCCTCCACGGTGCTCAGCAGGTTGGCCGCCTTCTGCTGGGCGCGCATGCCCTCCTTGCGCAGGCTCTTCCCGATGCGGCCGATCAACAGCCCGCTCAAAGGCAGCAGCAGCAGGGCGATGAGCGTAAGCTTCCAGGAGATGCCGATCATCAGCGCCAGGGAGAGCAGGATGGTGAGGGGTTCGCGGAACACCATCTCGATGTAGTTCATGATGCTGAACTCCACCTCCTGCACATCGCCCGTGATGCGTGCGATGGTGTTGCCCTTGCGCTCGCCGGTGTGGAAGCGCATGGGCAGGTCCAGGATCTTGTCGTACACCTCGTTGCGCAGGTCGCGCACGGCCCTGTTGCGCAGGATGCCGATGGCCCACAGGGCGAAATACCGGAACAGGTTCTTCAGCAGGAAGCACAAGGCCACCACCACGCAGATGAACACGAGCCCCCCCATCTGCCCGTGCTCCTCGATGTAGGCCGCCATCCGCCAGTTGAAGAGCTCGGGCATCCGCTTGAGGCCCGCCACGTCGAAACTCACCTCCGGGCGTGCCGTGGGCGGCGGTGCCTGGCCGAAGAGCAGGTTGAGGAACGGGATGAACACCAGCAACGAGCCCAGGTGGAACACGGTGCTCACCAGGTTGAACAGCACGTTGAGCACCGCATACCCCCGATAGGGCCGCGCATAGCGCAGGACGCGGAAGAAGTTGCGCATCGTGGAACCCCGTTCCCACGGGGCGGGCCCAAAGGTAGCCGCCCACGCCGCGGCGGGCCGGTATCTTCGCAGCCGATGGACAGCATCCGCCAGAACAAGGTGAACAGCCTGCTGCAGAAGGAGCTCGCCGGCATCTTCCAGACCGAGGCGCACCGCCTGCTGCCCGGCAGCCTCATCACCGTGAGCGCCGTCCGGGTGAGCCCCGACCTGGGCCTGGCGCGGGCCTACCTCAGCCTGTTCCCCGTGAAGGACAAGCAGGCCGCCCTGGACCGCATCCGCGACGAGGCCCACCACCTGCGCGGCCTGCTGGGGCGGCGCATCGGTCGGCAGATGCGCGTAGTGCCCGAGCTCCTCTTCCACCTCGATGACTCCCTGGACCGCGCCGAGGAGATCGACAAGCTCCTGAAGAAATAACCGGTCACAAGGGACAAGTGTCCATCGTCGATCGCGGCATGATACACGGCTCCCTGGTCCTTGCAACCTGACCCTTTCGACCCGATCGATCGATGCAATACGACCCCGTCAAGCGCCAGCTCGGTTCCGTCTTCAACCGTTCGCCCTGGTTGCGCAGACTTTTCTACCGGCTGCTGGACCTGCTGCTGCTGCGCGCCTGGCATGTGCACAAGGAGCTGAGGGCCTGGGCGAGGGACAGGCGCGACAGGGCCGTCCACATCTACGATGCCGGTGCGGGCTACGGCCAGTACAGCTACTGGCTCAGCGGGCGGCTGCCCCGGGCCCGGATCACCGCCATCGACGTCAAGGAGGAGCAGGTGGCGGACTGCAACGGGTTCTTCCGGGCCATCGGCCGCCCGCAGGTGACCTTCCAGGTGGGCGATGTGACCCGGTTCCAGCAGCCGGACGGCTTCGACCTGGTGGTGTGCGTGGACGTGATGGAGCACATCCTGGAGGACGAGGCGGCCCTGCGGTGCTACAGCACCTCGCTGAAGCCGGGCGGCATGCTCCTGATCAGCACACCCAGCGATCAGGGCGGAAGCGACGTGCACGAGGAAAGCCAGGGCTCCTTCATCGAGGAGCACGTGCGCGACGGCTACAACATCGACGAGCTGAAGGCCAGATGCCTGCGCAACGGCTTCGGCCGCGTGGAGGCCTGTTACAGCTACGGCGCGCCGGGCAAGATCAGCTGGCGCCTCAGCATGAAGTGGCCGCTGCTGATGCTGAACGCCAGCAAGCTCTTCTTCGTGGTACTACCGGTGTACTACCTGCTCGCCTACCCCATTGCCTACCTGCTGAACTGGATCGATGTGTCCATGAAGCACCCCACAGGAACGGGGCTGATCGTGAAGGCGTGGAAGCAGCCATGAGGGCCTGGGCCCATGGGCCCACCCGCACCTGACGCGATGAACCTGCCCCTGCTCTTCGCCCGGCGCTACCTGCTGGCCTCCCGCAAGGCGACGCGGCGCCGTACCAATGCCGTTAACCTGATCACCTGGATCAGCATCGTGGTGGTGGCGGTGGTCACGGGGGCCATGGTGGTGGTGCTCAGCACCCTCAACGGCATCAACCAGCTGGTCGATTCCATCTACAGCCCCTTCGACCAGGACCTCACCATCACGCCGGCCCGCGGCAAGACGCTCCTGCGGGACAGCCTCGACGTCGAGGCGCTGCGCGTGGCGGCCGGGGCCGAACAGGCCAGCTGGGTGATCGAGGAGAACGTGCTGCTGCAGTGCAACGGCCAGCAGGCTGTCGCCACCCTGAAGGCGGTGGAGCCCCAGTATCTGCGCATGAGCGGTATGGAGGGGCACCTCTTCAGCGGCGAACCGGTGCTGGAGGGGACGCAGGGACCCTCCGCCCTGCTGGGCCTTGGCCTGAAGATGGACCTCGGCGTGCCGCTGGACGATGGCGTGCTCACCCCCCTGCGCATCAGTGCGCCGGTGCGCGGACGCAAGTTGAGCACCTACCGGCGGGGCGCCTTCGAACAGGCCGAAGTGGCGGTGAGCGGCACCTTCAGCATCAACATGGAGTTCGACACGCGGTACGTGCTCGTTCCGCTTGACCTGGGCGCCGCGCTCCTGCACTACGGGAACGAGGCCAGCGCGCTGGAACTGAAGCTGCCCGCCCGCACCGACGCCGATCGGGCCGCCGAGGCCCTGCGGGCCGCCCTGGGCGACCGCTACCGGGTGCGCACCCGGCACCAGAAGAACGCCCTGATGTACAGCACGAACGCCAGCGAGAAGTGGTTCACCTTCGTGGTGCTGAGCTTCATCGGCCTCATCGGGGCTTTCAACATCATCGCATCGCTGACGATGATGATGATCGACAAGCAGGGCGACATGCGCACCCTGACGGCGCTCGGCGCGGATGAGGGCGTGGTGCGGCGCGTCTTTCTGTTCGAGGGCCTGCTGATCACGGGCGCCGGAGCGATGGCGGGCATGCTGCTCGGCCTGGGGACCTGCTGGGCCCAACAGCGGTTCGGGCTCCTTTCGCTCAGCGGGTCGGTGGTGGACAGCTACCCGGTGGAGGTGCTGCCCGGCGACCTGCTGCTGGTGGCCGCGGCCGTGGCGGTGATCGGCCTGCTGGCCACCTGGCTACCGCTGCGTGCCCTGAGCCGGCGCTTCCTCTACGCCACCGCCGCCAGGGGGTAGGCCGCCTTCACCTCATCGAGGATGGCCTCGATGTCCGCCGGACCGCGCGTGGTGCACAAGCGGGTGCGCAGCTCCTTCACGTTGGGAAGGCCCTTGAGGTAGTTGCCGTAGTGGCGCCGCATCTCCACCACGCCCTCCCACGGCCCCTTCCAGGCGATGGAGGTGCGCAGATGCTGCCGTGCGGCCTCCACGCGTTCGGCCACCGTGGGCGCGGGACGGTGGGTGCCGGTCGCCATGTAGTGCTTGATCTCCGCGAAGATCCAGGGGTGCCCGATGCTCGCCCGGCCGATCATCACACCGTCCACCCCGTAGCGATCCCTGTTCGCCACCGCCTTCTCCGGCGTGTCCACATCGCCGTTGCCGAAGATGGGGATGTGCATGCGCGGGTTGTTCTTCACCGCACCGATCAGGGTCCAGTCCGCCGGGCCCTTGTACAGCTGTGCGCGCGTGCGGCCGTGGATGCTGAGCGCCTGGATGCCCACGTCCTGCAGGCGCTCCGCCACCTCCACGATGTTCCTGCTCCCGTCGTCCCAGCCCAGGCGCGTCTTCACGGTCACGGGCAGCTTCACGGCCTTCACCACCTTTTCGGTGAGGCGCACCATCTTCTCCACGTCCAGCAGCAGGCAGGCGCCGGCCCCCTTGCGCACCACCTTGTGCACCGGGCATCCGTAGTTGATGTCGATGAGGTCCGGACCGGCGGCCTCGGCGATGCGCGCGGCCTCCTCCATGGCGCCCTCGCTGCCTCCGAAGAGCTGGACACCGATGGGGCGTTCGGCCTCGAAGATGTCCAGCTTCTTCAGCCCTTTGGCGGCCTTGCGGATCAGGCCCTCGCTGCTGATGAACTCGGTGAACATGAGGTCGGCCCCATGCTGTTTGCACAGCGCCCGGAAGGGCGGGTCGCTGACATCCTCCATGGGGGCCAGCAACAGCGGGAACTCCGGCAGTTCGAGGGGACCGATGCGGGGCATGGCGGGACGCCCTGCAAAGGTACGGGGGGCGCGGGGGCCGGGCCAGCAGCGGCCGTGGTGCTCCGGTTCCGCTGCCGCGACCCGGCGTGTTGTTCCCCGGCGCTTGCAGGGTGCGCACGCACCCGCGAACAACAAGCCCCGCTTTCGCGGGGCCGGTCGGCGGAGAGAGAGGGATTCGAACCCCCGATACCCTGTTAAGGTATACGCACTTTCCAGGCGCGCGCCTTCAACCGCTCGGCCATCTCTCCGAAAAGGGCGCCGAAGGTACGAAAGGAGGCCGTGCTCAACCCGCGCTCACCTCCCCGCACAGGGGTTGCGCAAAGCGCTCGCGCAGCAGGGCCTCGCTGAGGCCCTGGCCCAGCAGGAACATGAGCTTGGTGACGGCCGCCTCCACCGTCATGTCGTGGGCGCTGAGCACACCCATGTCCACAAAGGCCCGGCTGGTCTGGTAACGGCCCTGTTCCACGCGGCCGCCGATGCATTGGGTGGCGTTCACCAGCAGCACGCCGCGTTCGGTGGCATCGCGCAGCGCTTCCAGGAAGGCTTCGTCCGTGGGGCCGTTGCCGCTGCCGAAGGTGGTGAGCACCACGGCCCGCAGGTCCGGTGTGGCGAGCGCGTGCCGGACCCAATCGGGCCGGATGCCGGGGAAGAGCCGCAGCACGCCCACGCGGTCGTCCACGGTGCCATGCACCTTCAGCGGGCCGGCGCGCAGGGGCAGCACGGCGTTGCGGTCGAAGCGGAGGTGCACCCCCGCCTCCGCCAGGCGCGGATAGTTCGGGCTGCGGAAGGCCTCGAAGCGCTCGGCATGCACCTTCACCGTACGGTTCCCGCGGTACAGGCTGTACTCGAAGTACACGGCCACCTCCGGCACCACGGGCCGTGCGTCCGCACAGGCGGCGGCGATCTCGATGGCGGTGATCAGGTTCTCCTTCGCGTCGGTGCGGATGGTGCCGATGGGCAGCTGGGAGCCGGTGAGCACCACGGGCTTGGCCAGGCCCTCGAGCAGGAAGCTGAGGGCGCTGGCCGTGTAGGCCATGGTGTCGCTGCCGTGGAGCACCACGAAGCCGTCGTACCGGTCGTAGTGGTCACCGATGATCCGTGCCACACGCACCCAGTCCGCCGGCCGCATGTCGCTGCTGTCGATCGGCGTGGGGAAGGCCACGGAGCCCAGCCTCACGCCCACACGCTCCAGTTCGGGCACCTGTTCCTCCAGGTGCTCCAGGTCCATGGGGCGGAGGGCACCGGTACGCGGGTCGGCCCACATGCCGATGGTGCCTCCCGTGTAGATGATGAGGACGGAACGCTGGTTCATCGGCCGAAGAGGTTCGTGGCGTTGGTGGTGGTGAGGTGCGCGATCTCCTCCACGGTGCGACCGGTGGCCCTGGCCAGCTCGGCCGCCACCAGCGGGATATGGGCGCTCTCGTTGCGCTTGCCGCGGTACGGCACGGGGGCCAGGTAGGGGGCGTCCGTTTCGAGCACGCAGCGCTCCGGCCCCAGCTCGCGCATCACCTGGGCCAGGCCGCTCTTCGGGTAGCTGATCACCCCGCCGATGCCGAGAAGGAAGCCCTCGAGCGCCAGGATCCGGCGACCTTCGGCCACGGTGCCGCCGAAGCAATGGAACACGCCGCGCAGGTCCGCATCCTTCTCCTCTTCCACCAAGGCGATGGTCTCCTCGAAGCTGTTGCGGCAATGGATCACGATGGGCAGGCGCAGCTCCCTGGCCCAGCGGATGTGTTGCCGGAACACCTCCTGTTGCTGCGCCTGCCAGGTCCGGTCCCAGTAGAGGTCGATGCCGATCTCGCCCACGGCACAATAGCGCCCGCTGCGGAGCTCACGCTCCATCACGGCCATGACCTCCGCGTTCCGCTCACCCACCGAGCAGGGATGCAAGCCCATCATGGGGAAGCAGCGCCCGGGGTGTGCCTGTGCCAGGGCGTTCATGCCTTCGATGCTCTCCAGATCGATGTTCGGCAGGTAGAACCGCTCCACACCGGCCGCGATGGCCCGCGCCAGCATTTCCTCCCGGTCGGCCTCGAACTGTCTGCCGTACAGGTGGGCGTGGGTATCGACGAACATAGGGACGAAGAAATACCAATTCGACATCCCATGCCATCCGATGCGGTTGTTCCTTGTGCACCTCCCGCCCGCCGGCATCACGGCCCGGTGTTCCGCGTCCCGTGTGCCCGGAACCTCCAGGGGCCTGCCGGACCCTTGGTCCGCCACGGCGGAACGTGGATCCTACCTTTACGCCCCGCAGCGGCGCAAGGACAAATGGGCACATGAAGATCCTGGTCCTGCGTTTCTCCTCGATCGGCGACATCGTGCTCACCAGCCCGGTGCTGCGCTGCCTGAGGACCCAGGTACCCGATGCGGAGGTGCATGTCGCCACCAAGGCCGCGTTCGCCGACCTGCTGCGGTTCAACCCGCATGTGCACCGGGTGCATGCGCTGGACGACGGGAACGCCGGGGGCGGTCTCGGCGACCTCATCGGCCGCCTCAAGCAGGAGCGCTTCGACCAGGTGATCGACCTGCACCACAACCTGCGTACCGCCCGGATCAAGCGTGCGCTCGGGGTGCGGGCGCACAGTTTCAACAAGCAGAACATCGAGAAGTGGCTGCTGGTGAACCTGCGCGTGGACCGCATGCCCCGCATGCACATCGTGGACCGGTACATGGCCGCAGCGGCACACCTGGGCGTGCGGAACGACGGGCAGGGCCTGGAGCTGTTCATCCCCGAAGGGCGGGAGGCCGATCCCGGGCTTCTGCCGGCGAGCCATCGGGACGGTCCTGTGGCCCTGGCGATCGGAGCGGCCCATGCCACCAAGCGCCTGCCCGTGCACCGGCTGGTGGAGCTCGCCGCGCTGGTGCAGGGCCCCATCGTGCTCATCGGTGGTGCGGCGGACCGGCAGGCGGCGCAGGCCATCGCCACGGCCGTGGGCGGGCGCGTGTTCGATGCCACCGGCCGCTTCGACCTCCTGGGGAGCGCATCCCTGCTCCGCAGCGCCCGTGCCGTGATCGCACACGACAGCGGCGCCATGCACATCGCCTGTGCGTTCCGCCGCCCGGTGGTGAGCGTTTGGGGCAACACCGTGCCCTTGTTCGGCATGGGGCCCTACATCCCCACGCAGCTCGGCCTCGCCCACATCAGCGAGGTGGACGGTCTGTCCTGCAGGCCCTGCAGCAAGATCGGCTTCGAGCATTGCCCCAAAGGCCATTTCCGGTGCATGGAGCAGCAGGACCTGCGGCGGATCGCCGAACTTGTCTCTTGATGAGCTGGGAGATCTTCATCCAGGACCTGCCCGAGGTGGTTTCGGCCCGGGACATCCCGGTGGACTTCAGGCCCCGCCCCATCGGGCACCGGCAATGGCTGGCCGACCGGATCCACGAGGTCTTCCCCATGGCCGATGCGCAGGACAACGACTGGTTCTTCGTAAGGACCCCCGACATGGACATCAGCCTCCAGCTGCACATGGAGGACGCCGAACAGGTGCGGTACATCGTGGTCCACGTCCACGGAGGCGCGATGAGCGCCTGCGGGGTGGCGGCCCTGCTGCGGGCGCTGGACCTGCGCGCGTTGGACACCGCCACGGGCGACCTGTTCGATGCCCGTACGCTGGAGGAGGGCGTATGAGCCCCCGATCGTGCTCCGCTCAGTCGAAGAGGGCCTTCAGCTCGGTGGCCTCTCCGGGCTTCATCTTGCCGCTCAGGATCAAGCGCAACTGCCGGCGCCGAAGCGCACCATCGTACCGCCGTTGCTGTTCCTCGTTGCCTGGCACGGCGTCGGGCACCTCCGTGGGCTGCCCGGTCTGGTCCACGGCCACGAAGGTGTAGATCGCGCTGTTGCACTTGACCTTCATGCTCGTCACCGGGTCCTCCACCCACACATCGGCCCATACCTCCATGCTGCTGTTGAACGCGCGGCTCACGTTGGCCCGGATGGTCACCAGGTCGCCCAGCTTGATCGGCCGGTCGAAGCTCACGTGGTTCACCGCCACGGTGACGGACACGCGCTTGCAGTGCCGATGGGCGCTGATGGCGCAGGTGATGTCCAGCCATTCCAGCAGGCGTCCGCCGAACAGGTTCCCCTGCGTGTTGGTGTCGTTGGGCAGGACAAAATGCGTGGTCTCCGCCAGGCTCTCGTCCACCGCCTTGCTTCCGAGGGGGTTCATGGGCGATCGTAAATGAGCACGCGGCCATCGTCGGTGCCGGTGATGAACTGCGCCCCGCTGAACAGGCAGGGCGCGCGATGGTGCGGGTCCTTGTTCTCCGGGAACTGCAGCTTCTGCAACAGCTTGCCCGATGCGTCGTGGAACTCCACGCCACCCTGCCCCACCGCCGTGGCGGTGATGCCGTTGTCCTGCGCCTGCAGCTGCTGGTAGAAGCGGTCGAAGGTGCTGTTCTTCAGATCAAGGCCCATCGCCTTCACGGCCCGGGGGTCGGGGATCCAGTTGTGCTCGTGCAGCATCTTGTCCTGCTTTCCGCTGCGCACGTCCCACACCTCGCGCTTTCCGCTGTGACCGATCAGCACCACCAGTTCGCCGTTGTTGTTGAAGGCCGCGTGGTACACGGCCGTGCTGCCGTCCTCGGAGAAGGGGAAGGCATGCACCCGGCGCCCCGCTTCGATGTCCCACAGCTCGGCTCCCTTGTCGGTGCCCACCAGGATGCGGTCGCCCTTGGGCGCCATGGCCAGGCAGGTCACTTCGCACCGGGTCAGTTTCAGGGTCCGGGCCGCAGGTTCCTTCACCACCTGGGCGGTGAGGGGCAGGGCCGCAGCGAGCAAGGCGGGAAGGATCAAGTTTCGCATCATCGAGGTTCGATCGGGGAAGGCGCTCCTTCGCAGGTGGCGAGGGGCGCCAAAAGTAGTGTGCCCGCTGCGGGAACGGCGGAGATCAGCGCACCAGCAACCAGGCGCCCTCCACGGTGCCCTGCTGGAGTTCCGCCAGGGCCGCGAGCGCTTCGGCACGGCTGCTGTAGCTGGCCACCGCCACGCGGTGGAGGCCCCGATGATGGTCCAGGACCCGGGCCTGGAACCCACGGCCGGTCATGTCCGCCACGTAGTTCCGGGCGTTGTCCTCCACGCTGAAACAGCCCCCGATGATGTGGTAACGGGCCTCGGGAAGCACGGGCACGGCCACGTGGGTGGAATCGATGGGTGCGGCCGGCGCATCGCCCAGGTCCACCGGTATGGACGGGTGCCCCTCGCCCAACAAGGGGACCTGCACCACCCCGTGGCCCTCGGGCAGCGGTACGTGGAAGGCCGTGTCCACCAAGGGGACCGGAAGGTCGCCATCGATGCGCGGCACATAGTGGCCGGGCTCTTCGCTCCAGGACAGCAAGGCGCTGCGTTGTGCCCCGCTCCAGGTGTTCCGCAGCAGGTAGCCCGCACCGACCAGGAAGAGCAGTCCGGTGGTGGCGGCGGCCGCCCAGAGCAACGGGCGGTGCCTTTCACCGGCCGGTTCCTCCGGCGGCAGGGTGCGAACAACGGGGACGGGCGCCGCGGCCTCGCGACGGGCGACAGGCACGGCCGCCACGGGCCGCAGTCCATACGCATCGCGCAGGAAGTTCACCCGGCGGTCGGGGTCGAACTGCAGATTGCCCTCCGCATCGGTGTGGAAGGTGCCGATGCGCGGCAGCTCCAGGCGACGGTCGCGGGCGATGCGCGCCTGCCAGTCCTCCACCTCACGCGCGATCAGGCCGGAGGCCTCGTCGAAGCCCTCGCCGGTACGGCGGGCCCGGTGGTCGGCCAGGAGCCCATCGTTGCGCACCAGGTGCCGGTTGAAGCTCAGTTCGCGGGCGGGCGGGTGCAGCAGGCGGTGCGTCTCATCGAGCCGGGCCGGGCGGTAGTGGGCCAGGAACCCGCCGAAGCGCGGCACGATCACACAGTCGTGATGGTGCAGCAGGTCGTGGATGTCGCGCTCAAGGGCCATCGGCGACGGCCAAATTACAATGCCGCCCGCCGCCGGGCCTCCGCCAGGTCGGCCTCGGTGTCCACGCAGAAGGACGGGAAGGTGGTGAGCCCCACGCGCACTTTGTGGCCGTGCTCCAGCCAGCGCAACTGCTCCAGCGCCTCGGCGCGCTCCAGGGACGAGGGCGGCAGCTTCACGATCGCCTCCAGCGCCCCGGCCGTATAGGCGTACAGCCCCACATGCTTCAGGTAGCGGAAACGGCGATGGCGCGGGCCCGGACCCGGATCGCGCAGGAAGGGGATGGCGGCGCGGCTGAAGTAGAGTGCGTCCATGTGCACGTCGGTGGTGATGAGCACCTCCCCGGCATCGTCGAGGTCCCGGTCGTCCAAGACCTCCTGGGCCAGGGTGGCGATGCCGCCCGAGGCCTGCTCCAGGGCCGCACAGACCTCCTGCACCTGGCCCGGCTCGATGAAGGGTTCGTCGCCCTGGATGTTGACCACCGCATCGAACCGGTCGCGGCCCATGCGCTGCAGGGCCTCGTGGCAGCGGTCCGTTCCACTGGGGTGGTCGGCGGAGGTCATCACGGCCTGCCCGCCGAGGCCGCGCACATGATCGGCCACCCGCGCATCGTCCGTGGCCACCACCACGGTGTCCAGCGCGGCACAGCGCCGGGCCCGTTCCAGGACCCGCGCCACCATGCTGCGCCCGCCGATGTCCAGCAGCACCTTGCCCGGCAGGCGGCTGCTGCCGTAGCGCGCAGGAATGACGCCCAGGATCCGCAAGGGGGTCAGATGCTTCGGCTGAGCTGCAGCTGGAAGGTGCGCGGCGCCTCCACGCTCAGGGGCCTGATGGCGTAGGTGAGGTTGGTCAGGTTGTTCACCACCAGAGCCACCCGGTTGTTGGCGCCGATACGCACGCCCACGCGGGCATCGAGCACGGTGTCGCCGCTGCGGTGCGTGGCCATCCATTCGGACACGCCGGTGCGCAGGGCCGTCAGTTCCTGTTCACTCTCGTCCAGGGCCACGAACACCTTGTCGATGTTGCGCACATGGCTGTTGTAGCGCACGCTCAGGCCGGCGCTCAGGCGTCGCCATTCGGCCTGCACATCGGCGCGGAGCAGGTGCTCCACCCGGAACTTGAGCAGGTCCTCCGAGGCGTCGTAGCTGGTGTTGCTGTAGGTGGACGGGGGATAGCCCGGGATGATCGGCTGGGCGTACACCTGGTCGGGGGTGGTGGTGATGGGCCTGGACCAGGTATAGCCCGCCAGCACCATGAGGTCCACGGCCCCCACCCGGCCCTTGCCCGCCAGTTCCAGCTCCAGGCCGCTCACCCGCGCGTTACCCGTGTTCACCGACTTGAAGCCCAGGCCGGCGAAGTTGGTGAAGGTGGGCACGGCCCACTGGCCGAAGGTGAACTCGATGTAGCGGCTGTACTCCTGCTGGAAGTACACCGCATCGAAATAACCGGTGAAGCCGCCGATGCGGAAGCCCTGTTTGATGCCGCCCTCGGCGTTCCAGCTTTCCTCGGGCTCGAGGTCCGGGTTGGGGTAGATGTTGAGCTGGCCCACATTGGTGCGGATGAACCGTTCACCGATGGTGGGAAAGCGGAAACCCTGTCCGTAGCTGGCCCGCAGGAAGGTGCCCTTGAGCACGCGGAAAGTGCCGCCGGCACGGAACACCGGTACCGCCTGCTGGTCCTCGTTCACCGTGAAGCTCTCGTAGCGCAGACCGGCGCTCAGGGCCAGCCTTTCCTTGAGCAGCTTCTGGTCCACCTGCACGTAGGCCGCGGTGTTGGTGGCGGTGTTCTCCGCATCGCCGTCGGGGTTGCCGCTGTACAGCAGCGCGATGGATCGGGTACGTTGCGCCACGATGCCCCCGGTGAGCACCGTCTCCCCCCAGATGTCCATGCGTTGCTGCGCCTGGTACTCGCCGTACAGGAAGTGGCTGGCGTTGCTCTGGTTGCCGCTGTTGTCGAACTTCTGGTTGAAGTAGCGGCCGCGCAGGCTGTGGCGCGTGCCCTTGTCGCTCAGGTAGTTCACGTAGGGGTCCACGTAGTACTGCATCCCCTGGGTGGTGGTCACCGTGCCGTTCTCGGGGCGATAGATGTTCTCCCGAACGTCGTCCCAGATGAACACGCTGGTGTTCTCGGCGCGGATGGCGTTGGCGTTGATCCCGTAGTTGAGCCCCTTGACCTTCTTGTGCCGGTGGCGCACACCTCCGTTCACCCGCACCCGGTGGTCGTAGCCGGCCGGTGTCGCGTATTTCGGATCGTCCTTGTTCAGGGTGTCCTTGCCCACGCTCTCGGGCCCCAGGAAGCCCTCATCCCACACCAGGTTGCCGCCGAGCACCACGTCCCATTGGCCGAAGCGCTGGCTGTGGAAGAAGTTGGTTCCGCCCAGCACCGGGTTGCGGTCGTTCCGCGGGCGGGCCGACCGGTCGCGCGGGTTGTCGTAGAGGCCGGCGTAGACGTTCACCCGGGTGGAGGGCTCGTCGCGCGGATAGGCGGTGCGCACGTTGATGACCCCGCTGAGGGCGGCGCTGCCGTACAGCACGCTGCTGGCGCCCTTGATCACCTCGATCTGTTCCACGTTCTCGGTGGGCACGATGCTCCACGAGGTGCGCCCGATATCGCCGCTGAGCACCGGCAGGTCGTCCACCAGGACCATCACCCGGCTGCCGGCCCCGTAGCTGAAGCCGCTGCCCGCGCGGATCTGCGGGTCCTCGTCGATGATCACCACCCCGGGCACCTGGCCCAACACTTCGTTGACGTTGGTGATGTTCTTGTTCTGGATCACCTCGGGCCGAAGCACGCTCAGGCTCTGGCTCACTTCCCCCACCCGTTGCTCGAACTTGCCCGCCGTCACCACCACCATGTCCAGTTGGGTCGCCGAGGCACGCAAGGCCACATCCACCCGCGTCTCCTGGCCCCCCACCAGCACCACCGAACGGGTCTCCTCGGCATAGCCCAGCAGGGAGAAGGTTATGGAGCGCTCCCCGGGGTCCAGCGACAGGCGGTACGCCCCGTTGGCGTCGGTGGCGGTGCCCAGGCCGGGGCCGGCCAGCACGTTGACGCCGATCAGGCCCGTGCCTGATGCGGTATCGGTGATGCGGCCCAGCAGCACGGCCTGCCGTTGGGCCTGCACACCGGCCCCGAGCATCAGGGCAAGGCATGCGAAGCGGTTCCTCATGGGGTCTGGTGGCGGGTCGAAAATAACCAAAGCTGCGGAAGGGGGTCTGACGGGCGTGCGGTGTTCGTCCACGATCCGATGTGCGGCTATCTTGGGCGGGACCGCCATGACGCAAAGTCCGTCAGCCCCCCCGGAGGGCGATCGCACCTGGGTGCATCGCATCGCTCTGGGCATGCTCAAGGGCATCGGGCCGGTGAACGCCCGCAACCTGGTGGCCTATTGCGGCGGGGTGGACGCCCTGTTCACCGACCCCAAGGTGCGGCGCTCCCTGGAGAAGGTGCCCGGCATCGGGCCCAAGCTGGCGGCCAGC
Source organism: Bacteroidota bacterium (assembly GCA_014584605.1). Lineage (GTDB taxonomy): Bacteria > Bacteroidota > Bacteroidia > Flavobacteriales_F > PHOS-HE28 > PHOS-HE28. The sequence goes on along the minus strand of JACTMO010000024.1, from coordinate 1,149 downwards.
ATCACCGACCGCCGCGTTCTGCCCGCCGCCGAACGGGAGCTGGACCGTGTGCGCAAGCAAGGCCTGCGCATGCTTTTCTACCTGGACGACGGCTACCCCCGGCGCCTCGCCCAGGCCGAGGATGCCCCGGTGCTGCTGTACGTACGTGGAACTGCCGACCTGGACGCCGGCCGCATGGTGAGCATCGTCGGCACCCGCACCCCCACCGAGCACGGCAGGCGCTTCTGCAGCGAACTGGTGGAAGGCCTTGGGCCCGCGGGGGTCACCATCGTGAGCGGGCTTGCCTACGGCATCGACATCGTGGCGCACCGCACCGCCCTCCGCCAGGGGATGCCCACGGTGGCCTGCCTGGCCCACGGACTGGACAAGCTGTACCCCGCCGAGCACGCGGCCACGGCCCGCGAGCTGACCGCACAAGGTGCCCTGGTGAGCGAGCTGCCCAGCGGATCGCCCTTCGCCCCCGGCAACTTCCCGGCGCGCAACCGCATCATCGTCGGCCTGAGCGACTGCACCGTGGTGGTGGAAAGCGGTCCTAAGGGCGGCAGCCTCATCACGGCCGACATCGCCGACAGCTACGACCGCGAGGTGCTGGCGGTGCCCGGCAGGCCCGGCGATGCCCGCAGCGAGGGCTGCAACCGGCTCATCCAGCAGCACAAGGCCGCCCTCATCACCTGCGCCGCCGACCTGCTCACCCGCCTGGACTGGAACCACAAGGCCCCGGCGCGCAAGGCCGCCGTCCAACCGGCGCTTTTCCCCGCTCTGGGCGCAGAGGAACAGCTGCTGGTGGACCTGCTGCGCACCGGCGGGCGCACCGGCATTGACGACCTCTGCCTGCGCAGCCGCCTGCACCCCGGCAAGGCCGCGTCACTGCTGCTGAACCTGGAGTTCAACGGCGTGGTGCGCAGCCTCCCGGGCAAGCTCTACGAACTGCACTGAGGGTGCTGTCCCCCAAGCTGGTCAACTGAAGTTCTGCCCCTCTTTTCGACTTCATGCAAGGCGGGACATGCGCGGCGTAGCGGGAGCTCCTGTGAAAGGTTCCAACGCGGCAGCAAGGGGTGGTCCGAAGAACCGAATACGAGCAGAGGGGGTGATCAGGCTGGATGCGGGCATGGGTCATTTTGTGCATTTTATGCCCATTTCAGGGCCTTT